>CP143946.1:4130000-4730000 GCA_036419695.1 [Clostridium] symbiosum
GCCAGATCGTAACCGCAGCCGCCGACGGGGCCGTGGCTTCGCATTATATCGAGGAATATCTGGTATAGAACCGGGGGGCCAGCTTTAGAAGCAATAAAAACGTTTTTTCATACTACTCCTTTTTTTCATAAACATAGGGATACCGAAAACTCATGAAATGAATTTTCGGTATCCCATTTTTTATTGAGTGGCAATGAAAAGTTCGCGAAGCATACTTTTCGTTGTTGGAGTCGCTATATGATTATTATTTAGGGATTTTATTGAGGAATGAGAACGCCGCCGGGACGGTCGGAGTTCGGGATGGTGAGGGGAGGTTGTGAGTCTTCAGTCCCGGCCTGCAGGTTGTCGCGGGTGGGGAATCCGGGCAGAAAAAGTTCCTCCGGGAAACGCTTGCGCTCTTTGGAGTACATAACGGACACTAACCTCGAAAAGACCTCGGTAAGTGCCGATGAACTCCCAGGTTCCCTCCGGAATCTTTTTCTCCCGGATTCTCCACGGGAAGGTTATGCCCCGGGACTGAAGACGCGAAGGTTTTCGCCATCCCGACCCCCGGCCTGCGGCCGCTGATCTGTTCTTATTCCTTCAAAGGGGGGAGGGATTGTCTCTGCCACTACTTTTCCCCGAATTCCAGAAGAATGCCTTCTGCATGGTATTCAATTGATGAGTCTGAGCTTTAGTGCCTGATCTATCATTGAAAAATCATTGAATTTTTTGATTCATCATTAAATTTAGCTTTGGATTTTTCTCTGAATCCAGCCCGAGATACCTTCTTAAAGTAAAAAGTTCACGACTACATAGTGGCCGCGACAATACCTCCCTCCGCACTTGACGAAAGAGACAATCAGCCCCTGAAGCCGGCGGACGGGGCAACACACTTCGCTGAGTCTTCAGTCCCGTCGACAACCTGCCCGGGGAAGGAAGGATAAAAGATTCCGAAGGGGACATTGGAGCCCGCCGGTGCTTAGACGGCGTTCTTTGACGTCTTAGCATCCGCTGTGCGCTCCACAAGCGGAAGCGAGTCCCCGTAGGAATCTTTTCTCCTGGATTCCCCCTCACCACAACCTATAAACCGGGACTGAAGACTCATCCATCCAACCCACTCCCCCGTCCGCCGTCTTACAGAGGCGTCCTCGCATCTCAACTAAATCCTCACATAATAAACATCGCATCCCCAAAACTGAAGAACCGATATCTCTCTTTAATAGCCTCCTCATAGGCCGCCAATACATGTTCGCGTCCCGCCAGGGCGGAAACCAGCATAACCAGGGTGGATTCCGGCAGATGGAAGTTGGTAATCAGGCAGTCCAGAATTTTAAACTGGTAACCCGGATAGATAAAAATCTCCGTCCAGCCGCTTCCGGCTCTCAGGATTCCGTCCTCTCCCGTTGCCGATTCCAGGGTGCGGCAGCTTGTCGTTCCCACACAGATAACGCGGCCTCCGTCTCTCTTTGTGCTGTTTATCTTCTCAGCCTCGTCCTCATCCACGATATAGAACTCAGAGTGCATGTGATGATCCAGGACGTTTTCCACCTTTACGGGACGGAATGTGCCAAGGCCCACATGAAGCGTGACATGGGCAATTTTGACCCCCATATCCTCAATCTGCTGTAACAGCTCTTTTGTAAAATGAAGTCCCGCCGTCGGAGCGGCCGCAGAACCTTCATGCTTTGCATAGACGGTCTGGTAGCGGTTTTTATCCTGTAACTGATGGGTGATATAGGGCGGGAGAGGCATCTGTCCAAGCTGATCCAGGATTTCCTCAAAGATTCCCTCATAGGAGAACTGAATCAGGCGGTTTCCTTCTTCCACCACATCGATTACCGTGCCCTTTAAAAGGCCATCCCCAAAGCTTATAACGGTACCCGGTTTTGCCTTCTTCCCCGGTTTTACAAGCGTCTCCCAGATGTCATTTTCCCTTCGTTTTAAAAGCAGGACCTCAATCTTAGCGTCGGTTCCCTCTTTGCTTCCAATCAGGCGGGCGGGTATTACCTTTGTGTCGTTAATGACAAGACAGTCCCCTTCCCTGAGATAAGATAAAATATCCCTGAAAACTCTGTGCTCTATCTCACCTGTGTCCTTGTCCAGCACCAGAAGACGGGAAGAAGAACGATCTTCCAGCGGATCCTGTGCAATTAATTCCTGTGGTAAGTCATAATAAAAATCTTTTACATCCATTTTGCTGCCTCTTCTTTATCATTTAATATTTATTCCGGATTACTGCTGCGCCGTGTCACCCTCCTGGCTTTCCTGTGCCGGGGTTTCCTCTTCGCGCATATAGTCGGGTCCCTGCTTCATATACTGAATCCGCTCGTTCAGGGCCGGATCTGCCGCCATGGCCTCCTCTGCCTGCTGATCCACCTGGGAAATCAAAAGCCTGACATCTTCATTTACCGAAAGCTGTTCCAGGAAATCTTCCAGCTCCGGTGACATTTCCTGATCAAAGATTCTGTAAATGCCGTCTTCCCCCTTGACCGCATAAATCTGGACAAGGCTCGGCGCCGGTGTCTCCACCCCGACATATTTGATTTCATAATAGACATATGCCGCATAGGAGTTCTCATCAAGTCCCGGGGTCGTGTAACAGGAGATATTTTGGTATCCTTCTATATACTGTTTCTGTTTTTCAAAGTCCTGACGGAACCGCTCTTCCTCACTGGTGTCCTGGGATGTGAAAAGATGGAGAAATGTCCCCATATCACAATCTGTAGTCGCAAGGAAATACTGTTCCATCAACTGGTTAATCTCGGGAACCGTATCCTGGGACAGAATGCTTCCTCCAAAGTCGTGGAAGTATTCCTTAGTATCCGGTTCAATGACCGGTATCTCCGCATTTTCCGGAAGCGTGTCCACGCTGTGTCTCGACGGAGCAGCCGTAACTGCTTCCCCGGAACCTCTGAAGTTTCCTGAAATCAGAAGTACCACCACCAGTATCAGGGCGATCAGCGGAACGCTGAGCAGCAGAATATAACGGCGCAGTTCATTGTCCGCCGCCGTCTGTTTCCCTCTTGAGGCGCTTCGCCGCCTGTCCCGGGGCTCTGCCGGTGCTTGTCCAGGAGCCTGTTCTGAGGCCTGTCCCTGTTTTCTGGAATGTTTGACCCTTGTATCCGGTTTACCTGACGATTTTTTCCCGGCCTCAGGAACTTCCCGGACTTCGACGGGGTGATTCTGTGTGTCGGACGCTTTCCTGCTTCTTGGCCTTTCTCTTGACGGTGCTTCCTTTATCTCTTTTTTCTTAGCCTGTGTTACCGCCGATTCTTTGTCCGGTACTTTTTTCGCAGGCGGTTCTTTTAGTGATATTTTTTTTGGTGATGATTCTTTTGCTGATGGCTCTTTTAGTGATGTTTTCTTTAACGATGATTCTTTTGTTGACGGTTCCTTTGATAAATGTTCTTTTGGTAAGATTTCCTTGGACGGTGGCGCTTTAGATGATAACGTTTTTGAAGGCGCTTTCCGGGACACCGGCTCTTTTGCAGGCTGCTCTTTTAAAGGCGTCTTTCCGACCGGCGTTTTTTTTATTGTGGATACTTCTTTGATTGCTGATGAATTTTCTATCGTAGTTGAATCTTTTGCCGTTGATGATTTTTTTACCGCCGGTGATTCTTTCGCTGCCAGTGATTCTTTTATCATTGATGATTCTTTCGCCGACGGTGATTTATTTACCATTAATGATTCTTTGACCGCTGGTGATTCTTGTACCATTGGTGTTTTGGGGACCGCTGGCGATTCTTTCTCCATTGATGATTCCAAAGCTGTTAATGTTTCTTTTAACGCGGTTAGTTCTTTTGACGATGCCTTTTTCGTCACCGGTTCTCCGGAAAAATGTTTCCCGGCCTCGGGCGCATTCTCTCGCGCATCATCTTTTGCGGCATTTTTTACAACCTCTGTTCTATCCTCTGTCTTTTTATTTTCCTCTGCTGTCCCGCTGTCCGCTCTGTTTATATTCACAGACTGGTCGGAGTTTTCAGGCTGAACCGGCCCGTCGGGCTGTTTTTTCCTGCTTCTTCCCATCCTGTATCCTCCTGATAGACTGGCTAATCCCCTTCGTCGGGGCAACTTTATTTACTATTAACTGCATACTTCGTAACGGCTTTACAGAGGCCGTTGTTCTGCTCTATTCTAGCAAAATCCAATATAAAAAGCAATAAAACTTCTATAAAAGACCTTGCCAAGAGAAATAAAATATAGTAGAATAATGAAGATGCGTCTGTAGCTCAGTGGATAGAGCGCCGGCCTCCGGAGCCTGAGGCGTAGGTTCGATTCCTATCAGACGCACTCACAACGCGGAAAAGAGTTCCTGTGAACCATGATAATATCTGGTTTACAGGAACTCTTTCCTATTTTTCTAATTTTTCTAAACCTTACGCTATTCACCGAAGTAACGACGGATAGCTTTGCCGATGTATTCCGTGATTCCCCGGCCGTACTCTTTTTCCGTTGCCTCAATGAGCTCCGGAACCTTCTTTTCCTCCAGATAATCCTCCGCCACTCTCAGAAGCAGATACCTGGCATTGTCCATCCGGAACATGGACTTGTAATTTTCGGAAAGCATTCTGACCGCCTCCATCGCCAGGGCCTCATCACCGGTTTCCATAGCCCGGGCAAACAATCTGTAGATCCTGTCGTTCCCGTCACGCATTTTCTCAAGTTCTCCACCGTCCCCCGTGGAATTTAAGCTTGCCTCCACCGCCTTATCTTTACTTCCGTACATTTTAATGAAATGAACACTCATTTTTTCATCTTTCATACTCTCGGCAAAAAAATCACGGTATGCCTCAATACTCCCAAATTTACCGATGATTGCCTCAATTGATTCCTTTCCCTGCCGTTCCAGGGAATGGGTTATGATTTTATCAATATCTTCCTCATTAAATGCTTCAAAATTCATTTTACCGATGTGCTCCACATCATCGCCTATCAGTTCTATAATTCCGTTTAAGTGGTTTCTTTTTTGTTCCAGCCGGGACTTTTGAAGTGAAAGAGCCTGTTTTATATCATAGGCAGGCCGTTCCATCATCTCCTTTATATCGGCCAGAGGGATTTCCAGCTCCCTGAAAAACATAATCTCCCGCAGTTTTTCAAGCGCTGTTTCATCGTAAAGCCGATAGCCGGCTTCTGTCAGTCCGGCAGGTTTCAGCAGACCGATTTCATCGTAATACCGCAATGTCCTGACGCTCAGTCCCGTTATCTCAGACACCTCTTTTACCGTTTTCACCGTATCCTCCTTCCTTTAAATCTATCTTAAAGCCTTACGCTGCGGAAGAGTCAATACCAAAAAACGGTGTCATCTACAATTTATCCTGTCCCTTTAAAAATGCGTCCAGGTTCTGCATATCCACCTTATCCACTTCTCTCGGCTCATATCCGGTGTGGAACAGCTTCTGCGCCTCGGCCGAAATACACGGAATTTTCCTGCCCTCGAATACGGCGGAAGAAAACCATTCCGCCTGCAGCTCATACCAGCCGCCCTCCGGGTCGGCCTGCCTGGCGCTGCCGTCTTCTGCAATAACAAAAGGATGGATGTCGATATATCCGAGAAGCGGATGGCTGAGTTCAATGCGGCATGGCCTCCAGTCTGTCGTAATCACATATCCCTTATCTTCCAGGGCCTTCAGCAAAACATCCGTATATTCCCCGTCAATGTCCACGTCAATGTCCCTGTGTTCTCTGCTCTGCCTGCCCAGTATGATATCAACTCCCCATCCACCGTCAATCCAGTACCGCATTCCCATGCCATCCAGTAAATCAAGTATTTCTTCCAGTGTTTCCCTGTCTGTCGTTTCTTTCATATTAGTAAATCCTCCCTAATGTCTGCCGTTTCCAGTTGCATGCTCAGCTTAACACCGTCATTATGCTCAGTCTAAAACAGTCTCTAACTCCCGTTTAGCACCGTTTTCATCCCCCATTTAACACAGTTCCATCCCCATTTTAACACAGTTCGCATCACCAGTCCACTTCACGGGTTCCTCCTGGCCGGTTTCTGCATTTGCATCAATCCCCCGCTTCATGAGACTTAACTCACGTTACTGTTCACACCGCATCGCGCACTTTTCGTTGCATCGCGCCGCAGAACTCGGGATTTTCACGAAAAGCACGTGAAAACACCTCGCAGAATACTTCCCGAGTGAACAGTAACTAACACACTTTCCCGGGACATCCGGCGCAGACGGCAGGTTTGCTTTTTAGCCCAGGATGTGTATAATAGTACTATTCACCATGACAAATCAGAAAATAAACGAGGTCGATAAAATCAATATGGAAAATAAAACAGAGAATAAAAATTCAGAAGAGAAAAAGGGATTTAAGGCGGAACTGATAAGCTGGATTCAGATTATTGCCACCGCGGCTGTCATTGCCTTTGTCCTGAACACATTTATTATCGCCAACAGCGATGTTCCCTCCGACTCCATGGAAAATACCATTATGACGGGAAGCAGGATCATCGGTTCCCGTCTCAACTACCATTTCACGGAGCCGGAACGAGGCGATATCGCCATCTTTGTCTTTGGCTGGCAATGCCCGGTCTGCCACAGGCGGATCGAGGGCGAGCGGCCGGATGTCTGCCCTGCCTGTGACTCCGAAATAAATAAAAAGGGAAAAACCGTCCACTATGTAAAGCGAATCATCGGCATTCCCGGTGATATTATTGACATCCGGGACGGAGAGGTCTATCTGAACGGGTCGGAAACGCCCCTGGATGAACCTTATCTGCGTGAGGACATGGAGCCGGAAGAGAGTCTTCATTTTGAAGTTCCAGAAGACAGTTATTTTATGATGGGCGATAACCGGAACAACTCGTTTGACGGCCGATACTGGAAAAACCACTTCGTCCCAAAAGAGAAAATAACTGCGAAAGTATTGTTTGAATATTTTCCCAAAATCAAAGCGCTTCACTAACGCGTTTTCCGGTTTTACAGATTCCATCATTTCTATATCAAAAAGAGCGCCGAATTTAACAGCGCTCTTTTTTCATTCATAGGAAATTACGGCATCTGGATCAAAAAATGCTCCGCGAGGATGCACATGCCATATCCTTCCAGCTCCTTACATCATTACTACCTTCATTAAATCCAGGATTTTTATTTCCTGCTTATTTTTAATACATTGTTTGAGGACAAATGGATTCTCCTCTTCCGTCTCCATCCTGCAGTCCCCGTCTGCAAGTTCTTTTATCTCCCCTGCGGCATCCACAAGCAGTCCAACCGTCCCCGTTGGAACATACATGACTACAATGCAGGTTTCCTCATCCCAGGCCGTTTCCTCAAGCCCCAGACGGAGTCTTAAGTCTATCACGGGAATGGAGGTTCCCTCATGTTTAATTTTTCCCTTCACATAAGAAGGAAGTTCCGGCGCCTCCCTGATCTTCTGGACCGGTATGATATGTACAACGTATTTCAGGGGTATTCCATAAAGCTGTCCCTGGCTCAGGACAGTCAGATAAGTTGCATTTGCCGCTTTTTCAAATGTGTTCATGCCTACATCCTCCGCTTCTGTTTATTTTCCGCAGGCCGCCTTCCCGCCAACTTAACCGTCCGTTATAAATACCGCCCGGTTCCCGCGTCCTCTACGGGAAATTATACAGGCTGGCACGCCTTTTATCCATATACCTGTACGATTTGAAAAGTGTTATACAAATTATTATATAACCTTTGACAGAATCAGGACGGTCTTCTATGCCCTGAAGTTACCGGTTTCATCACTTTGAACTGCCGCCGTCAGGGCTTTCCGCTCCGTCCTCATTTTTCCAGTGCTTTTTCTTTTCCATACACATTTTATCCCATATCATTCCAGGGAGATAATGTACGTATAACAATATAATGATTGCCGCCAATCTGGGATCTAATTTTTCCATACAGAAAATATTCCCATTCTTCGGCTCTCTCATTCCATTTCCCTGTTTTTTCCTTCCCTATTACTGTTCCTCGCCTTTTCTCCTTCCAAAATAGATTGTACTGCCGATCAGAGCCGCGATTCCCACCACAATGATCGTGATGTTTGAATAGGTATCGAGCACGCCGAGGATCTTCCCCCAGGAGGCCCCGGCAACGGCTCCGGCCGTTACGAGCACCGTGTTCCAGACAAGGCTCCCGGCAAAAGTCAGAATCAGAAAGGGAGCCATCTTCATACCCGCCATCCCGGCCGGTATTGAGATCAGGCTCCTGATAATCGGCACACAGCGGCAGAAAAAGACGGTACTTTTACCCTTCGTGTCAAACCAGCCTTCCGCATCCTGCACATCCTCCTGTTCAAAATGAAGACGTTTCCCGATCTTTCCCTCCAGCATATTTTTCAGCATATCCTTTGGTATCAGCCGCCCCGCATAATAAAGAATGACCGCGCCAAAAACGGAACCGGCCGTCGATGCGGCAATCACTCCGGGCACATTCATTGCCGTATAGGTGGTCATAAACCCGCCAAAGGTGAGAATGACTTCTGACGGGATCGGCGGAAACAGGTTTTCAACCAGAATCAGCACAAAAATCCCTATGTATCCGAACGAGTTCATCACTTCCACTATAAACTGCTGCATGTATTCACCTGCATAAAACGTATTACTATAATTTATACACCGTCTAAATAATGTATGACTCCCGAAGGGCATCGGATGTAATATTGATAAGCACGAGGGCTTTGCAGGTTTAGTAAATTCGGCATTCATAGTTCACAATTTTTTCACAATTTTATTAGCACTCACCTATTGACAGTGCTAATAATGTGTGTTATATTACATCTAGAACAGATAGAAAGTATCTGAATCACCCCATGATGAAAAGCAAAAACCGACTGAACAGGCTCTTCATCATCGACCATAAAAACATAATTATAAGGAGGAATGACTTATGTTAGTACCGAGCATTTTTAATGATAACTTTGTAGATAATTTTTTCGATGACATGTTCCGTTTTCCGGGACTTACTTCCGAGCATAACCGCTCCGGTTCCGGTGTGATGAAAACCGACATCAAGGATTTGGGCGAAAATTATCAGCTTGACATTGAGCTTCCGGGATTTGCAAAAGAAGACATCCACGCTGAACTTTCGAAAGGCTACCTGACCGTAACCGCTCAGAAGACCACAGAGAATAACGAAAAAGATGGGAACGGCAATTACATCCGCAGAGAGCGTTACAGCGGAAGCTGCCGCAGAAGTTTCCATCTCGGCGACAACCTGAAAGAAGAAGACATTCACGCTTCTTTTGAAAACGGCATTCTGAAACTGGTATTCCCGAAAGAGGAACAGCGCAAGGCCGTTGAGGAAAAGAAATTTATCGCCATTGAATAAACGGAGAAACAGCCATTTTACCGTTCACCCCCCCCGGCAGAACGGCAAGAGATACCTCCTCCCCCACAATTTTTTAATATAGATGTATATTCTCCTTTTTTCAACACATACTATCACTACTCACAATAAAGCACAGGGCCGGACCTGATTCCCCATCAGGTGTCGGCCCTGTCTTTTTTTATATCATAGGAAAGCCGCCCCTAAAATAAAAAAAGCTCCGGCAGGTTACACACTCGCGCGAAGATGGAATATGCAGCCATCCATCCTATAAAATAGGAACATTGTTTAAAGTTCCCGTATCGGAAAATTCCGTCCACTCGCATACATTGACCGCATGATCCCCGATCCGCTCCAGATATTTTGCAATCATCAGGAGATCCACCGCCATATCCGACTGCGAAGAATCAGATTTCAGCAGCTCCACCACCTCATTTTTCACTTTATCAAAATAGGCGTCTATCATATCGTCCCTCAGCTCTATCTGCTCCGCGGCCTGCGTATCGCGCTGGGTAAACGCGTGGATGGCGTCGCGCAGCATGGCTTTTACATTGTCTACCATGGCCGGCAGGTGCTTTACTCCGACAAATGAACGGTTATCGCTCATCCTGATCGTCAGCTCCGCAATGTCCGCCGCGTGATCCCCAATCCGTTCCAGATCCGTCACCACCTTGAGGGCCGTTGATATGTGTCGCAAATCGCGTGCCACGGGCTGCTGCCTGAGCATCAGGGACAGACACCGGCTCTCGATTTTGCGCTCCATCTCATCTACAGTCCGGTCGCCGTTAATCACCCTTTTCGCCAGTACAAAATCTTTTTTATTCAGGGCTTCGAAGCTGTCTGCAATGGCCTTCTCCACCATCCCGCTCATCTTTACCAGTTCGCTGTTTAACTCCACAAGCTCCTGGTCAAACATCATTCTCGGTGCCATTTTATTACCTCCTAATCTGTTTACTGGATAAACACTGTCAAGCTGTCATCAGCCGAAACGTCCCGTGATATAGTCTTCCGTTTTTTTCTCTGCCGGATGTGAGAATAGCTCGCCTGTCGGGGCGTATTCTATTACCTCACCCACCAGAAAAAATGCGGTATAGTCCGCGATACGTGTTGCCTGCTGCATATTATGGGTAACAATCACCACCGTATATTTCTGCTTCAGCTCATCCATTAAATCTTCGATTTTCAGTGTGGAAATCGGATCCAGAGCCGATGTCGGCTCATCCATCAGAAGGATCTCCGGCTCCACGGCCAGCGCTCTGGCGATGCAGAGTCTCTGCTGCTGGCCTCCAGAGAGTCCTAGCGCCGATTTTTTAAGCCTGTCTTTCACCTCGTCCCAGAGAGCCGCTCCGTTAAGGCTTTGCTCCACAATTTGATCTAACCGGCCCTTGTTTTTAATGCCATGGATTCTCGGCCCGTAGGCAATGTTATCGTAGATGCTCATGGGAAACGGATTGGGCTGCTGGAACACCATGCCCACCTTTTTACGTAAAAGCGTCGTATCCACCTTGGAATCGTAAATGTCTTCCCCGTCTATCAGGACCCTGCCGTCTATTTTTACACCATCCACCAGATCATTCATCCTGTTCAACGTCTTCAGGTAAGTGGACTTTCCGCAGCCGGACGGTCCAATCAATGCGGTAATTTTATTTGTATAAATATCCAGGTTGATATTTTTCAGTGCGTGGTTGGAACCGTAATACAGGTTCAAATCCGTGGTAACAATCTTGGTTTCCATACTTTCCTCCATCTATTTAAGCCTCGTCACATCGAATTTTCCCGTCAGATATCTGGTCAGGAGGTTGATGCCCAGGACGATTACGAGCAACACGACCGCAATGCCGAAAGCCTGATCATATTTTGCTTTCTGCATGGACAGGTATAGCTGGATTGTCAGCGTACCGCTGGATTCAAACAGTTTGCCGAACAAATCCCTGGGAAGCTTAAAACCGCTTCCCGCCGTGAAAAGGAGCGCCGCCGACTCTCCCACGATCCGTCCGACCGAAAGAATAATTCCGGTCAGAATTCCAGGAGCCGCACTGGGAAGCAGGATAGTCCTGATCATATACCATTTCGTCGCGCCAATCCCAAGCGCGCCCGAACGGTAACTGTCGGGCACCGTCTTTAATGCCTCCTGGGTGCTCCTCGTGATAAGCGGAAGAACCATCAGCGTCAGGGTAAAGGATCCGGTCAGCACGGAGTATCCAAGCTTCAGCGCGGAACCGAAAAACACCATGCCGAACAGGCCGAACAGGATAGACGGGATTCCCGAAAGGATTTCCGTTGTAAATTCAATCGTTCTCACCATTTTTCCCGGCTTTGCGTACTCATTCAGGTAGATGGCTGAGCCAATTCCCACGGGAGCCGCAATAACCAGCGTCATCACAATCATGTACAGCGTATTTACGATATTTCCCAGAATTCCGAACGTCCCTTTTCTTGCGCTCTGTACCGTGGAAAGAAACTGCCAGGAAATCTGCGGGATGCCTCTCACAAATACATACCCCATGATTCCCACAAGGATGCCGATGGCTATGACGGCCGCCAGATAAATAAGCGCCGTAAGCGCCCGATCGGAAGCGCGGGTCTTTTTGTTGTAAATACTTGCGTTACCTGTCATTCTCCACCCCTCCTTTCTGGAACATGCGGGTCAGTACCGTATTGATAAACATAATAAATACAAAGAGGACCAGCCCGATTGTGAAAAGGACCTCTCTGTGGAGTCCCTGGGAATATGACATTTCCGCCACAATCGCGGTCGTCAGGAACCGGACGGAGTTAAATGGAAGCGGAAGATTCACGGAACTTCCCGATACCAGGCTGATGGCCATGGCCTCTCCTATCGCCCGGCCGCAGCCGAGTACAACCGCCGTGATAATGCCCGATCTGGCTGCGGGAACCAGCACCTTGAAAATGGTCTGGATATGGGTTGCGCCGAGAGCCAGTGAAGCGCTTTTTAAATGCTTCGGCACCGCCCGGAGCGCCGATTCCGTGATGCTTATGACGGTCGGAAGAATCATGACCGCCAGCACTAACACCGCCGAAATCAGATTGGCTCCCCCGGTAAACTGATGGGTCGTGGAACCTGCGAATAATTTAAGCTCCAGTTTGTACATCAGGGGATTCAGAATCAGGATTCCCAAAAGGCCGTATATGACCGACGGAATCCCGGCCAGCAGCTCCACGGCCGGCCGGACACAGGCGGCCAGTTTCGGAGGCGCCACCTCCGCCAGAAAGATGGCCGTGAAAACGCCGATCGGCACACCGATCAGAATCGCCATAAAAGTACCGACAATGGAAGTGAGAATCACATAAAGGATTCCAAACATAGCAGGATCCGCCGTCGGTTTCCAGACACTCCCAAAAAGGATATCGAGAATCCCCACCTTGAAGAGCGCCGGTGTACCACTGATAATCATATATAACGTAATGGAAAATACCGCTATGACTGCCAGCAGGCCGCAGGCGGTAAAAATGACTTCCGCCCCTTTTTCTACAGCCGATTTACTTTTATGGCCGCCAAAAATGGAAAAGTTCTTTTCATGCATCTGTGTCTCCTTCCAACCGGACAGATTCAGGAATGACGGCACACCCCTGACGACAACGGCACAGGCCGCCGTACCAAGTTTGAAGCTTCGCATTTTCAAGCTTTCTGCTCTCAGTTACAGCGGCCCGTTATGATGTTTCTTTCTCTGTCTGATTTGCTCTATTTATTTTGTCGTGATAAGCCCTACGGACTGGATAAGCTCGTCACCCTCGGCGGAATACACATAGTCAAATAATGCCTTTACCAGGTCGCTCTGGGCAGAAATCTCACCGTTGGTCGCCATCACAAACGGACGGCTTAAGAAGTAATCACCAGTTTTAATATTCGCCTCATTGGCCTCCACTCCGTCTAAGGTCAGCACCTTAACCGTGTCGTCGATTACATCGAGTGACACATATCCGATAGCGCCCGGTGTGGACGCCACCTTAGCCATAACAGCGCCTGTGGAATCCAGCTCGTTGGCATATTTGCAGGCGTCCTCCAGTTTGAGAATCTCCTCAAAAGCGCCCCTTGTACCGGAACCTGCCTCGCGTCCTACCACTACGACAGGCTGATCCGCTCCGCCTGCGTCCTTCCAGTTTGTGATTGTGCCGTTATAAATATTGATGAGCTGCTCCTTCGTAAGGTCTGCCGCTGTATTGGCCGGATCCGTCACTACCGCAATTCCGTCGATTGCCACAATATTTTCTACAGCTCCCTTTCCCTTCTCCTCATCCTTTAAGTTTCTGGAAGAATTTCCGATATCACTCTGTCCGCCGAGTACCGCTTCGACGCCTGCGGAAGAACCTGTAAACTCGGCCTGCACCGTCACGTCGGGATATTTCTCCATAAATGCCTCTGCAAGAGCATTGGAAAATTTCTCCATGGAAGTGGAGCCTGCCAGTGTGATGGAACCGCTCAAATCGCCCTGGGCCTCTGCTGCTTCCGTATCCGCCGCCTCTGTATCCGCCGCCTGCACCTCACCCGTATCCGCCGCCGGAGCTGCCGTGGACGGCGCTTCAGAAGAAGAACTGCATCCCGCAAGCCCCATCATTAAAACTGCCGCGCCTAAAATTGCTATTGATTTCTGAAATCTTTTTTTCATAATGATCCTCTTTTCTCCTTTAAACTCATTTCATGCTCACTCATTTGTTTTACAATTCGCAGTATAAGACATTTGCAGAAAAGGGGAAATCATGCTTCTGTATAGGAAATGTAAAAGGAAAGTAATATTTTCGTTCTATTATGTCAAGTCAAATGGGGATCGTTGAAAGGATGGCGGACGGGTGGGGAGGTTGGCGAACGGATAGAGAGGTTGGCGGCTGCGCCTTCAGTCCCGGCCACAGTCTGCCCGGATTCCCCACCCCGCGACCATCTAAAGCCCGGGACTGAAGACTCACCCCTCCCCGCCCCCGATCCATCCCTGCCGCATACTTATTTTTCACCCATTTCCCTGTTGACTTTTTTTCTCGCTTCCTATAAAATCGTACAGAGATAGGGGAGTAGTTAGCACGTTTGTGTAGTTTGGTCAACATACTGATAGAAATATCTGGCTTAACTTTAAATAATGAGACTTATCTGCGGTTCATGCTGCAGATAAGTCTTTTCTTGATTCATAGGAAATTACGTCCTATGAATCAAAAACGCTCCGCGAGGATGCACATGCCGCGCAGAGGTAAATGGTTGCTGAAGCAACCGCGCGGCAGCGCAAAAGCTCCGCGAGGTTGCGCATGAGACAGCCGGCTTCCCGCATATCAATAAACGAACAGGGGGATCTCCTATGTCATTAATCGAACTATTTATCCTCGCCGTGGGTCTTTCGATGGATGCGTTTGCCGTCGCAGTCTGTAAGGGACTTTCCATGCAACGTATGAATAAAAAACATGCTCTTATTATCGGCCTCTACTTCGGCGGATTCCAGGCCGGAATGCCGCTGATTGGTTATTATCTCGGCTACCATTTTAAGGAGGCCATCACCTCTGTGGATCACTGGATTGCCTTTATCCTGCTGGTTCTCATCGGCGCCAATATGGTCAAGGAATCTTTCTGCCGCTGCGATGAGGAAGAACTCGATCCCTCCGTGGATTTTAAAACCATGGCCGTGCTTGCAGTTGCTACCAGCATCGACGCTCTGGCCGTCGGCGTTACTCTTGCCTTCCTGAGTGTCCATATTGTGCCGGCTGTTTCCTTTATCGGTATTATCACCTTCTTTCTCTCTGTCGTGGGCGTCAAGGCGGGCAATCTTTTCGGCATGAAATACAAATCAAAGGCCGAATTTACAGGAGGCGTTATCCTTATTATAATGGGCACAAAAATCCTGATAGAGCATCTGTTCTTCTAATCGGATTTACTTTACTAAGCGGCTCTGTCTATTCCTTCCGTCAAAAAAGTTAAGGAAACGGTAATATCCGAAGATTTCCTGACATTTCTTTTAAATGCCCCCATTCTGACCCGTTTTCTGGTAAAATGAGGGTATCACGATTTAAATAGACTATTCTAAGATGATAAGGAGAAGATTTGTATGAAGAATTTCAGATTATCCGCATTTATCACCAGAAAGGCGCCTGTGCTTCTCGGAGCGCTCGCGGCTACTGTGCTGATGGCATTTTCGAGTCCGGCCAAAGCCATTGCCGCTGAGGACGGCCAGGGTTCTCTCGATCTGTACCGTGTCTACGGTACGGTTTCCCATGAGGGCGAGCGCCTGATGCTCAATCATATTCAGGGAGACACGACACTCGATGCACTGGTTTTGAACATCTCAGATGAAACACGGATTCTGGATGCCCTGAACGGTTATCCCGTATCCGCCGATTCCCTGAAGGACGGAGAGATGGTTTATGCCTACATAAGTCCGGCCATGGCCCTCAGCCTGCCTCCGCAGTCCCACGCCGAGATGATTATCTGCCAGATCCCGGCCGGTTTTGCCGCTCCGTCCTATGAAACAGCCGTTAAGCTTACCGGAAACAGTGAATCGGGCTGGCAGCTTACAACAAAACGCGGTATGGTATACGGCATTGACAGCGAGACAACCGTCCTCCCCTACCTGACCAGGAATATCGTCACTCCGGAAGATCTCACCTCCGGCACCACCTGTCTTGTATGGCCCGACCGTAATATGACCGACGCTTCCGGCAATGAAATCATCCACGCCTCAAAGGTTGTCATCTTCCCGGGCGGCGACTCTGCCGATCGGAATTCCTCCGGTCCTGCCTCCGATCCGGTTCTAACCGATAAAATAGCGCTGCAGTAATTCTTTATCAGCCGCGGCATCACAGTACGGCTGCATTTTTACAATAAAAAAGATAGTTAAAGAAAAGGCCTCCTGCATGATGCGGGACGCCTTTTTTAGTGTCTTTATTGGTCTTCTTAATTTTTCCTCTTTATCCTATCTCTTTAAGGCTCCGATACATGCCTGTCATTGTTTCATGCCAGAGGGCCGGCCCGTTTCCTGAGTGATTTCCTCCTCCACTCTCTTTTGCATTATTTTGTATCGTTAATATCAATTTTTTGTACGTAAGGATAATAAGACTCCAAAACGTTAACATCGGTCTTTTTACCGCAGTAAGCGGAAAGCCAGCCCTCAAAATCCGGGTTTTCCCATACGGTTCCATCCTCAAACGTAATCTCTTTATCGCAATACAGTATATAGGAAATATCTGCCACATTATCGTCTTCACCCATGAGATTCAACGACCAGCCGCCAAATACATCTTCCGTCCCGCCTGAGGCAAGTCCGGACGAATCATTCTCATAAAGATAGAAATATTCATATTCTAAATCGGTGTCCAGGCTCCACCAGTCAATTTTCAGGGGATTACCGTCACGGTCAAAGGCCAATTTCCCCTGTTTATAGCCCGCTATTCCCCGATCCGTTCCGTTTGTTTTAATGTCATGGATATAGGGATGGCCGCTCTCCCCTTCGTATCGGCGCATTTCCACATTTTCATAGATAACGGCCTTCTCCTGGGATACCGGCCCCTTTACATCCCCGGTTCCGGTATTCGCTGCGGCACTTACCGCACCACCAAGTAAAACCGCTGCCAGAACACCCGCAATCAGTACGGTGGTTCCCGGCATTAACTTGTGTTTCGTCATGGCGCCCCCCTTTCTCTGCCCTATGTTTCCTGTCTTATACCGTTATCTTATCACATCAGGAACCGTACATTCAATCCGTTTAACAAAGTTTCCGGCTGCGGCAGAAACCACAGTTCCTGTTCACCGGTAATATCCCACGAGGTGTTTTCACGCGCAATATAGGGAAGTAACAACCGCAGAATCACTTCGGCCGCTATGCGTCAGCTATCCGGGGCCCGTGAAAGATTCATATAATAGTGCAGATCTTAAAATCCGGTTATAATAAAACCCTACACTAATACACCAGCCTTATTTTTTGTAGTATGATGGAGACGGAGGTATTCATAAATGAAAACTTACAAAACAAATGAAGTGGCAAAAATCATCGGTATCCATGTAAATACCGTGCGTTTATATGAACAGTGCAAATTGATTCCGGCTCCTGAACGCATGAGTAACGGTTACCGGGTCTTTACCGATCTGCACATTGAACAGTTCCGGCTGGCCAGGGCCGCCCTCCGGGCGGAAGTACTGCAGAACGGCCTCAGAAAACAGGCAGTCGAAATCATCAAAGTATCCGCCGCAGGAGATTACCGGGATGCCAGGCAAAGGGTGGCGCGCTATCTGGAGCAGGTGGAACTGGAAACAAGACATGCGGAGGAGGCCATCGCCATTGCCGGACAGATTCTGAAAGGCGCGGCGTCCCTTTCACAAAAAGACGGTTCCGTCTATACCCGTAAAGAGGCGGCAGAACTTTTACAGATCTCGATGGACACGCTCCGCAACTGGGAACTCAACGGCCTCATTACCGTCAAACGCAGGAAAAACCGGTACCGCGCCTATTTTTGTGAGGATATTGAACGGCTTAAAATGATACGTTCCCTGCGGTGCGCTAATTACTCACTGACGGCAATTCTGAGGATGCTGTCGTCCCTCGATGCAAATCCTTCCGCCAGTATCCGCGAAAAGATCGATACCCCCGCACCGGATGAAGACGTGATTACCGCCTGCGATAAGCTGCTCTCCTCCCTTGCGGATGCAAAAAGCAATATGAACTATGTACTCACCCGGATCGAAAAAATGGAGCAGATGAAACTATAAAGTCTCCACTTTCCCACCACCCTTCCTCCCTGTGATATCCTCTCTTTATCAAATAAAGGAGGATATGGTATGCAGACAACCATCAGGGTGTCCGGTCTGGAAAAGTCCTACGGCACACTAAACGTAATCAAAAATATTGACATAACCGTTGCGGGAGGCGAAGTTTATGGTCTTCTCGGCGCAAACGGAGCAGGAAAAAGCACAACCATCGAGTGTATTTTAGGCACCAGAAAAGCCGACCGGGGAGAAATCTCCATTCTGGGAATGAATCCTCAGAAGGAACGTAAAAAATTATTCGAGCAGGTCGGCGTCCAGTTCCAGGAAGTAAATTATCCCGATAAAATCAAGGTAAATGAGTTATGTGAGGAGACGGCCTGTCTGTACAAATCCCCGGCAGACTATGACGGGCTGCTTAAGCAGTTCGGCCTTGCGGAAAAGAAACCAAGCCCGGTAAGTGAACTGTCCGGCGGCCAGAAACAGCGGCTGTTCATTGTACTGGCGCTGATCCCTAATCCGCGGGTCGTATTTTTGGACGAACTGACCACGGGACTCGACACAAAGGCCAGAAGGAGTGTATGGAAAAGCCTGAAGGAACTGAAGGGTAAGGGACTGACCATCTTTTTAACCTCCCATTTCATGGATGAGGTGGAAGAACTCTGCGACAGAATCGGTATTTTAAAAGACGGGGAATTTGTTTTCTGCGGCACGGTGGCCGAAGCAATAGAAAAAAGCCCGTACGACAGGCTGGAAGATGCCTATCTGTGGTTTACAGGAGAGGAGAAATACGAAGATGAATAAATTTATTACGATGTTAAAAACAGAGCTGAAACTTTCTTTCCGCGGAATGGACATGGTCATTTTTGCCATCTGCATGCCGGTGGTTGTGACCGCGCTGATGGGAATCATTTATGGCGGAAAACCCGCCTCTCCCGGCGCGGATTATACCTTTTTAGAACAGTCCTTCGGCGCCGTCTCGACAATCGCGGTCTGCGCCGGAGGCGTGATGGGCCTGCCGCTTGTAATCTCCGATTACCGTCAGAAAAAAATCCTCAAGCGCTTTAAAATCACGCCCTCCAGCCCGGTTCTTCTGCTGTCGGTGCAGGTATCCATCTATATGATTTATTCGCTGATCGCACTGGTGTTGGTCTATCTGGTTTCCACCCTGTTTTTCGGCATGCGCCTTAAGGGAGACTTTTTTCCGTTTATCGGCACATTTTTCCTTGTCATGCTCTCCATGTTCAGCATTGGAATGATGGTGGGAGGCGTTTCTCCAAATACTAAAATTGCCGGTATCCTTGCAAGCCTTTTGTATTTTCCAATGCTGATTTTCTCCGGCGCCACGCTGCCGTATGAGGTGATGCCCCCGGTTCTGCAAAAAATAGCCGGTGTGCTGCCCCTGACCCAGGGAATCAAGCTCTTAAAAGCCACATCACTCGGCCTGCCGCTTGAACATGTAACGGTGCCTCTGATTGTGATGGTTGTGATTGGCGTTGTCTGCGGCGGAATTTCGCTCCTGTTTTTTAAATGGGAGTAAACGCAGGGCCAAAAGCGCCGGGAAAGCCAATTTGCAGCTTTCCCGGCGCTTTTTATTGATTTCGCATTGATATTAAAACGGCCTTAGTTTAAACGATAACTATCTTATTTTAAAACTACCTTTTTAAAGTTCTTCTTACCGCGTTTTACAACCACTCCGTCCCCTGAGAGCTGTGCCTTTGTAAATACGGCCTTTGTATCCTTTACCGTCTCGCCGTCTACGGCTACGCCGCCCTGCTCCACGTTTCTCCTTGCCTCGGAACGCGACGGAGCCAGACCGGATTTCTGGAGGATAGTGAGAATATCGATCTCATCCCCTGTAAAGTCTTCCTCTGTAAGCTCGGCCGTCGGCATATCGGCAGCATTTCCGCTTGAGAATAACGCTCTGGACGCCTCTTTTGCCTTCTCTGCTTCTTCCTCGCCGTGTACCAGCTTTGTAAGCTCGTATGCCAGGATTTCTTTCGCCGTGTTGAGCTGGCTGCCTTCCCATTTGTCCATCTCGTCAATCTGCTCGAGCGGAAGGAAGGTAAGCATTCTTAAGCATTTTAATACATCGGCGTCTCCCACGTTTCTCCAGTACTGGTAGAACTCGAACGGAGTCGTCTTTTTCGGATCCAGCCATACTGCGCCGGACTGCGTCTTGCCCATCTTCTTGCCTTCGGAATTCAGAAGGAGGGTGATGGTCATGGCGTGGGCGTCCTTGCCCAGCTTACGGCGGATCAGTTCGGTTCCGCCCAGCATGTTGCTCCACTGGTCATCGCCGCCGAACTGCATGTTGCAGCCGTACTTCTGGAACAGCATATAGAAGTCATAACTCTGCATAATCATATAGTTAAACTCTAAGAAGCTTAAGCCCTTTTCCATTCTCTGCTTGTAGCACTCCGCCGTCAGCATGCGGTTTACGCTGAAGTGCGGTCCTACTTCACGTAACAGCTCCACATAGTTGAGATCCATCAGCCACTCCGCATTGTTTACCATCATGGCCTTGCCCTCGGAGAAGTCGATAAAACGGCTCATCTGCTCCTTGAAGCAGTCACAGTTGTGCTGAATCGTGTCCACCGTCATCATCTGTCGCATATCGCTTCTTCCGGACGGATCACCGATCATTCCCGTACCGCCGCCTAAAAGCGCAATCGGTTTATTTCCCGCCATCTGAAGACGTTTCATCAGGCAGAGCGCCATGAAATGGCCTACATGAAGGCTGTCCGCAGTCGGGTCAAAGCCAATGTAAAATGTGGCTTTTCCTTCGTTAATCATGTTTTTGATTTCTTCTTCGTTCGTTACCTGGGCAATCAGGCCTCTGGCAACTAACTCTTCGTAGATTTTCATCGTGATTCTCCTTTTCCATTCTTGCTGTAACACCATGTTCAATGCCGCGCAAAGGACGCGCTCGTTTCACAGGTGTGCTTAACCGCTAAGTTCGATAAGACCTCACTAAGCGGTAATTGCAGTGAAACACCATGTTCAATGTCGCGCAGAAGACGCGCTCGTTTCACAGGTGTGCTTAACCGCTAAGTTCGAAAAGACCTCACTAAGCGGTAATTGCAGTGAAACACCATGTTCAATGTCGCGCAGAGGACGCGCTCGTTTCACAGGTGTGCTTAACCGCTAAGTTCGATAAGACCTTACTAAGCGGTTAATGCAAAAGCCCCGTCCTTCGCTAAAAGGACGGGGCAATATCCCGTGTTACCACCTTCATTTGCAAACAGCTCGCACTGCCTGCCTCAGTAAGTACATCCAGCCGTTCAGGCAGAAGATACTCCGGCACGGTAACGTATGCCTATACGTCGCAGCCTACTGGGAAATCCTTAAACAATTCCGTTGGGTGCGCGGCTCCGGGATGTATTCGTCTGTCTGCCAACCTGCGCGCCTCTCATCGACCGGCTGCTTTCTGTGCGTCCTGCAGATTACTACTTGTTCCCCTCAAAGCCTTTATTATTAGGTATTAAGTTTAAGTACTTGACATTATAGGGAGTTTTTTCCCGTTTGTCAAGCCCTATCCAATCAGGTTAGGCAGGAATGTAACCGTAGCCGGTATGTATGTGATAATCAGCAGGACAATCAGCAGAACCGCCAGCATCGGAAGCAAATCCTTCATCTGGTCTTTCAGCGACACTTCCGCAATGGTTCCCGATACGAACAGGCAGACGCCCAGCGGAGGCGTACACATACCGATTGTCAGGTTGACCGTCATTACAAGGCCAAAGTGAAGAAGGTCGATTCCAAGGCCCTGTACAATCGGGAGGAACAGCGGTGTAAAGATGACCAGAGCGCTGGTTGTATCAATAAATGTTCCCGCAACTAAGAGTACGATGTTGATGACAAGGAGCATCAGGTACTTATTTCCGATGTTGGCCGTCAGGAATGCGCTGACCTGCTGCGGAACCTGGTTAACCGTGATGATCCAGGTAAACAGGGATGCAAAAGCAACGACAATCAGAACCTGGCCCGTGGATTTGGCGCTGTCGATAAACACGCCCCATAGGTTTTTAATCTTCAGTTCACGGTAAACAAAAATTCCGATAATCAGGGAGTAGACGCAGGCGATTGCACCCGATTCCGTCGCTGTAAAGATACCGCTCATAATGCCGCCGATGATGATAACCGGCATGATCAGCGCCAGCAGTGCGTCTTTTCCTGTTTTTAACACCTCACTTGCCGGCGCTTTCTGCTCACGTCCGACATAATGGCGTTTCTTACCCACATAGAAGCTGTAAATCATCAGGCCCACGCCCATGATAATGCCCGGGATAAATCCGCCGATAAACAGCTTTCCGATACTGACGCTGGCCATGGTTCCGTAAAGCAGAAGCGGAATGCTGGGCGGGATAACCGGCCCGATCGAACCGCCGCAGGCCAGAAGGGGAGCCGAGAACGTGTTCTCATATCCCTTTTCCTTCATCAGAGGAATCATGATACCGCCGATCGCCGCGGTAGCCGCAATGGCGGAACCGGTGATGGCAGCGAAAAACATGCAGGCCAGGATGCTGACCATGGCAAGTCCGCTGGGGAAATGGCCAATCAGGGCGTCTGCAAAATCCACGATACGCCTGGACATGCCTCCCTGGACCATCAGTCCTCCTGCCAGAATAAACAGGGGAATGGCAATGAGGGAGATACTGTCCGCTCCAGTGAACATTCTCTGGGTGATGACGGACAGGGGATAACCGGCTGCCGCTACTCCGTAAAGTGAGATTAAGCCAAGGGAAAAACAAATCGGAACTCCGGCTATAAATAACACAAAGAGAAATAAAATAAGCGCCATCCTACTGTTCCTCCTTTCCCATGCCAAGCAGTTCTTTCACCTGCTCCACCAGAATCTGAACCATGTAAAAGATCATAAATGCCGCAGCGCTTGGAATGCTCATGTAATACCAGGACATCGGAATCGGCAGATAAGATGTCGTCTGGGTCGTGCCCGTCTGTGCAAACTGGATTCCCATATATAACAGGAAGGCAAAAAATCCAATCAGTACCACATTAATTATGATTTCCGCCAGTTTTCCGATTTTCTTCGGAAGCGCCGTCAGAAACACGTCTACGTTTAAGTTTGCTTTTTCATGTACACAGTAAGCCGCTCCCCAAAATACAAGGTATGTAAAACTCAGCCTGATAATATCCTGGCTCCATGGCAGGGGCGCTTTCAACACATACCGGCAGACTACCTGCCAGAATGTCACCGCCAGCAGGACGATGCCGCTGACCGCCATCACGGCTTTTATCACATGATCCACCATTAGATTGATAACTTTCATACTCGACCTCTCTATCCGTTTCTCATCCGTTGTTACCGTTCACAGACCCGCGAAACAATGCGGTTCTGCAAACGGTAACCACCCATTCTTCCTATTTTGTCAGATTTATTTATGTCATATTATGCCGGATTAATTTCCGCTGTTTTTGTGTTCTTCCAGCTTCTGCATTACAAGCTCTACCAGCTCCGGATTAACAAGCTCCTTGATTTCATCCCTCTTATAGAAATCTTTTGTCGCTTCTTTGAAGCTGTCGATGTCCGGCTCGCTGACCTTTACACCGCTGTTCTTAATCTGCTCCATATACTCTGCTTCCATGGAGTCCACGGCCGTTCTCTGCTCGTCAATGGCATATTTAACCGCCTCGTCGATCCAGCCCTTTACCTCGTCCGTCTGTTTGTCATAGAAGCCCAGGTTCATGATAACGCTCTCCGCACCGTAGGTGTGGCCGTCCAGAACCATGTATTTCTGAACCTCGTCGAAACCGGAGGAAGCGATGGAAACGATTGGGTTTTCCTGGCCGTCCACGGTTCCCTGCTGAAGCGCCGTATAGAGCTCATTAAACGGAAACGCCGTTCCCCTTGCCTTTAAGCAGTCCATCAGGCTGAACCATACGGTTGCCTCCTGGACACGGATGGAGAGCCCCTCCATATCGGAGGCCGTTACAACTTCACGCACATTGTTTGTGAAATGGCGGAATCCCAGCTCTGCAAAGCCCAGATGTTTAAATCCCTGTGCCTCGAACAGTTTTTCAAATTCCGGCTGGAGCACTTCGTCCAGAATATAATAAGCTTCTTCTTTGTTTTCAAATAAATATGGGATGGATAAAAGCTGTACATCCGATACCCATGACGGGAGTGTGCCGTCCGTGGTAACGATGGTCATCTCCAGTGTCCCCAGCTTTACGCCCTCGGCCGCCTCACGCTCGCTGCCTAAAGAAGCGTTCGGATAAATCGTCACCTTGACCTGGCCGCCGGACAGTTCTTCAATCTTGTCCTTAAAATACGTTGCCGCTATGGTAGACTGGTGTTTTTCATTTCCGACGGTCGCCACCTTAATCTCAACCGCATCGCCGCTTGCCGCAGCCGCCGCTTTCTTCGCTTCCGTGCCGGCCGGCGTACCCTCTTTACTGCCGCCGCAGCCTGTAAGCGCCACCGCAATCACCGCTGATGCCAATACTGCCCGAAATAACTTTTTCATCTTACCGTTCCTCCTCGCTCACTGTAATCACATTGTAGTTTAATGATAACTTTCTTCCCAACACCTCGTCTGCCATCTCACATCTGAAATTCGTTCCATAGCGGAATCCTTCGGTCAGCGGAACCGTACCGGAGTAAATCACCGCGTCCCTTATACCGCCCACTCTCTCTTCCAGTTCCTTGAGAATCATGGCCGGATCCATGATATCGGCCAGGGTTCCCTGCTGATACCGGATTTCTTTTCCGTCTACCGTCTGATAGGAATATAGCTTAATGGTTTCCCAGTGTTCTTTTAATTCATCATAATCCCATAACTCTGTTCCGATTGGTTTTGCACAAATCTGCTTTGCCTTCGGAACGCTTACGCTCTCCAGTTCGCGATCCGTATGGTCGCTTCCAAGTCCGATATAGAGCTTTCCGTCCGTCACAACCATCACGTATTCAACTTCCCCGCATGTTTTTTCACCGACAAAATGCAGGTCCTGTTCTTGGGTCAGCACATAGTTGCCGCACTGGAAAATCGTCGGGATTTTCTTCGGTGCAGGCACTCCAAGCTGTTCCTCCAGCTCCTTAATATGCTCCATCGTCTTTTCCATATTGCGGCCCGCATAGCCTATGGCAAATACCCTGTCGTACTTTATCTCTTTTTCTGCTTCACCGTTCTTTGTCAGAATGCGGAATTTCATCTTACTCATTTTTTGCTTTTCCTTTCACATCGTAAATTTCGGGCCGTCTGTCCCTGTATATGTTAATGCTCTCCCGGATTCCCTTTATCATGTCGAGATCCAGCTCTGCAGTCAATACTGCCTCGGCCCCGTCTGCACCGGCGATTGTCTCGCCCCACGGATCGATGGCCGCCGAATATCCTGCGTATTTTGTTTCTCCCGCGGTGCCGCAGGCATTGACGCAGACTACAAAACACTGGTTTTCAATCGCTCTCACCCGGTTTAATACCTGCCAGTGGCCTTTTCGAAGGCTCGGCCACTGGGCAGCTACAAACAGGACATCCACGCCCCGCAGAGTGAGGGTTCTGATAAGTTCCGGGAAGCGGATGTCGTAACAGATAACCATTGCACAGGCCACGCCGTCCAGCTCAAAATTAATGGTATGATCGCCCAGCTTAAAGAAATCCTGTTCTCCCATGGGGGTAAACAGATGGGTCTTGTCATACTCCCCAATGCAGTTTCCTTCACGGTCAAATATGTATGCCGTATTATATACGCCGTCCTGTTTCAAATTGGCTACGGAACCGGCCACAATATTAATTCCAAGTTCCTTTGCCAGGGAACCGATCCTTCTCTTTACTTCTTTGCCGTCCTGATCCGACAGGCTCTCCAGATTTTCCTTTGGGAAAAAGCCCGTATTCCAGGTCTCCGGAAGACAGATGACATCCGGTTTTTCTGCGGCTGCTTTCCGAATCAGTTCTTCCGCATGGGAAAAATTGTATTCCGGGTCCGCAAGCCGCACATCCATCTGAACAATGCTGACTTTCATCATTTCTCCACCTCTTACCCTTTTATCCTCTTTATCTCTTTTGTTTGATATATGATATATTATATATGATATATGGTATACCACTTGATACAAGATAACATAATTGTGCATTATTGTCAAGCTATTTTCTTTTCCAAGTAATTTTTTAGGCAGAATTTACATGAACGATAAATGATCATAACAAGACATGAATTTTCCCACGGCAAGAAGGCCGGTCTGCACCAACTGGCGGCACCGGCCGGTTTTACTGATTTCGGCGTTCTTTCATATAGCCTTCGATGTTGATAAATGTTTTCGACATATGTTCTTCCATTGCATGGACCGCCGCACCGGCATCCCGGCTTTTAACGGCATCCAGGATCTTCTGGTGCTCTTCCATCGTCGTAATTTTCCGCTCCTTTTGTTTCAGAGCACGGATACCAAAGAATGAAATGATATCATTAAAATTGTTGAGCAGGCTCTGCAACGTCCTGTTGTGGCTCAGCTCATAAATCTTCTGATGGAATTTGCGGTCCATCTCAATGTAATCGTATTCGTCGTAGTGATTCAGCATATCTCTCTGGCATCGGGCTATCTCTTCCAGCTCCTCCAGATCCCGGTCCGTCACATTCAGTACTGCGTCCTCCACGGCCAGCATCTCCAGAGATTTCCTGATTTTTAACACTTCCAGTACATACTCAAGATCGAACTCGCGGACCACTGCGCCCTTATAAGTCTCCATCACCAGCCATCCGTCGTGGGCCAGCATCTGCATTGCCTCACGTATCGGTGTCCTGCTGATTCCCATCTCATCTGACAGTTTTCTCTCCGTCAGCACGTCGCCCGGCATATATTGTCCCTTGAGTATCCCCCGTTTAATTTCATCGTACACCTGATATTTATATGGCTGCGCTTTTTGTACCACGTTTCGTCTCCCAATTCGTTTTCACTTTATTGTTTTTTATTCCATATCGCTTGATTCTTTTGTCCAATCCCTGCAGAACGTTTTCTGAATCACAGGACGGGCCTCCTTTTGATGTATCTTATGATGCTCCATCTTATGGCACCCCCTCTTATGATTCAAAAAATCCCCTGACACAGTTTCCTGTATCAAGGGACGATAGTTATCGTGTATCCGCCTTGATTAAATGAACAGACTCCGCTGCCCGGCCTCTCAAATAATGACGATAACGGAGGGCGGCGCCCTTCCCGGACGGGAAGCTGTCAGAGCCGGTTGTCAGGTAAAAATTTCCTTCACTTATTTTTTGATTATATCATCCATGCTCATTTTGTCAAGCGCGAAACGGCGTTTTTTGCCGTTTCCGGGCATCCCGCAGCGTGTTACCGGACACGGCGTGAACCGTGATTTATATCGGCATCCTGCGCTGTAAAATAAGGATTTAATTGAGGAAGGAGAACGCCGCCGGGACGGTCGGGGGGCGGGATGGTGAGGGGAGGTTGTGAGTCTTCAGTCCCGGTTTGCAGGTTGTCGCGGGTGGGGAATCCGGGCAGAAAAAGTTCCTCCGGGAAACGCTTGCGCTCTTTGGAGTACATAACGGTACTAACCTCGTGAAAAACCTCGGTAAGTGCCGATGAACTCCCAGGTTCCCTGCGGAATCTTTTTCTCCCGGATTCCCCACGGGAAGGTTATGGACCGGGACTGAAGACGCGAAGGTTTTCGCCATCCCGAACCCCGGCCTGCGGCCGCTGAATTGTTCTTATTCCTTCAAAGGGGGGAGGTATTGTCGCTGCCACTACGTTTCCTCGAATTCCAGGAGAATGCCCCCTGTATGGTATTCAATTGATGAATCAGAGCTTTAGCGCATGACCTATCCTTAAATAACTATTGAATTTTTTGATTCATCATTAAGTTTCGCTTTGGATTTTTCTCTGAATCCAGCCCGAAATACCTTCATAAAGTAAAAGATTCACGACTACATAGTGGACACGACAATACCTCCCCCCTTACTTGACGAAAGAGACAATCAGCCCCTGAAGCCGGCGGACGGGGCAATCACCTTCGCTGAGTCTTCAGTCCCGTCGACAAACTGCCCGGGGAAGGAAGGAGAAAAAATTCCGAAGGGGACATTGGAGCCCGCCGGTGCTTGGCGAGGTTCTTTCGAGCCTAGCATCCGCTGTGCGCTCCACAAGCGGAAGCGGGTCCCCGTAGGAATCTTTTCTCCTGGATTCCCCCTCACCACAACTTCCCGCCGGGACTGAAGACTCATATCCAACCTCCCACTCCCCCGTCCGCCGTCTTACAGAGGCGTCCTCGCATCTCAACTAAATCCTCATTTTCCCCAGCTCGCCGAGGATTTCCTCTGCCTTTTCCACCATGGCAGCGCAGTCCTTATTCTTACCCTTGCGATCCTGGTAGAAAAAGGACGGACTGTCTCCTGTCCGGAGCGTCAGCGCGCCTTTATACCTGTCGATCAGCGCCGGTATCCCGGAAGTGTCGATTCGGGCATTTTTGTACATTTTGAGCGTAATCTCCTGGCGGTTGATGTTGACCTCCGTCACTCCCGCCTGATGGGCCATTGCCTTTAACGCCGCAATCAGAAGGAGGTTTTCAACCGGCTTCGGTATATCGCCGAAACGGTCAATCAGTTCGTCCTGCATATCCATATACTCATCCTGGTTCTCAATTCCTGAAATCCGTTTATAAATATCGAGCTTCTGGTATTCGTTCCTGATATAAGAGCCTGGAATGTAGGCGTCAATATCGCAGTCCACCACGGTCTCGAAGCTTTCTTCCTCTTTCTGCCCCTTAAGCGCCAGGACCGCCTCATTCAAAAGCTTGCAGTACAGATCGTATCCGACCGCTTCCATGTGGCCGTGCTGCTCGGCGCCCAGTATATTTCCCGCCCCGCGCAGTTCCAGGTCGCGCATTGCAATCTTGATTCCGCTGCCCAGCTCGGTAAACTCACGGATGGCCTGAAGCCGCTTTTCGGCCTCCTCGCGCAGGAGTTTGTCGCGCCGGTACATCAAAAATGCGTAAGACGTCCGGTTGGAACGCCCGACGCGGCCCCTGATCTGATAGAGCTGGGAAAGTCCGAGCCGGTCGGCGTCATGGATGATAATCGTGTTGGCGTTGGGGATATCCAGTCCTGTCTCAATAATGGTCGTGGACACCAGCACATCGATGTCGCCGTTGACAAAGTCCAGCATGATCCGTTCCAGCTCGTGCTCATGCATCTGGCCGTGGGCAAAAGTCACATTGGCTTCCGGCACCAGGGATGCCACATGATTTGTAATCTCATCGATGTTGTTGACCCTGTTGTATACATAATACACCTGGCCGCCCCTGGACAATTCGCGGTGGATGGCCTCACGGACCATCTCGTCGTTGTACTCCATCACATAGGTCTGGATGGGGAGACGGTCAACCGGTGGCTCTTCCAGCACGCTCATGTCACGGATTCCGATCAGGCTCATGTGGAGCGTTCTCGGAATCGGTGTCGCGGTCAGGGTCAGCACATCCACATTTTCTTTGAGCTGCTTGATTTTCTCTTTATGTGCCACGCCGAAACGCTGCTCTTCATCGATAATAAGCAGTCCGAGGCTCTTGAAAACCACGTCCTTTGACAGCACGCGGTGCGTTCCAATCAGCACGTCGACAAAGCCCTTTTTCAGGTCTTCCAGCGTCCTCTTCTGTTCTGTGGCCGTCCTGAAGCGCGACATCATGTCGACTCTGACCGGAAAGTCCTTCATGCGCTGCACAAAGGTATTATAATGCTGCTGGGCAAGGATGGTCGTGGGAACCAGGTAAACGACCTGCTTCCCCTCCTGGATTGCCTTAAAAGCGGCTCTGAGCGCTATCTCGGTCTTTCCGTATCCCACGTCGCCGCAGATCAGGCGGTCCATGATCTTTCTGCTCTCCATGTCTTTTTTCGTGGATTCGATTGCATCCAGCTGATCCTCCGTCTCCTCAAAGGGGAACATCTCCTCAAATTCCCTCTGCCAGACCGTGTCGGGTCCATACTGGTAGCCCTCGCTCTGCTGCCTGGCTGCGTAAAGCTCCACCAGCTCCTTTGCAATCTCTTTTACGGCTCCCCTGACCTTGGTCTTGGTCTTATTCCACTCCGTGCCGCCCAGTTTGTTGAGCTTCGGCTGTTTGGCGTCGGCGCCCGCATATTTCTGGATTCCCTCCAGCCTGGTGGCAGGGAGATAGAGGTTGCCGCCGTCACGGTATTCGATTTTGATATAATCCTTTACAATCTTGTCCTGCTCTATCTTTTCAATGCCGCGGTAGATTCCGAGCCCGTGGCTCTCATGGACCACGTAGTCGCCCACGGCCAATTCGGAGAAGCTCTGGATCTTTTTACCCTGGTAGGCTGTCTTTTTTCTCTTCTTTTTCTGGCGCACCCCGCCGAACATGTCGCCTTCCGTGATTACGACAAACTTGATCAGCGGATATTCAAATCCCCTGTGCAGGTTTCCGTATGTCACCATAATCTCGCCCGGCTGCACCTGGGTCTGGCCCTCGTCGGGACAAAAGGCCCGCAGATCATACTCTCTCAGATCGCCGGCCAGACGGCTGGCCCTTGTTCTGGAACCCGAGAGCAGGATTACCCTGTATTTCTCTTTCTTCCATTTCGTCAGGTCTTTGATCAGGAGATCGAAGCCGTTCTGATAGGAGTTTACGCTTTTGACGGTCATACCGTATTTCTTTTTCACGGTAATGCCGGGAAGTTTCTGTTCAAGCCCCAGCATCAGAAGCGTTCTTCCGCCGATAGCCATCGCAAGGACCGCCTTGGCGGAGTACATAAAGTCCGCCTGTCCCGGAAGAAGATAGCCGTTCTCCAGCCTGTGGGTCATGCTCTCCCTGAATTCCTCCTCCACGACCTCGGCTTTTTCTTTCAGCCGAAGCGGTTCATCTATGAACACGGTCAGTCCGTCGGCCGGAAAATATTTCAGGAAGGACACGGTTTCCGAACAGAAATAACGGATAAAACTGCCGAGGCCGTGGACTCTCCATCCCTCCCGCAGTCCCTCCGAAAGCTCCCCGATCACCGATTCGATCCGGTGCGCCTCCTCGGTTTTCATTTGCTCCCGCAGAGTCTTAACGTACTTTGTCTTCTCCTTCTCTATCCTGGAGATTCCGGCTTCCGCCTCTTTTTTGGTGAGAACCAGTTCCGTGGCCGGATAAAGCACGGCCTCCTCAAGCTGTTCCACCGACCTCTGGCTCTCCGGGTCAAAGGTTCGGATGGAGTCCACCTCATCCCCCCAGAGTTCGATTCTGAAAGGAAGTTCCTCCGTCAGAGGGAAAATATCGATGATTCCTCCCCTTACGGAAAACTGCCCCATTCCGTCTACCTGGGCCACCCTCTCATATCCCATTCCGGCAAGGGACAGCTTCAGGGCATCCACATCAAGAGCCTCCCCGCTGGCGATCGTGATACACTGTTTTTTCAGGTTTTCCAGGGGAAGCAGGTGATCCATCAGGCCGTCCACGGTCGTGATGATGACACCCTTCTCCTCCTCCGCCAGGTGTTTCATCACCTGCATTCTCTGCCTGGTCAGCAGGTTTCCGTGAATATCGGAACTGTAAAACAGAAGATCCCTGGCCGGATATAAAAACACATCGGAAGAAAAACATCTGTAATCTTCGTAAAGCTCCTTGGCCCTCTGATCATCGTATGTGACAATCAGTTTCCATGGAATCTGCTTCGTCAGCTCCGATATCAGATGCGCCTTCTGTGAGTCCATACAGCCGCTCACCAAAAGCGGCCCCTGTCCCCTCTCCAGATCCCGGTTCATGTCCCCAAATTCAATTAATTCTTCCAGTGGATTTGCAAAAATGCTTTCCATGTGATTCCCCGCTCTTTCTATCTATACAGAAACGGCCTTTTTGCCGTTTGTTTGCATCATTGATTTCACGCCTTTGTCTGCTCTTCGGGCTGCTTAGTCTCTTTCTTCGTGGCCCTGGCCGATCCGTTAAATCGGTTCATCGCCGTGTCAATCCCCTCGTTCATCATGGAAACAGCCGCCGCCGCCCCGTCACGGAACGCCTGCTCCATTTCCTCTTTTTCTTCCTTCGGGAAACGGCTCAGCACATAGTCAGCCAGATCCATCCTGGGCGGCTTTTCCCCGACCCCGATGCGGATCCGCGGAAACTCCTGCGTTCCCAGATGGGCAATAATATTCTTAATACCATTATGCCCGCCTGCGCTGCCTTTTTTTCTGATTCTTATTTGTCCCGGTTCCAGGCTGATGTCGTCGTAAATCACAATAAATTCCCACGGCTCTGTCTTATAATAATCCATCACGGAGCGGATACTCTCTCCGCTCAGGTTCATATAAGTCTGCGGCTTTACCAGTATCACCTTATTTCCCTCAATCATTCCTTTTCCTATCAGGGCCTTATGTGCTTTTTCCCTGATATCGATCTGATACCGGTCGGCCAGTGTATCCAGAGTCATAAATCCCACATTGTGCCTGCTGCCGTCATACTCTTTTCCCGGATTTCCCAGTCCTGCTATAATATACATATGATAAATTCTCCTTTATACGATCAAATTTATGCGATTCTGCTTTTGATATCGTCTTTCGTCCGGCTGATATGTCCCCGGAATTTGCGGACAGACACGCCTTAAAGCGTTAGATTTCCTCCACTGGGAATCTAACGCTGTGTTTAGCCATTTTAGCAGGTTTTTGGGGGGATGTAAAGGGAGGTGGTGGAAAAATGAGTCGCGGGTGGTGGATGGCGTACGGGGTGGCGAGGTTCGGTGGAATGTCTTCAGTCCTGCCGAGTGGAGCGCAAGGGGGGAATCCGGAGGAAAAAATTCCTTCGGGGACTCGCTTGCGCTTATGGAGTGCGCAGCGGATGCTAAGCTCGTTTCACTCGCTAAGCACCGGCGGACTCCAAGGTCCCCTGCGGAAAGTTTTCCTCCTCCTTCCCCGGGTAGTAAATCGCATCGGACTGAAGACAGGGGACGGATCGGCCCGTACGCCATCCGGACGCCGGCTGGTTGAACTCCTTTTTCGGGGGAGGAGGAAGGGAAGGAAAAGGCGTTATTGGAGGGATGGGGGTTGGGAGAGGGAGGCGCACCATTTTGTAAAAAATTGGGTTTGGTCTTCTGTGGTGGGGAAGGTGGATTGGTCTGAGTAGGTCCAGAGGCTTATGATGTCTTTTTTGAGGGCTTGCTCTCCCGGTTTTACGAGGTATATTTTTTCGCACGCCCCCATCATGCCTGACTGGACGGCGTTAATTTGGGAGCCGGCACATTTTAGGCCATATCCTGCCTGAAACAGGGCGTCACGGAGTTTTTGGTAGGCCGGGAAATATGCATAGTCTGATTTTGATATGGTTTGGCCGTTTAATTGGGTTGTTAAGACGATTTCCTCACTTGTTTCGGCTTCGTCGGCCTCTATTTGCAGTTGTGTTTCTTTCATGGTCTTTAATTCGACTGCTGTTATGCTGTATTTTTCCATAAGATTCCTGCTCCGTTTCACTTTTTTTGTACGGTTGTTACTCTGTCTGTTTCGGTTTTGACGCTGAGCTGTTGTAAAAAATCGAATTCAAGGCAGATTATTTCTTCTATGGGAAGAATTTCCCGTTTCCGGCTTTCAAGGCTCTCTGCATCTGCCCACAGGAACGGATAAAAGGCGACTCCCTTATCATAGTTAAGGCCTGCGAGCTCTTTTTTCCAGTTTTTCCAACGGTAATCGATATAAAAGGTATCCGTGTCCCCATGGAGACACCAGTATAAAAACTGCCCCATCCCGATTTCCATGTCTTCTAATTCCAGGGTATCCGGCGCGAAATAGCCGATGCCGCCATGTTCCAGATAGATGAACAGACCGCCCAGCACATCTTCCGCTATCACTGTTTCTTTAAATGGAAACAGGCGGTTCCGTGTCACAAAGTCGACCGGGCCCGTGCCGTATAAGCGCAGCCAGTTCTCGATTATGATTCCCCCCGTGTTTTCAAGAATTGTGCCTATCAGGCTTTGGGGATTGATTTGGTATGTTCTTTTATACTGCTCTCTTATGCGTGGATCGCTTGGGAGAACTTCTATTTCTTTTGTTGAACGTTTTATATCGTCCAGTATTTTTTGAAACTTTTCATCCATTGTTTTTGCCGTCCTTATTTTTATTACTCTGGGATGTAAATTGTTCCGCATCCGCAACAGGGTGTTATATGTTTAATAATTCCCTGCATATAAAATCCATCAGTCCTGTTTTTATCAGCAAAAGTGCCATTACGGCTGCATATAACAAAACGGACAGGCGCTTTTTTGCCGTTCCGGGAACAAAAAGCAACAGGCAGATTATCATACTCAGATATGCGATGAAAAGTAAATTGTTTTCACTGCCTGTTACATACCACTCTGCAAATATCACTGCGATTGGCAGGGCTCCAAGGATGGCCGCGGCCCGATTTCTTTCGTTTGAAAACCATATGATAAATGCACAAAAGGGAGAAATAAGTGATATGGAGCCCCATAATATCATCTGCGATTTTGGATAGAAACCGAGAAATAAAACCGTGTATAAATAATATGTCAAAAGCATTGATGCAAAAAAGCCGAATACCCTGACCGCCGCGTACGCCGGCGTATCGGAACGGACTGCCAGTAATGTCGCTGCAAAAATCCATATGCCGAACCTGCCGCCTATATCATCCAGTACGGGGAGTTTCCATGTAACCTCCGGCACATCTACCAGTTTTGCGGCCAATCCCAGGATGATGCCGCTTATCATTGCCACAATAACGGATTGAAAGCTGATTCTCTTTTGAATAACCGTCTGCCTCCTTCGAAGAAATTGATGTTTGGTCCAATCGGCATAAGTCGCCTCCTGGTTAAGATAATATTAGCTCTCATCCCGGAAATTGGCAAGAAAATAAGATCTGGTTGAAATAAGAAGTAATATCAAGTTGATTGGGAATATGATAAAATAAATAAAATGAAACTGGAGGCGTAAGTATGAAGAAATCAAAGATCATGATCCGCGGTCTGTCTATCATTACCTATCCGGCTGCACGCAATTTACTCGGCCTTTTTATGCCGTACCATTGATTCTCCAATTAAAGAAAGAGCATAAAACAGGACTGCCCGGCACTGTCTTTTATCTTATTTTCTCATGTATCATAGGTTTCGATATTGTGACATCATTTTTAATACAAAAAAAGAGGAAATAGCAGGTATTATCCCTCTAAAACCACTTGCCCTCTCCCCCTGATTATGGTAGAATTCTAGTGTTGTGCTTATATAAGTTCATGATTGGTTGAACGTTTCTACCAGCTACCGGAATAGTTGACTATAGGCGACAGCTTTACTGTCGTATCTTACTTCCGCGGTTGGTTTTTTTTATGTTATGGAAATTATGGTGAAAAACAGCCTGCCGTGGGCTGGGAATCCCGTAATGCAGGATTCCGTGTTACGATTCACAGCCCTGCAAAAGCCAGTGGTTCTGCGGACAGTAACACTTCTGTTCTTAGCTTAAACAACGAAAAGGGGGCAACATTATGGACACAATGAATCAGGCAGACGTAATTATCATCGGTGCCGGCCCGTCGGGCATCTTCTGTGCATACGAATTAATCAAGGCAAAACCTGATATGAAGATACTGATGATTGAAAAGGGAAGACCAATCGAAAAGAGAGTCTGTCCAAAACGTAAAACAAAGGTATGCGTGGGCTGCAAGCCCTGCTCCATCACCACCGGCTTTGCAGGCGCCGGAGCATTCTCCGACGGCAAGCTTTCCCTGTCACCCGACGTGGGCGGCAATCTTCCGGAGATTCTGGGATATGACAAGGCTCTGGAGCTTATACGGGAATCCGACGATATTTACCTGAAATTCGGTGCCGATGAGAACGTATACGGCGTCGACAAACAGAAAGAGATTCAGGAAATAAGGCGTAAGGCCATCACCGCCAACTTAAAACTGATCGAATGCCCAATCCGCCATCTGGGTACGGAGGAAGGCTACAAAATATATACCCGTCTCCAGGAACACCTGATGAAACAGGGCGTACATATGCTTTTCAACACCATGGTCAATGATATCATCATCGAGGACGGCGTTGCCAAAGCCGTTGTCACGGACGGCAATGAGACGTATTACGCCGATGAGATCATCTCCGCCATCGGCCGTGAGGGTTCGGACTGGTTCAGCCACATCTGCGGCCGCCATGGCATTGATACGGAGGTCGGAACCGTCGATATCGGCGTCAGGGTGGAAGTCCGCGACGAGGTTATGGAATTCCTGAACAAGAACCTCTACGAGGCTAAGCTCGTTTACTATACGCCAACCTTTGATGACAAGGTGCGCACCTTCTGTACCAACCCGTCGGGCGAGGTGGCGACCGAGTATTATGAGAACGGTCTTGCGGTCGTAAACGGCCATGCTTATAAATCCAGGGAATATAAGACGAATAACACGAATTTTGCACTGCTGGTATCCAAGAATTTTACCAAGCCGTTCAAAACTCCCATCGAGTACGGCAAACACATCGCCCAGCTCAGCAACATGCTCTGCGACGGCAAAATCCTGGTGCAGACTTTCGGTGATTTCCAGAGAGGACGGAGAACCACGGAAGAGCGCCTCTGCCGCAATAACCTGATACCGACATTAAAAGATGCGGTTCCGGGAGATCTTTCCTTAGTTCTTCCGCACCGCATTATGGTTGATATAAAAGAAATGATCCTGGCTCTCGACAAGGTCACGCCCGGCATCGCCAGCGATGAAACGCTCCTCTACGGCGTGGAAGTCAAATTCTATTCCAACAAGGTAGTTGTCAACACCGATTTTGAAACCAGCATACGCGGCCTGCGCGCCATCGGCGACGGAGCTTCCGTCACCCGCGGCCTCCAGCAGGCGTCTGCCAACGGAATCAGCGTCGCCAGGAGTATCCTCCAAAAAATGGAAACCAAATAATTGATACATTGACGCGGGCCGGAAAAGATATTCCGGCCCGTACAAATTGATACCGCTTAAGCGGCCCGCCGCAGACGGAGAATTCCCCGGGCTGCACTCTTATTTGTATAAAGCACTTTCAATATAATGGGCGTGACAATCGAAGAAATGATAATCAGGAAAATTACCGATGTAAAGTAAACCGAATTCAGCAGTCCCACCGCCAGACCCTTCTGTGCCACGATAAGCGCCACTTCCCCTCTCGTCATCATGCCGACTCCTATCTTCAGAGAATCGTCTCCTGAAAACCCGCATATCCTTGCCATCATCCCGCAGCCCATAATTTTTGTAACAAGGGCAACGGCAACAAAGGCAGCCGAAAAAATCATAATCTCAGGCGTTATATTCCCCACGTTTGTCTTAAGCCCGATGCTGGCAAAAAATACCGGACCGAACAGCATATAAGAGTTGATATCCATCTTGCTTGCAATATAGTCCGAATCATTCAGGGAACAGAGCACGATTCCCGCCGCATAGGCCCCTGTGATATCGGCAATGCCGAAATATGTCTCCGCCACATAGGACAGGAAAAGACAGAATGCCAGTCCCAGAATCGGGATACGTCTTGTATGCGGATATCTTGCATCCAGCCATTTAAACACCTTATAGAACACGAAACCGCTGACTCCCGCAAACAGGAAGAACAGCACCGTATTGATAATAACAGCCACCGGACTGCTCTGCGGATCCCGGAATCCGATGACAAAGGTGAGTACAATAATTCCAATCACATCATCGATAATGGCCGCACCCATGATGGCCGTTCCCGTTTTCCCTTTCAGCTTCCCAAGCTCCCTGAGGGATTCCACCGTGATACTTACCGATGTAGCCGTCATGATCACCCCGATGAATACCGCCCTGTAAAATTCCTCCGAGCCCAATGGGGAAACTCCGTAAAAAATCATATAGAGCAGCGTCCCTCCAACCAGAGGCACCGCAACGCCCGCACACGCGATCAAAAAAGCCACCGGCCCGGTTTTAACCAGGTCGCGCAGGTTTGTCTCAAGTCCCGCCGAAAACATAAGCAGCACTACGCCTATCTCCGCCATCATCCCGAGAAATTCGCTCTGTTTAACGATTCCCAGCACTCCCGGCCCGATAAGAAGCCCTGCCACAATAACCCCTGCTACCTGCGGCGCATGCAGCTTCCTCGCCGCAATCCCACAGAATTTTGCCGCAACCAGTATTACGGCCAGATCTCTGAATACTTCCACTGAACTCATCTTGTCCCCTCCTGCTGTTCTATTGCCCAACGATTATAAATTTTATCACTTTTCTTACAGTTTACTGTTGCCGCAGCAACATATAAGAGATAAAATAAAGGGAAAAGGAGGGAATTATGATGGCTACATCGGCAGACGAACTTTACCTGTTACAGAACCATCCGCTTTTCAAAGGGATAGACATAGGCGGTTTAGACCAGCTTTCCAACTGTTTTTCATTCCGTTTTGCTAATTTTTATAAAGATGAATACCTGGTGCTGGAGGGCGATCCCGTCACCTGCGTGGGGCTGATCCTCTCCGGCACTGTGCTGATGGAAAAAAGTGATTTGCAGGGCAACAGCTTTTTTCTCACTGAGATACGGAAAAACGAACTGTTCGGGGATGCCTTCATCGGGAGCCGTGTACAGAGCAGCACCGTCAATTACAGGGCTATGACGGACTGCCACGTCCTTCTGTTCCAGTACCGGGATCCAAGAACCTTCTGCCGCAGGAACTGCCGCTGCCATCTGGTCTTTTCAGAAAACCTGATGTATCTCCTGGCGCTCAAGACCAGAACCTTCCTCGCAAAGGTAGAGATCCTCTCCACCCGCTCCCTCCGCGGCCGGATTCTGCGTTTTCTCCATATCGTAGAGGAGTATCCCGATATCATCGGCCTGCGCGGTGACAGAATACAGGAAAAAAGGCTCAAAAAAAACCAGGTATTCGTGCCGCTCACCCATACCGAGCTGGCAGAATACCTGGGTGTCAACCGCAGCGCCCTGGTCCGGGAGCTGGGGCGGATGAAGCAGGAGAACCTGCTCACCTGGGATAAACACGTTTATACGCTTCGCGATGCACAGAAACGGTAAAAAGCGCCGTTTCGCGCCGTAACCCTCGGGTTTGACCCAAGGGGGCCCGCTGTCTGTGACTTTCGCTCTGCTCCACTCACAAAAAACACCTCGCGGAATACTGCCGGTGAACAGTAACCCGGTTCTGTCTATTTTCCTTCTAATATGCTGATTGCTTCCTGAAGCTGGTTATCCATCTCTTCGGGGAGAACCGGCATTTTTGCCGCTTCTTCGTCCAGCTCCACTTCCACATCGGGCGTAATTCCCTTGCCGTGGATATCGAGTCCGCTCGGCGTATAGTAGTGGTTGGTCGTCAGCTTTACCGCACTTCCGTCGGAGAGGGGGAACAGGGTCTGTACGATTCCCTTGCCGAAGGTCTGGGTTCCGACGATGGTAGCCGCCTCATAATCCTTAAGCGCGCCGGTAAACACCTCGGAGGCGCTGGCGGAATTGCCGTTTACAAGGACTGCGATCGGAATATCCAGACTGTGTCCGTCCTGGGCATTATAGACTTCCTCCGCGCCGTTTTTGTCAGCTACAGTCAGAATGCGTCCCTTGTCTTCCAGGATATAGTCGGCCATGGAAACCACGGTATTTAATTCACCGCCGGGGTTATTTCTCAGATCCACAATCATCTTCTTCATTCCCTGGGAGGTCAGTTCCTCGATCTTGCCCTTAAACTGGGCGTCCGTAACCTTGTCAAACTCGATCACGGAGATATAGCCGATTTCGTCGGATAACATCTTGCCGCTGACCGTCTGAACGTCCACCGGCTTTCTCGTTACGGTGAGATCCACGTATTCATTTTCCTCTTCCCGGTAAACAGTGAGCCTTACATCCGTGCCTTCCTCACCCTTGATGTAGTTGTTGACCATAATGGTGAGATCCATGCCCGTCACTTCCGTATCACCCACGGCAAATATCACATCGCCAGGACGGATACCCGCCTTCTCGGCAGGGCTGTCTTCAAACACGCGGATGATCGTCGAGATTCCCGTCTTCTGGTTTTGGGAAACCATTGCTCCGATCCCGCAGTAGGAACCGTTCGTCTCATCCATAAAGCTGGCCAGCTCCTCGGGTGTGTAGTAAACCGCGTAGGGATCGTTCAGTCCGTAAAGAAAACCACTGTAGATACCGGATTCCTCTTTCCCCACCTCTATCTTGTCTTCAAATAGATATTTCTTGTCAATGAGCGACTGAAGCTCGCCAATCTTACGGTTGACGCGTTCCATATCAATCTTTTCGCTGCCTGCCTGGCCGGCCGCATTGGCCTCGGCGCCGGAATTGCCCTGCTCCGCCTGGACCTGCACCTGATTGTCGATTACACGCCGGCCGAACATATAAATACCGGCCGATGTTCCCACCGTCACAAGGCAGGCAAATGCCGTCACAAGGACGCCGACCATGACGCCTCTCCAGAATTTACTTCTATTATCCATCTCTAATGCCTCCTAATTTATGGGCTTACATACTTTGTCGGATTTACATAGCTTCCATTCAGCCGGACGCCGAAATGCAGGTGCGATCCGGTAGAATAGCCGGTGGAGCCAACCTTGGCAATGACCTGGCCCTGCTTTACCGTGTCACCGGCCGATACCAGCAGCTGGGAACAATGCATGTAAACGGTAGACACCCCGCCGCCATGATTCAGCATAATATAGTTCCCGGCAGAATAGCTGTATGTAGAAATTGTCACGGTTCCGTCGGCCGCCGCGATAATATTGTTTCCCGTCGGTGCGCCGATGTCGATTCCCTGATGGTTGGAAGAGGCTCCCGCCGTCGGTGATTCCCTTCCTCCGAAGCCCGATGTAATCCTGCTGCTGGAAGGACATGGCCATATAAACTTAATATTCCCAATACTTACTGTATTATACTTCTGTCCCGCCGCCTCGGCTTTTTTCCTGGCTTCCTCTTCCTGTCTCTTAATCTCCGCCTCTATCTGCTTGATCTTGTCTTCCTGAGCCTTTATGTCTTTTTCATAAGCTTCCACCTGGGCCGTCTTGGTGCCAATCTGTGAATCCACCTTCTTAAGTTCGGCCGATTTCTCATTTACAAGCGTTTCCACGGAATTTTTCTTGCTTGTCGTCTGCTCCTGAAGCGCGACCAGTTCCTGCTTTTCTCTTTCAAGCTGCGCCTTATCCTCCGCGATGCCGTCCTTAATTCCGATGTACTGATCAAGCATCTTCCGGTCATACTCTGAAATCTTTGAGATGTACTCGGCCCTGTTTAAAAGCTCCGACATGGACTTGGACTGCAGAAGAAGATCCAGGTAACTGCTGTCACCCTTCTCATACATGTACTTGATCCTTTTTTTCATGGCCTCGTACTGCTTCTTCTCCACTTCTCCGGCCTCTTCAAGCTTTACCGTGGTCTCTTCAATGGTTTTTCCTTTATCGCTGATGTTTGTTTCCAGCCTGCTTATCTCCGCATTCAGAGTTTCTAGCTGGGAGTCCAGCTTTCTCACATAGCTTTCTGTATTTGCCTTGAGAGATTCCAGTTCCTTTATGGCCTGTTCCGTCTTCTTTTTCTCCTCCTCGATGGAGGTTATCTTTCCCTTGGCGCTGTCCACGTCTTTCTTGGATGCTCCATAGACGGGAGCTACAGCCAGGGATGCCAGAAGAACGGCAATAACCGTTCTCTTTACTGCTGCATTATACCTCATCTTTTGCTCCTTATGCATACAGTCCGGTCTCCGTGCAAACAGCGGGGCAGCCGGACTGTTACTCCTTATCCATCTTTCTTCTTATACCTTCAGGTGTTTCCGTATGGTGAAGAAACTTCCGACGAATCCGATTCCCACGCCGAGCGCCACTGCCACTGCGATCATATACGGGAAAATCGTTTCGATCGGGATAAACTCAATGATGTTGGAAATGATGTTAAACTTCTCAATCATATATTCCACTGCATTCCTGTACAGGAAATAGACGCTGAACAGCGGAATCGCCGCACCGGCAAAGCCGATGATGATACCTTCCACGACAAAGGGGGCGCGTATCATAAAGTTGGTGGCTCCGATCAGACGCATGATTTTATTCTCGTCTTTTCTGAAGGCCGCAGCCGTGGAGATCGTGTTGCTGATCAGGAAAACCGCCACCGCCAGAAGGATCGCGATGATTACGCCCGAGATAAGGCCCAGCATCTTGTTGAAATTGGAAAGACCCGAAGCCGTATCGTTGGAATAATTAACCTTCCTAATCCCCGGTATGGTATCCAGATACGAAACCATCTTATCCTGATCCGCGATATCTTTCAGGTAAATCTCGTAAGAAGCCGAACCGGCCAGGGGATTGTCGTCCGCAAAACCTTCCGCCAGTTCTTCCACATCCTTAAAGTATTCCTTCTGGAATGTCTCCCAGGCCTCCTCTGCGGAGATGTATATTGTCTCCTTTACCTCGCTCCTTGCGCCGATCTCTTTTCCTATCGCAAGAATGTCGGCCTCCGTCATATTCTCATCGAAAAACACCGAGATTCCCACCGTGGTTTCCGCATTTTTCACCATGTACTGCACATTCGCCACCAGGGCAAAAAACATGCAGAATAAAAAAATACACGCAGAAATAATCGCCGTAGAAGCCAGCGAAAACCATATATTCCTGCATATATTCCTCATACCTTCTTTCAGGCAATATGCAAATGTACTAAGCCTCATATCCTATACCGCCTTTTATTTCATCTTCCGCCACGACTCCTCGGTCCAGCGTGATTACACGTTTCCCCATTCTGTTCACAATCTCCTGGCTGTGGGTGACAACAACCACCGTCGTCCCCCTGCAGTTGATCTCTTCCAGAAGCTTCATAATTTCCATGGAGTTCTGGGCATCCAGATTACCGGTCGGCTCGTCAGCCAGCAGAACCTCGGGGGAATTAATTAATGCCCTGGCTATCGCCACCCTCTGCTGTTCACCGCCTGAAAGCTGGTTGGGAAATGATTTGTATTTTGATGAAAGGCCTACCAGTCTCAGCATCTCGGGGACCGACTCTTTGATGGTCCTCGTCGGCACTCCAATCACCCGCTGGGCAAACGCCACATTCTCATACACGGTCTTATCTTTCAGCAGGCGGAAATCCTGGAAAACCACTCCCAGACGCCTTCTGTATTTGGGAACATATCTTCTGGGCATCTTCCCCAGATCCATGTCGTTCACCACAATTTTCCCCGAAGTCGGCTCCACCTCTTTTAAGAGCAGCTTCATCAGGGTGGATTTGCCGGAACCGCTCCGTCCCATAATGAAAACAAATTCGCCGTCCTGGATCGTGATATTGATGTTTTTTAAAGCCCTGTTCCCCGCTTTGTATGTTTTGTTGAGATTTGTTATCTCTATCATCTTTCTCGTATCCCTCAATTACAGAATTGCTGCGGCACAGGCACGTAACCCATACCACAGCATTCCCCTTTTTCCCTCTTTTAAATTTTTGTAATTGTTCAGGACGGCTCATCTTCCTGACCGAAAAAGCCGGTCAAGAAGCATCGATTATTCATCCGATGTGAAAAATAGTGCAAAAACAGTCTTATAAGCAAGCTTAACGCCTGCCTTTGCACTATTTTTCCCGCCGTCCTGAACTGTTACTAATTTTCTTTAATAATCAAGATTCTCCATGTATTTCATGTACTTGACTACCATGAGTGCAATCTTAAAGGTAATGGCATCTTCGAATACTCTCAGATCCAGTCCCGTACTCTTCTGAAGTTTATCGAGACGGTATACCAGTGTGTTCCTGTGGATATAGAGCTGTCTGGACGTCTCCGATACGTTTAAGCTGTTTTCAAAGAATTTGTTGATCGTGGTCAGGGTCTCTTCGTCAAAGTCATCGGGTGACTTGCCGTCGAAAATCTCCTTGATGAACATGCGGCACAGAGGAAGCGGAAGCTGATAGATTAACCGGCCGATTCCCAGCTTGCTGTAAGCCACGACATTCTTTGTGCTGTAGAAAATCTTTCCTACGTCCAGAGCCATCTTGGCCTCCTTGTAGGAGCGTGAAACATCTTTGATCTCGTTGATAATCGTACCAAAGGCCACATTAACTCTTGTGAGGGCCTCCGTATTCAGCATATCCACGATCATACTGGCTGTCTTCTCCAGGTCGTCGTAAGTCTCGCCCGGTTTCACTTCCTTGACCAGGATAATGTCCTTCTCATCCACCGCCGTGATAAAATCCTTCGTCTTTGTGGAGAAGAGGCTTCTCACCGTCTCAAGGGCGTTGACATCCTTCTCGTGCTGTGTCTCGATGATGAAAACGATTCTCTTGACATTGGTCTCGATGTGAAGTTTCTTCGCCCTGTTGTAGATATCCACTAACAGCAGGTTATCAAGAAGCAGGTTCTTGATAAAGTTATCCTTGTCGAATCTTTCCTTGTAAGCAACCAGCAGGTTCTGTATCTGGAACGCCGCCATCTTGCCCACCATGTAAACGTCGTCACTGCCGCCTCTGGCCAGCAGAATATATTCCAGTTGGTGTTCATCAAACACCTTAAAAAATTGATAGCCCTGAATTACCTGACTGTCCGCCGGAGAGTCTACGAAAGTCAAAATCGCGCTTTCATACTCCTCAGCACCGGTAAATGTGGACGCAAGCACTTTGCCTTCAGTATCGCAAATGCTTAAATCCACTCTGGTAATACCCTTCAAACCCTCAATATTTGTCTGGAGTATCTGATTTGATATCATATCCTTCTCTCCTTTAATTTTATATTTTCCCTAATTACTATATTAATGCAAAACGAGGAAAAATAAAAGAGGGTGTCTGAAAAAAAATAAAATTTTCTTTTTTTCCACTATCTTTCCCCTCGAAGGCGGGACAGCTCCATCCTCAGGCTCAGTGAAGGAAATCCCATTTACTACCGCTATGCCCCTCCAGCCGCCGTATTTCCGGCATGACGTAAAAATCAGCCCCCGGAGACCTTGCGTACGACCGTTTTCCCGGTCGTCACCCGCTCTCCAGGGACTGAAATTTCATTATTCTGCTTTATTCATTGATTCAATAATACCGTCTGCCAGCGCATCCAGCTCCGTCGCCTTATCGGCATGAAGAGCGGAGGCCAGAGAAAGTCTTTCGTTTAAAACCGTCATGTTTTTAAGTTCTTCATCTACAAACTTCTGCATCAAATCACCGGATTTGCAGGCCCATGAGCCGTTCTCAATGATGGCAATCGTTCTGTTCTGGAGGTTCAGCGCCTTCATATCCATCAGGAAATTGTGCATAACCGGATAGATTCCCAGATTGTAGGTAACGGATGCCAATACCACATGGCTCAGGCGGAATGTTTCCGAGATGAGCTGTGAAACGTGTGTGTTGGATACGTCGTACACATGTACATTGGTCATTCCTTTTTCACAGAGTTTTGTAGCCAGCGCCTGTGCCGCCGCTTCCGTATTGCCGTACATGGAGGCATAGGCAATCAGAACGCCTTTTTCTTCCGGTTCATAGCGGCTCCAGTGATCGTATTTGTCGATAAAGTATCCTAAATCAGAACGCCATACCGGGCCGTGAAGCGGACAAATCATCTTAATGTCGATGGTTCCGGCTTTCTTTAAAAGCGCCTGCACGTGAGGGCCGTATTTTCCAACAATATTGGTGAAATAGCGGCGTGCGTCGTCAATCCAGTCTCTGTCGAAATTCACTTCGTCGTTGAAAAGCTTTCCATCCAGGGCGCCGAAGGAACCGAATGCGTCGGCTGCAAACAGGACGCCGTTGGTAATATCAAAGGTTACCATAGCCTCAGGCCAGTGTACCATCGGGGCAAAGACAAAGGTTACCGTGTGCTTACCAAAGGTCATTGTATCACCTTCATGGACTTCAATCAGCTCATGGCTGTCAACATCAAAGCCGAACTGACGCATCAGCATGAACGCCTTCTCCGTGCTGACAATCTTTACGTCCGGATTGCGCAACAGAATCTCTTCGATGGATGCGCCGTGGTCGGGCTCCATATGGTTGATTACAAGGTAATCAAGAGGTTTTCCACCCAGCAGGTGATCCATATTTTCCAGAAGCTGGCGGCATGCCGACCAGTCAACCGTATCAAATAAAACGCTCTTCTCATCGAGCAGCAGGTACGCATTATAGGAAACTCCCCTTGGGATGGGATGTATATTTTCAAACAGGGCCAGACGGTGGTCATTGGCTCCAACCCAATATAAATCTTCCGTTACATTTCTTACACAATACATAAAGTGACTCTCCTTTCGTTACTGTTCACAGGTGATGTGCCCGGTAAGACGGGGCACTGCTTTGCGAGGTGTTTTCGTGCATCTCTTACCAAAATTCCCGAGTTTTACGCCTCGATAAACATATCTTTTCCTTCTGCACATTCCGGGCAGACCCAGTCTTCCGGAAGTTTCTCAAACAGTGTTCCCGGAGCAATATCATTGTCAGGATCGCCTTCCGATGGATTATATTCATAACCGCAGCCTCCGCAGACATATGTCTTGCCGATCGGTTTTTCTTTCGGCATCTGAGGACGTTTCATCTTGATCATTGGCGGAGCCGGTTCTTTAGCCTTTCCGTTGTCAAGCGCCGCCGTCAGAAGCGGAAGAATTTCCATCACATCCCCGACAATTCCATAGTCGCAGTTTTTAAAGATTGGCGCGTTTGCATTCTTATTGATTGCCACAATAATGGATGCATCCTTAATTCCCTTTAAGTGCTGTGTTGCACCCGAGATACCGCAGGCAATGTAAAGATTTCCTGTGAATTTCTGGCCCGACATTCCAACATACCGGTTGAGCGGCACATATTTAAGCGTCTCCGCCACCGGACGTGAGGAACCAATTGCGGCTCCTGCCTGGACAGCCAGCGCTTCAATCAGCTTCATGTTCTTCTTGTCGCCGATTCCCTTTCCTGCGGATACAACTCTCTCTGCCAGAGGAATCGGTGTGTCTAACGGGATTCCTACTGTAAAATCAAAGCCGTCTTTTTTCAGGGCTGCCACAAGGGTGTCTACCTTCTCCTGCGCCTTTCCCTCTTTCAGGATCTGTTTCTTTCTGAGTCCGGTAATCGGAGCTGCCTTTTTTACCAGCTTGGCCCCTCCGCCGCCGGATTCCTTCGGCATCTTGCCGATGATATGGGAGGCGATAACCACTCTCTGAATTTCGTTGGTTCCCTCATAAATTGTAGTGATTTTCGCATCGCGGTAAGCGCGTTCCACTTCCATTCCCTTCAGATAACCGCTGCCGCCGAAGATCTGGAGTGCGTCGTTTGTAACCTCAAGGGCGATATCGGAGGCATACTGTTTTGCCATTGCCGATTCCATACCGTATGGCGCATGCTGTTCTTTCAGTTCCGCAGCGCTGTAAATCAAAAATCTTGCGCAGCGCAGCTTTGTAGCCATATCGGCCAGTTTAAAGGATACGATCTGCTGCTGGCAGATAGGTTTGCCGAACTGGATTCTCTCTTTTGAGTATTCCAGTGCATTCTCATAAGCTCCCTGGGCAATGCCGAGCGCCTGGGCTGCAATTCCGATACGTCCGCCGTCCAGTGTCGCCATCGCGATCTTGAATCCCTCTCCCTCTTTGCCGAGAAGATTTTCCTTCGGAACTTTTACATCGTTAAAAATCAGTTCTGCCGTTGAGGAGGAACGGATACCCATCTTGTCATAATGATCTCCAAACTCAAACCCTTCCCAGCCCTTTTCTACGATAAAAGCGGAAATGCCTCTTGTTCCGATATCGGGTGTCGTCACTGCAAACACCACATATGTATCTGCCTTCGGCGCATTCGTGATAAAGATCTTGCCGCCGTTTAACAGGTAATAGTCACCTTTTAAAACTGCCGTCGTCTCTGTTCCGCCCGCATCTGAACCGGCGTTCGGCTCCGTCAGGCCAAAAGCTCCAATCTTCTCTCCCTTAGCCAGGGGAACCAGATATTTTTGTTTCTGCTCTTCCGTACCGAATGCAAAAATCGGCCAGGATCCCAATGATACGTGTGCGGAAAGTATAACGCCTGCACCGCCGTCCACTCTTGCGAGCTCCTCTACTGCAATCGCATAGCTTAAGACATCTTTACCGGCTCCGCCGTACTCTTTTGGATATGGAATACCCATCAGGCCCATCTTCCCAAGTTTCTCTACGGCTTCCGCCGGAAATTCATTGTTCTGATCGAGAAGAAACGCCTGCGGCTTAATCTCAGCCTCCGCGAATTCCCGGATTTTCCTGCGAATCTCCTCATGTTCCTGTGTCGTTGTAAACAGCATATGATTTCCTCCTTCTCCTTTTTGGTTTTAATCATGCATCATCTATCTGTTACCGCCTTATCTTGGGCAGGTAATATCTGGTTCAAAGTTACGGTTCAATCCGTGTACAGTAACACGCCTTGCAGGATGTTACCTGTGAACAGTAACATTTCAGGCAACTCTGCGCCGCTTTTTCAAACAACGAAAAGCACGCTTCGCGAACCTTTCATTGGCACTCAACGGGACCGCCTGTTGAAAATCCCGCAGCAGCCCGGCCTCAGGGCCAAACTGTATCAAGATCTCTAATATTGTATGATGGAAACTTGTTTTTATACTTGACAATTTTTATCCACTTTTCTCTTTAAAGAATTCCGCCTTCTGATTTTCCGTCAGCGGCGGTACTGTTTTGTCATGTATGAATCTTTCAATTGTGCTTTTATTACACTTCTCCGCTTTCCTCATCCCCCTGTAAAATCCAGTAAAGACTTCTCGAACGGAATTCCTGGTCTATGGCATGCTGTACCTTGGCAAGCTGCATATGAATCCTGCACGGCGCCCCATACTTATCGCGCCACTCACACTCATATCCCGGTTCCATACAGGAAGTCAGACGGGCATTCGTCTCCACCGCGTCAATCAGGTCATAGAGTGTCATCGTATTAAGGTCACAATCCAGCCGGCAGCCTCCGCTCGCTCCCCTCGTAATCTGCACAAATCCCGCTTTCTCGAGTTTCTTGAGAATCTTGTATGCAAACTTCTGAGGCAGGCTCTCTCTCTCGGCAAGTTCTCCCACGGTATGGCTTTCACCGCTTAAAAGGGCGCGGAGTATACGCAGTGCATAGTCGGTCTCTCTCGTTATCAGCAAGTTCTGCGCCTCCCTTTCTTATCTGTCTCTACTATACCAATGTTGACAATTTTTGTCAAGTAATATTTAAGGATTTGTATTGAGAAATGAGAACGCCGCTGGGACGGCTGGGGGGCGGGATGGTGAGAGGGAGGGGATGAGTCTCCAGTCCCGGGATGAAGGTTGTCGCGGGTGGGGAATCCGGGCAGATAAAGTTCCTGCGGGAAACGCTCGCGCTCTTTGGAGTACATAACGGTACTAACCTCGTGAAAGACCTCGGTAAGTGCCGATGAACTCCCAGGTTCCCTGCGGAATCTTTTTCTCCCGGATTCCCCACGGGAAGGTTATGGCCCGGGACTGAAGACGCGAAGGTTTTCGCCATCCCGTACCCCGGCCTGCGGCCGCTGAATTGTTCTTATTCCTTCAAAGGGGGAAGGTATTGTCGCTGCCACTACACGACTACATAGTGGACGCGACAATACCTCCTCCCGCACTTGACGAAAGAGACAATCAGCCCCTGAAGCCGGCGGACGGGTCAATACACTTCGCTGAGCCTTCAGTCCCGTCGACAACCTGCCCGGGGAAGGAAGGAGAAAAAATTCCGAAGGGGACATTGGAGCCCGCCGATGCTTAGCGAGGTCCCTCACGAGCTTAGCATCCACTGTGCGCTCCACAAGCGGGAGCGGGTCCCCGTAGGAATCTTTTCTCCTGGATTCCCCCTCACCACAACCTACCAACCGGGACTGAAGACTCATAAACCCCCTCCCACTCCCCCGTCCGCCGCCTTACAGAGGCGTCCTCACCTCTCAATTAAACCCGAGGAATCACTGCCACCCCATCCGGCATCACCGTCACAGAAGGATGTTCCACACCCAAAATCCCCTTTGCCGTCCGCAGGGCCTCCTCCATGGACGGAGCGTATATCAGATGCAGGGCCTCCACCATTTCCCTGGGGGCGTCACTTACCAGAATCACCCTGTTTTTAAGTAAGATCCGGCAGAAAATCTGGGACTGCCACTGGTCCGGGATGGTCTCGTCCGCTCTTCTCGCAAGAATTTCCTTCAGTATTTTTCCTGTATCCGGCTCTTCTGCGAAGGTGTTGAAAAAGGCGCTGCCGCCATGGCCATCGTTACAGCGGGCCGCTATGATGATCACGCCTCCCTCCCTGCAGACGGAGGAGGCGGCCGTCATTCCTTTTACGCACTGGTAAATATTCTGGTCGAGCGGGAAACCTCCATTGGTTGTTATGACGATATCGGATGGTTCCGCCCGGCTGCAGCACAGATTTGACAATATCTCTACGCCCGCCCCGTGTGCCGATGTGACGTCACCGGCCACGGCGCCTATCACCTCTTTTTTAGAATTAATTACTACATTCAGGATAAAGCGGAGGTTGGACGCCCCTGCCGCAAACATCATGTCCTGATGAATGGGATTACAGTCAAGACTTCCCATAACGGAATGAGGATTTTCAATATTGGACGCGCAGTGGTTGTACATGATGGAGCTGCGCGATGCGATTCCCGGCAGAATGCTCTTACGGCCGCCGGAAAAACCGGCGAAGAAGTGAGGTTCGATAAATCCCTCCGCAATCAGCAGATCGGCGTCACAGGCAAGACGGTTCAGTTCAATCCGGTTTCCGCCAGGACTGGTGCCCACATAGGTGAACGGACCCTTGTCACAGTCATGTACCAGGATGGTTTCCCTCTCTGCGATTTTCTCTCCAAAACGCTCCTTTATCTCCCCTCGGGTCATAGCCCTGTGGCACCCGGTCGCGATGAGGATTGTAATCCGGGCGTCCGGGCTGCCGCGGCGGACTGCCTGAAGCAGAAGCGGCATTGTAATTCTGCTGGGCATCGGGCGTGTGTGATCCGATGTAATGATTACCACCGTTTCGGCTCCCCGTGCCAAGTCCTCCAGTTCCGGGGAATCATGGGGGTGGCGCAGGGCAGACCTTACAATCTCCGCCTCCGGTTTCTCCGGCGGAAAATCGGACAGGCCCGATTCTATCACGGACCTCAGTTCCCCTGCCGGGATTTTTACCGTGATCTGTCCATTTCCATAGGGCAGCGATATCTGTTTGTCCATATTTACTCCCTTCTCAGCCGTTCAGTCCCATGCCTACCTTTAAAATCCGAAACATTCTGACCGCGCCTGAATAATACAGCTCTTCCGCCCTCCTTAAGGCCTCCTCCAGTTCCATTACAGCGTTCACGGTCGTCATCATTGAGGATATCCCACAGCCATAGATCTGCTCTGCCCCGTCGCCCATGCCGCCCACCAGGGCAACCGCCGGTATGCCGTGTCTGCGGCATCTGCCTCCTATCCCCTGCATCACTTTTCCAAAACAGGACTGCCAGTCCGCCCTGCCCTCCCCTGTTACCACCAGCGATACTCCGGACAGCCGGTCGTCAAACTTTATCAGATCCAGCACGGTCTCAATTCCCGATTTCAAGGTACCCCCGAGAAATACCATGAGCGCTGTTCCCAGTCCTCCCGCGGCCCCGGCTCCCGGAATCTCATCCGGGTTGACATGGAATTCCCGGATAATCACGTCGCGGTAATTTATCATTCCACGTTCCAGTTCATCCAGCATGCCGGGCGTTCCCCCCTTCTGTTTTCCAAACGTATAGGTGGCTCCGTCTTTTCCGCAGAGAAGGTTATTTACATCGCACATGACCGTAAACTTTGTATCGCGTATTCCCGGAGACATTCCGGAGCAGTCGATATGGGCGACCCGGATTAAATCGGATCCCCGTCCTTCCAGCTCCTTCCCGTCCCGATCCAGAAAACGTGCGCCGAGAGCCCGCATACAGCCCATCCCGCCGTCATTGGTAGCAGAACCCCCTATGGCGATGGATATATCCGTAAATCCGCGCTCTATCGCATCCTTCAGGAGTTCCCCCGTTCCGTAAGTCGTCGTATTTCTCGGATCCCTCAGCGCCTCCGGCACCATGGGCAGGCCGGACGCGGCAGCCATCTCAATGACTGCCCTTTTTTCATCCAGCCTGCCGTAGCAGGCCCGTACCGGCTCCATCAGAGGGCCGTGCACCGTAAGATGTATCTTTTCCCCCTTCATGACATGGATCAGGGCATCCGTTGTCCCTTCGCCTCCGTCTGCGACGGGAAGTCCCATGCATTCACATTCTCCAAACACTTCTTTCGCCGCTTCCGTCAGCAGGCAGATCGTCTTTTCACTGGAAAGTGTTCCCTTAAAAGAGTCGGATGCAAATAACAGTTTCACGTCTGGATTTCTCCTTTTCTTTACTCTACCGGCCAGATAATCGGGTTATTCTTAAGCATTTCATTCGGCCATACCATCCGCCATGTGCCGTCTATTAACTGGGAAACCGTAGACAGGCCATAGATATTATGTCCGTAGTTTCCGTTGTTGTCCGGATATCCGAATTTCATTCCATCAAACTGTGTCATAATCATATAAGGAGAATCCGGTTTCAAATCCATCTCCTTAAGCGCTTTCTGAATCTCAGAACCATCGGTGCTTCCGGCCGCTTCCAGGGCTGCCATCATGACTGCTACGGAGTTCCAGGCACAACCGGCATTCTCGTTCATGTTGTAGCCGTGTTCATCCACGTATAACTGATGGACCGCCAGGGATTTTTCTCCCTTTTTCTCCAGGAATCCCGGATTCCACGTATCGGTGGAGAAAATGCCGTTTGCACTCTCCCCCACGGCCTCCTTGAATTCATCGGTTACGATGACGCCGCCACAGCAGAAGAAGCCTGCATCCAGCTCATATTCTTTTACGGTGCGGTACAGTGACACGCCCTCTTCCAGTCCTGAAACAACCGGAATCAGGTACTGTACGTCGGCCGCCTTCATTTTTGTTACCTGTGTCGTGAAATCCGTTGTACCCAGCTCATAGAATTCCTTGTAGGCAATCTGGATTCCGGCTTCCTCAAAGTATTTGACAAAACTTGCCATCTGAGACTGTCCCCACTCGGAATTCTCTGCGATAAATCCCACGCCGTGGACTTCATCCCCGTACATCTCGGCAATCATTTTGATAACGCCGACCAGCCCCTGTGCATTGGTCGATGCGTCGTTCGTCGGATTGAACACCCACTCGTTTCCCTCCGTATAAACTTCCAGCGCCGACTGCTGGCTCACTACGAACGGTACTTTCCTGCGCTCGCAGATTGGCTGCATGGCCAGGGTAACAGAGCCGCTGGAATAGTCGCCGGAGATGATGGAGCAGCCCTCGTCCAGAAGGCGTTCCAACTCCGTCACGCCGGTCTCCACATCATCGGCATGGTCAGCATAAATCATTTCCAGTTTTTTACCGCCCAGAGCTTTCACTCCGCCGTTGCTGTTCCAGTATTCTGCCGCAAAATCGTAGCCCTGTTTCAGCATTTCACTCTCATAGGCCGCGGAACCGGTAAATGACAGGATGACGCCAATCTTTATCGTATCCTGAGAATCCGCTTCCGTTTCGCCGGCTGCTTTTTCCGCTTCCGTTTCCTTCTCCGCTTCCGTCACGGCGCCGCCCTTCTCCTCCGCAGCGCTCCCCGTGCCGCTTCCGCCGGATTTGCCGCAGGCGGCAAGTCCCAATACCATTGCTGCGGTCAATACAACCGCCAATACTTTTTTCATTTTTTTCATCTGTCTTCCTCCTTATATTTTCATTTTTACCTTGCGATTCGTTGATCCTTCCCCAGCTCCGCATTCTTCTTTTTCCAGTACGCCTGGAACTCCTCCGTCCCCATAGGCGCCGGTGCGGTCTTTTCGGCGCGTTCAAGCCATTTTCCGATAAATGATTCCGCCTCGTCCGCTATCTCGTCACACAGAGCCTGTCTGGACGCCTGGTCCGCTTTTACGCCGTTCACACGGGCAAGCCACTTCTTTTCCATCCCATACAGCTCCTCCCGGTACTCCTCCGCCGGAATCCTTCCGTCCAGAATTGCCCTGTTTATGCCTTCCCTCCGGATCCATTCGTCCACGCCTTTCTCCATGTCCTCATAGGGGAACACCTGCTTTTTACTGAATGCGTCGAACCAGAACGGCTGGAATGGGGCGATACAGGTCACTCCCATTCCCGTCCCCCACATGACGGTATCGCGCCCGCAGCATTCCGCAATCATGGCGCAACATGTCTGGCATGTCACATCCTCCGGCTGGACCGGATTTTTCGCATGCATGCAGACACAGCCGTCCCCGTCGGTCCAGGCATCCTCGGAATAATGCGCCCGCAGCGTCTCCATCATGTGCTCCACCTGAAAATGGTTTCCATGTTTATTTGCCATCTGGAAGCTGCAGCACCTGCGGAGCATCCCGCTTCGGTTAATCGGGCTTGACCAGTCCACATACGCCTTTGCAAAATCAAACGGTTCATCAATCGGATATCCCTTCTCCACGGCATTTTCAATCACCCCGCTATGAATCAGATCCGGCGTACAGATGGACAAATAGTTGGAAATGCTGTATGCTCCGGAAACGCGTTTTGCCGCCCAGTAATGTTTTCCAGCCGTCTCCACATGCCATGTTTCCTTCTCATCCATAATCAAATAGGCATTGTCATAATGGAACACCGTGTCAAAGCTGGCGTTACCGCCTTGGCCGTACCGCTCCATGAGCTCACCTAATATGCGGACCGCAGATTCCGCCGTATGCGCCCTCTCCAGCGTCAAACGGACGATGTCCATTCCCAGAAGAGCTTTTTCTTTGACGTTCATCTCTTTGGAAAATACGGACTCGTTTCCCATGCAGACGCCATGCTCATTTACGCCGATCTCGGCTCCCCAGATCCACGACGGCTTTGCCAGAATCATCGCATTTGTATGGCTTACCTGCTCCACCTCAATATATGTGCATTTCACCGTTTCTCCGGCTACGTGGCCGGCGGCCGGTACAAAGATGAATGGCTGCGGCTCATTCACCGCCCGGTCACTCGCCTTTCCAAAGATGGGTTTTCCTCCTCTGCACAAGCTGCCGCTCACACTAATCGTATCACACATCTATAACACCTCCCTTATATTGGTACAGTCCAGCCAGACTGCAGCAAATGATGTACAGAAACGGTAAAAAACACCGTTTCGCGCCGCGCAACCCGGGATTTCCACGAAATACGCATGAAAACGCCTCGCTGAATCCATCATGGCTGAACTGCTGCCTTTTGTTATCAGATTCCCAGATAGGTACTCCGGATCTGTTCATCTTCCAGCAGTTCTTTCCCCGTTCCCTCAAGGGCATTCTGCCCTGTTTCAATCGCATAGGCGTAGTCGGCTATATCCAGCGTCGCAAGGACATTCTGCTCCACCAGAAGCACCGTTACTCCCGCCTTGTTGATCCGGACAATACTGTCCAGCACGGTATCCACGATGACGGGCGCCAGGCCCAGGGACGGTTCGTCCAGCATCAGCAGCCTGGGTTTTGACATCAGCGCCCGGCAGATTGCACACATCTGCTGCTCGCCGCCCGACATGGTCCCCGCCAGCTGGTTTTTGCGCTCCGCCATCTTCGGGAAAATGTCAAAACACATTTCCAGGTTCTCTTTCCTCTCCGCCCGGTTCTGCGGCAGGTAGGAGCCCATCATCAGGTTTTCATACACGCTCATGTAGGGAAAGAGTTTCCGCCCTTCCGGCACCTGGATAATTCCCATTTTGACCCGTTCGTGGGCCGGGGCATCCTTAATGCTTTTTCCGTCAAACAGGATATCCCCTCCCCGCAGTGTGGTCAGGCCCGAGATGGAATTGATGGTCGTCGTCTTCCCGGCTCCGTTCCCGCCTACAAGGGCGACAATTTTCCCTTCCTCCACCTTCAGGGATATCCCGTGCAGCGCCTCAAAATTTCCATAATTAACATAAATACCGTCAATTTTTAGCATATCGCTTTTCTCCTAAATAGGACTTGATTACCTCCGGATGAGTCGTCACTTCCTCAGGGGTGCCTTCCGCAATCAGACAGCCCTGGTTCAGCACATAGACTCTGTCGGACAGTGTCATTACCGCCTTCATTACATGCTCGATGATGACAATCGTAAGCCCGGATTCCCTGTTGATTTTCCGCACCAGATTGATCACCCTCTGGCTGTCCGCCGGGTTTAAACCGGCCATTACCTCATCTAACAGGAGAATCTTCGGTTCCGTCGCCAGCGCCCTGGCAACCTCCATCCGTTTCAGCTCCGGCAGGTTTAAGTTTTCTCCCCTCACATTTTTGCGGTCGCCCATCTCCACCAGTTCCAGAATCTCCTCCGCCTTTTGCCTTGCCTCCTCCACCCGGGAGTGCTTCTGCAGGGCGCCAACCATCGTATTTTCCAGCATGGTCAGGTTACTGAACGGTTTTACAATCTGGTAGGTTCTCGCAATGCCGATTCTGGCAAGTTTATGGGACGGCATATTCTGGACTTCACGTCCCTCGAATAAAATCTTCCCGCCCGTCACATGGTAGGCTCCCGCAATCAGGTTAAACAGCGTCGTCTTCCCCGCCCCGTTTGCTCCGATAAGCCCTACCGTCTCTCCCTGGTTTACATGAAGGGAGACCTGGTTCACCGCAGTGAGCCCGCCGAATTTCTTCGTTACCTCTTCCACTTTAAGAAGAGCATTCGTTTCCGTTGTCATTTCCTGCTCCCCCCATCGGTTTTATTCTGGTAAAACTTCATAATCGAAGGCCAGGCTCCGCGCGGCATGAAATAGATTGCCGCCATCAGCACAAGGCCGTAAATCACTTCCGCCAGTCCGGCCACCGACGCCCCCACGATCCCGCGCAGGATATTTCCCAGAGGCGCCATGATAAATGCTGCAAAAACGGGGCCCAGCAGCGTTTCCCGCCCGCCGATTATTGCAAAAAGCAATATTTTAATTGACATATCGTACCCCAGCATGCTGGACGGATCGATGACGCTTAAGTAGAAAGCATACATGGAACCTCCGACCGCCGTCATAAAAGCCGAAATACAGTTAGCCGCCAGCTTCATCCCCAAAACATTAATGCCAAGGGAGCTGGACGCCTCCGGATTGGTACAGATGGCCTGAAGGTAATACCCCATTTTGCTGCTTTTAATCCATGCCGAGACCGCGATGCCAGCCACCAGCAGGCCCAGAAACAGCCAGTAATACCCGCTCTTTCCGTCAAACTGCATATTGGCAAGCCCGCCCTTCCACTTGATGTTAAAGCTGAGCGCCCCTTTCGTCCTGTATCCCAGAATGTACTCATTGGATATAAAGGTAATTCTGATAATATGCAGCATGGCGACCGTCGCAAGGGCAAAATAGGAGCCCTCCAGTTTAAATGTAATCCTGCCTACGACAAAGGCCAGCAGCGCCGCAATCACTCCGGCCGCCAGCATGCCGAGCCAGGGAGATATCCCCTCGTAGGTATAAAGCACGGCCGCCACATAGGCGCCGATTCCCAGATAAACGCCGTTTCCCAGCGCAAGCTGTCCCGCATACCCTCCGATAATGTTCCAGGAGAGCGCCAGATATCCGAATATCATCATATTGATTATGTACTGGAGCACCAGGGACCGGTCCACAAATACGGGAACCAGCGCGCAAAGCCCCAATACCGCGGCTGTAAGCTCCGCATTTTTCTTGTTCATAATTGTTCACCTGCCTTCTGCCGGTACCGATGTTTATACACTCTGTTTTTTCCCGAATAATCCGTTTGGCCGGAACAGCAGCACGATTACAAATACGGCAAATACCGCAATCTGCGCCGTTGTGTCCGAGAAATACAGGGTTCCTGTCTTTTCAATGATTCCGACCAGCAGGCCGCTTAAGAGCGCGCCGATCACGCTGCCTTGTCCTCCCAGCACAATAATAACGAAGGATTTAAAGCTGTAAGTGGAACCCGACGTGGGCTGCACGGAGCTGTAGGGAAGCAGTAACGCTCCCGCGATTCCGACCATGCCGACGCTGATGGAAAACGCGATATTATAGAGCCGTTTGATATTCACCCCCATCAGCGTGACCACATTCCTGTTCTGCGACGCCGCCCGGATCGCCCGGCCTGTCTCCGACTTCTGAAGAAAGAAATACAAAGCCAGGGTACACACCATTGCTATGGCAAATGATATCAGTTTCGGCACCGAAACATACAGTTCCCCCAAATGCAGCGACTGGCCCGTGTAAACCGTGGTGGCGGTCTTCGGGTTTCCCTTAAAGATGACAAGGGCCAGATTGGAAAGAAATACGCCCAGCCCCGCGGTAAACAGAAGTACGCTGACCGGCTCCACTTCCTTCTCCCTTGCCAGCATATTGGAGATAATAAAGCGCTGCAGGATGTATCCCACCGCGGCCATCACAACCGCATTCAGGAACATAATCAGATAGGGATCCATGCCGGACCATGAAAATATAAAATAAGAAAAATAAATGCTGAGCATCAACAGTTCCCCATGGGCCCAGTTTACAATTCTCATTACGCCGAACGCCAGGCTCAGTCCAATCGCTACGACCGCATAGACGCCTCCAATCAGTAATCCGTCAATCAACGCCTGTACAAACATCATCGAACTATTCATCTTTCCGTTTCCTGCCCCCTTTCTCAGAATTCTCCGTACTTTTTTTCATTCCTCCCGTCTCCTTCCCTTCTTTGCTACGTTTTCAATACATCTTTTCTCCTGTGCCGCATTCCTCCCCATCCATCGGCTCAGTTCTCTGAAATTTTGCCGATTCATTTAAATTTTATATATCAATTATATATTTTTGCTTATATTTATTAAAAATGCCGACAATCTGAATTTGCCGGCTTTTTTTGTGTCAACAGCACAAAATTATTTCTTTTTAATGAGATAAACATAAAACGCTTCCACAAAACAGCGGTCCGATGACGACACAATCGGGTTGACGTCCAGACGGTCTTTGAGTTTGTTGTAACGGTATACAAGCGTATTTTTGTGCATGAACAACTCTCTGGCCGCTTCGACCAGGTTCCAGTTTGTCTTTATCAACGCTCCTATGATTTCCAGATAGCTTTGGCGGAAATCACTGTCCAGGACATTGTCAAACACATGGAACATCCTCTGAAGTTCGTTCATCGGCATGACGGACTGAAGGTATATCCCGGAGAAGTCATAGAAAAATACGCAGTCCAGCGCGGCGTCCGCCGTCTCCTCCAGCCATTTGCAATGCTGGTAGCCAAAATAATACTGGGTGAAGCTGTTCTGGAAAGATCCTACGAAATACCGGCATGTTTCCCCCTGCTGGCGCAACAGGCGGAGCGCATCACGCAGATACTCGGCCACCATTTCCTTATACTCCGAGAACATATACCTCCTGTTTCCCTGCACCGTCTTAAATATCAGCGCCCTTTCCCGGTCAAGCGTAAAACTGATGTCCTCCTTGCTGTGGCAGCTCCCCTTTTTAACCGTCTCCAGGAACGTCTCTGCAAGTCCGTCCGACAGTGTGCAGAGGATTGGCACCCTTATCATTTCCTCGGAATAATTCAGCTGACGGGCCACACTTCGCAGCATTGCCGGTTCGGCATACTTCTCGTGAATTAAAAGACTCAGGAACCGCTCTTTCCGGTTCTGTCTGCGCAGCAGTTCGTTCTGCTGCTTTTCATATTTGAGCATTGCCTCGATCGACATCTTCGTAATCATTGCAACGGGCCTTACTTCCTCCGGGTCGCCCGTAATTCCCACCACTCCCGCCCGTTTCCCGTCAATATTGATTACCATATTGATTCCACGCCGGACTCCCGGATAGTCATATTCTCCGGACGTCACCACCATGTCCTCTTTCCCCGTCACAATATGATAGGCAATCTCATGGAATGTCCCTATCCGTTTCGGATCCCGGCTGGCAATGATATATCCCTGCTCGTTCATAATATTTATGTTGTAGTCCGTATACTGTGTAATCTGCTCAATAAATTTCCTGGCCAGGTCCACCTCTATCATTTCCACCCTCCCTTTTACGTTCTGTCCTGCCGGGCCGCAAATATCTGCGTGTGATCATTTTTTAACGGTCTGTCAAAAAACAGAATCTGTCGCCCGAATTCTTTGTACGGTAAATACACCCCTTTTATCAATTTGTCAACGTGCCTATAAAACAAAATAGAGATTTAATTGAGATGCGAGGACGCCTCTGTAAGACGGCGGACGGGGGAGTGGGTTGGATGGATGAGTCTTCAGTCCCGGCGGGAAGTTGTGGTGAGGGGGAATCCAGGAGAAAAAATTCCTACGGGGACTCGCTCCCGCTTGTGGAATGCGCAGCGGATGCTAGCTTCGTGAGAAACCTCAGCAAGCACCGGCGGATTCCAAGGTCTCCCTTCGGAAAGTTTTCTCCTTCCTTCCCCGGGCAGGTTGTCGACGGGACTGAAGACTCAGGGAAGCGTGTTGCCCCGTCCGCCGGCTTCAGGGGCTGATTGTCTCTTTCGTCAAGTGCGGAGGGAGGTATTGTTGCGTCCACTATGCAGTCGTGAACGATTTACTTTTTGGAGGTATTTCGGGCTGGATTCAGAGAAAAATCCAAAGCTAAAATTAATGATGAATTAAAAATTCAATAGTTATTTAAGGATAGGTCAGATGCTAAAGCTCAGATTCATCAATTGAATACCACAATTGAATACCATACAGAAAATCACTTGACAATATAGGGTGGCATTCTCCTGAAATTCGAAGAAATGTAGTGACAGCGACAATACCTCCCCCCTTTGAAGGAATAAGAACAATTCAGCGGCCGCAGGCCGGGGTACGGGATGGCGACAACCTTCGCGTCTTCAGTCCCGGGTCATAACCTTCCCGTGGGGAATCCGGGAGAAAAAGATTCCGCAGGGAACCTGGGAGTTCATCGGCACTTACCGAGGTTTTTTCGAGGTTAGTGTCCGTTATGTACTCCAAAGAGCGCAAGCGTTTCCCGGAGGAACTTTTTCTGCCCGGATTCCCACCCGCGATAACCTACAAACCGGGACTGAAGACTCATAATCCCCCTCACCATCCCGAACCCCGACCGTTCCGGCGGCGTTCTCATTTCTCAGTTAAATCCCCACGCAAAAAAGAGCCGGCCCGCGAAGCGGAGATACTCCCCGCTGCGCGTTCCGGCTCTTTTAAGGCCTTATCCGATATCTAGTTTAAAATCACCTGTTCTGTTTCTTTATCAAAGATATGTACTTTCGCCATATCCAGTGCAAATTCAACCGTGTCGCCAGGACGTGCGGTTGTCCTTGGGTTTACTCTGGCCGTACAGCTGCTCTCATCCACATCGAAGTACAGGAATACTTCGGCGCCCAGCATCTCGTATACACGGATCGGTGCCTTGATCGTGGAACCTGCCGCCGCTTTAACCGCTTCCTCCTCATCATGCAGATCTTCCGGACGGATACCCATGGTCACTTCCTTGCCGATATATCCCGCATCTTCCAGCGCTTTGCCCTTGTCGGCCGGGAGTACGATGGTATTGCCTGCAAACGACAGGGTCACGTCGGAGCCGGACTTGCCGACGGTGGAATCTAAAAGGTTCATCTGTGGAGCTCCGATAAAGCCTGCAACGAACTTGTTGGCCGGTTTGTCGTAAAGGTTCTGTGGCGTATCCACCTGCTGAACGACACCGTCTTTCATAACGACAATTCTGGTTCCCAGCGTCATGGCCTCTGTCTGGTCATGGGTAACGTAAATGATGGTCGTTCCCAGTCTCTGATGAAGTTTTGAGATCTCAATACGCATCTGTCCCCTCAGTTTGGCATCCAGGTTGGACAGCGGCTCGTCCATCAAAAAGACCTTTGGATTACGCACAATAGCGCGTCCCATAGCCACACGCTGTCTCTGTCCGCCGGAGAGCGCTTTCGGCTTACGGTCCAGCAGGTGGGAAAGATCCAGGATCTTTGCCGCTTCCTGTACCAGACGGTCGATCTCATCCTTCGGCATCTTTCTCAGCTTTAAGCCAAAAGCCATGTTATCATATACGGTCATGTGGGGATATAACGCATAGTTCTGGAAAACCATGGCGATATCTCTGTCCTTCGGCTCCACATCATTCATCAGTTTTCCATCAATATAAAGTTCACCCGAAGTAATGTCTTCCAGACCGGCAATCATACGAAGTGTCGTAGACTTACCGCAGCCGGAAGGTCCTACAAAGATGATAAATTCTTTATCTGCTATTTCCAGGTTAAAATCTTTAACGGCTACAAAGCCATTGGGATATTTTTTTGTTACGTTCTTAAGTGATAAACTGGCCATTCTTCCTGTTCCTCCTGTTTCAACTGCATCATCACGATATCTTTTCTCATTCGGTATGCATCTATCCTACCATGTCTTCGTTTTCCAGACCATGTTTTAAATGTCACAAAATCATTTCCCCGTTTTGAGCATTTTGTATATACAGCAAAAAAAGTGTTCAAAATGTCAAATTAAATTCGCTTCATTCCGATGATTCCGTTTAAATTTGGTAGAATTGTTTAAATTAAAAACAAATTTGTGAAAACTCAACAAACTTTTACTCCCGCTTCTGTGCAATCCTCTTGCCTTCTTTTTTTCTTTGTCTATTTTAGACAAATTTAAGCGGCGCGGGAAGCGGAAAAGACGTGAAGGATTGCCGCTTGACATCGTTATTTTCATAAAATCGGATCAGATAAAGCACCAATTCCAATATCTGGAGACAAGTAAATAGAAGCCGCTCACTGCTGAAATAAACAACAAATGCCTAAAAATCCGGACTATTTGGCAAACAGTCCGGATTTTTAGGCATCTATGTATAATAATTTCTTAAAGCTCCAAATGTTTTAAAATCAAATCGAGCGACCATTCCAGATGTTTACTCAAACGCTCTTTTAATCGTTTCAAATCCCTGTCATATAAACAATCCAAAAGTTCAAGATGCTGTCTGGTACTCTCTTCCATATTCAAAGACACATGAAATGATATAATCCGGTATCGATCCACATGAAAATAAATCTGATCCATCAAAATCTTAATATAGCTGTTATTAGAACGTTTCACGATTAAATCGTGAATCTGCCCATCCAGCTTACTGAATTCCATCCGATCGATAGGTTCTCCTGCTTTATCACGTTCAAGCAGGGTAATTAGGCTCTCTCTGACCGCTTTTATCTCATCATCCGTGATTCGATCAATCGCAGTTTCACAGGCAATAAGCTCCAAAGCCATCCTCACCTCATATATATTCTTTACATCCTTAAGCGTAAGCGGCCTTAAAAAGGTTCCGAGTCCCTGCTTGGACTCCATTATTCCTTCTGCCTGTAAGCGTCTGATTGCCTCCCGCACAGGGGTTCTGCTCATTTTTAAATACTCGGCGAGCTGGTTTTCGCTAAGCAGTTCGCCGGGGTTTAACTCTTCTTCTATGATTAATCTTCGAATTTCCTCATAAGCCATCTGCACCAAACTCGTCTTTGGCTCTTTCCTTGTAAATCCACTTTGCCCCTGCATAGCTCCTCTTTCCATCTATAGTAATTTGCACTGAAACAGTTAAAATTATTTTACTATTAAAAAGAACGCCTGTCCAGTATACCAGGCGCTCTTTTTCAATATTTTTCCAGGTCTATCCATAAAGAAACTGCAATTCGTAGCAGGAACATACCATATACAACGGTTTCCCAGACCCTTAATCCACTTTCTCCTTATCTGCCCTGAAATAGATTCTGTTTCTCACTCCGCACCGTTCCCCTGCTGCCGTTTCATAAAAGGGCGAAGCGCATCCGCCATCACACTGCCGGCCGCCCACATTTTATACTTTCTTCCACTCGTGGCACCAATATAATCGCTCAACAGCTGTCCAGCCTCTTCTATTGCCGATTCAGTCAGCGGCTTACCAATTATCAGCCCTTCCACCTCCGGCATCCTGACGGCTTTAGGACCGATTGCCCCAATACAGACCGACGCCTGTTCTACTGCTTCCTGCGCATATTGTATCATCACCGCAATTCCAAAACGCGAAATGGACATTTCCTTCCGAAATGCCAATTTATGATAATGGCTGACCGTCTGCCCGGTATAAGACGGCAGAAAAAATCCAAGAATCACGTCCCCTGCCCCTAAGATAGTTTTTTCGTTACCTACAATCAGCTCAGAAACCGGTATTTTTAATTTCCTCCCACTTTGCAGTACAACAGCATCTGCATTCAGGCATAGAAGAGGCGCTGCCATGTCTGCTGCCGCAGAGGCATGCGCAATATTCCCTCCAATAGTAGCCCTGTTTCTTACCTGTACGGAACCCACACTGCCTGCTGCCTCTGCCAAAACGCGATAAGCTCCGGAGAGCATGGGGTGCTCCGACAGCCACGACATCGTACAGGCCGCCCCGATCAATAATCTCTCCCCATATTTCTTTATCGTCTTGAGTTCCGGTATTTGTCCCAGATAAACCAAATTTTCCGGTTCATAGGCAGTATGTCTCAACTGGATAATGAGATCTGTTCCACCTGCAACAAACAACACATTGCCGGAAAACTGCTCCAAAAGCTGCGTTAATTCTTCCAAACTTTTTGGGCTATATGCATTCATGTGCATCCCCCTCTCCGGCAGCCCTTTTTACAGCCCTCAATATTTGGCTGTACCCGGAACAGCGGCAAAGATTACCCGCCAGGGCTTTCCGAATAGCTTCATCGTCGGGATGAGGGTTTTTCAACAAAAGAGCCTTCGTTGACATAATCATGCCCGGAGTGCAGTATCCGCACTGTATTGCCGTTTCCTCCACAAACGCCTTTTGCAGGGTAGACAATTCTCCGTTTTGTTCTAATCCCTCAATCGTCACCACATGGCAGTTTTCAAGCTGGATGGCCATTGTGAGACAGGCGTGAACTGCTTCTCCATCCAGAATTATGGTGCAGGCCCCGCATTCTCCTTCCCCACAGCCTTCTTTCGTACCTGTGAGTCCCAAATCCTCTCTCAATATATCAATTAAACGCTTCTCCGGTTCAACATCCAGAACGATTTCTTTACCGTTCACAAAAAAATCCAGCCTCATAGTTTCTCCTTTGACCGCTCCTCCAGCCACGCACAAATGCGATCCTGATTTAACGGAATTTGACAAAGATCCGATTGAAGTGCTTCATTCACCGCACCGATAATGGCTGCAGTCGGAGGCACATGACACACCTCACCAATGGATTTGCAGCCAAAGGGACCTTCCGTCCCCCCGTCCTCAATGAATTCCACCCGAATTTCCGGCAGTTCCGGCATATTTAGAAGATGGTACTTCCGCAGGGAACCCAAAACTCTTCCATCTGCACCGACCGTCACCTCTTCTCTCAAGGCGGCCCCGGCTCCCATAGCAACGGCTCCCTGCACCTGGGCACGGCACATTTCAGGGTTAATGGCTTTTCCAATATCATGAACCGCCAGGTAATCCAGAATCTCTACATCACCGGTCCCAAGATCCACTTCTACATGGGCAAAATGAGCCCCCGTGACACCTGGATTGGATATATTCACATACTGTTTCGCTGCAAATATTTCTTCCTGCAGTCTCGAATGGCTTGCCTGAACAACACTGGAAAAGAGCCAGCTTTTCTTGCCCTCCTTCCATTGAACCGCACCGTTTTCTATCAATAACTGTTCTTCCGGCACGCCTTCCAGACGGAATACGACCCGCTTCAGCCGCCCTGCTATAAGATCGGCGCAATCCATTGCTGCTTTTCCAATGACGTACGTACTTCGGCTGGAATAGCATCCATAATCAAAGGGGGTTATAGCCGTGTCCCCCTCTCCAATTTGCACCATATCCGGAGAAAGCGATAAAACCTCTGCCACAATCATGCGAAATGCCTGGACCGTTCCGCACCCGTGATCATGAAGTGATGCATTCACCAATACATTTCCCGTCTCAGTCATCCGCATTTCGACTCCGCAGAAATCATTAACACGCGGATAATACCCGTTTAAATGGCCGCCGCATGCAATAGCGGTTCCTCTGCGATACCGCCTGCTTTCCCGATTGAATGATCTATCTTCTTCTCTTTTTTTATCCCACCCAAACCGGTTCCTGCCCAGCTCTATACACTCTTTCAAACGGATGGGTCCCAGGCTTTCCCTAAGCCGTATATCCATATCCCCCGATTCAGCAGCATTGATAAGACGCAGTTCTAAAGGGTCTACGTTCAGACGTCTCGCCGCCATATTCAAATTATGTTCGAGGCATATTGCCAGTTCAGGACTTGTCCATCCCCGGAAAGCTCCTGATACCGGAGTATTGGTAATCACCGCCCGGCCCGTATATTTCATATGGGGATATTTATAACAGCGGAAGAATTTATTTGCCATTGCTCCACAATAATCTTTCGAATTTCCCATATAGGCACCGGCATCCAGTGTATTATCCAGTTGAAAACTTATTAAACGGCCTTTCCCATCAAAGTAACCCCTCGCCTCGAGTTCCATAGGAGCCCTGTTTATCGTTGTCTTAAAGACCTCTTCACGGCTCAATGTAAGCTGAACCGGCCCCTGAATATAAAGAGCAGCCGCGGCCGCGGCCGGTTCCGTAATCCACTCCTGTTTCCCTCCAAATGAACCACCCATGGTAGTCTTAATCACTCTGACTTTATGGTAAGGCAATCCAAATATATCCCCGATTACCGTACGCAGTCCATGAACCGACTGGCTGGGACTCCATATTGTCAACATACCGGTATGGCGGTTATAGTCTGCAGTGCAGACATGCGGTTCCATTGCCATATGATTGATTCGCGCCAGACTGCTGTGTGTCGCTACTTTCGTCCATTCTCCGACAGGCATTTTTCCTTCTTCCACCAGAATTTCTTCCGAAACACTGCCCTCTTCATGGATTCCTTCCCCGCAGCCATGTAAACTCTGTTCTACCGTCAGCGCCGCAGGATATTCTTCATAAAAAACCTTAACTTTTTGAACCGCCTTTCGTGCCTCGTCCCGGCTTGTGGCTAATATACAGCCTATGCGATCCCCTACAAAACGAACGTGCCGGTTCCACACGTATTCCTGATCCGGAGTATTTTGCCCTTTTATATTGCGATACCGGCAGAAAGGCGCCCCGCTGTTTGACAGGCAGCTTAGCCATCCGGCTACACCGGGCATTCTTTCAGCATCCGAGAAATCTATATCCTTTACATAACCATGTGGGATTGTGCTCAGGATAAGTCCGGCGAAAAGCATCCCCTTCAATTGTATATCGCCCGCATATACAGTGCTTCCAGCAGATTTTCCCACCGCATCATGAATGGGATATGATTTTCCTATTACGTTCATAATCCTCCCGCTTAATGTTACTAAGGTTTTTTATTATACAAGATAGGGCAGGCAGTCTCCGCCCCGTGGCAGTATTCCGATTCTTCCTCCCGGCCTCGCTGCCAGAGAGGCATCAACTGCTTCCTGCAGGCTTGAAAAGCCTGTATAACCCAATTTTCCGATCTCTTCCTGAGTTAATCCTGTGCTGTAAATATAGATGTCGGCCTTATCGCGGACCATCAGTGCGCCCAAGGCAATACCGGCGGCAACTAAATCCTGATCTGTCTCCTGGTTGGCAAGTAACCGGATTTTCTTCTTCGCTTCTTTGCTGCTCATCTGCGTCCATTCCAAAAGGTCATCATGGTTGTGCACCACTCCTTCCAGGCAGGGAGCCGGCAATATAATGATTCCGCCCTGCTTTACCGCAAAAAAACCGGCTATCAACGCTTTTTCACACTGCCAGAAGTCGATATCATATGGATAAGAGCAGCTGATTAATATATCTACAGGATTTTCAACCGCCACTCCAAATACTTCTTTGGCCCGTTTTGCCCCCGCACGGTGGGCCAGTATAAAATCACCGGTCACAACATCTACCACCTGATTTTTTTCATTCAGGACAACATTGATAATAAAATCGAGCCCTACTGCCTTTGCCACCCGTTCCAGACTGTCACGGCAGGCATTTTCCTCCATTCCAAGCGGCAGGTATCCCATCAGCGCCGCCGCCGTATGAGTGGCCGACACCGTCGTCCTGCCGCAACATCCCGGATCCAGGATTTTTGCTCCCCCTGAATAGCCGGCATTTGGATGAGGAATAATGTTTCCAAGGCCAATTAACAGGTCTGCCGAAACAGCAATGTGATTTACATATACCGGGATTTTCATTTCACCGATATACACATCCTCCAACTGTTCCAATACTGTTTCATCCCGGTAATCATGCTGGCTCACTTTGAGATGTGTCATGACAAAACTTCCTAACTTATCCCATAATTCCTCCTCTGTTAAAATCCGGTGAGTTCCGGGAGCCACGAGGATTTCAAGCTGCTCCAGTCCACAGCCATACTTTGTAAGATAATCGCAGAGAATCGGAAGAATATCCCTCACTGGTGTATGTCTCGTATTATCTTCTACTAAAATTACGATATGCTGGTTCTCCTCCAGCAGGGAACTTAAAGCGGCCCCCGCTGTAGGATGTTCCAATTTCTCTAAAAGTTCTTTTTTCCAACTGAGATTTTCTTCCGTTTTTTGAAGTTCCCCGGTAAAATCCACTTGTTCTTCAGGGAGTAATATCGGTATATTCTCAGTTGAATAAGGTATCTTATATTCTTTCACAGCAGCTCCCCTCCGACCGTCACATTATCCCATCAAATTCACCAGTCCCATAGAAATACCCGGAATAAACATCGTGAAAATCGTAGCAATCAACATTGCCAGCATTAACGGTACGGCACGTTTTGCAATGCGCAGCAACGGAACCCCACTGATTTGATTCGCTACAAACAGGTTGATACCATAGGGCGGTGTAATAAAGCCTATTGCCAGCAGCATAGTCATCACAATTCCAAACTGTACAACGGAAAGACCGCACCGGACGGCAGTAGGAAGTAAAATAGGGGCCAAAATGATTGTAGCAGATATATTATCCATAAAGCATCCGACAATCAGCAGCAGTACCGCAATCATAAACATAATAATGACGGGATTATCGCTAAATGAAGTCAGCATCGTACAGAGCCTGTCCGGAATCGCTTTCAACGTTAATACGCGTCCCAGTGAAGTGGTAATACCCACCATAAACAATGTGGAACCGCTGATAAGAACTGCATCCACCATAGATTTGACAATGTGTTTCCACTTAAGTTCCCGATAAACAAATGCTCCCACAACAAAAGAATATACCACACCCGAAACGGCCGCCTCTGTTGGAGAACAGATTCCGGCATAGATGCTTCCCAAAATAATAACGGGAGACAGGATCGCCAGAATTGATTCTTTAAAAGCACTCCACACTTCTTTCCTGCTGGCTTTATGATCATTTCCATACCATCCGTTCCGTCTGGCCATGACATAACTCACTCCCATCAGCAGAATTCCTATCAGTATGCCCGGCACCACTCCTGCAAGAAAGAGTTCACTAACGGAGCACCCCACTGCAACCGCATACAGAATAAAAGGAATACTGGGTGGGATGATAACGCCTATCGCTCCGGCGCATGCGGTTAATGCAGCCGCAAATGCAGGATCATAATTTTTTTCCTCCATTTCAGGAATCATAAAGGAGCCAATGGCAGACACCGTCGCTGGGCCCGACCCTGAAATTGCGGCAAAAAACATGCAGGAAATCGTTGTTACATCCGCCAGTCCGCCTGTCACATGACCGATAAGGGCGTTAAATAAGTTCAGCAGCCTGCGGGAGATCCCTCCATACATCATGAAACTTCCCGCAACCACAAAGAAAGGAATTGACAGCAGTGTAAATGAATCCAAACCTGTAAAGCAGGCCTGGGCTAAAAGCATAGGGGATAAATCAGTCGTTAACATCATCACGGCCAGAGTACCGCAGCCCAGGCAAACTCCAATGGGAACGCCCAGTATCAACAGGCCAAATAAAACACCAAATAAAATCAAAAAATCCATTCTCCCTCTCCTCCTGTCCATAATCGCTCTATTATGGCCTTTTTAATCCTCCGGCTCTAAATGAAACGTTGCCGTATCATTCGGATCTTTAATAAATCTCATAATCCTCAGAATGCCATACTGAATAAAACGAACCGCCCCAAGACCACAGCCAACCGAAACAGAAAGGTAACATATCCATTTAGGAAATTGAATAACCGGAGTCACCTGATTCATCTTCAGAATTCCCTGGACTACTGAAACGGATTGATATGCTAAAAAGCTAAAAAAGGCTGCACTGACAAAAAAGAAAATCATATCCAGCACGAATTTTGCCTTTGGTCCTACTACATCACGCAGCAGCTCCAGACGGATATGGCGCCCTTTCATTACCGTGTAAGGAACTGCCAGCCATACCTGCCAGATGAACACATATCTGGCCAGTTCCTCCGACCAGGCCAGGGAGCTGTTAAAAAAATATCTCATTACCACCTGGAAAAAGATTACGATAATCATGACGATTACCCCAAAAACCAGGATCATCTCTTCCATGCGCTTGTCTATGAATGTCCATACTTTTTTCATTCTCTTCACCTTCACTATCCTTCATATTAGAAAGGAGCGTTTGATTTCCGCTCCCCTCCAATCATCAAGTCATCTGTTGACGCTTCATTAGACTTTACTTTTGATATTCTGCTGCCAGTTCCAACATGGTTTTTCCTGCCTCGCCGAACTCAACAGCGAAATCATCTCTTATTTTCTGTGTGGCATCTACAAATTCCTGTTTCTGAGCATCTGTTAAAGCAGTAACCTTACATCCGCTTTTCTCCATCTCCTCGATGTAAGACTTTTCATTCTCGTCTATGAGCCTTCTCTGTTCTTTAATCATATCTCCCACCGCATTCCGTAAGATTTTCTGATACTCTTCCGGCAGGGAATAGAACCATTCGGCGTTGACCGTAACAGTGTTTGCGCAGAACATATGCTCTGTCATGGTGTAGAACTTCTGTACTTCATAGAATTTATTTGTTGCTGTAATTGTAATAGGGTTGTCCTGACCGTCGATCTGCTTTGTCTGCATAGCAGTATAAACTTCAGAGAAAGACATCGCTGTAGGGTTGGCTCCTAATATCTGGAACGTATCCAGATGGTATTTATTTTCCAGTACACGGATTTTCATACCGGATAAATCAGCGGGAGCAGTAATTTCTTTGGAATTGTTGGACAGGTTTCGCATTCCAGACTCACCGAATCCCAGACAAATCATTCCGCAGGTTTCTTCCAGACTCTTTGACAAATACTCGCCCAGTTTTCCATCCAGAGCGGCTCTGGCCTGTTCCTTCGAGGTAAATACATACGGGATGTCCAGAATATACCAGTTGGGATCTACCGTTGCCAGAGTTGCCGCAGAAGTTCCTGTCATATACATCGTGCCCATGATCGTAGCTTCTACTGTTTCAGCATCAGAGCCAAGCGCACCATTGGTCTGGACATCGATTGTAAAGTTTCCGTTCGTCGCTTCTGAAACTTCTTTTGCCAATACATTTTGTGCGCTTATGCACTGCGGATGATCCGGAGCAAGCATAATCGCAAGCGTAGCCGAAACTTTCGGCATATCCCCGGAAGCAGCCGGCTCTTCTGCCGCTTTTGCAGTGCTCTGGGGCGTTGCAGATTTAGAGCCGCCGCAGCCGCTTAAAAAAGAACAGGCCATTATCCCCGCCAATACCATTGCTGTTAATTTTCTCATAGTTCCCTCTCCTTTGTACTTTATGATAAGACAGAATCTGCCTTACATCTATATACTCTTTTTCAATTCCTTAAGCAGCTGCTCAAGGTGGCTTGCCGCCCCTCTTTTCACCTGTACAGAGATTCCTGATTCATGTATAAGCTGGCTTTTCTTTTTTGCTTCTGCGAGGGCAATACGGTATGCTTCCTCTACCTCAAATTCTTTTTTCCGCTCTGTTAAATATTTTTCCGTTTCCGTTAATTCCACGATATTGACCGACATAGCCCCCATAAACAGCCGGACACATTTTTCCCTATAGGAATACGCAAAATTAATAATTGGAAAATCAATACCGCCGCGGAGGCTGTGCTTGTAAAATCCCGCTTTTACATCGGTGTACTCCTCCCGTGGGATAATGAATTCTTTTATTATGTACTGTTCCTTTGAATCCCCCGTGTGGGCATCAATTACGGATTGACAGCTCCTTTTTTCCTCTCCCTGTTCCGTCACCACGACTGCTTCTGCGCCATATGCCAGTAATGCAGGCGCCATATCCGAATAATAAATCGCCCGGCATACCGAAGAATTGGCAATTTGGATGCAGCGATCTCCTCCCGTCTTAAAGCAGGCCGGAATACCCTGACGCCATTCCTTCGTCTGATTATAATAAATACATCTTCTGGCCTGTAAAATATTTCCGCCTACAGTTCCTCTATTTCTAATTTGCGGTGATGCAACGTTTCTGGCTGCCTCCGATATGGCCCGCACTTTTGAAAGTATCAGCACAGACTTGGCCAGATGAGCCAGCGTCACCATGGAACCGATATGAATTCCATCCTCCCTCTCCTCCAACACCTTTAATTCTGTAATATTATTTAAATCAATTAATGCCTTTGGAGAAACAACAGCTGTCTTAAGTTGTGGCATAACATCCGAACCACCGGCTATCAAAGTGCCACCCTCCTGCAGGAGTACCAGTGCATCGGCTATAGCTGTGGGGCAATGATACGTATAATCAGATAAAATTAACATTTATTCCATCCCCCCTTCAAAAAACTCGTCATAGCGGCTGTTTTTTATAAAGAATTCATGGCTCAGTGGGAACTTGGTTATTTCCCGACCGCTTATTTGACTCACTGCATCACAAATCGCTCCTGCCACAGGTATGATTCCGAGTTCTCCCACGCTTTTCGCACCGTTGGCACTAAATGGTTCATAGCTGTCCGCCACAAATAAATGTATTTCCGGCATATCTAATATCAGTGGATTCCGATAATTTAAAAGATCCGCAGAAATCACTTTTTTGGTTAACCTGTCCACCTCCAAATCCTCCATTAAAGCGTAGCCGACACCCATCTGTATCGCCCCCTCCAATTGTCCCTTGACAATCATCGGATTTATCATCCGGCCGATATCCACTGATTCTACAATATGTGTTACTTTTATTGCGTTCTCTTTTTTATAGAATGCCGTTTTAGCCCAACACAATGCAAATGGCGGCGGCGCATCCACCATGTCCGCTACGGCGCTTCCCATTATGAAAGTACCACGGCAGCGATCGGCGACTACTTTTACGGCTTCTTTGAATCCCAGCATCTTTCCTCTTTGAACAATCTGGAATTTTTTATCGCGATACTGCACCTCCGCTTCGGCAATTTTGTAGAAACTGGCCAGTTGAACCCTTATCTTGCGGATTATATCTTCACAGGCAAAAGCTACTGCATTTCCGGTTAAAAATGCCTGTCCACTTGAAAAACTACCGTAGTTGTATGGGCTGGTGGTCGTATCAAGCTCTGCATGGGTAACGTCCTTCACGTCAATTCCAAGCTTATCGGCTGCAATCTGCACCATAGCGGTTTCCGCCCCCTGCCCCAGGTCAATTGTGCCCGTCATAAGGTTAACCGTGCCGTCAGGATTGCAGATAATACAGGAACTGCTCAACGCTTCCAGGGATGATACCGCACTTGTATGGCTGATTAGGTTCATGCCCCATGCCTCTTTTACCTCTTCATCATCCCGCAGGCCTTCCTTCTCATCAATTTCGCGGCAAATCCGAATGCCGTTCTCAAAGCACTGATCTGCAGGAAATGTGCTCAGAGGCGTGATATTGGAATGCATTTTTTCTCCTGGCTTGCATACGTTATCATATCGGAATTTAACTGGATCCCATCCCATTTTCCGGCAAATATCATTGATCATGGACTCTCTGGCGAAACTCACCTGCGGATTCCCATATCCGCGGAAAGCTCCTGAAACGGGACCATTCGTCAATACACCAATTCCATCAAAACGGAAATTAGGCATGTGATAAGGACATTTACGGTCCGGAGCCCCCGTTACAAGTGGAGTATGTGTACAATAAGCCCCTGCATTCGTGTACATAATATGATGGTAGGCAATTAACTGTCCGTCTTTGCTGACTCCCATTTTCACTTTTGAAAATGAAGCATGGCGCGTGGCCGTCGAGATCATTTCGTCATTTCGTTCATTTACAATCTTTACAGGGCGGTAGATTAAATGTGATAAAGCTGCCGCTACGTCCTGATTGTGCAATTCTTCTCTCTGTCCGAAACCTCCGCCGATCATGGCCCGATGCAAAATCACGTCGCATTCCTGAAGTCCAAACTGTTCTGCTAAAATTCTTCTGTCCTGGTAAGGTGTCTGTGAATTAGCCCAGACTTTCAGCTTGTTGTCACGTGTCCAGTGCGCGATACATGATATGGGTTCCATTGGGATCGGGTGCTGGATTGGAGTATGGTAAGTGCCTTCAAAAACATAATCACTCTGGGCAAATCCTTCCTCTAAATCGCCTCTTTCACCAATCTTGTGATAAAAACAGTTCGTGTCATAAACATCAGGATTTACCAGAGGAGCGTCTTCCTTCATCGCTTCTTCAATTGTCATAATGGCTGGCAGAACCTCATATTCAATTTTGACAGCATCCATCGCCTTTTTACAGATTTCATAAGACTGAGCAACCACTGCTGCGATTCGATCCCCCTCATGTCTGGGATGCATCGTCAAAATCTCCTCATCTTTGATCAATGCATCCGAAGGTAAAAAGCCGGTGCAGTTAAACTTAATCTGTGGTACATCCTGGGGACAAAGTATTCCCAACACCCCCGGGATCGCTTTTGCTTCTTTTATATCGATCGATTTTACGATTGCATGAGGATATGGGCTGCGGATAATTCCCCCATATGCCATTCCCTGCATTTCTAAATCATCATGATACTGTGCGCTCCCCGTGACTTTGGAAACAGATTCTATACGGCGGATCGCATTTTTTAAATCCTTTTTACAGCCAATGTCCATTCTGATCACCCTCTCATGATAGCGGCAGCCTTCTTTACTGCATTTTCAATCGCAACATAACCGGTACAGCGGCAGATGTTACCCGCCAGGCCATATCGTATCTGACTTTCCGTCGGATCAGGATGCTCCTCCAGCAGTTTTTTAATGGCAAGAACCATTCCCGGTGTACAAAAACCGCACTGTACGGCACCTTCATCGATCAAAGCCTCCTGAATCGGATGAAGCGACGCATCCGTGGATATCCCCTCAATTGTCACAATTTTTGCTCCGTCGGCTTGCACCGCAAGCACATGGCATGAGTAAACAATTTCATCGTTCATGATTACCGTACATGCCCCACACTCCCCATTGTCACAGCTCTTTTTTGTACCCTTTAACTTTAAATCTTCTCTGATGAAATCCAAAAGAGTTACGGATGTCTTGACCACACGCTGATAGGTAACTCCATTCACCTCAATACATATAGTCTTATAAAATTCGTTCATTTCCACCTCCTGGCCTAAAACCTGGCCGGTACTTTTCAAGTTCAAATTAACACGACAGTATGTTTGGTTACGATAGTCTGCTATCCACAATGTCTTATAAAGCACTATGGAGTTCTTGGGCTAAAATTGTTTTGCCCCTCCCCACTTCACCCCCCATCTATTTCCTACTCTTTTGACCTTCTCCCCCCTCACTAATCCTGAGTAAATGTTATGTATACTCCTTCCGCGCTAACTTGCATACAACCATTATAATTGTTGAATTCAAGCTTGTCAAGCTGATATTTCGCCCTATTTGAGCGTCAAAAAACTGTGCCCATATTTAATCATATCCAGCCTTGGATAAAGGGTTCTGAGCTTTGGTAAGATCTCCTGTATTCCATCCTGCCTGCAGTTAATTGTTCCTTCAATTCCGCCATTTTTCAGGAGTATAATTCTGTCACAATATCGCAGTGCATAATCAGGATCATGAAGCGCCAGCAAGGCACTATATCCTTTTTCCCTGTTAATAAGGCGGATTTGTTCAAATATAAGGCGTTTATTTTCATAATCGAGGCCGCTGTCCGGTTCGTCAAACAGCATAACAGGTGCATTCTGTACCATTGCTCTGGCTAAAATCGCCATCTGTTTCTGTCCTTCACTGAGCGAGAGAAAATCTTCGTGAGCTTTATTTCCAAGCCCTATGTAGTCCAGCATTGCTACAGCCAGGCTTCTGTCACGGGCTGTAGGGGTCTGATACCATCTAAGCCTTGGGTTCACTCCCATCAGGACAACATCAACCGTAGCAATGTGGTACATAATACTGTGTTTTTGTGGAATATAGCTGACAAGGGATGAAATCTCCCTCCCTGTCATTTTTCTGGCGGTTCGGCTGCAGAGTTCCCATTTATCAGCCGTAGAGGGAAGAAGGCCGCAGACCGCTTTCAAAAGGGTTGTTTTTCCCGAGCCATTTAAGCCCAAAAGAGCCGTAATCTCACCGGCCTCCAAGTTAAAAGACACATCTCTTAAAATTTTCTTCTTTCCACATTCATAAGAAACCCGCAGGTTTTTCACCTGCAACAAAGGATTTTTTTCCAAATTTATGCCTCCTTTCTGCTTAGAAGCCATAATAGAATCGGAACTCCGATGAGTGAGGTAAAAATGCTGACAGGTATCTCACTGGCAGAAAAGCTCCTCGCTCCGATATCAGATACTAAAATTATGAACCCGCCAATTATCCCGGAAGCCACCGCCGTTATAAAATCGCTTTTTCCAAATGCCATTCTGGCAATATGAGGGGCAATCAGGCCTATAAAAGAAATGCTCCCGGTAACACTGATACTGGCCGCCACCATCAACGTGGTCAGCCCCAGGACGATGATGCGGTTTATATGTACCGACACTCCCAGCATTTGTGCTTCATCATCGGAAAGCGTCAAAAGATTGATCCTCCATCGCAGTAGTATAAGACCCATAAATGCAAATATAACGAGAGGTCCGGCCACCTTAAGTTTATCTGCCGTCATACCTGCAAAGCTTCCCATTGACCAATAATCAATTGATGCCAATTGCCGTTCCGGATCCGCCATATACTTCATGGTCATGATAAAAGCATCCGAGAGTGCTTTTACCGCAACCCCGGCCAGCACAAAGTCAGCTGCGGAGCGCCGCTTTGCCGTTCCGGCTAAAAAAACAGCAAGCGAGACAGCTAAAATCCCACCGGCAAACGCACTGCCGGCAGCCAAAGCCACTCCTCCATGCAGGCATACAATAGCAAAAGCTGCCCCTGCGTTGGCTCCACTGGAAACTCCAATAAGATCCGGGGACGCCAAAGGATTGTGAAAGATATTCTGATAAATAGAGCCGGCCACACTCAGGCCGGCTCCTGCTAAGAATGCCATAATTGTCCTGGGGAAACGGAGAGTAAAAAATACTCTCGCAGCCATTTCATCCATCTCCCGTCCCCTAAAAATACCTGTCACTTCTTTTGGAGCTATTGGATACTTTCCCACTAAGAGGGAAACATAAAATACCATTGCCGTAAGGCACAGGATGATACCGAAAATTACCGCTGTTTTTTTTCTATTACTCTTAATCACCATTTATGTTCCATTCCCCCAGTATCATCATAGTTATTGCGTAATAAGTGAACTGTCAATCTCTATTCCGTAAAACTCGTTATAAAATGCAGCCGCATCTTTTTTAAATGTTTCAAACGGATATGCCTCTTCATTTATAATCGAGCCCAGCCACATACTGCCAAGAATTCCGGACGGTACCGGTGAATCCCACGCTTCAAAAGCATACGGCATCTCATATACTGCTTTGTTTTGTACGGCTTTCAGATCCTTCAGCAGATCATTTTCAAAAACATCCTCTTTTGTATAATCTGCCTCTGAGGAAATAATGATATAATCAGGATTATAAGTCAGCAGTTTTTCATAGGAAATATTTGACCAGCCCGCGTCCGTCAAATCCTCCGCCACATTGATACCTCCAGCCATTTCGATCATTTCATTCTGATACATGTTTTTACCAGCTGTCCGTAAAATATCGGCATTGCCGGATATATATATTGATGGTCTTGCTCCCTGATTCTTATCTTCTTCCGCGAGCGATGCCAGCCACGTTGTTTTTTCATCGAAATATGTTAAAAGCTGATCCGCACGCTCACTGGCGCCTGTTGCTTCGGCTACACTCATAATTGTCTTTTTAAGTTCATCCATGCTCTCGGGATTTACCACTAAACTGTTAATTCCCAAATCGGCTAATATATCCGCCTGTTCGGCCTGTTTTTGAGGAAGTATCACCAAATCTGGTTCCAATGCCACACATCCCTCCAAATCAAACTCCTTAGCCGTTCCTACGTTTGGAAGCTGCAATAGCTCCGGAGCCGCCAATTTGTAGATCGGCCTTTTATCAGCTTTTGCTTCAATGCCAACAATGCGTTCTTTCAGGCCAAGGGCAATGAGCATAGATGTGGTAATATAATATCCACTTACAATTCTTTCGACCGATTGTCCAGATTCAGTAATTCCTTTTGTTTCTACTTCATCTTCATCAAGGTTCATCTGCTCTGCAGTGACCGTGGCCGTAGTCTCTTCTGTGTTTCCTTCCGTTATATTTGCTGCGGTTTCTCTTCCATTACCGCACCCCACTGACACGACTGCCAGTGCGGCAGCGATTAAAAGTGATGAAATTCTTTTTGGATACTTAAATTTTTTCATGTTTCCTCCCTATTTTTTGTCCATAAAATACCGACAAATAGTAACTGTATTTATAAACAATCTGCTTAAAGCCTGTATACAGATTGTATATTTAAATTATAATAAAATAATTGCAAAATGTCTATCCTTTTGGATGAAAAATTATACTTTTGTAAAACTTCTCTCAGCAAGTTTAATAACAAAGAATTCTGTTTACCGGACTCGCGCGCCAGGCGCGGCCACATAGCGGCATATTACACCTTGGCGTGAGTGCGCCTCCTGCCCGGAGGGCTTTTAATATCATGGAAGTATCCTATTATATTAAAAAGACCCGGCCTTCCGGCCGGATCTTCCGTTCACTCATCTGTAATTCTTCAAACTGTAATTCTTTAAGCTTCAATTATTTTAAAGCAATTGCTTCCATCTCCATCAGAACATCTTTCGGCAGTCTGGCAACTTCCACGCAGGAACGTGCCGGGCAGTCACCCTCAAAGTATCTGGCATAGATCTCATTAATCTTTGTGAATTCGCCCATGTCTTTGATAAATACGGTTGTCTTGATTACATTGGCCATTGAGGAACCTGCCGCCTCTAAAAGGTTTTTTACATTCTCCATCACCTGCTCGGCCTGTGCTTCGATTCCCTCAGGAATTACGCCTGTAGCCGGGTTTACCGGAATCTGGCCGGATGTGTAGACAATGCCGTTTACCTCAATCGCCTGTGAATAAGGTCCGATTGCTGCCGGTGCGTTTTCTGTGCTGATTACTTTCTTCATGTTCATTTCCTCACTTTCCTTTTCTTTTGATACTTTTTTCTGTTATCTCTATTTTACCTTCTTTTAAGAGATGTCCTACGGCTCGCTTAAATGCATTCTTGCTCAGGCCCAGTTCCCGTTTGATCACTTCGGGATCCGCTTTGTCATTGAAGGGAAGGACTCCGTCAAACTCATCAACCACCTTCATCACCAGATCCACATCGGTATCCATCTGCAGATATGCTTTATCCCTCAGGCTCAAATCCAGCTTTCCGTCTTCCCTGACTTTCGTCACGCGGGCTTTCAGCACCTCGCCGGGATGGCAGCTGGAAAACAGTTCCTTCTTCGGGATCAATCCATAATATTTATCATCGACAGCCACAAAGGCTCCCAGATTCTCATTGATTTCATAGACACGGCATTCTACCCAGTCGTCCTTTTTATATGGCGCATTGCTGTTCATATAGGAGTATACCTTTGTCGTCGCCGCCAGCCGGCCGCTCTTGTCCACATAAAGGGCTACAAGACATTCTTCACCGACACGCACCTTATGGTTCTGCTCCTTAAAAGGAAGCAGCAGTTCTTTTTCCAGACCCATGTCCAGGAATGCACCTATTTTGGACACATCGGTCACCTTAAGGAGCGCGGTTTCTCCCACCTGCAGCTTCGGCATAGTTGCCGTCGCGATCAGACGGTCCTCCGAATCCTTATAAATAAATACGCGGAGCCTGTCTCCCGTCTTTGTCCCTGCGGGCACCTGTTTCTTCGGCAGAAGCACGGAAGCCTCCGCGTCCTCCTTCTCACCCAGGTAAACGCCGAACTCCTTTTCCCGGAGTACTTCCAGTTCCTGTACTTTTCCCAGTTCTATCATGTCATTCGTCCTCTCTTTTCTCAGCCAGCCATATGTTGGCAAACACATTCCCGGAAACGTCCTGTAAAGACACCACATATCCCTCCGGAATTCTTCCTATCTTCGGATACATCACGTCTCCGAGCACCGCGGCCTTCTTATATTCCGTCCTCAGTTCCCGGACTGCGAATTTCTCAGGCAGAAGCTCCCTGGCAATCTCCACATACTGCGCATTATTCACATGCTGGTTCGTATCAATATGATGTCTTGCCGCCGTGACCGGTTCCCCGCCCACGTAATCTTTTGGCAAAAGGATTTTTCTCGGCGCAGCCGGAAGCGGAAGTTTCTCCTCCCCCTGCCCATATCCCCGTATTTCATCCTCGGTCACCCTGGCCGGGCAGTTCTTCTCCAAATCATAGAAAAACCAGCAGGAATCCGCCCTCACAAGATAGTTTCCATCCAAATCGGTAATCGTAAAGTTCCGGTATCCATAGATTCCCCTGAAACCGTAAGGCCAGGTTGATATCCTGATACGCTCGCCAAGCCCCGGACAACGGTCAATCAGAATCTGCCACGTATTCAGCCACCAGGCCCTCTTCTTATCGTACAGATAAGAAAGTCCCAGTTTCAAATCTTCCGACTGGAATGTAGAACAGTCCTGCAGATAATTCATAATCCCAGTCACCGACAGGCGGCCGTTCTCATCCATCTCGCTGTACCGCACTCTGCTTTCAAATGTATACATAGTCCACCTCGCTGTCATACCGTCCCTGCACCCTCTATCGATAGCCGCCGGACCGGTATCCTGCTGATATTATAGCTGATTCTGCCGGACTTGTCTATCGATTCTCTGCCGGCAATTGTTCTATCTAAATACAGACAACATGTGCATAAATTGATAGTTCCCTTGATTATAACTTTTACCACAATTGAGTAAATTGAAATAACATTGTATAATAAAACTAAATAATTATTATTTCATATTATGAGGGTGATATACTTGATCGAATACAAAAAAGCCAGTAAGATTAACAGGCGCATAAACATCATTATAAAAATTGTTCTTTGGTTATTGGTGTTGTTGTCTTTATTATATCGTATCTTTATCGAAGCCGGCGCCGAACAAAAAGATTATTTAAATAACCATTCTTTGTTAAAAAATGAAGCACAATTCCAGGGGAAAATTACAGGGTTTTACAATGGCAGCCACCTGGTCCATGGCTACAGGTTTTACTATTCCAACGTTGAATATGAAGAAGACGGCAGAATAAAAAACGCCACCGTTGTACGTGCATATCAAGATTTTGTTGGAAAGTCAATTTCAATTAAGAAATTACCAAAAGGAAGAATTATCCGGAGCCATTTCGTAATATCGTATCGCTTTGTGAAAATGTCATTATTCCATATAGGAGTAATTATGCTTGTTTTTCTATATTTGGGCTTTTTCTATTACCGAAACAGAAAATAACAGCCATCCTATTCCTTTCATATTCAAAACGCAGTAAAACGCTTCGCGATGTACAGAATCTTATATATTTTTATTATATATTTTTTTCATAAAAGGGCTTGACATCTCCCATTTCCCGAAGTATAATACAGATCGTTATTTCATTGGGCCATCGCCAAATGGTAAGGCAACGGACTCTGACTCCGTCATTTTCAAGGTTCGAATCCTTGTGGCCCAGCTTTAAAAAGAGCATTCAGTCAGCCGAAGAAGGCAGCTTGATGCTCTTTTTTTGTTCTGCGCATGTTGAAGTATGTTGCTGTTTACAAGAGCCGCTGCCCGGATATCTCCCTCACAATCCCGGCAGCGGCTTTTTTCATAATCATATCTCCCTGAAACCTTGTATTTTATTTCTTATCTTTTCATCCCCTTAATAAACATATAAATCAGCCAAATCAGAATCAGCGGACCCGCAAAGCGCATCAGCAGGGCGAATATCCCGCCGAGTACCGTGATGACGAGAAACATAAAAAGACCCACGACCACCAGAAGCAGAAGTTTCCAATACCATTTATTCAGATCAAAATAGTGGAAACTAGAACTGCTGCGGCTCTCCTGCTGCCTGTATCCGCCTCCCTGGCTTTCATAGTAACCTTCACTCTGTCCCGGTATATCACCGGCCGCCTCGCTGCTGTCGATGATTGTCCTGGCGATCAGCCTTGGGCCGCCGATCTCCTCGATCACTTCCTCCTCACTGCGTCCTGCCGATGTCTCCTGAGAAATATAATTGTCATAATATCTCAGGTTCTCCTGCAAAACTCTGTCGGAAACCTCCCCCTGCAGAGCATCCTTAAGCTCCTGTAAAAATTCTGATTTTCTCATGTGTCACTCCTTATGCTGCGGCTGCCCGCCTTACCGGATTCTCTCCTTCAGGGCGCCCTTCCGGTAAGCTGCCACAAGTTCTTTCAAGTCTTCTATTCTCCGAGCCAGTTCTTTACCGTCGTCCGTATCGGCCACCATGATCCTCTTTTGCATCTTCTCCACAATGCTGACGCGCGGTGTGCTCTCTTTCTTCGGATCGAATGGCTTATGCTCCGCCAGGGCCAGATGCCTGGAATTAAAAATAAGTGTGTATCCGGCAATCCCCGTTGTTCCCTGATAGGCTTTGGAGAGTCCTCCATCAATAATAAACAGCTTTCCTCCCGCCTTGATGGGAGTCTCGCCGTCCTTAATCTTCACCGGCACATGTCCGTTGATAATATGGGAACCGGTTGTTAAAAGGCCGAATTCCTCCAGTATCCTGTCACAGTATTCCTCCCGGACGCTCAGCTTATAATAGGGATTCATCTTCTCCCTGGACGCTTCCCGGTCCTCCACAAAATAGTGTTCAAACGTGGTCATCTTGTCTTTTCCAAAAACAGGCGACTTGGCGCCGCACCACAGGTACCACATAAAATCGCGGCTGGCCTCTTTATCAGGGGCGCTGTCCGGCAGAAAATACGCATTCTTGACCTGTCTGTCGATAAAATCCATCAGTTCTTTTCCACGGTAGCCTCTTCCGTCCACCACCATTTCGTCAAAACTGCCGTCTTCCTTCATCGGGATACATCCGTGGTACAGCAGGTTTGAATTACAGCACTTGTACATGCTGCCGTTGGAGTACAGGAATTTAATGTGCTTGTGGAGAAGAGAGCTGTGGCAGAATGACAGCGTCAGCGTATGTAAAAGCTCCTCCTCTTCCTTGGAAAGCTTCAGCGGGTCGGCCGGATCGATGGTTGGGAAGTTCATGTCCATCATCGGGTATTCTTTTCCCTCTATCGTCACGGTCCCCTTTTCATAATCAATGGCCGTCAGAAGAATCCGGCTGTCCATCTCATATTCGGGATGGCGCTTGATAATCTGCCCCTCTACTTTAAACTGGATGACGGCAATCGCCTTATGCATCTTGGCCGCCAGTCCCGGATCCACGGCATCGTAGATATTCTGATCCAGAATACGCGGCATAAAACGCGCGCACGGGTCATCGTGGTATACTCTGGCCGCAAACATGGAGAGCGGTCTGATATTAATCCCATAGCCGTCCTCCAGCACGTCGAAACCATTGTAGCTGATTGCAATCCTTAACACATTGCAGATGCAGGCCGGATTGCCGGTGGAGGCCCCCATCCAGGATATGTCGTGGTTTCCCCACTGGATATCCACATCGTGGAACTGCATCAGCTCTTCCATAATAATATCAGCCCTTGGCCCTCTGTCAAAAATATCACCGATGATATGGAGATTATCGATGGTCAGATTCTGAATCAGGCGGCACAGGGCAATAATGAAGCTGTCCGCCATCTCGATATCAATGATGGAGCGAATAATTTCACTGTAATACACCTTCTTGTTGTCATCATTGTAATCCACATGGAGAAGTTCATCGATCGCATAGGCAAACTCCGGCGGCATCTTCTTGCGGACCTTGGAACGGCTGTACTTGGAAGAAACCTCCTTGCAGATCTGTACAAGACGGTAGAGGGCAATCCTCTGCCAGTCTTCCGTGTATCTCTGCTCCTGTTTGAGCTTTGCAATCTGCCTGTCCGGGTAATAAATCAGGTTCGCCAATTGTATCTCATCTTCCTCGGAAACAATATGGCCGAATGTCTCTTTAATCTTCTCGCGGATAATACCGGAGGAACTGCGGAGCAGATGGATAAAAGCCTCATACTCCCCATGCAGATCGCTGAAAAAATACTCTGTCCCTTTCGGCAGTCCGCAGATTGCCATCAGATTCACAATCTCGCTCGACGCCGCTTCAACGGTCGGATACTCACGTGACATCAGTTTCAGGTATGCCAGATCTCTCATTCAACATTTCCCCCCCCTGCCAGCAGACGGACAGTCCTGTAAAGGCCTGCTTACAGGCCTGGCGTTCCACTCTTCTGTCTGTCCGATTGCTTTTATGATAGGTTTATAGTATCATAAGATGGAAAAAAAATAAAGTTATTAGCATATTTCTACCGACAAGGAGGTTTCCACATGGAAAAAGAGCTTCTCTACGTTTTCGGGACAGGCAACGCCGCCGTCACCCGATGCTATAATACATGTTTTGCCATTCAGGCGGTAAATGGCGAATACTTTATGGTCGATACAGGGGGAGGCAACGGCATTCTCGGCATTCTCGAATCCATGGATGTCCCGCTCTCTAAAATACACCACATTTTTATCACCCATGAACATACGGATCACATCCTGGGCATTGTCTGGATGATACGCATGATTGCAACCGCCATGAAAAAGGGCGGTTATGAAGGCGATTTAAACATCTACTGCCACGATGAACTGCCCGAAACCATAAGTACCATCTGCCGCCTTACCATGCAGAAAAAATTCTACACCATGATAGGCGGCCGCATCCGCCTGATCCCGGTAAAAGATCAGGAGACCCTTGAAATTCTGGGACTCAACATCACATTTTTCGACATTCTTTCCACCAAGGCCAGACAGTTCGGTTTCACCGCCATCCTTTCAGACGGAAGGAAGCTGTGCTGCGCCGGGGACGAACCCTTAAATCCCCAGTGCGAAAGCTATGCCCTGGGCAGCGACTGGCTGTTACACGAGGCATTCTGCCTCTACGGCGACAGAGAGAATTATAAGCCCTATGAAAAACATCACAGTACGGTAAAAGATGCCTGCGAGCTGGCGGAGCGTCTCCGTATCCCTTCCCTGATCCTGTGGCATACGGAAGATAAAACCATCAAAGAACGCCGGGAGCTCTACACGAAAGAAGGAGCCGCCTATTATCATGGAAATCTCTTTGTGCCGGATGACAAAACCGTAATCGAACTATAAAAGCACTGAACAGGCGCCCCCGCTTCGCGGACTTTTCCTTACCTATCCTCTCGGAAGCAGATGGTAAAATGTCATGGTAGTGGTTGCCAGAAGCGCACCCTTATCATCAAAAATCTTTGCATCGCATACGGAAAATGTTTTCCCGTTTTTCACTTCCACTGCTTCCGCAGTGATTTTAGACGTATTTTTTCCCGCCCTCAGATAATTGATGTTTCCGCTGACCGTTGTCACCCGGTATTCGCCGGATGCTGCAGCTGCCGTGCCGGAAACCGTGTCGGCCAGGGAAAAAAGAACGCCCCCGTGGATTACGCCCAGCACATTCAGATGCCACGGTCTAATCTCTATCTCGCATTTTGCATATCCGGGCCGCTGCTCCAGGGTTACCATTCCGATTTTATCCCTGAAATCCACCGCATCCGGGCCAAGGGCGCCGCCCTCCGCATAAATGTCCGCGTAAGTGCCGCCCTGCTTTTCTTCGTTCTCTTTTTCTTCTATTCTATTTTCTGTTTTATTCTCTTTCATCTGTCAATCACGCCTTTCTTTTTCTTTCTCGTTCACGGTATATTCCGCCTTTTCTTCACATATGATCATAAGAGACACTTTTTTCAGGTTTTTACCGCACGGAAGCTTTATGACAGGGGACTCTGACGCCATAAAATCTGCGAGACAACCCTGGGGCGCCCGCGCCCGGACAGTGTCACGATATTTGTGAAAGGGGAATCCGTTTGAACCGATTTATTAAAAAAGTAACGGCCGGAGCCGACCGGCTACTTCTCTTTCTACATAAACGACGAACCGGGATTATCATCGGCCTTGAAGCTATGGCCGTTCTTTTTCTGCTCGCAGGTTGGTTTACGGGCCAAAAAGGAATATCCGCTTCAGCCTCCCCATTTTCCGGCGGCCTTTTCTCCATGTTCCGCAATGAAGAGGAAGGCCCCAAAAACGGTAAGGGAACAAAAGATTATATCAAATGGGTGGATTTTGATGTCTCGGCCGATGCCATGACACAGGCTTTCCGCTATGACGTAGCCACCTGCCAGCAGGATATCCATTTAAACTGGATTGAACTGCTATCCTGTCTCGGGGCCAGGTATGGAGGCGATTTCTCACGTTTTTCCTCCTCCGATATGGACAAATTGGCCGAACAGCTTAAAAATGGCACATCGATGGATGAAATCACAAAAGATCTCAAATATTATCCCTATTACCTTGAGGCATATAATGCCGTTCTGGGAGGGCTCGTCGGATATTATGAAATCCAGATCCCGGAATCGGAAGCTCCCGCCTTTGCCCTGTCCGATACCCAGATCAATGAAGGAGATCCGGGTGCAGCACAGGACGGCGGCAAAAATCAGAATGCGGCCGATCAGGAAACGCCTTATGTGGAACCGGTTACGCCGAATGGCGAACGGAAAGTCTGGGTGACCAAATACGGCCTTAAGGCATTTCATCCACTGGCCAAAAACTTTCCCTACAGCCACTACGATGATTTTGGGGTGTCACGCTCCTACGGTTACCGCAGACAGCACCTGGGCCACGACATGATGGGCCAGACGGGAACGCCCGTCATTGCGGTCGAATCAGGCTATGTGGAAGCCATCGGCTGGAACCAGTACGGAGGCTGGCGTCTGGGCGTCAGAAGCTTTGACAAAAAACGTTATTACTATTATGCCCATCTGCGCAAGGATTACCCATATCAGGGTAATCTTAAGGAAGGCAGTATTGTCACGGCCGGCGATGTGGTCGGATACCTTGGCCGGACCGGATACAGCGCAACGGAAAATACAAACAATATTGATGAACCGCATCTGCATTTCGGCCTCCAGCTGATTTTCGATGAATCCCAGAAGGAGGGAAACAATGAAATCTGGATCGACTGCTATGAAATCATTAAATTCCTGAGCGTCAACCGCAGCGAATCCGTCAAGGTAGACGGCACCAAGGAATGGACCCGCGTCTACCAGATGAAGGATCCTGCCGTGGGTGAAGTCACTCAATAGTTTTATGAAAGCTTATGGATAAACAGCCCGCTGCGCAGCTTCGGCTCAAACCAGGTAGATTTCGGAGGCATCAGAAGCCCTTCGTCGGCAACGGACAAAAGCTCGGCCATGGAGGTCGGATACATCGAAAAGGCAACTGCCATGTCGGTATCCACCCGCCGCTCCAGCTCCTTCGTGCCCCGGATTCCCCCGATAAACTCGATTCTCTTATCGGTCCTCGGATCTCCGATTCCGAGGACCGGGGTCAAAAGATGTTCCTGCAAAAGTGATACATCCAGTCCCTTCACCGGATCCTCGGTCATGATGCTCTCCCTGGCTTTCAGCGTATACCAGGCGCCGTCAAGCAGCATGCAGATTTCACCCTTGCGGGCGGGAATTTTTCCGGAACATGCATCGCATCCGGCATTTTCGGTGTTCACTGTATGTTCGGACGCTTTCCTGTCAGCATTCTCGGCTTTCCTCTCAATTTTCCCGGTTATCTCAAATGCCTCCTGTACCCGATTGAGAAATTCCTGCGTCCCAAGTCCGTTCAAATCCTTTACCACCCTGTTATAGGACAGGATCTGGAGTTCATCATCCGGAAACAGGACGGAAAGGAAATAATTAAACTCTTCCTCCCCCGTGTATTCCGGATGCTCTGCCCGCCTCTTTAATGCAACCTTGACGGCCGAAGCCGCACGATGATGTCCGTCCGCTATGTAGGTATAGGGAATATGGGAAAATTCTTCCGTGATCGCGCTTACCCATTCCGGGCGCGCAATTTTGAATACTCTGTGGCGCACTCCGTCAGGGGAAGTAAAGTCATAGAGAGCTTCTTCCTTTTTCACCGCTTCTTCCAGTTTCTTTATCACGCCGCTGGACCGGTAAGCGAGGAAAATAGGGCCTGTCTGGGCATCCGTCACATCGACGTGCCTGATACGGTCCACCTCTTTATCCGCCCTGGTGTTCTCATGCTTTTTCACAATCTGGTTCAGATAGTCGTCCACCGATGAGCAGGCCGTGATACCGGTCTGGGTATGGCCGCCCATCGTAAGCTCATAGAGATAATAGCAGGGAACCTCTTCCGTAACAAAAATCCCATCCGCTTCCATCTGTGCCATAAGCTCCCTGGCCCTGGCGTATACGCGCTCATCGTAGGTATCCACGTCGTCCGGAAAAGACGTTTCCGCCCTGTCAATTCTTAAAAAGGAGAGGGGTTCTCTCTCCACCTCTGTTTTAGCCTCTTCTCTGTTGTAAACATCATAGGGCAGGGCCGCCACCCTGGATGCGCATTCTGCGGCGGGCCGCATGCAGTAAAACGGTTTAATATCGGCCATTTTCTTCCTCCTTCATCATTAAAAATACCGGGGCGGCCGCTCTTTATCAAGCTGCCGCTCCGGCGTATCCTGCATTCATCAACAATTATCTGATTACGCGCACACGCATCATGCCTTTGATCGCATTCAGTTTCTGGCGTGTCAGATCATCCAGTTCCGTCTCCAGATCAATCAGTGTGTAGGCATATTTATCCTTGCTCTTGTTGGTCATATTGGCAATATTCATGTCGGCGGCAGCCAGGATTGCGGAAATCTGGCCGATCATGTTCGGAACATTCATATGCAGCAGAGCCACACGGTTCACGGAAGCACACACGCCCATATCACAATCCGGATAGTTGACCGAATTCTTAATGTTGCCGTTATTGAGATAATCCATCATCTCTTTTACCGCCATAGCGGCGCAGTTATCCTCGGACTCTACCGTGGACGCGCCCAGGTGAGGCGTAACGATGGAATGCTCCATAGCCATAACCTTCGGGTTCGGGAAATCGGTTACATAGCGTTTCACCTTGCCGGACTTCAACGCTTCGGCCATATCATCGTCATTTACAAGCAGATCCCTTGCAAAGTTCAGGATGACGACGCCGTCCTTCATATCTGCCATCGTGGTCTTATTAATCATCTGTCTCGTTCCGTCGAGAAGCGGAACGTGAACGGTTATGTAATCGCACTCTTTGTAAATAATATCGGCCGACATGATGTGTTTTACATCTCTTGAAAGCATCCAGGCCGCGCTTACGGAAATAAAAGGATCATATCCGTAAACTTCCATTCCCAGCGCCGCAGCAGCATTGGCAACCTCCGCGCCGATCGCGCCGAGGCCGATTACGCCCAGCTTTTTGCCCTTAATCTCGGTGCCGGCAAATGCCTTTTTCGCCTTTTCGACGTCTTTTGCAATGTCCGGATTTTCTTTCTCTTTTTTACACCATGCGATTCCTCCGGCAATATCGCGGGCAGACAGCATAAGGGCTGCGATTACCAGCTCTTTCACTCCGTTTGCATTCGCTCCCGGTGTATTGAATACGACGATACCGCGCTCCGCGCAGGCATCCAGAGGGATGTTGTTCACGCCGGCCCCTGCACGCGCCACGGCCCGGAGGTTCTCCGAGAACTCCATCTCATGCATGGAGGCACTTCTTACAAGGATTCCGTCGGCCTCGGCCGCAGAGTCCGTCATCTCATATTCTTCAGGTAACAACCCGGTTCCGTATTTGGAAATCGGATTGAGGCAATGTATCTTTCTCTTTTTCATATCCGTTACGTCCTCCGTCTCATTGATTATTACTGTTCACTCCGTGCACAGTAACCATTGATTACTTCGCGTGCTTCTTCTCAAATTCACGCATAAACTCCACCAGCTTCTCCACGCCTTCGATTGGCATGGCATTGTAAATGCTGGCCCTCATACCGCCTACCGTGCGGTGTCCCTTTAAGTTTACAAATCCGGCTGCCTTTGCCTCTTTGACAAACAGGGCATCCATCTCTTCATCTCCCGTTACGAACGGTACGTTCATCAGGGAGCGGTCCTTCTTCTCCACCGTGCCTTTAAACAGAGCGCTCTCATCCAGGAAATCGTAAAGGATCTTCGCTTTTTTCTCATTGCGCTCTTTCATCACTTCCAGGCCGCCCATCTTCTTCAGCCACTTGAACACCTTGCCGCACATATAAATCGTATAGGTCGGCGGTGTGTTGTAAAGGGAATCACTGTCCGCATATGTCTTGTAGCGCAGCATCGTAGGTGTACCGGGAAGTACATCCTCCGTAATCAGGTCTTCACGGATAATCACAATGGCAACACCGGCCGGCCCTACGTTCTTCTGTACGCCGCCCCATAAAATGCCAAACTTACTTACATCGATCGGTTCTGAGAGAAAACATGAGGAAATATCGGCCACCAGGGGTTTCCCCTTGGTGTTTGGAAGTTCATGGTATACGGTACCATAAATTGTGTTGTTCAGGCAGATATAAACGTAATCCGCATTCTCATCGATAGGCAGATCCGAACAGTCCGGAATGTAGCTGAATGTCTTATCTGCGCTTGATGCAACCGCATTCGCCTTACCGAACAGCTTTGCCTCCGAATATGCTTTCTTTGCCCACTGGCCTGTGATGATATAGTCGCCGACTTTGTTCTTCATCAGATTCATCGGGACCATGGCAAACTGTACGTGTCCGCCTCCCTGTACAAATAATACTTTGTAATTGTCGGGAATATTCATCAGTTCGCGCAGATCTTTTTCAGCGTCGTCGATAATATCCTGGAAATCCTTTGATCTGTGGCTCATCTCCATAACGGACATGCCACTGCCATTGTAATCCATCATCTCAACGGCTGCTTCTTTCAGTACCTCTTCCGGCAGAACGGCCGGACCTGCCGAAAAATTGTAGACTCTGCTCATAGATAGTTCCTCCTCTTTTCCTCATATCTCTTCTCAAACTCTGTTACTGCTCACATCCCAGAATACTGTTACTGATCATATCCCAGAATATGGAATGTTCTCTATTTTACAACTGTTCAATCCGTAAGTCAATCTCATCAAAGGCTTCTTCGATCGGTTTTCCCGCAGGAACCATCGGGAATACCTTGTCGTCCGTCCCAATCTGGCAGTCAATTACCACCGGGACATTCAGGCTGATCGCCTCGCGCAGAACCGGCTCCAGCTCCTCTTTCGTCGTCACGCGGTAAGCCTTTGCGCCAAGGCCTTCCGCCACCTTCACGAAGTCCACCTGATCGTTTAAGACGGTCTGTGAATATCTCATGCCGTAGAACAGCGTCTGCCACTGGCGTACCATGCCCAGCACATGATTGTTAAATATCACCTGGATAATCGGGATGTTATAACGGGTTGCGGTGGCAATCTCGTTCATGTTCATGCGGAAACAGCCGTCTCCGCCGATATTGATGACAGTTTTGTCCTTACATCCCATCTTGGCTCCGATGGCGGCGCCCAGGCCATATCCCATCGTGCCCAGTCCGCCCGACGTGAGAAGCTGTCTCGGCCTCTTGTACTTATAATACTGGGCGGCCCACATCTGATGCTGGCCTACGTCTGTGGAGATGATTGCCTCACCGTCCGTCACCTCATATATCTTTTCCATAATATACGGACCAGTCAGTATCTCTTTGTTGTAGCGAAGCGGATACATATCCTTTAACCGTTCCACATGGGCAATCCACTGGTCATGGTTGATTGGGTCCAGACGGGCGTTGAGTTTCCTTAAAATCACTTTGACATCGCCGATTACGCTGGCATCCGTCATGATATTCTTGTTAATCTCCGCGGGATCCACATCGAGCTGGAGAATTTTTGCATGGGACGCAAAACGGGATGCGTCTCCCACCACGCGGTCGCTGAACCTGGCTCCCACTACAATCAGAAGATCGCACTCGGCCACGCCGAAGTTGGAAGTCTTGGTGCCATGCATGCCGATCATGCCCGTGTAGAGTTCATCCGTTCCGTCGAACGCGCCTTTTCCCATCAGGCTGTCGGCCACCGGGGCCTGGATCTTATGGGCAAATGCATGGAGTTCATCGGCCGCCTCCGCAGCTACGGCTCCGCCGCCCACGAAAATGAACGGCTTTTTGGATGCGCGGATCATGCCGAGGGCTTTTTCCAGATCTTCCTCCGTAATCTCGGAATCTTCGCGCCTTATCTCATCCGGCTTTTTGTATTCGTAATCACATTCCGCCGCCGTAACATCCTTGGTAATATCCACAAGGACAGGGCCCGGACGCCCGCTGCTTGCGATGGTAAATGCCCTTCTCAGCACGCCGGCCAGTTTTGTTACGTCCTTCACAATGAAGTTATATTTCGTAATCGGCATTGTCACGCCGAGAATATCGATCTCCTGGAAGCTGTCTTTTCCGAGAAGGTTCATCGACACGTTACAGGTGATGGCCACCATCGGGATGGAGTCCAGATTGGCGGTTGCAATTCCTGTAACAAGGTTCGTCGCTCCCGGTCCCGACGTGGCCAGGCAGACGCCCACCTTTCCCGTGGCCCTGGCATAACCGTCGGCCGCATGGGATGCTCCCTGCTCGTGGGAAGTCAGGATATGGGTGATCTCATTCTGATGTTTATAAAGCGCATCGTATATGTTTAAAATGGAACCGCCGGGGTAGCCGAATACGGTGTCAACTCCCTGTTCTTTTAAACATTCGATGACGATTTCTGCTCCTGTTAATGTTTTCATTTATATTCCTCTGCTTTCCTGTGATCTTTTATCTCACGGCTGATGCCGGTTCTTTCGGGGACTCCGCTTATTTCTTCGGAACCTCCAGTACGGCTCCCCTGTTGCCGCTGGTAACCATAGACGAATACCTTGCCAGGTAACCGGTTGTAACCTGAGGGGTCCTCGGCTTCCAGTTCTTCCTTCTCTCCTCCAATACCTCGTCGGAAACAAGTACATTTAATTTATTCTGGTTGATGTCGATGGAAATGATATCTCCCTCTTCCACAAGGGCAATCGGTCCGCCCACGGCTGCTTCCGGTGAAACGTGTCCGATGGATGCGCCTCTGGATGCGCCTGAGAAACGGCCGTCCGTGATCAGGGCGACGGAGGAACCCAGTCCCATTCCCGCTATCGCCGACGTCGGGTTCAGCATCTCTCTCATGCCCGGTCCGCCTTTAGGGCCTTCATAACGGATCACAACCACATCTCCGGCCACAATCTTTCCTTCCTTGATGGCGGCAATTGCATCTTCCTCACAGTCGAATACGCGGGCCGGTCCCTGGTGCTCGAGCATCTCCGGCGCTACGGCGGAACGTTTTACCACCGCCGTGTCGGGAGCCAGATTGCCCTTTAATACGGCAATACCGCCTGTCTGGCTGTATGGGTTATCGATCGGCCTGATGATCTCGGGATCGCGGTTTACACAGTTCTTAATATTCTCGCCGACCGTCTTGCCCGTCACCGTCATGCAGTCCAGGTTTAACAGGTTCTTCTTCGACAGTTCGTTCATAACGGCATAGACGCCGCCGGCTTCATTTAAATCTTCCATATATGTAGGTCCTGCAGGCGCCAGATGGCAGAGGTTCGGCGTCTTTGAACTCATCTCATTGACCAGCTCCATGTTCAGATCAACTCCTGCCTCATGAGCAATAGCCGGAAGGTGAAGCATGCTGTTGGTGGAACATCCGAGCGCCATGTCTACGGTGAGGGCATTTAAAAATGCATCCTTTGTCATGATATCCCTTGGGCGGATGTTCTTCTCATACATCTCCATTACCTTCATACCGGCGTGTTTTGCCAGCTTGATGCGCTCGGAATATACGGCCGGAATGGTTCCGTTGCCCTTAAGTCCCATGCCCAGTACTTCGGTCAGGCAGTTCATGCTGTTGGCGGTGTACATGCCGGAGCAGGAACCGCAGGTCGGGCAGACTTTATTCTCAAATTCCGTTACCTCTTCCTCCGTCATCGTGCCGGCTGCGTAGGAACCCACCGCCTCAAACATGCTGGAAAGACTTCTCTTCTGTCCATGGACTCTTCCCGCCATCATCGGGCCGCCGCTGACGAACACGGTCGGTACATTGACTCTGGCCGCCGCCATCAGAAGTCCCGGAACGTTCTTATCACAGTTTGGAACCATGACAAGGGCGTCAAATGCATGCGCTAACGCCATACACTCTGTGGAATCCGCAATCAAGTCTCTTGTCACCAGTGAATATTTCATTCCAATGTGTCCCATGGCGATGCCGTCACAGACGGCGATGGCCGGGAATACCACCGGTGTGCCGCCTGCCATTGCAACTCCCAGTTTAACCGCTTCGACAATTTTATCCAGATTCATATGGCCGGGAACGATCTCATTGTAAGAGCTGACAATTCCCACCATTGGTTTTCTCATTTCTTCCTCGGTCATGCCCAATGCATTAAATAATGAACGGTGGGGTGCCTGCTGCATCCCTTTTCTTACTGCATCACTTTTCATATCTTCTCGTCTCCTTTTCTTTCTGCCCTTTTTCCGTCTTGTTACAATATGGCCGATTCTTCGGCCGGTATTTACACGTCCAGATAAACGTCCATTTTGGTTTATCTTTTATTCTACAGCATTTCCCAGCTTTTTTCACCTGTTTTATATGCTTTTTTCCAGGTTTTTTTTGGATTCTTTCAAGTATTTTGGGCTTTTACCGCGTTTTTGTAAAACCTGCCGCGGATCGGCGCATCGTTTCTGCCTTTTATGTAATTTTATAAATGATGGAGTTTTGTGCAAAACTCCATCATTTATTCTTGTAACAATTTTTCTGTTTTTTGGGGATTTATATAATCATTTATTTATAGTAATCATTTATTTACAATTAGTATTTGATCAATGTATCTTGCGTTTTCAAGCAATCTTCAAACGATTTTCAAGTAATGCCCAAACAATAATCAACGCTTCATATGTTTTCGTTGTTTATCGCACACAGTGTCATTTTCTTCAAGCCTTTATGTTCCGTTTTTTCTTATTTGTGGATCCGCTCACAAATCAACTGCCCCATCTGAGTGGTGCCGACCTGGGAACAGCCGTCCGCCATAATGTCAACCGTCCTGTATCCTTCCGTCAAAACCTGCTGTACCGCATTCTCGACCGCCTTTGATTCCTCATCCAAATCGAAGGAATAGCTGAGCATCATCGCAGCCGACAGGATGGTTGCGATAGGGTTTGCAATCCCTTTTCCTGCAATATCGGGCGCAGAACCGTGGCTTGGCTCGTAGAGGCCGAACTTGCCCTCATTCAGGCTGGCCGAGGACAGCATTCCGATGGACCCCGTAATCATGCTCGCCTCGTCGGACAAAATATCGCCAAACATGTTTTCCGTAAGAACAACATCAAACTGTCCCGGATTCATGACAAGCTGCATTGCGCAGTTATCGACCAGCATATGGGACAGGGTGACTTCCGGATAATCTTTTGCCACTTCCTCCACCACTTTTCTCCAGAGCCTTGAGGAATCAAGTACATTGGCTTTATCGACGCTGGTCACGTGTTTTTTTCTCTTCATTGCAATGTCGAAAGCCTTAACGGCAATTCTTCTGATTTCATTCTCATTATAAACGAGGGTATCCACGGCCTGAAGCACCCCGTCCACTTCCTCAGTATGACGCTCGCCAAAATAAAGGCCGCCTGTCAGTTCCCTCATAATTACCATGTCGAACCCGTCCCCGATTATCTCACGTTTCAGCGGGCAGGCGCCGGCCAGTTCATTATAAAGGTAAGCGGGACGGATATTGGCAAAAAGTCCCAGCCCCTTTCTGATAGCCAGAAGCCCTGCTTCCGGACGCAGGTTCGGAGCCACATCGTACCATCTGGAATTGCCCACATCACCGCCGACAGCCCCTAAAAGCACGGAATCACTCTTTCTTGCCGTCTCAAGCGCCTCATCCGTAAGCGGTACCCCATGCGCATCGATGGAAACGCCTCCCATCAGCACCTCCGTATATTGAAAGGTGTGGCCGTAGACTTCTCCCACCCGATCCAGCACCTTGCATGCTTCTCTCACAATTTCCGGTCCGATTCCGTCTCCCGGAATCACTGCTATCTGATAATTCATATCCCTGTCCTCCTGCGTTTCTTAATTTATTATATAGAGCGTGTATGAAAACTCATTTCCGTGGAAGTGGTTTTTCATACACGCTCTAACTGATTGATGACGGTGGCCTGTACGCCCGGCGCACAGATTATCGCTGTATCCATCATATCTTATTCAACCTGATTTTTCAACCGTCTGCACCGATTTACCGGCTCACGGCGTATAGTAATTTGGAATCCGACCTATAACCTCAAGTTATCTGGGTTTATGGCAGTAATTCCCAAATAGGGAAAACCTTAATAAATGCCATGAATTTCCCATGTTTCCAGGGAGGACTATGATATGCTTCAGGACATTTATTAAGGCAGGGGAACGGCTTAACTTCTCCGTTCTTAATGGTTAAAGTAAAAGTAATCCATACCGGCCGTTATGAGCTGTTAATCCCCCGGAATGTAAAGTCCGCAATGTAAGGTCTGCAATGCATAAAGTATTCCTGGCATTACCGGTTAACCTACTGTTTCTTCCTGTTTTCCAGCTTGCAGATCCCCTGGGTCATGGTTCCCATCGGACAGAAGGTACACCAGGTACGCGGTTTATAGAGCACCATCACAATCAGCCCGATTAGCAGGGATGTCAGCATCAGACTGTAGAAACCAAAGCTGTACTGGGCCACCCAGTCAGGTACCATACCGGCCGTGTAAGTCCAGCCCCAGGGTACCCTGAAGGTCCAGAACAGCTTGATCGCCTCTCTGAGGCCTGATGCCCCGGCCGCCACAAGGTATGTCTGGAATACCATATTACAGAACATGGTAAGGAAAAAGGCCAAAAAACCGTAGCGGAACCACGGACTTACAAGAAAGCGCGGAGTCGGCCTGTTTCTGGAGCACTTATATTTTCCTCCCAGCATGGCAAAAAGCTGGCCGCGGCCGCAGAGGTTGTTACAAAACCATTTATTTTTTCCAAATATCGCAATGAACATCGGCAGCAGGAAATCAATCATCCCCAGCCAGGCAAAAAGTATGTTAAAAAATCCAAGGGCAAAATAGATGATCGACCATATCCACAGATAGTCATACCAGTGTTTATTTTTCATGAGTGCACCTCCCTGGTAAAAATAGAAAGCGCTCCGGCCGGACAAATCCTGGCACAGATCCCGCACCCGACACACCGCTCCGGATCAGCGGCGGCATAACATCCTCTGAAAACCTCAATCGCCCCTTTTGGACATAGATTCTGACATGCCCCGCAGGCGACACAGCTCTTCTCATTCACAGATACGCATCGTTTTGCAGTTGATTTAACAGACATTTATATAACTCCTTTATGTTTGATGATTAAAAGCATATCATATAATCGCGCTTCGTTCTGTAACCAGGTCACGTTTTGACCCGCCCTGTTTGCACTGGTTGTATTTCGCGGGACGTTTTGCCGTATCTTTTATCGCAGGCCATTGCCTGTGAGCAGTAATGTTTCGCTGCATCGTAGAGCATGTTACCGGAAAAGGTTGATGATTTTATGCTTATTCGGTAAAATAGACTTAGAACATGCTGTTTTGTACCGTTTTATGCCTGTTTCAGTCTCCGCAACCTCAGGTAGCGGACAAAATCCGATATGATACATGAAGTTGGTGGAAGTAGCGCCGGTGCAACTGTAGAATAAAACACATAAAATACATTCTGCAGGAGGATAAAATATGAGTTTTACTGATAATTTGCAATATTTACGTAAAAAACAAAACCTGACCCAGGAACAGTTTGCCGAACAGCTGGAGGTATCCAGGCAGGCGGTATCCAAGTGGGAGTCCGGCCAGTCCTACCCGGAGCTTGACAAACTGCTTCAGATCTGTGAACTGTTTGGCTGTTCGATGGACACGCTGCTCAAGGGCGATGTGACGGAGGCGGAGAAAGAAGACCTGGCCGGCTATGACCTTCATATGAACCATTTTTCCATTATGACGGCCTTTGCGGTTTCCCTGATCATACTTTCAGTGGTTCCCGCCGCTTCTCTTGAAGGAATTCTCAACGAGGCCTTCACCAGCATCATTATGTTTATCCTGATTGGCATCGGCGTATATATACTGATTATATCAAACGTCAATCACAGATATTACTGCAAACGCTATCCCTCCGTCGCCGACTTCTATACGGAAGAACAGCGGGACGATTTTCACAGGAAATATGCAATCGCCATGGCATCCGGCGTCAGCCTGCTTCTGTTTGCCCTCTGCCTGAATGTTGTTCTGGAATACATGCAGTTTCCTTACTTTGACGAGGCTGGCGGCGCTGTTTTTCTCATCTGCACTTCTCTTGCCGTGGGCATTTTTATCTACTTTGGCCTTCAGAAAGATAAGTACCATATTGAAAAGTACAACCGGGCAAACCTTTCTCAGGATACGGAAAAAGGCCGGCTGGCCGGAAAACTGTGCGGAGCCGCTATGCTGCTTGCCACCGCCCTGTTTCTATTCCTCGGCCTTGCGTTCGACATGTTCCGCTACGCGGCGGTTATTTTCCCAATCGCCGGTATCTTCTGCGGAATCATCTGCCTGTTCCTGGGTGATAAAGGATAAGAAAAAGTCAGGCCTGCGGGGCATTCACAATGTGAACGTTCCGCAGGCCTCAGCTCTTCACGGATGTATTTACCCCCGGCCTGATATACTAATTGTCCTTAATTACCTGTTTCCTGAGCCTCAGCAGCAGAAGAATCACACTGACGGAAAGCAGAATATGGCCAATCCCCGCAATGCCCGAGATAGAGGCGTCCATGCCCCTGGTCAGCGTGCTGTTCCATACCTGTGTCAGCCCCCTGAGTAAAAAGCCAAGTCCGGTAATATTCAGCCCGGCATGATAGACGGCGATAATCGTTCCAACGCCCTTTTCTCCCGCAAATCTAAAATTCTTTTCAAGCAGCATCAATATGAGAAAAAAGAACATTCCCAGAATAAAATAATGCGCATGCATCACAGACAAATTTGTATAGCCTGTGAAACCGTTCCATTTTGTGTATTCCTTGTAAAACACTCCCGATACCATGGCTGCCGCCGCGTATACAAGAGATGCGTTTGCGTAATGCTTCATCATTTGCTCCCCTTTCTGTGGAACTCTCAGCTGATTTGCCGTTCCTGTTTATAAAGTCTTCGGTTCATCATCACAATCCACACGTAAGCCAGTGTTTTCGGTATCATCAGCATGCCGACCGCAGGCGCGGTTCCGCTGAACAGTACGACCGGCAGGTAAAATCCAAAGGACAGCCCCACCGCCAGGGGCATAAAACGGAATACACCGTCGTTTGTCCGCTTTAACTCCCGTGCAAAAATCACAATGATAATAAGGCCCATTACCGCAAACGGCACGTTGCGCAGTATGCCGAAGCTCAACGGCTGGCGGTACTGGAGCCATTGGTTCTGCGGCAGAAGACAGAGCCCAATCCTGATAATTGAGAGAATCCACATGGCCGCCGTGAGTTGCCTCTCTTTCCTGATTCCATACCGTTCACGCCATATATAATAAAGAAGCAGATAAAAAACCGTCATGGTGATGGAGGTGACAAATTTGCCAATCCCCAGCGCAGCAGCGTTGGCCTCCAGCCCGTTTGTCCATAGTGCATAAGAACGCGGAACCAGATGAAATGCATCCCCCGCTCCAAGTAATGCCGTCATAAGCCCGGCCAGCTTCACAAGCCTGCCCTTTCCCTTAGCCAGCATGGTCAGTCCCGTTATCAGGGCAAACCCTAGATATAAAATATCAAATATTGTTTCCGCAATCGCCTGTGCCATCTTCGTCTCCTGTCCTGCAGAGCGTACGTCTGACCATCTCAATAAAGAAATGGAATTCATACGGCTCCGTCCTCAATAACATGACCATATTCGCCACAATAAAACGCGAATACTGTTCCATGGTAAATGTCCCGTCCCAAATATCATTCCGCACGAAAGGATCCTGCTCCATCCGCCGGATCAGCGTTTCAGCCAGTACCGCCTGCATCGATTCCATGCGTTCCTGCCCCGCTTTTTTCACTTCACCCAGGCTGTTCATAAGCGAACTTCCCGAGCTGTCGATACGTTCCTTCAGAAAGATGAAAATCTCTTCAAGCTGTCCGCAGAAAGAATCTGCCGTGACCGCCGTCCTCATCTCATACAGCGTCTTCTTCCAGTACTCTTCCGTCAGGGCCAGCAGGATATCCTCCTTACTGGAAAAATAGTTATAAACCGTGCCGGTCGCTACCCCTGCCCTCTGTGCAATCGAGCGCATATTGACCGCCTCAATTCCTTCCGTATCTGCAATCGCCCGCGCAGAATCAATCAGAGTGCCGCGCAGACTGTCGTCTTTTTTTCTCATGCTGTAACCCTTCCCCTGTTTCTGTTAAATGAACATGTTCATTTATATTATATGCTGGTGATTCCTGTTTGTCAATGCTATAATGAACGTGTTCATTAAAAGTGCTATCTTTTAGTTCTTTTAATAAGAATTTAATTGAGATGCGAGGACGCCTCTGTAAGACGGCGGACGGGGGAGTGGGAGGGTGGATATGAGTCTTCAGTCCCGGTTTGTAGGGTGTGGTGAGGGGGAATCCGGAGAAAGACTTTCCTGCGGGAACCCGCTCCCGCTTGTGAAGCGGACAGCGGATGCTAAGCTCGAAAGGACCTCGCTAAGCACCGGCGGGCTTCAAGGTCTCCCTCCGGAAAGTTTTTCTCCTCCTTCCCCGAGCAGGTTGTTGACGGGACTGAAGACTCGGCGAAGGTGATTGCCCCGTCCGCCGGCTTCAGGGGCTGATTGTCTCTTTCGTCAAGTAAGGGGGGAGGTCTTGTCGCGGCCACTATGTAGTCGTGAACCTTTTACCTTTGAAGGTATCTCGGGTTGAATTCAGAGAGAAATCCAAAACTAAATTTTACGATTGCTCTAAAATTCAACGGTTATTCCAGGATAGGTCAGGCGCTAAAGTTTAACCTCATCAATTAAATACCATACAGGAGCATTCTCCTGGAATCCGGGGAAATGTAGTGGCAGCGACAGTACCTCCTCCCCTTTGAAGGAATAAGAACAATTCAGCAGCCGCAGGCCGGGGTTCGGGATGGCGAAAACCTTCGCGTCTTCAGTCCCGGTCCATAACCTTCCCGTGGGGAATCCGGGAGAAAAAGATTCCGCAGGGAACCTGGAAGTCCATCAGTACTTAGGCGGCGTATTTTGGCGCCTTAGTACTGCTATGCACTTCAAAGAGCGCAAGCGTTTCCCGAAGGAACTTTTTCTGCCCGGATTCCCCACCCGCGACAACCTCCAAACCGGGACTGAAGACTCATCCCCTCCCTCTCACCATCCCGCCCCCCGACCGTCCCGGCGGCGTTCTCATTCCTCAACTAAATCCCCACTAAAAAAACGCCGCCCGGATAATTTCCAGACAGCGTTTGCTGCGGTAAAACAATACTGTTACGTATCTTCAACCACTATTTTTCAATTACAGTTCCGGTTTTTCAACCTGGACGATTGCATCCTTGCGCATTGGAATACGACAATTCTTATTGCTTCCAAATTCAACGATAACCGTGTCATCCGTCATGTCGATGATAACACCGTAAAATCCGCTGGATGTCAGAACGCTGTCGCCTACTGAAACACCTGCCATCAGTTCCTGCATCTTTTTCTTTTCCTTCTGCTGTGGTCTGATTGCGATAAAGTACATAAGTCCTATGATAAAGACAAAATAAAGTACCCAGCCCATTGTGCCCATTTTCTTTCCTCCTTTGACCGATCCGCCGCCTCGCCGCGTAATCTTAATTTTTAGTTTGTTCCCGGATGGAGCTCCTAACTGAGTGTTCTCAGTTCTGTTCCTCACCGGCCATCATGCCGGCCAGCTTTGCAGCCTTATATTCGGCATAACGGTGATGTTCGATTGCGTCGCGAATCTCTTCCATCATTTTATTATAAAAATATAAATTATGCAATACACATAATCTCATCCCGAGCATTTCTTTTGCCTTGAAGAGATGTCTGATATACGCCCGGCTGTAAGAACGGCATGCCGGACAGCCGCATCCCTCCTCAAGAGGTCTCGGATCCAGCTCATATTTTGAATTGAGCAGGTTCATCTTGCCATGGTTTGTGTATACATGGCTGTGGCGTCCGTTTCTGGTCGGATATACGCAGTCGAAGAAATCCACGCCGCGGTCTACCGCCTCCAGAATGTTGGCCGGCGTTCCCACTCCCATCAGGTAAGTAGGTTTATTCTCCGGCAGATATGGAACAACCGAGTCCAGTATACGATACATCTCATCGTGGGTTTCCCCCACGGCCAGCCCCCCCACCGCATAACCGTCCAAATCCATCTCACTGATGGTCTTTGCATGTTCAATACGGATATCGTCGTAAACAGCGCCCTGGTTGATTCCAAAAAGGAGCTGCTCCCGGTTTACCGTGTCAGGCAGGGAGTTAAGACGTTTCATCTCCTCCTTACAGCGGACAAGCCATCTCGTGGTCCTGTCTACCGATGCCTGGACATACTCCCTGGAGGCCACGCTGGAAGGACATTCATCGAATGCCATCGCGATAGTGGAACCCAGGTTGGACTGAATCTGCATGCTCTCCTCCGGCCCCATAAATATCTTCCTGCCGTCGATGTGGGAATTGAAATAAACGCCCTCCTCCTTAATCTTTCGGAGACCCGACAGGGAAAATACCTGGAAACCGCCGGAATCAGTCAGAATCGGCCTGTCCCAGTGCATAAACTTGTGAAGGCCGCCAAACTGTTTAATCAGCTTGTCTCCGGTCCTCACATGAAGGTGGTAGGTGTTGGACAACTCCACCTGCGTGCCGATTTCCTTTAAATCGTCGGTCGACACGGCGCCTTTGATGGCGCCGACCGTACCCACGTTCATGAAAACCGGTGTCTGGATAGTGCCGTGGGCGGTTTTCATCTCCGCCCTCTTGGCGCGTCCATCTTTATAAAGAATCTTGTATTCCATAAATTATTTCTCTTTCTTTGTCTTTACCGAACGTGCCTCAGCGGCCTTCTTCTCCTTATTCTGGCTGAAGACATACCACAGGGAACCGGTCAGGCAGACGGAAGAATACGTACCGCAGACAATACCAACCATTAACGGAAGCGCAAACTCACGGATGGAGGAAACGCCCATCAGGAAGAGCACAAATACCATGATAAAGGTGGTAAGGGAAGTATTAATACTTCTTGTCAGCGTCTGGCTGATACTTAAGTTTACAACATCTTCAACCGTCTGTGTGTGCTTTTTCAGCTTCATATTCTCACGGATACGGTCGAAAATAACAATGGTGGCGTTGATGGAATAACCCACAATGGTAAGCATACACGCGATAAAGGTGGAGCCTACGGACCACTTGAATACCGCATAGAACGTGATGACCACGAGTACGTCATGCACAAGAGCCAGAACCGCGCTGGCCGCAAACGTGATGTTGCTGAAACGGAACCAGATGTAAAGCAGCATACAGATGGTGGCAATGACTACGGCGATAATAGCATCCTGCTTCATCTCGTTGCTGATGGCGCCGGAAATACTGTCTGCCGTGATCTTCTCCTGATCCACACCGAAGTTATCAACCATAGCCTGATCAAGCGTTTCTCTCTCTTCCACACTCAGGGTTCTCGTCTTGATGATGACCTCATTCGTACCCGCTACCTTCTGAGTCTGAGTTCCCGCTTCACCTGTAATTTTCTCCACAACCGGGACAACCTCGGACGAAATCTGGTCTAAGGATAAATCCTCGTTGAACGTCACGTTGGTGGATGTTCCTCCGCGGAACTCCATGCTGTAATTCAGGATGGATCCTGTGGAAGCGCTGTTTAATCCCATTGCTGCAAATCCCGCCACAATCATAACTGCAGAAATTGCAAAGCAGAGTTTTTTGTATTTTAAGAACGGTTTTATCTTGGTGTCCTTCTTAATACCGTAGAATTTTGCATCCTGTAATCCCGCCTCATACAGACAGTTCAGAGTGAATTTAGTCACAAACAGAGCCGTGAACATGGAAAGGACGATACCAATCGCCAGTGTGGCCGCGAATCCTTTTACCGTACCGGAACCTCTCCAGAAAAGAACTGCCGCCGCAATCAGGGTTGTAACGTTACCGTCGATAATAGCGGAAAGGGCTTTTGCAAAACCTGTCTTAATGGCTGATTTTACCGTCTTGCCAAGGCCAATCTCCTCCTTGATACGGGTGAAGATGATAACGTTGGCGTCCACGGCCATACCAATGGACAGAATGATACCGGCCACCCCAGGAAGGGTGAGCGTCACCTCAAAGGCCGCCAGCAGAACCAGAATCAGTCCTACATACAGGCACAGTGCGATGGAAGCTGCAATTCCGGGTACCAGATATGCAAAAATCATAAATACAACAACAATGGCAAAGCCGATTGCTCCGGCCTTAAGGCTGGTGGAAATGGCTTCCTGGCCCAGCTTTGCGCCAACGACGTTGGAACGAAGTTCTTCCAGTTCCAGGGAAAGGGAACCGATACGGATTGTAGCAGCCAGATTCTCAGCCTCCTCATAGCTTCCCATGCCGTCGATACGGCACTGGCCGCCTGTGATTGGCTCTTTTACGTTAGGAGCGGAAATGGCCTGTCCGTCATATACGATATAAATTGGTTTTCCAACTCCGTTTGTCGTTGCATCGGCAAATGCCTTTGTGCCTTCCTCATTGAAGGTCAGGGCAACCACATACTCTTTTACGCCGCTGCTGTCATCCATGCCGGCTTTGGCGCTGCTCACCTGTTTTCCATCCAGGACCTGGTTGAATTCAGAATCCAGGAAAACAAGGGAACCAGGTTTGCCTAATTCCTGCAGAATCGCATTGGCATCGGAAACACCAGGGATATCTACGTTGATACGGTTATTACCTTCCTGATAAACCTCAGCCTCGGTGCTGTAGTTCTGCACCCTCTGCTGCAGCTTATAGATCGTATCCGCCATATCTTCTGAAGACGGATTTTCCTCTTTTGCCTGGTAGGTAATGCTGACACCGCCGGCCAGATCCAGTCCCAGCTTGATTGATTCCATCGTTGAATATCCAAAATAGCCGAATATACCGACGGCAACAAGCAGGATCAGCAGCCCTAAGAGGCCCTTTCCTTTTTTGTTCTTCATTGCTTTTCTCCTTTTGCTTTTCATCTATGCTTGCTTTTCAGCCGTGTTTCTCAAATTATCTCTTCTTTTATTCTTCCTCGGCCAGAGCCGCTTTAATCATGATTGCGCATTCGATGCGCTTTTTCTGCATCTCGCATCCGATGTCATAGGCATCTGTGATGGAGCCGTGGAAATTAAAAGAGTTGGCCGCACAGCCGCCGCTGCAGTAAAATCTGGCGAAACAGTCCCTGCACTTGTCCTTTGCGTAGACATTGCAAAGCTTGAATTCATCACGGATCGCCAAATTCGTCACTCCCTCATCCACATTGCCGAGCAGGAATTCTTCATTTCCCACAAACTGATGGCACGGATAGAGATCCCCCCATGGCGTCACTGCCAGGTACTCAGTTCCTGAACCGCAGCCGGAAAGGCGTTTTGCAACACAGGGGCCCTGGTTCAGATCCAGCATAAAGTGGAAAAAGGTAAAGCCCCTTCCCTCTTTCTGGCGTTTAATATATTCTACAGCCAGTTTATCGTACTCCTCCATAATCTGAGGAAGATCTTCCTCCCGGATGGCATAGTCTTCCTCCGGAGGAGCCACAACCGGCTCTATGGACATCTTTTCAAATCCGAGATCTGCAAAATGGAGCACATCCCCGGAGAAGTCCAGGTTATTCCTGGTGAACGTTCCCCTGACAAAGTAGTCGCGCTCCGCCCGTTCTTTCGCGAACTTCTGGAACTTCGGTACGATCAGGTCATAGCTTCCCTTTCCGTTCCGGAACGGACGCATCCTGTCGTTGACATCCTTTCTTCCGTCCAGGCTCAGAACAACATTGCTCATCTCCCTGTTGCAGAAATCCATGATCTCGTCGTTTAACAGAACGCCGTTTGTGGTCAGGGTAAAACGGAATTTCTTATTGTAAAGTTCCTCCTGGGAACGGCCGTATTCCACAAGCTGTTTTACAACTTCCCAGTTCATCAGAGGCTCGCCGCCGAAGAAATCCACTTCCAGGTTTCGCCTGGAACCGGAATTTGCAATCAGGAAATCGAGCGCCTTCTTTCCCACTTCAAAGCTCATCAGCGCCCTGCGGCCGTGGTACTCTCCCTCTTCCGCAAAGCAGTACTTACAGGCCAGATTACAGTCGTGGGCAATGTGGAGACAAAGCGCTTTTACCACCGTCTGCCTCTTTTTAAAATCCATGACATAGTCTTTATACACATCGGCGGTAAAAAGCTCTTCCCGGTCAATCAGCTCCTGAATGTCGGAAAACGCTTCCCTTATTTCGTCCGTACTGTATTTTTCCTCCAGAATGCCCGTCACTTCCTCAGCCACTGCCTGAGGCACCGGCGCAGGTTCGCTCATATCCGCGAGCCTGTCTGAGAGAAGTTTAATTGCATCATAAAGAAGCGGATCCACTGAATGGACAGAACCGCTGTTCACGTCTAAAACGATATAAAAACCGTTATTTATATATTGATGAATCACTCGCTTTTCTCCTTATCCAGACATATGTAGGCAGGCAATACTGGTGTCTTGCCTGCCTCCCTTGTCAAATCTCTTCTGTTTACCGACGGTGAAAAGTTGACAAAGCAGACTCTTCATCGTTTTCCCAGGAAATTAGCGATTCTGGTTCTCGCAGCTCTGGTTTCCTACCGTACAGGATGTCTTACATGCAGACTGGCAGGATGTCTGGCATTCGCCGCAGCCGCCCTTCTTCATCGTATTCTTTAAAGTATTTGTGTTCAATGTTTTAACGTGTTTCATTATTCTATATCCTCCTCATTAAAATTACGATATAAATTCTTACAGATTATATCACATGTTACTCACATGTGCAAGCTAAAAGGCCTGATATTGCGTGAGAAATCAGGCAGGTAAAGGAAGCTGAGGAACCAATTCCCACCCTGTCCGCATATCCCGCCCCTCTCCTGAATATACATGAAGCAGATGAAAATTTACAAGGAGTCAATATGGGAAAGTCCAGTCTGCGGATTCTTATCCGCACCATTTTTACCACCTACATACTCACCGCCGTTTTTCTGCTGATTCTGGCGTTCAGCCTCTATCAGTTTCACTTGAGTGAAAGTCAGGTAAACCTGGGAATCAATGTCATTTACATTGTCGCCTGCTTTATCGGCGGCGTACTGGCCGGAAAGGCCGCCAAGATGAAACGGTTTCTGTGGGGATTCTTCTCCGGCGCCGTTTATTTCCTGGTGCTTCTGGCCGTGTCCTTCGTTATTAACAAAAGCATTGGAAGCAATATGAACGAACTGGCTCTCATTTTCGCCATGTGTGCCGGCAGCGGCACCATCGGCGGGATGATCAGCTGACAGCAGCGAAAAGTAAGCTTCGCGAACGATTCATTGCCACTCAACAAAAAGCCCGTATGTTTTCCGCCTTCTCCTGGGCAGTAAACATACGGGGATTATCCTTAATTGAATGCCAATAAAACCCTCGCGAATCACGCTTTTCGTTGTTAATGTTTCTCTTCTTTTTTCTCTGCTTCTTCCTTCCGCATCGCCGTTACGGCCTCCACCGGATTCAGAATATATACATGGATTTTATCGATTCTGTTCTTCTCCACGCTGTCCACTCTCAGGCGGACATTATCTATCACAACATCTTCTCCCTCCTCGGGAAGGTGATCCAGAAGTCCTATCACCAGGCCGCCGATTGAATCGTAATCCTCCGACTGAAGATTCAGCTCCAGATGGTCATTTAAATCTGCCAGCTTCATGGAACCTTCCACCACGTATTCCTTCGGGCTGATCTGGATCAGGGAATTCTCCTCATCCTCATCGTACTCATCACGTATCTCCCCGACGATCTCCTCCAGCATATCTTCAAGCGTAATCAGCCCCGCCGTTGCGCCGTATTCATCCAGGACGATAACAATATTGATCATCGCCTTCCTCATCTCAATCATCAGCTCCGAAACCTTCTTGAACTCATAGGTATAGAGCGGCTGGCGCAGATAACTCCTCACCGAAAAGTCTTCCCTGTTCTCTGCCAGGAAAATATCCTTGATGTTGATAATCCCCAGCACATTGTCCGTTGTCTCTTCATAGACGGGAAACCTGGTGTATTTTTCTTCGCGGAACAGATCAATCAGTTCTTCGTAACTGCTGTTCACATCCACAAAACTCATGTCGATACGCGGCACCATCACATCTTTTGCTACGGCGTCACCAAAATCAAACACATTATTGATCATCTTTTTCTCTTCCGACTCGATTACGCCCTCCTCATGGCTGACCTGCACGATCGTCCTCAGCTCGTCCTCTGTGATGGACTCGCCTCTCTTATTCGGATCGACCCGGAAGATTTTCAATACAACAAAGGAAAGGTGGTTCACAACATAAATCACCGGTGTCAAAATGATCATAATAAGATATATAATTTTTGCAAAGCGAAGCGCTATATTCTCTGCTGATAGGGTGGAAATTGTCTTCGGTGTGATCTCACCGAACACAAGAATGAATAAAGTCAGCACACCTGTCGCAAATCCCACCGCCTCATTGCCCCACACTCTGGTCGCCAGCAGCGTGGACAGGGAAGAAGCATAAAGGTTTACGATATTATTGCCGATTAGAATCGCACTGAGCATCTTGCCCGGGTTACTGATTACTTTCATGACAAACTCAGCCCTGCCGTCACCGGCATCGGCCAGAGTCCTCATCCGAATCTTGTTCACCGTGGTAAGGGCAGTCTCTGACGATGAGAAAAATGCAGATAAAGCAAGCAAAACAACTAATATAAGCAACTGTATGGCGTCACTTGAATCCAAAAAGATCAACTCCTATTTTTAAGTATTTTATAGCTGATTTTACATTATTTCACAGTGCCTGTCAAGTTACATCCCAACGAAATCCCGGCTTGCTAAAAAACCGCCCTCTGTATATAATGGTAATAATTCGGATATTGAACGGATTACTCTCAACACGGAAGGAAAAAATCATGAAAGCAACGATTGGTATCGATATCGGCGGTTCTACGACGAAAATCGCCGGGTTTTCAGAGGATAAGAAGCTTCTCGGCACGCTCCAGGTCAAGGCCTCGGATCAGATGACGTCCATGTATGGCGCTCTAGGCCGGTTTCTGCGCGAGCAGAGTCTCTCACTGGAGGATGTGTCGAAAATCGTACTTACCGGAGTGGGCGCCTCTTTTGTCAATGAAGATATTTATGGGATCCAGACCGTTAAAGCGGTGGAACTGGACGCCATTGCGCGCGGCGGGCTGGCTCTCGCGGGGCTGGACGCGGCGCTGATCGTCAGTATCGGCACCGGCACCGCCTTTGTAAGGGCGGATCAAAACGAAATCCGTCATATCGGCGGCAGCGGAGTGGGCGGAGGAACGCTCTCCGGACTGGCCTCCCATTTTCTCCACGAAAGCGACATCTTTGTTCTGTCCTCCATGGCGGAAAAAGGCAGCCTGTCAAAGGTGGATCTGATGATGAGCGATATTTTCTGCGGTGACATCGCTTCACTTCCCCCGGAACTGACCGCTGCCAATTTCGGTAAGGTAAAAAATGACGCCAGCGACTGTGACGTCGCTGCCGCCCTGTTTAATCTTGTGTATCAGACCGTCGGTGTCCTGGCTATCTTTGCCCTGACCAACGATACACTGACCGACATCGTCCTGACCGGCTCTCTCGCCTGTCTGCCGCCGGCCGTAAAGGTATTCGATGTGTTTGAGGAGATGAAGGACCTCTATGGCGTCCACTTCATCATCCCGCCGAACGCCGCTTTTGCAACCGCCATCGGCGCGGTTATGCTGAACTTTGATGAAAACTGAGACAGCCTAACCATAACAGCAGAGTCCCGGAAAAACGGCGCTCTGCTGTTTTTTGTGTCTCCCGTTTTTTACGCTCTGCGCTCTTTTATTCTGCCTTTTCCTTCACCTTTTCCGGTATGTTCTTATGCTCTGTGCCGGGAAAAAACTCCGACACGGTCAGGAGAAAGGTTCCAAAGAAGATACAGAGGTCGCCGATATTGAATACCACCTTTTTAAGCCATCCAAACTGAAAGCTGAAATAGTCGACCACATATCCCCGCTTCATCCGGTCAAAAAGATTGCTGAGCGCTCCCGCCGTCACAAAAGTAAAGCCCAGTTTATCAATAAAACGCCCCTTTCTCGTCAGAAGCCACAGAAAAACGCCTGTCACGGCCGACGTAAATGCGAGAGGGACGTTTTTTACAAGCTCCTTGTTCTGTTTGAGAAGTCCAAAACAGAACCCCTCATTGTGATTCCTGTACAGTCTGATCCTTCCGGAAGTTCCCTCTAAATCCCTGGGATAATCCTCCGCTTTCCCAGCTTCTGTTTTACCCTTTAAAAAAATATCGAGCCCAAACAGTCCGGCCATTAAACCCAGAAAATGCATCTTCGTCCTCCCATTCTTTTCTCTCTGTTTTTTCTTTCACTGCTTCTATCGTACCATTTTTTTATATTCCCGTAAAGCTAACCGCAGTAGTTTCTAAAGCATTACATCTAATAATATTTTTCCCGCTCCGGCATATATTAATAAAAACAATTTAAGGAAATTTCTCATGCCGTGCACTGAAAATCCTGCATCCGAATCCATTGCCGATTTTATTCAGCGTTTCTATGTATTCTCTCCTCTTTCCATCCTGGAAGGTGAAGATTTATGTTTTGATTTTGTCAATAACCAGTTTGTTATTATCTACCGTCCGCTCTCTGAAGTGGAACCGATATCCACCGAGAGGATGGGATACGACGCGATCCCAAGCCTTTATACCCTGCTGGATTCCACCAATATGGAGAGCGCCGGTATTTTAAAGACCTTTGATCAGCCGCAGCTTGCGTTCAAGGGGCGCGGAACATTGATTGGCATTATCGATACCGGAATTGATTATCAAAATCCACTTTTCAGAAATCCCGACGGTTCTACAAGAATCGTTGGAATCTGGGATCAGTCAATAGAAGGCCCCGGAATTGAGACCGGCGATATTGTAGAAGATATACGCTATGGAACCGCATACACGGAAGAACAGATTAATGAAGCTTTGAGAAGCGAGAATCCGCTCTCGATCGTCCCCTCGGTAGACACCAACGGCCACGGGACGTTTATGGCGGCCATAGCCGGCGGCAATCAGGTTCCCGCTAAAAATTTTACCGGAGCCGCGCCCGAATGCAGATTTGCAATCGTAAAACTGAAACCGGCAAAAAAATATCTCAGAGATTTTTACATGATCACCGAGGATGCCATCGCTTTTCAGGAAAACGACATTATGCTCGGCATTAAATACCTGAGAATTCTGGCCAGAACTTATCTTCTTCCGCTTACTACGGTCCTGGGGCTTGGAACCAACACGGGAAGCCACAGCGGATCCTCCCCTCTGGCGCGTTTCTTAAATGACACCAGCAACAACGTGGGCCAAATCAGCGTTGTGGCAGGAGGCAATGAAACCGGTCTGGGCCATCACTTTCTCGGCCATATCTCTTCCGAAGAGGAATTTGAGGAGGTGGAGCTGCGAGTAGGCGCCAATGAACCCGGTTTTACCATGGAACTGTGGGCCAGAGAATCCGAACTGTATTCCATTTCCTTTATTTCCCCGACCGGGGAACAGATTCCACGGGTTCCGAATACTTCGCCCGTAGAACACCGGCTCACCTTTCTTCTGGAAGACACGGTCATCTACTTAAGTTACAGCGGGGCGGAAAGCGCAACCGGCAGTCAGCTCATCCTGATGCGTTTTCAGTCTCCCACACCGGGTATCTGGAAAATCAGGGTTCACAATGCCCTGGTTATCCAGGGGGAATACCATATCTGGCTCCCGGCCGCAGGTCTTATTTCGAATAACACCTTTTTCCTGCGCCCCGATCCCAACACGATTATCACCGATCCGGGAAATTCGGCCGTCGTCATCACCGCAGCCGCCTATAACCACCGTAACAACAGCATCTACATTCATTCCAGCAGAGGTTATACGCGAAACGGCGCAATTAAACCCGACCTTGCCGCACCGGGAGTAAGCGTCAACGTTCCCGGCAACCTGACGGCAACCGGCACCTCCGTCGCAGCGGCCCATATGGCAGGCGCGGCAGCCAACCTTCTTTCATGGGCCATCACGGGCAATAATGATCTCACGATCAACACCACCTCGGCCAAATCCATGCTGATCCGCGGCGCACGCCGGAATCCCAATTTCATTTACCCGAACAGGGAATGGGGATATGGGATGCTGGATCTCTATAATTCGTTCCTGCAGTTGAGGCTGTAGCCGTATTGAAGTTCGCTTTACGGCCGGACTGTCGTGCTGTAAAACCTTTATCCTCTCATTTCAATCATAGGCCCGCCGCTCTTTTCCAGATAGGCCCGCGTTATAACAACCGAGCCGATATTGGAGTCCTTCGGAATCTCATACATGATGTCGAGCATAAATTCCTCGATAATCGCTCTGAGTGCGCGGGCTCCCGTTTCCTTCTTAAGCGCTTCCTCTGCAATCCACTCCAGCGCCTCATCCTCAAATACAAGCTTCACCTCATCCAGCTCCAGGAGCTTAATATACTGCTTAAGGATTGCATTCTTCGGCTCTTTCAGGACCTGGACCATCAGCTCCTTTGTGAGCGCCTGCAGCGTCACCACGATAGGAAGACGGCCGAGGAACTCGGGAATCATTCCAAACGCGCGCAGATCTTCCGTCGTCACCTTGGAGAGTATGTTCGGATCCGATTCATATTTATCGCGAAGCTCTCCCATAAATCCCATCGTCGTGGATTTTGTCAGACGTTCCTTGATAATCCCTTCCAAATCCGGGAATGCTCCGCCGCAGATAAACAGGATATTGTTCGTATCGACCGTCGTCATCGGCGTCAGGGCATTCTTCTGGTTCGAGCCCACCGGTACCTCCACCTGGCTCCCCTCCAGAAGTTTCAGAAGTTCCTGCTGTACCGATTCTCCGCTGACGTCACGGTTGGTAATATTCTTCTTTTTCGCAATTTTGTCGATCTCATCGATAAAGATAATGCCGTGTTCCGCTTTCTCCACATCGTTGTCCGCCGCCGAGAGAAGCTTGGAAACCACACTTTCAATATCGTCGCCGATATAGCCTGCCTCCGTAAGTGACGTGGCGTCGGCAATGGCGAGCGGCACATCCAGAAGGCGGGCCAGCGTCTTTACCAGGTATGTCTTGCCGCTTCCGGTAGGTCCCAGCATCAGGATATTGGACTTCTCAATCAGGACATCCTTTTCTTCCCCATCCTCTTTCGGTGTGCCGTTCTGCAGAAGAACGCGCTTGTAATGGTTGTAGACGGCCACGGAAATCACTTTTTTTGCCTTCTCCTGGCCTATTACGTACTCGTCAAGGCGTGATTTAATCACATGGGGAGCCGGAATATCGCGGATGCTGAAATCCGCTTTCTGCTTTTCTTCTTCTTTTTTCTTCTTCACCTTATTCTTTTTGGGAATCTCCATATTAAGGCCGTCCATGTTCGGAAGATCGTTGAGGTTCATGTTCATATACGGCATATTCTGCAGCTTGCTGAAGTCAAATCCGCTCTGTGTTACGGAATCAAATGCTTTCTGCATGCAGTCGTGGCAGAAATTCATCCCGCCCGGCATTGTGATCATGGTTCCCGCCTTGCTCTCCGGCCGGCGGCACACGTAGCAGATTTTCTCATAATCGTCGTCGCTGTCGGAATGGTTCTCTTTTCCCGGAACCGTCTCCCGGTTTACGCTGTTTTCCACATCCTGCGACGTACCGTTATCATGTTCCGTGGACATGCTCTCTTCCAATTTATCTTTTTCTCTGTCTTCCAACGTCTGTTTCCTCCTGTCTGTAAATGCATAATTCGTTTCTCTATCTTTACAGTTCCCTGATTTCCACTATTTCCTGGAGCGTCTCAAATTCTCCGTAAACCAGCGCCCTGTCCTCATACTCTGCTTCCCCCATCTGATTGTCGTATGGGTCGCTTCCATGCCATCTCATCGGCGGCATAAACTGCCAGCCGAATTCTGAATTCATAGGAATCCTGAAGGGATCCAGGTTCCCAAAGTAGAATTCCCTTCTCTCTTCCTTACCGTCGCGGTATGCACCTCCGCCAAATGAGCAGTCCGCATATAGCCAGCCGTAAGGTTCAATATAAAACTGCGCCCAGTCGTGGCAGCCGATATCCCGCGGACTGGCGTAAAGACCTGCCTGCCATCTGGCCGGAATACCTGCAATCCTGCAAAGGGTAATAAACAGGAGAGCCTGGATTCCACAGTCGCCTTTCTGCCCCGAAGCCGCATATCCCGGAATGTCGGTTATGGTAAAATAAGAGCGGACAAAGGAATAATTCACATGCGAAGTAATGTAATCATATATTAGTTTCGCTTTACGCAGCAGATTTGTTTCCTCCCCTGTGATCTCCCCGGCCAGGCTCTTAAGAAACGGTGTAAACCGGATCTGCGGGATCTGTTCCCCCAGCCAGTCTTTCAGCCTGCTTTTGTCGGGGTGAGTCTTCTCCCCGTCTGCCTTCCCGCCTCCGGCGTATGACTTATCCAGGGCTATATAGGGCATATGGTTCTCGAATTCATATTCGATGGAAAAACAGTGATCCTTTCCGGCCTCCGCCTCAAAGCAGACCGTCCTCTGAGGCCAGAGCGGCGGCGCGATACAGAGCGGTTCCATCGATGTGTAAAGAAGCCTGAAATTTCTCACCTGGGAATATTCAAGCGGTATCGGCAGGTAGACCCTTATCTTTTTCCCCTGCTCCGCAGCATCTTCCCTGAGCTTCATCGTGGTCCTGATATGAAAATAGCAGGCAAGGCCTCCCGATTCTTTCATCTTTTTCACCGTTTTATCTCTGAGAATTCCTTCCTGTATCCCATCCTCTAAAAGAGACTTGTCATAGACGCGATCCCTGATATCTTCCCTTGTTTTTACGAGGTTGTCAAAGAAATCGTCTTTAATCCTTCTCTCTCCCTCGATAAACATCCAGTCAATGGCATTGTCGTCAATTAGAGCTTCCAGTTCCTCCGCCGTAAATTCCCCGACCTTTTCCACCGCAATCTCCATGGCCTGCTCCGTGGTATATGGGTACTGCAGGGGGAGCCGGCTTATTATTTCGCGTTCCAGCCTGAGCCTTTCCTTCAACATCTCCGGCAAATCCTTTTTAAGGCGTGCTTCAATCAGACGGAGCGCTCTGTTAAAATCCCCGTGCCATTTCAGTTTCTCTATATCCTCCGGCAGCGGCGCAGTAAGCGCAGCCAGACTTTTCGCTCTGTTTTCTTCCATCATGATACGTTCCTCCATCCTTCGGCAGCTACCGCAGTTAAAGTATCCGCCCTGCTTCTCAGTATACAATATTTACCCTGAAAAGTCATTGGAAAGTTTTTGTTACAGGGGGGGCGGCCACCGGCCGGCCGTTCCCGTTCCCCCGTTGGCCAATTGGAATTTTCAAGTCGCTGAAACGGGCAAAAAAGCTGCTGCGCACGCAGAGGGCCGCCATGCCCGGAAGGTAAAATGTTCTTTTCACATTCTGCCTGTTCCGTGCACAGCGGCCCCGCTGTTCTTTCAGTGTATGTTTAATTGTTATGCTTCACCGCACACAGTCTGGCGGCAAAGCGTGAACTGTTTCATTTAGTTCTGCTGTACTTCCTGTTTCTGGCTGTCTTTTTTGAAGCCCAGTGTAATCTGTACCTGCCGTTCAACATAGGCTCCGTTTTCCAGGCTCTGTACCGTAAGAGTTACATTGGAGCCGCCCTTGTAGTAGGTCAGCATCTTCTGAAGCTCGTCTCCCGTCTTAACCGTCTCACCGTCAAATTTTGTGATGATATCGCGCTCACGCAGGTCGGAATTGGCCGCAGCTCCGCCCTCCACAATCTTATACACATAGATTCCTTCCGGCATTCCATATGCCTGTGCCATTCTGCTGTCGATATTCTGAAGCTGGATTCCCAGGTACCCCTGCTGATCCTCATCCACTGTGATCTTGGTCGTCTTTGTCATCAGGTCGTCAATGATGTCCTTTGCAAAAGAAATTGGAATGGCATAACCGATACCCTCAACATCCGTATCCGCATATTTGGCGGCGTTGATGCCAATCACCTCGCCCTGCATGTTAAGGAGCGCTCCGCCGCTGTTGCCGGGGTTGATAGCCGCATCCACCTGAAGGAGCGTCCTGTCCACTCCGCCGATGGTTACTTCTTTATTCAGTGCGCTTACATAACCTACCGTCACGGACTGGCCCTGGCCGAGTGCATTGCCGATGGCAACAACTCCCTGGCCCAGTTTCAGTGTATCGGAATCGCCCAGTGTGGCCGGCTGGATTTTGCCCCTTGTCTCCTCCGGAATGTCGGAAAGGTTGACCGCGATTACCGCCAGGTCCGAATCGGAATCCGTACCCTTGACCGCTGCTTTCACCGTTGTATTATCGATAAATGTAACGGAAAGCTCCTCTGAACCTTCTACCACGTGATTGTTCGTCACAATCAGAAGTTCCGAATCATTCTGGCCCGCTATGATACCGGAACCGCTGCTCGGCACCTCGTAGGACTGTTTTCCGAAAAACCAGTCTTCCTGTGTGTAGATCATCTTATTATTAATGGCTACGACGGACGGCATTGCCTTGTCAACAATTGCCGACACATCATTGCCCGTGGACACAGGCACTGCCGCTGCTGTTGGCTGTTCCGCCGTAGCCTGTGTCGAAGGAGCGGCCGCCTCGCTGCTCTGCACCGTCTCCTGCGTCATGCGCCCGGCCAGGATATTCACACCCGCCATCGTCCCTCCGGCCACACAGCCGAAAAGGATTCCCGCCGCCGCAATCCCTGCGAACCGCTTTGCCATACGGCCGCTTTTTCTGTGACCGCGGTTTGGTTCCTGAGGAATATAGCTCCTGTCAGGACCTCCGGTATTTCCAGAATACCTTCCATCAGAACCTCCGGCATTTCCCATATATCTGGAATCGTGGTAGCCTCCGTAACTGTTCTCCGGCCTCCTGGAAGAATTACTGTCGGCATAAGCTCCTTCCGTATAATTTAAATCATTGTCAGGATTGTGTTCCGGACCCAAACCATTGCCCTGGCGATTGTCATGTTCATTTTCATTATACATAATCATGTCTCCTCTCTGTTTTCTATTTTTCTATCGTTTTTTCTGTATTTATCTCTTTACAAGGCTTAGTCTATCAGCTATTTGTGATGGAAGTGTGAAGAAAATATCACCAAATTATGTTTTATAATTTTTTTTATTATTCAGCCATAAAATAAGGATTTAATTGAGGAATGAGAACGCCGCCGTTAGGTCGGGGGGCGGGATGGTGAGAGGGAGGTTGTGAGTCTTCAGTCCCGGCTTGCAGGTTGTCGCGGGTGGGGAATCCGGGCAGAAAAAGTTCCTGCGGGAAACGCTTGCGCTCTTTGAAGTGCATAGCAGTACTAAGGCGCCCAAATACGCCGCCTAAGTACTGATGGACTTCCAGGTTCCCTGCGGAATCTTTTTCTCCCGGATTCCCCACAGGAAGGTTATGTCCGGGACTGAAGACGCGAAGGTTTTCGCCATCCCGAACCCCGGCCTGCGGCCGCTGATTTGTTCTTATTCCTTCAAAGGGGGGAGGTATTGTCGCTGCCACTACGTTTCCTCGAATTCCAGGAGAATGCCCCCTGTATGGTATTCAATTGATGAATCAGAGCTTTAGCGCATGACCTATCCTTAAATAACTATTGAATTTTTTGATTCATCATTAAGTTTCGCTTTGGATTTTTCTCTGAATCCAGCCCGAAATACCTTCATAAAGTAAAAGATTCACGACTACATAGTGGACACGACAATACCTCCCCCCTTACTTGACGAAAGAGACAATCAGCCCTGAAGCCGGCGGACGGGGCAACAACCTTCCCTGAGTCTTCAGTCCCGTCGACAACCTGCCCGGGGGAAGGAGGAGAAAAACTTTCCGAAGGGTGACCTTGAAGCCCGCCGGTGCTTAGCGAGGTCCTTTCGAGCTTAGCATCCGCTGTGCGCTTCACAAGCGGGAGCGTGTCCCCGCAGGAAAGTCTTTCTCCGGATTCCCCCTCACCACAACCTACAAACCGGGACTGAAGACTCATATCCAACCTCCCACTCCCCCATCCGCCGTCTTACAGAGGCGTCCTCGCATCTCAACTAAATCCTTATTTCTGCTTGCCACCCATTTCCCACTCCTGTATACTTGTAACAAAACGATAAAAGAAAGAGGGATAACGATATGAATGAACAGGCAGTAGTCCATATAAAAAAAGGTGAAGCCCGTTCCCTGAAGGCAGGCGGAATGTGGATTTATGATAATGAAATAGAACGGATTGAGGGAGAGTTTGAAAACGGGGACATGGTAAGAGTGCTGGACTTTGACGGTTATGTCCTGGGAACCGGTTTTATTAACACCCGCTCCAAGCTGACCGTCCGCATGATGTCGCGCAGGAAAGATACGGTGATTGACAATGCATTTATCGAGATGCGTGTCAGAAATGCCTGGGAATACAGGAAAGCCACGGTGGACACCTCCAGCTGCCGCATTATTTTCGGTGAGGCCGATTTCCTGCCGGGTATCGTGGTTGATAAATTTACCGATGTCCTCGTTGTGGAATCACTGGCGCTCGGCATCGACCGCTTAAAACCCATCATCCTGGACATCCTCAAAAAAGTGCTTCTGGAAGACGGAATCCGCATCCGGGGCATCTATGAACGCAGTGACGCCAAGGTACGGCTTCAGGAGGGTATGGAACGGTATAAGGGATTTATCGGAGAACCGTTCGACACCCGCGTGGAGATTGAAGAAAATGGGGTGCGCTACTATGTCGATGTGAAAGACGGACAGAAGACCGGTTTTTTCCTGGATCAGAAATATAACCGTCTGGCCATCCAGAAACTCTGCAAGGGAAAACGTGTCCTGGACTGTTTCACCCACACCGGCTCCTTTGCCTTAAATGCAGCGGTCTCGGGAGCCAAAGAGGTCCTTGGTGTGGATGCCTCAGAGCTGGGAATCGCACAGGCGAGGGAGAATGCCGAATTAAACGGCGTATCCAAAACCGCCTCCTTCCTCTGCGCCGATGTGTTTGAACTCTTACCTGAGCTGGAACAAAAGGGGGAAAAGTTTGACGTGGTTATTCTGGATCCTCCCGCCTTCACGAAATCCAGAAATTCCATCAAGAATGCGGTCAAGGGATACCGGGAAATCAATATGAGAGGACTCAAACTGGTAAAAGACGGAGGATTCCTCGCTACCTGCTCCTGCTCCCACTTCATGAATCCGGAGCTTTTTACAAAAACCATCCGGGAGGCCGCCACAAGCGTCCACAAACGTCTCCGCCAGGTGGAATATCGGACACAGGCGGCAGACCATCCGATTCTCTGGTCCGGCGATGAATCCTCCTATTATCTGAAGTTTTACATTTTTCAGGTGTGTGACGAAAAATAAAAAACAGCGCCCCTGCGGGCCGGTTTTCTGATAACCTGTCCCGCAGGGGCGCTGTCGTTGTTACAATATAATACGGTTCTATCACAATACAATTCTGTTATAATCTGAAACTCTAATATCCCGGCGGGCCCGAATATTCCACGTTGTTCCCGGAATTGTTCGAACCCGGTGTGTTATAATTGCTGCCGTTTCCACTTCCCGTGCCCGTTCCCGGCGGCAGAATCACACCCGTGTCCGTATTGCTTCCCGGCGCCTGATTCTGGTTCTGGGAGTTGGACGCTCCACCTCCCGGCGCATTATTGTAGCCCGGTGACGTTTCGCTTCCCGGCGCATTATGATTGCCGTTGCCGCCTCCCGGGTAGTAACCGCCCATGCCCTCCGTGCCCGGATGTGTGCTTTCTTCCGTCGTTCCCGGCCTCATAACGCTTCCTGTCTCTGTCTCCATAAGCCTTTCCGAGGGTCTTGACGGATTGCTCTCATTCTCCCTTGACGGGAATATCATATTTCCCTGGGAATCCGTTTCAGCCTCCGTAGGCCTGCCCGGGTAATATCCCGAGGATGACGATTCGTCCATTCCGTGGGTGCCGTGCTCACTCTCCCCGGATTCAATTGTAATATCGCTTCCATGTTCCTTTGTCTCTTTCGTCTCATCCGCCGCCGTCGTTTTCGGAACCTGGCCGCCGCCCGTTCCCATGTCACCGGCAGGCTTGGCCTCCTTCGCAAGGCCCGTATCGGAAATAATTTTCCTGCTGATGCTCTTTACCGTATCCGTTGGCACATAGTTCTCATCGCCAAACAGGAACTTATGGAGTTCGATTACATTTTTCTCAAGAGTCTGCGGGATGACGCAGTCTCCCTTTTTCCCCATCTTGGCTTCCCCTCTGGCGCTGGGAAATCCGATGGTATCGCTCATATGGAACTTTGGCAATGTCCTGGCTACCGAAAGCAGGTCACTAAGCTGAATACTGGTCGAAACCTGCGGATATATGGTCTGTATGACATTGTTGATTGTAGACCAGTCGGCTTTTTTAAACTTCTCAAATGCAAGGGTAATAACCTTCCTCTGCCGTTCCGTTCTGGCATAATCCGTATCCATGAGGCGGAGTCTTCCGTAGGCCACGGCCTGGACACCGTCCAGATGGTTCATTCCCGTCTTCTTCAGATGGACGGAATAAACTCCCGTCGCCTTGACCGTCTCGGTGATGAAGGCATTAATATAGTAAAGTTCCGCCTTACTTATCTCCACATCGATACCACCCAGGATATTGATGGCATCCGCCACCGCCTTCCAGTTAAATGTAGCGTAATCGTCTATATCCAGATCCAGGTTCTTGTTCAGAGCCTTTACAGCCTGCTCAGGTCCGCCCTGCAGGTATGCCGCGTTGATTTTATTGTATGAATTTTTGTCACTGATGTTGAGGTACGTATCACGGAAAACGGAAACCAGCTTAATCTCACCCGTATCCATGTTAATATTGCAGATCATGTTTACATCCGAGTTGTTTCCCTTACCCACCGATGAATTACGGCTGTCAACGCCGAAGACGGCAATCGTCCAGTACCCCTTCATCTGCTCCTGCTTTTCCTGTGAGATTTCAATATTTTTAATCTCGTCCGGATTCCACTGAAGCCTCGACATGCCGCTTAGCCGCTTGTCCACATAGGAATATGCGGCAAAGGCAATGACGCTCAGGAGGATCAGTACTTCAAAGAGAATAATAACAATCTTTCTTTTCCGCTTCTTCGCTTTTTTCCTGGCAGGAGTATTATAAATTCCTCCGCCCTTTTCCGGCTCACCGCGGCGTCTTCCCTTATCTTTTTCCTGCGGTGCCTCTTTCCGGCCGCGGCTTTTTTTCCGGCTTTCCTGCTCCTGACTCGGCTTGCCGCGGTTTGGCCTCTCATGATTCGGCCTGTCGTAATTCGGCCTGTCATAGTTCGGCCTGCGGCTGCCTCCGTCCGTAAATGTATCTGTGATCAGGTTAAGCCCAGGCTGTGAATACCCAGGCTCTCTGTGTTTTCTCTGTTCAATTTCCCTGTCCCCCGTCCGTTTGACAGGCTGTCTGGCCCGGCTCTTCCTGTTTCTGGAGCGGTCCACCTCGTCATCATATCCCATGCAGCTGACCTCTTCTCAAATATATACTAATATGCATTCTTGTTGATAAATCCCTTAAAGAATGTCAGGAATAAAATTTTAAAATCAAATCCCAGGGTCCAGTTCTCAATATAGTAGAGATCGTGTTCAATTCTTTTCGTAATCGAAGTATCTCCCCTGTATCCGTTGACCTGAGCCCAGCCGGTCATTCCCGGCCTTACCTGGTGCTTAATCATATACCGCGGGATTTCCTCTTTAAACTTCTCCACAAAGAACGGCCGCTCAGGCCTTGGTCCGACAAGGCTCATATCGCCTTTGAGGACATTAAACAGCTGTGGCATCTCATCGATGCTTGTCTTTCTGATAAACCGGCCGATGGAGGTAACCCTCGGATCCCCCGGCGTTGTCCACTGGCTTTTTTCCTTGACCGCGGGCTGAACCGTCATCGAGCGGAATTTATACATCTTAAAAGGTTTATTGTGAAGTCCGACGCGCTCCTGGCTGAAAATAACCGGTCCCGGGGATGTTATCTTGATCCCGATTACGGTCAGAAGCATAAACGGTGAGAATAAAACCAGGGCCACCAGCGCTCCGAAAATATCCACACTCCGCTTTACCGTCGCATTCATCAGACTGGTCAGCGGGACATGGCGGATATGGATGACGGGAAGGCCCTGAAGATCCTCCATAAACGGTTTTGTCGGAATAAAGTTGTGGTAATCCGGGATAAATTTCGTATGAACGCCTGATTTCTCACAAACGGCCACAATTCTCTCCAAATCACCGTACTCTTTGATGCTCAGCGTGATGGCAATCTCGTCCAGGGTATTAAGTTCAAGAATTGTATCCAAATCAGTTGTCTTACCAATGACCCGCACATCCTTATATTCCCTGCCCCATTCCTCGTGATCGTCCAGAATTCCCCTGACCTTGTACCCCCACTCGGGGTTTGCATTCACCCGGTCGATAAATCCCTCGGCCGCGCGGCTGTACCCCACAAGGAGAAGATGCTTCTGGTTGTATCCCTTCGAACGCATGGAACGAAGCGCCTTGCGCAGAATATTCCTGACCAGGACTTCGCTGATTACATTGATTACAAAGAAGACTACCAGCATGGAGCCGGAAAAGTTTATAAAATATGGGTTTTTCCTGAGGGCGAACAGGAACAGTGAAATGATCAGAAGGCCGATTGTGTTGGCTTTCAGAATATTCGCCAGCTCAAGCCTGCGCCCCTGCACCCGCTTCGGTGTATATAAATGAAAAAAAGCATAGAGTATCAGATAAAACGGCACAATAACCACGGCAGTCATCAGGTATACGACCGCCATTACCTGTTTATTGTGAGGCGTCACACCAAACCATGGATTTCCAATCTGAATATACCAAGCCAGGGCATAGGAAAGCAGTATTACAATGGCATCCAATACCACATGGAAATTATTCAGACGTTTCTGATTATCTTTTATCATAGTATCTCACCTAGATCCTGCTGTTATTCATCAAGGCGGTGAAAAGTACACTGTATGGACCTTTCACCGCCATTCTTTTTTCTCAGGCTCCCGGTCCTGACGGACCGTTTCCGCCGGGCGACTGGTTGGAAACCGTATTCGTCCCTGAGGAAGAGTTACCGCCTGACATGGAATTATTTCCTGAAGGAGAATTGCCGCCCGACGGGGAATTGTTCCCCGAAGGAGAATTGCCGCCCGATGTCGGATTGCTGTTCGGTGAAACAGAACTCTCTGCCGTCGGCTTACTGTTGTTCTCTTTTGTCTCTCCCGGTTTGGTTACCGTTGAATTTCCCGGGCCCGTCGCTGCCGGTCCGGTTGCATTGCCGTCCGGATCCGCCTCCGTCGTCTTATCGGAGCCGGGCTTCGAAGAACTTGATGGCCTTGTGGAAGATCCTGGACCGCTTCCCGGGCCTACACTGCCCGGTCCATAGCCCTCATTGTCATCGTCATCCCAGTCGGGCCAGTCGGGCCAATCACCCCAGCTTTCTTCCGTGCTGGACTCACTGCTGTCTGCCGTTCCGCTCTCATCGGTGGAAGACTCGTCGGTCTCATCGGTCTCTTCCGTGGATGATTCCCTCGTGGCATCTTCTTCCGCCTTCTTCTCCGCCGCTTCCGCAGCCGCCTTATTTGCCTGCTTCTGTGCCTTTTTCTTGACATAGGAACGGGCATTCACTCCCTGGTCAATCGGCACGTGCCCAATCAGTTTTCCCTGATTATACATGCCTGACACACTGGCAATGTGTTCGCTGTACTGGCTAACATTGGACGGTACCTGGTAGTCCGACACATTAAATAAAAATTTATGAAGTTCCTTTACGTTATATTCAAGCGTCTGCGGTACAACGCAGTCTCCGACTTTTCCGATATCCATCTCCCCTCTGGCCGCCGGGAATCCATAGGTATCACCCATGTGATAGGTGGTAATATTCCTGGCAAGAGGAAGCAGATCCGTAAGAGTGAGGTTCGTAGCCACCTGGGGCATAACTGTCTCAATTACACAGTTTAAAGTAACCCAGTCCGCTTTCTTCGCTTTTTCGAATGCCTTGTTAAGGACGATACGCTGACGCTCTGTACGGGCATAATCCGTATCTCCCAGACGCAAGCGGCCGTAAGCTACGGCCTGAACGCCATCCAAATGCACGTCGCCGGCTTTTTTCAGATGGGTGGAGTAAATTCCCGTTTCTTCTACCGTCTCGGTAATATATGCATTAATCCAGGAGAATTCATTCTCACTGAGCGTAATGTCGATTCCTCCGAGAATATTGATGGCATCGGCCACTGCTTTCCAGTTAAATGTGGCATACTGGGTCATATTGAGGCCCAGGTTCTTATTCAGAGCCTTTACCGCCTGTTCCGGTCCTCCCTGTGCATAAGCGTAGTTAATCTTATTATAAGAGTTTTTATCATTTACATTCAGATAAGTGTCCCTGAATACGGAAACGAGTTTTATCTCCCCTGTTTCCAGATTGACATTGCAGATCATATTAACATCCGCGTTAGTGCCTTTTCCCACGTTCATCTTACCGCCGACATTCCTGGAATCCACGCCAAAACAGGCAATGGTCAGATAACCTTTCATTCCTTCAATTTGATCCTGGGTAAGGTTTAAGTTCTGTACTTCCTCCTCATTAAAGTCAATCACCTGAAGGGAACCAAACGTTCTTTCGTATATGTACCATCCTGCAGCGCCCACTACCAGAACGAGGAGAATCAGAATCTCCGCTGCAATGATCATGATGCGTTTTTTCTTATCGGGTCTTCTCTTTCTGTTATTTACTTTCTGTTCTCTGCGTCCGCGTCCGGAAGAACCCGAGGTTTTACTTCCGCGTACGGAGCTTCCTCTGCTTCCCCTGGGCCCGCTGTATCCGGATCGGAAAGCGTCACCGCTGTCCGACGCACTGCGCCTCGTTTCCGTGCTGTGCCCGGAACCACGTTTTTCGGCAGCACGTCTCTGCTCCCTGCGGGCCCTCATGCGCTCCAGCTCATCGTCCTCATAATTCATTAAGACACCTCAACTTTCGCCATTTTTTTCTTTCGTCTTCTGACGGCAAATTCATATACATAGACGAACGTGCCGGCAATCAGCTCCATCTCGATTGTAAGATAGTGCCTCAGGTTTTCCGGCCTGTATTTCACCTTCCTGCAGGTGTGTGCCGTCTTAAGACCTTCTTTCAGGCCTTCCAGATAATCCTTTTCATATCCCAGTTTTCTAAAAAACAGATACTTGAGAAACGTCCCCGCTGCGATCGGAACCGCATTAATCAAAAGCTGCAAACACGGCATATTCTTATAATTTAAATAAACATTATTCCGTGCCGCCAGCTTCACTTTAAAAGAATTGTACTTGGAACCGCTGGTTCCGCTGCCCACATGGTACACAACCGCCTGAGGACAGTATATGTTGTCATATCCGGCAATTTTTGCCCGGTATCCCACGTCGATATCTTCCAGGTAGGCAAAGTGCATCTCATCAAAATAACCAATCTGTTCAAATACTTCCCGGCGGTAAATGGCCGCACCGGCACAGGCCGAAAATACCCTGCACGGTTTCCGGTAACGTTTTACGTCCTGGCCGACTCCACGCTGGTAGGCCCAGCCGAGCAGAGAATACATATCACCGGCGTCATCCATAAGCTCCGGATGGTACATCTGAATCATCCTGCTGCTGACGGAAAAAACCTTCCGTGAACACGAAACAGCCCTGACCATCTCGGCGACAAAATATTCATCCACCCTGGTATCGTTATTCAGAAGAAGCACGTAAGGTGTATCCGACGCTTTAATGCCGATGTTGACCGCACCGGAAAATCCCATGTTTTCACTGAGGAAAACCGTTTCAATCCGATGTTCGTTAAGCCACTCCACACTTCCGTCGGAGGACCCGTTATCCACAACCAGAATTTTAAAATTCCTGTAAGTCTGGGCTTTCAGCGCACCGATGCACTCATCCATAAACTTAAGCCCGTTATAGTTGGGAATAATAACCGTTGTTGTAAATTCCATATTCATTTCCTTTAAATTTCCAGCTTGTATGGTTCCCCTATCTTTTCCTTCTTCAGATCCCTCAGGGCAAAATTCGATTTTCTGAGCGTCAGGTTCGGATTGTAATATGGATCGCCGTCCCGTAATATCTCCGGCCACTTTTCAGAGAATATCTTTATCTCCCTGTTAAAGCGCTCTACCTTCTCCGGAGTGTCCTCCAGTCCCCTGGACTTGGATTCGTAATGATATAACAGGGCATATGGGTTATATACCACCAGTTTACCTGCCCTGCGCACTTTCATGCAATAGTCGATGTCGTTAAAAGCAACGGCCAGCTCTTCCGAGAAACCGCCGACCTCCTCAAACAGCTCCTTCTTGCTCATCATACAGGCCGCTGTCACCGCACTGTAATCCTGTGTACTCATCGCGCGGTGGAAATAACTGTTCTCCGCCTGGTGCAGGCCGATAAACGTATGGCCGGCGATTCCTCCGAATCCCACTACCACACCGGCATGCTGAATCGTATCATCCTGATACAGAAGCTTCGCTCCTACAATGCCCACCTCGTCCCGCTGGCAGAGTCCCAGCATTTCCTCGATAAAATTGGGGGCTATCAGTTCGGTGTCGTTATTTAAAAACAGCAGATACGTTCCATTTGCAAATGTCACGCCGAAGTTGTTGATCGCCGCATAATTAAACTCGCGCTCCCATTTTACGACACGGACATTGGAAAATTCCTTCTGTATCTTATCATAGTATTCAAATGTTTCTTTTTTCGTACTGTTATTCTCAACTACGACGAATTCCACATTCCTGTAGGTAGCGCGCTCACAGATGCCGCGGATACAGGTGTCCAGATCCATATGGTGGTCCTTGTTTGGAATAATAACGGAGACAAGCGGGCTTCCTTTAATCCGGTAAACCGAGTGGTAAATCCCGTAATCCACTCCCTTTTCCACCTTCTCCGCCTCTATGCCGACTCTGTCATAATGGGCCATGATTGCCCTGGCTCCGGCCTCGAACGCATAAAGCTTGCTCTCCGGATTGCTGGCCGTGGAGTCCTGATGGCAGCGCCAGTGGTACAGCACCTTCGGGATATGGCAGATCCGGGCCGCCTTCTCCGTACAGCGGAATATAAAATCATAGTCCTGGGCGCCGTCGAATTCGTTTCTGAATCCTCCGACCTCGGCCGCCAGTTCGTGGCTTACCACAAACAGATGGCAGATATAATTAACGCTGCACAGCAAATCAATATTAAAATCGGGTTTGAAGTGGGGATCAAAAAGAGCCCCGCCGTCCATATCCATTTTATCCTCGTCGGAATAAAGAACATCGCATTCCGGATTCTCATTGATCGTCCTTGCACATTCATACAGGGCATCCGCCGTCATCACATCATCGTGATCGGCCAGTACAATGAAATCACCGTCGGCCATGTCAATCGCCGCATTGGTATTGCCGGAAATTCCTTTGTTTTCTCCAAGGATCACATATTTAAAACGTCTGTCTTTTTCCGCATAGCGGCGCAGGACGCGTTCCACGCTCTCGCCTCTCGGGCTTCCGTCGGCGACGCAGACTTCCCAGTTCCCATAAGTCTGCTCCTGAATCGAATCCAGCATCTCCTTCAGATACCGCTCCGGCGTCTTGAAAACAGGAATAATGATGGAAAACTTCGGCATATAATCAAAGCGTTCCTGTCTCTGCCGTTCCAGCTCTTCGGGAGACGGCCTCGTCAGGGAATACCACTCTCCGTAATCATAGTCGTTGTCAATCCCCTGAAGCTTATGGCGGGATTTCAGAAGAAGGGCCTTAAACCCGTTCTCTTTCCAGAAATCCAGGCAGACATGAACCGTCTCCATGTTCATCAGATCGCGTATCTTCTGCATTCTCTTATGGGCCACGCTGCTTCTCTTCTTAATTAAATCCTCATTGTACTTAACCCTGATACGCCTGCTCTCCCCGCGGATCACCAGATAATAATCCTTCCCCCGCTCATAGGGAAACTGAATGTCAAAGCCGAATTCCCGGTCCAGCCCCCTGCCAAAATAGATTTGGCTCACGTCATCCCTTCTGGTTGGAACATACTTATACTGAAGCGGATTATGGGCCTCGTCCTCGACTCCGTACGTAATCTTCGTATCCGGCGTCTTTCCGATGGCCCAGCCGTTAAGCTGTATGGAATTTTCCCGTATTCTTACCACATCCACATTAAATTTCATACTGTCACCTGCTGTTCCCGGCCGCATCCGTGTCTGATTTGACATCCGGCTCCACCGGTTTCGCGTCCGAACTTTTTTCCGAATCCGCATCTGAACGTTTCATACCTGCGTTTCCGGTTTCCATATCACTTTTTTCATCAAAATTCAGCCGTTCCTCTTCTACGACAAGCGGCCGTTTCATCACTCTTGAATTGATGGACAGAATATACTCTCCCACCAGACCGATGAAAAAGATCTGAACAGATCCCAGAAAGCACATACCGATAAGAACCGGGGCCATGCCGGCCGGAAAATCATACCAGTGCCATAATTTCATGATGAGATAGATGAGGGCCACAACCATACTGATGGCAGCGCAGACGCTGCCGAAAATAGTTGCCAGCCGCAGTCCTACCTTTGTATAGGACGTGATGCTCAGCATCGCGGCATCATATAACTTGTAAAAATTGTTGTGTGTCTTTCCGGCTCTTCTTTCCGGCTGGACATAGGGAATTTCTTTCCTCTTATATCCCAGTTCCGCCACAATCCCCCGCAGAAACGGCGTGGGATCGTCAAGTCCCCGCAGGATCTCAATAAAGTCCCTGTCATAGAGCCCCGAGCCTGTAAAATGCTCAATCTGCTCGACATCGGACAATTTCTTTATCAATTTATAGTAGCAGCTTCTGAGCCAGTACATGACCGGGTTCTCTTTGCTGCCCTTTTTTATTCCGATTACAATTTTATAGCCGTTCTCCCATTCCCTGACATACTGGGGAATCAGTTCCACCGGATCCTGGAAATCCGCCACCATGCTGATGACACAGTCACCCGTCACCTGAAGCATTCCATAGTAGGGCGAATTAAACTGCCCAAAGTTCTTTGCATTGAAAATCGCCTTGATCCGGCAGTTCTCACTGCAGAGCCTCCGAAGAACCGGCCTCGTATTATCTGATGAGTCATTGTCGATAAATACCAGCTCATAATCATAGCCCGGCAAATCACGTTCCATGGTTTTTACAATTTCTTCGCTGATAGGGCCGACATTTTCCTCTTCGTTATAACAGGGTATTAAAATACTGATTTTTTTCATTGGGAAACTTCTCTCTCTTCTTTTTACCTGTCTTTTACGCTCCCGCACTAAAATGTGAGGGAACTCCCCGCAGGCCATTGCCTGTGAACAGTACCGAATAATGGCCGTAACTTATAACTTCCTTATATTCTAAACGCCTTTACAGCATTTGACAACCTACAATTTTCTTAAAATATTACGGATTCCTTGCTCAAATCTTATTTCCGGACGCCATCCGGCCACACGTTCCATCTTCCCGATATCGGGAATCAGGTTCACAACGCCCTCGGCATTGGGCGCCCGGAGGCCGTATTCGAAGCTTCCACGACGGCCGCAGAGTTCATAAATCTGCTCCACAAAATTACGGAGCGGCCCCGTTTCTTCCATCGGCCCCCCCAGATTATAGACACAGCCATGATCCAGAAGCCTGCCCCCATACTCCACAAGCGCCGCAAGCGCACGTCCGGCATCCTCAATATAAAGGAAGTTCCACTTCTGCGTGCAGTCCGACAGTTCCATATGACCGCCCTCTAAGAATGTGCCGATACAGGTGGAAATGAGGGACCACGGATGATCCCCCGGTCCGTAGGTGCTGAAGATACAGGCATGTCCGTAATCCAGCGACAGTTCCCTGCAAAGCTTTTCCGCTTCATGGCGGACCCTTAATTTCGCTTCCCCGTAGGGAGAACCGGGATGGCAGGAAATATTCTCATCCATCAGCGTGTCATGGATTCCGTATTCCGCCTGGGAGCCGGTAAAAAGAAAACGGTTGCAGCCAAGAGCCGCCGCCGTCCTCACGGCATTTAAGGAATCCTTCACACTTTCCTCCTGTACCCCCGCATCTTTCCTGGAATTGCTGCCGGCGCCGCGCCATCCCATATGAAGGAATACGCTGCACGGCTCTTCAATCCTATTAACAAGGTTACCCAGATTTCCCAAATCTTCTTCAATAATTGTAAGATTTTCAGGGATTTTATGATTTTCAAGGAGCAAATCCGCCTTTGCCGAGTGTTCCCTGAGAACGGCAAACACATGATGGCCTCTCCGGAGAAGCTCTTTTACCGCCCCGGTCCCGACAAAGCTGGTCGCCCCGGTCACTACTATATTCATTCTTTTTTCCTTTATTTCAGATTTCCTTTATTTCAAATCAGTTTCTGATTCTCGGTATCATCATAATCTTATCCATCTCCTCATCGGGAAGAAATGGGGATAAATCCTCGAGCGGCGGTGACACGAGCGTTCCGTCCGGAAGTTTTTTCGCCGCCGACTTCGGCTCAAAGTTCTGTTCCATCGTTACAAACACTTCGCAGATAACCGGTCCGTCCAAAGCCAGGGTTTCTTCCACCTTATCGCCGATTTCCGCGTTATTGTGGATTGCAACATACGGGAAACCGTAGGCCCAGGCCAGTTTTTCCATGCTCGGGAACGTCAAATCCCCGCTGTCCACGCCGATGCCGACCAGAGGCTCCCCGAAGAAATTCTTCTGGGTCTGGCGGATGGAATGGTAACCGCCGTTATTGATAATAAAAATCTTAATCGGCAGATAGTTCCCTATCACGGTCTGAAGCTCCTGCAGATTCATCTGGATGCTTCCGTCCCCGGTTACAAGAACAATATCCTGGTCATGGTCCGCAACGCAGGCTCCAATCGCCGCCGGAAGGCCATACCCCATAGAGGCAATTCCGGAGTTGGAAATAAACCGCTGCCCTTTTTTCATAATATTGCCGTGTCCGCAGACCACATTGGCAGAGCCGTTGCCTACTACGACAATCTGTCCCTCGTTCAGCCGTTCGCTCATCAGGCGTGCAAAGGCATATACATTGGCCTCCGTCTCCGTACCGTCCTCAAGATGGCGTTTCAAAACGACCGGATAATCGCGTTTCCAGCCCTGGCAGGTCTTCACCCACTCTTCCTGCGCCGTTTTATATTCTTCTGTGATTGGTGCGGCGCCCTCCGGCGTTCCCTCCGCGTCAAGCACCTCTTCCATCACGGTGAGGAGATCTTTTACATCGGCATGAACCGGCATATCCACATGGAACGTCGGTTTTTTCAGCTCTTCGGCATCGATGTCGTTAACAATCACATAGGCGGCTCTTGCCCAGGTATCGAAACGGTATCCAACCTGGCGGAAGCTCAAACGGCTTCCCAGGGAAAGCAGCAAATCGCTGTTCTGGATTGCAAAATTACCGGCCCGATCGCCCACATTGCCGCCTTTTCCCACATACAGCGGATGTTCATCATAGATGCAGTCGATACTGTCCGCTCCCGTGGCAACCGGAATTCCCAGTTTTTCCACAACGCGCATAAATACATCATGGGCGGCTCCAATGCGGATTCCATTGCCCGCATTGATAACCGGGCGTTTGGAAGAACGTATCTTCTCAATAACCGCCTTTGCCGTATCACGGCTCACCGGCGCGGGAAGGACTTCCCGGTACTCTCCCTTCCCCTTTGTGTCCTCGGGTATCTCAGAAGCCGACGGCGCGCTCCAGCCGGTTCCGCCCGCCTTATAATCATCCGCGTCAAAGCCGATCAGATCGTCCGTCTCAATCACAGCAGCCTGCACATTCAACGGAATATCGAGCCATACGGGACCCGGACGGCCGCTGTATGCCAGATACAGCGCCTTCTCCATACAGAAACGGATTCTCATCGGATCGATGACCATCTCGCAGTATTTCGTCATATTCGCCACGGACTTCGTAATGTCATATTCCTGATCTCCCATGGCCCTCAGATGAAGGCCGGTGCTCCTGGCCGTCGTATCGTAACGGACCTGCCCGGAAATCACAAACATCGGAATGGAATCCATATAACCGCCTGCCACTCCCGTCATGGCGTTAATCCCCCCCGGCCCGGTAGTTACGCAGACAGCAGCGATCTTATTATGAATCCTCGCATAACTCTCCGCCGCCATGGCACAGGCCTGCTCATGGTGATTGTACATGCAGTGAAGACCTTCCTGATGCCCCAGGGCATCATCCAGGTGCATCGCACCTCCGCCTGTAATCAGAAAAGCATCGGTAATTCCTGCGTCTAAAAGTTTTTCCGCAATATAGTTGGAAACTTTCTTTTGCATAGTGATTCATTCTCCTCTTCAAACTCTATTATTTATAAATTTCCATTGTTTATTTTTTCATACTATAACGTCTGCTACGCCGACATTATACCATACTCTCTTCCGTCTGCATATATAAGATTTTCTTACTTCTTAGGGTTTTAAAGGGATTTCCAGAGCCGAAAACCGACAGTTCCATCCAGTTTCATCCATCCCCCTCACAATCAGCCGGGTACTACAGCTCAATCTCCACCTCATATTTATCATCGATTAAAACAGAATCACATCCATACTTCGCACACATCTCCCTATTATATTCATTATCCCTGATTAATAAATCGCGGCTGCAGTAAGAGTCATCCAGTCTTCTTTCAATCACATTGGCAAAACCGGCAATCTCAGCGAAATGATTCTCAATATATCTCCGTGACATTACCAGACAGAAAAATCGGATCTCCTTTAAATAATCCTCTGTAAAATCATTTTTCCATGAAAAGGGAATATACACGCCTTCCACAATCAAATTCTGATGATTCTCCACCGCCGTCTTAACAATCTCCCTGACAACAGGCCAGAGATACGTCACAAGTTCCCCATCCTCCTCCGGCGTCAGCTCAGTCCTCCCGCTCCTGATCAGTCCCATCTTCAGCAAATCAAGCGACAAATACGGATAACCATACCGCTCCAACAACCTCTGAGCCAAAAACGTCTTCCCCGTATGCGATGCTCCCGCAATCAAAACAACCATAGTATCCCCTCCTGCTCATATAAATTACTGCATTTCGCGATGCTCAGAGATGTACAAAAACGGTCAAAAACACCTCGCGAAACAATACCCGTGGACAATAACTATAAAATCACCTCTAGTCAATCCTTCATCCAAACATCCCGGTATCTTCAATATTCCTATTCTACCATCTCCAAAACAATATATCCATACACTGAATTCCCACTCCCCTCCCCCAGAAAAAAGAGGCTCCCGCCGGGATACGGAATGGGGTGGACAATAACCTTCGCGTTTTGAGTCCCGGCCGCAGCCTGTCCGGGGCGGAAGGAGGGAGAAAAAGATTCCTGCGGGAACGTTGGAGTTCCTCGGCACTTACCGAGGTTTCTCACGAGGTTAGTGTCCGCTAGGAATTCCATAGAGCGCAAGCGATTCCCGCAGGAACTTTTTCTGCCCGTATTCCGCCCGGACAGGCTGCGGCCGGGACTCAAAACCCACCCCTTCCCACTAACCACCCCATTCCCCCCATCCTCATTTTTCATTCCCCATTTCCCTATTGTCTTTTCCTCCGAATTTTTCTATAATTGCATATATGCTTGACGGCTCCGCCGTCGGAAGGAGGCAGTACTATGAGAATTGTTGGGATGATACCCGCAAGGCTTGACTCCACCCGCTTTCCGGGTAAAGTTCTTACCCTGTTAGGAGACAGGCCCCTGTTCTGGCATGTTTACCATGCGGCAGTTTCAAGCGGTATGTTCGACGCCGTCTATGTTGCATCCGGCCATGAGTCAATCCGTAAAGCCTGCGGAACATATCAGATTCCCTGCCTGACGACCGGTACCGGCCACCAGAATCCCACCTCGCGTATCTGTGAAGCCGCGGGACAGGTGGATGCCGATCTTTATGTTATGGTAGGAGCCGACGAGCCGCTGCTCACTCCGGAAGATATCAGACTTGTGACGGAAAAAGCAGTGATGGCCATGACAAGACCGGATACGGAGGAAAGGCCCTTTGTGGTAAATGCCATGACTCCCATTTCCGCAGCTCCTGAAGTATTTGACTGCGCCAACATAAAAATCGTATGCAGCGGCAGTGGAAAAGGCCTTTACGCCTCCCGCGGCCCCATCCCCTATCCGAAAGGCAGCCTCGATTATCAGTATAAGAAGTTCGTCAGTATCGGTGTTTACACCAAAGAGGCCCTGAACTTTTTTGATTCCACCCGTAAAGGCCAGCTGGAAGAGATAGAGGAATTCGATCTGCTGCGTTTCATGGAACATGGTAAAACCGTTTTATTTGCAGAAATCCCCGGTCCCACACTTTCGGTCGACACGCCAAAGGATTTGGAGAAAGTCAGGAAACAGTTCGCGGCCAGGGAGAACCATTCATTGTAGTTATCGATAAAAAGGAGTCTCACACAAATGCCAATTAATCAAAAGAAGATTCCGGGAAACCGGAAAACTAAAAGTAACCGCCGATACCGCGGCATCATTTTCGATTTGGACGGCACTCTGCTCGATACCGCAGAAGGCGTTCTGGAAAGTGTCCGCTACACTACCAGGATGATGGGATATGAAACACCGGATGAGGATGTGATGCAGACCTTTATCGGCCCTCCGATCAAACACTCTCTTATGCAGGTATATAATATCGGTGAGGAGGAAGCAGTCCGGGCAACCGAAATTTTCCGGAACCGTTATAAAGATCACGATCTTCTGAAGGCCGCTCCCTACGAGGGCATGATGAAACTTCTGGAGGATTTGAAAAAGGAGGGGTATCTCATCGGCGTTGCCACGCTGAAACGGGAAGATTACGCAGTCACTCTTCTTGAGCATTACCACATCAGCAACTACTGCGACTGTATCTGCGGCAGCGATTTTGCCAGCAAAATGCAAAAGACCGATGTGCTGAAGAAATGTCTGGGCGGACTGAACCTGTCGCCCGACGAGGCTGTTCTAATCGGAGATACCGCTTCCGACGGCAATGGCGCCAGAAAGGCGGGAACCGATCTGATTGGGGTAACCTATGGCTTCGGCCCCTCCACACCGGACGGCTGGAAAGAGTTTGACCCCGTTTATATAGCCGGTAAACCGGCAGACATTGGATTGTTTCTAGGCTTAGAGCCAGAAACCTGAAGGGAGAATTACTTATGAAAGAAGTAAAATTACTCGACTGTACGCTGCGCGACGGCGGATTTGTCAACGACTGGAATTTCGGACACGCTAACATTGTCAATATATTTGAACGCCTTATCAGTTCGGGTGTGGATACACTGGAAATCGGTTTTCTGGATGACCGCCGTCCCTTTGACATAAACAGGACGATTATGCCCGACACAAAAAGTGCAGACAAAATTTTTGACAAGCTTAGTAAGGGTAATTCCATGATTGTCGCCATGATAGACTATGGAACCTGCGGCATCTCAAACCTTTCCCGCTGTGAAGAGACCTTTATCGACGGAATCCGGGTGATCTTTAAAAAACATGTAATGAAAGAGGCAATCGACTACTGCCGCCAGGTTAAAGAGCTGGGATATGACGTATTCGTACAGGCCGTCTCCATCACCAGCTATTCCGACCGGGAAATGCTCGATCTAATCGATCTGGTAAATGAGCTGGAACCCTACGCCCTTTCCATCGTAGACACTTACGGCCTGCTGCACCAGGAGAACCTGCTGCACTATTTTGAACTTTTAAACCATAATCTGAAAAAGGAAATCGGAATCGGCTATCACTCACATAACAATTTCCAGTTAGCTTATTCCAACAGCATTGATATCCTCCGTGAACCTGCAGACCGCATGGTTCTGATCGACGCTTCCTTATATGGGATGGGCAAAAGCGCGGGAAACCTTCCGCTGGAGCTGATCGCCATGTACATGAATACCTTCTTCGGAAAGAATTACAATACTGCCCAGATGCTGGAGGCCATTGATATCAATATCATGCCGTTTTTCAGGAAAACCCCATGGGGATATAACCTTTTCTTCTATATTGCCGCCTCCAACAACTGTCATCCAAGCTACGTAAAATTCCTGATGGACAAACAGACCCTGTCCTTAAAGGCCCTGAACGGGATCCTGGACAGCATCGAACCCGAGAAAAAACTGCTCTACGATAAAGAATATATCGAGCAGTTGTACCGCACCTACCAGAGCACGGATTGCAACGACGAGGCCGACATAAACAAATTGACCGAATGCCTGGCGGGCAAACCCGTCCTTCTCCTGGGTCCCGGCAAAAATATGGAACTTCAAAAAGAAAAGGTGCTTTCTTACATTGAAAAAACAAAACCAATCATTATTTCCGTGAACTATATTCCGGACGGCATTTCCATCAACTATGCGTTTTTGAGCAACTCCAGACGCTACGTCCAGCTCGGCAGCCGACTGCTGGAGCTCTCCGATTCACCGGAAAATGCAGTCAGGGTCATTGCGACATCCAATGTCACCAACGTAAAGGATCGCTTCGATTACACCTTAAACTACAGCTCCCTGATCGATCTGGATGCCGAGATTATTGATAATTCATTCGTCATGCTTTTAAATGTGCTCGTTAAAACAGGCGTACGCCATGCCGCATGTGCCGGTTTCGACGGATACAGCTATCACGGCGACAACTACTTTAATGCAGATATGGATTACCAGATTGCCCGGGAAAAATCACAGGGCATCAACCAGTATGTCAAAGACACCCTGAACCGTCTATCCGGAACCCTGGATGTCGAATTTATTACAGATTCGCTGTATCAGCGTTAATCTGCCAAGGGCAGCCCTGACGTTACTGTTCACTCCGTGTACGGTAATGCCCTAACCCCTGCACACCGCGGGGGCTTTGGCTGCCCTGTTTTACGGGCGGCACCTGGCTGCGCACAGACGTAACTCTCTCCCATTCTCCTCCTCACTTCCTTAAGTCCTATTTCCTTCCATCCTTACCAGCAACCTGCACTATCTTTTTCCTCACCTGATAAGCTATAATCACAACGTAATGCAACGATGGATTTTCGGCCAGAGACATTTAACGAAAAAGGAGAGATTAAAAAATGCGCAAGCAAACAAAATTAATGGCTGTATTATCCGCTGCGGCAATCATGGCTGCGGCTGCACCAATGGCAACAAATTACACAGGTATCCACACATCTTATGCAGCAGCTAAGGGTTTGGTAGAAGAAGACGGCAGCTGGTTCTTCTATGATGAAGACGGCTACAAAGAGACAAACACCTGGAAGAAGAAAGACAGCGACTGGTTCTACCTGGATGAGAACGGCGACCTTGCCGTAAGCCAGAGAATTGACGAGTATTATGTTAACTCCACAGGCCGCATGGTGAAAAACCAGTGGGTATCCGTGGACAATGACGAAGAATACGACAGTCCCGACGCCCCAGGCGGAGCGAACTGGCACTATTTTGGTAAGGACGGTAAAATCGTCACTTCCAAATGGATGACCATAAGCGGCAAGACATACTACTTCGACGAGGACGGCCAGATGCTGACCGGGCTTGTGGAAATTGACGGAGCCACCTACTATCTTGGAAATGAAAGCGACGGAGCCAGAAAGACAGGCTGGGTGCTTTTAGAAGAAATGACTCACGATACAGACGATGAAGGCATCTGGTGCTATTTTGACGAAAACGGAAAAATGATTACAGACCAGATGGATAGAAAAATAAACGGTAATTACTATACATTCATTGACGGCAAGATGCAGACAGGCTGGGTTAACGTAGCCGAAGCCGGATTTATCTCCTCTGCTGCGGCTGCCACAGAAAGCGAAGCAGCTCCTGCTCTTTCCTTAAAGGATTTCCGCTACTACGACGAAGCGAACGACGGAAAAAGAGCAACAGGCTGGTACACAATTGAAGGGGCTCCCGGAATCAACGAGAGCGATAACGAATTTACCTTCTACTTTAAAAACGGCGAAGCTTTCCACGCTGAAAAAGGACTTGAACTTTTCACTATCAATTCCAACAAGTACGCTTTCAACGAAAAAGGTGAAATGCAGACAGGCATCCAGATTCTGACCGATGGTTCAGGAAAAGAAGTAACATACTATTTTAACGAAAAAGGTGAAATGCAGACAGGAAAACAGACGATTTACGATGAAGACCTCGAAGAAAACCAGACATGGTACTTCCATGCAAAAGGCTCTCTGAAAGGCCAGGGATACCACGGAGAACGTGATAATCAGGTTTATTTAAACGGACTTCTCCAGAAAGCCGATCCGGAACTCCGCTACGAACCGGTGACAGTTGGCGAAAAGCGCTACCTGGTTAACACAAGCGGCAACATCCAGAAAGCATCCTCTACTTCCACTTCCTCTGCAAAACCGGAATTAGGAAAAGGCTTTAAAGATATCAAAGATACAAATGAGACAGTCTGGACAGTTGACAGTTCAGGAATCATCCAGTAATATATTAATATCATCCGTTCATAAATACCGTAGGCCGTTTCGACGGAACCGCGGTATTTTTTCTTTGTTTTCACGTACAGGTTCCCGGCATGTGTTTTCTACTGCCACAGACAGCGTAAGAAGCACGGAGCATGGCCTGTAGGCAGATATTATCAATCAGATGAAGGAATTTACCCGGGGGACCGTCCGGCATCGCTATGGTGTGCTTAAAGAAGCCACAGAGGGTATCCCGGCGTATTTTTGAACATCCCGCCTATGGGGCTGTTCTTTTTTTATTCTGCCTCTCATATAATAAAACTGACAGAAAGGCTTACTGCACAAAGTTTTCTTTTAATCAGACACAATTCATGTTAAAAAAGCCAAAATGTTTTTAAAAAAATACAATTTTTCTTGTCACACTTCTTATTTTTTATACGTTTTGTATATAAGTATGGTATTTTATGACCAAATGTTGTAATGTAGATGTGGAGTGGATACTACCATATTTATATCGGGTTACAAACTATCACTTAATGACGGAAGATAAAATTATGCGTGAATTGACTGTTTACTATTGTTCCAGATGCGGCCGCTATGGCTTTTACCAGGTTTCAAAAAATGCCATATGCCCCGTGTGCAAAACACCTATGACGGTCTTCCCAATGTCTTATCAAAACTTCATGGATATGGATTACAATATGCGTGACCAACTAATTTCGGATCAGATAGCGGGAAATGTAACTCCTCAGACCTCAGTTGTACAGCGAATCACAGAACAGAGTAAAACATCCAATAACCGTTCCGCCATTGCAAAACTGAAGGCCAGAAACGAGGAGCTGGAATACGAAAACGAAGATCTCCACCAGAAGAATGCGGAGCTGGAGAAAACAATAGACTGGATGCACGATATGATCTGGGATTTAACCAGAAAGCTGCATGGCAACTCCAGAGAATAAGCCATAGAATATTGCGCAAACATCAAAAAGGGCAAGGAAAATATCGTCTCTGACTAAAAACGGTTTTTCCTGCCCTTTTTTTACCTGCTTTTCTCATTTACGATGTAACGGCTAACAAGAAGATTCATACTTTCTTTTAACTGAACTACCGTATTGAATAAGGTATCTACTTCTTCTTTTAATTCAAAGTTCTCCTTTTCCAGTAAAGCAATTCGCCTAGCCTCCTCCATGACCATCTTCCTCCTTCATATATGTAAATCAACACATATATTTATAATATAAAACTGTTGAAAAAGAAAGGCCTTATCCACCGCAAATTTCGACAGTGTAATACAATACCCTGTTAAATTTTTAATATTCAAACCTGCCATGTCTATTAATTTACAATACGATACAACCAATTACTTTTTTGCCAAGACTGCGTACAAGATCAAGTTCCTGTTCAATTCCGGAGAACATGGAATTGCCGCGCTGCTCTACGATAACCACTGCATCGCAGGAAGCCGCTTTCTTGATGGCAGAGGCATCTTTGCCAAGGTTACCGCCTACTGTGAGCTCTACGCTGCCCAGCATGGCCGCAAGGCCCGTGTGAACCTGCTCCAGCTTCTCATTTTCAACCGTGCCCACAAGGATTACGTCCCGGATGCTGTCCTGTTCAATATAATTGATGGCATTGGCAGCTACTACTTCGAAAGTTCTGCTATCCTCCATCTCTCTGGCGGATGTACCCTCCAGCTTATCCAGCCATCTGTCAATGAAGGCAAACGCACGCTTTTTATTATGCTTGCTGAAAACTCCAAGAACCATAATACCATATCTGCGTTTCAGCTCTTTCTCGCTGACCAGCTTGTCGCTCATCAGAAACGCTACACAGAGGAAGAATACCACCATAAATGCACCAAGCACGCCGCCGAGAACCGCATACTTGATTGCACTCTTTAAAACACTCGACTTGCTTAAAAGGCTGTTCTTCGGCTCTTCCAGCTCGGACAGCTCTTTCGTCTTCTCTTTCAGGCTGATATCCAGCTGATCGGTGTTGGCTGCAAATTCAGTCTGTGTCTTGTCCAGCTCCAAATCTACCGTTACGAACTGGGATTCATCTACAAGGTTGTTCTCATGTTCGCCGATTGCCTTTGTAATGTTTTCCTGGGAGGACGCAATGCTGTCTTTAATATATCCCATCACGTCACTGGCCGTCTTTCTCGTGTCTCCGATTACCGTGATATCCAGCATATTGTTATCATAATCCGGCACGATCTTTACCAGCTCTTTCAGATAACGGATTCCCATCTTACTGTTCATCTTGCCCAGAACATAATTGTCCATCTCACCGTTCTGTGCGATGGACATATAGGCTTTCAGGATACTGGTAGCCGTATTCGGGTTCTGATAAACCATGCCCGGCATAATTGAATAATCTGTCGAAATATAGAACGTAGCCGTCTCAACATACTCGTCATATGGATTGATATTCATCAAAATCGACTGTTCTTTATACTCTTTCTGGCTTTCAATATTATCCTGCAGATTCTGGATTTCTTTTTCCAGACGATCCTTTGTGGAGGTATACTGCTCCATGTTCATCTTGTATGTATCCTGGTTCTTCTTTACATACTCCTCATCACTGAGCTGATTGATCCCTTTCACCGTTTTAAGGCCGCCAAGTAAAACAGCAAAAATCACGGCGATAATAATGATTGGACGCCACCTGCGAAGCACGGCAAACATCAAATCCTTCAAATCAATTTCCTGTTCATAATTATTGTTCGGTTCCATCGGACAAAACTCCTCCTATTGTAAATGCTTTTCTTATCTTAGCATAAACAATAAGAATGTGCAATTGGGATTGGGCGGAAAATCCTGTAAAATACTTTAAGATTTCCTTATGCTGTTGGTTTATGGCCTGGAACTTGTTTGTCGCCGCCGGGTGGTTTTATGTTCTGGTGCATCCGTTTTTTGATACAATTTCCTGTTTTTATGATGCGTATTTCACACTTCTCCTTCACGTTCCGTCTGCTGCGTCGCCTTCAATCTTACACCCCGTTTTTATTATTCATTTCTTTATTATTCATTTCTTTACTATTCATTTCTTTGCTTTGCCTCAGTTTCTTACTCCTCACTGCCATATAGCTCTCCTCGCAAATATGCCGCAATCCTGTTACTTCTTATATGTAATGCCATCCATTCTATACCGGGCAGACTTAGAATCTTATTACATAATTAAATCATGCTCTACTGAATCGGTTCCATAAGGCTTATACCGCCGTCATCTGGTCCATATAAGCCCTCTTCTGGCTCATATTGCTATGTACATAGATATCCATCGTAATCTTCACGGAAGAATGCCCCAGAATTTCTGAAAGTGACTTACTGTCAAATCCATTCTCTATCCACTGGGATGCAAATGAGTGCCGCAGGGCGTGAATATTGATATCCGGCAGCCTGAGCTTCCTTAAAAGGTTTTTAAAGCGTCTCTGGACACCCCTGGGCTCCATACAGCTAAGTCTCCCCGTCAGTAGGTAACAGGCGCCGTCGCGCTTCTTTTCTCCCAGTCTGGGGAGCATGAAATCCGGAAGCGGAATATCACGTTGCGATGTTCCAGTTTTTGGTGTTCCAATGTATAGACGTGTTTTAGCAGCCGTATTTTTCTGCTCCGTATTCCGAATCCGGGAAACCGTACGCCTGATATGAAGCACGCCTTCGTCCAAATCCACATCCTCCCATCTCACGCCGCACAGTTCCCCGACTCTGATCCCGGTGCTGAGTGACAACAAAAGTCCCAGCTCAAAATTCGTCCTGCATCCGGCCAGCCAGCTTAAAAGCTTCCTCCTGTTTTCCTGGCTTAAAAGCCTCATTTCATTCCCTCTTTCCTTGGGAAGAAAAAACTCCAGCGTTTCAGCTGGATAGATTCCCCTTCTCTCTCCCGTGTGGATAATACTTTTCAAAAGAAAAAGTATCAGTCGCAGTGTGTTCGCCGATAGCCCCTGTCTCTGCCTGTCCAGAATAAATTCCGTAAGAACCTCATTGTCCATCTTCTCCATCTCCACAGAACCGAGCGCCGGCCTGATATGTTTCTGGATGAGTGTTGCATAGCAGGCAAACGTACTCGGTTTCACCTGATACCTCATGGAGAGCTTCCACGCCTCGCACAGGTGTGAGATCGTGTGATTTTCTGATGGGTCAATGTGTTTCTTTTCTTCTTGTGTCATAATCCTCTTCTCCTTTGCAAATTCTTATCCAATTACGGATAGGAATATCATAGCAAAGGCTGCTCCCGACCGCATATTCAGATGTCGAATTTTGTCGAAAGGTTATAACGGATTTACTTATCCCTAATTCTAATTTTCTAATACATGATTCCCCGGCATTCAATTTTTCCACACTCTGAGGCAGCATATGAATCTGTTACATCTTTAAAGTTTCGAACTCAAGCGAAAATGAACAGGCCTCTTTAAAGTTTCCGTCCTGTGGGGATGGTTTTTTATGCAGTCGGAAAGTTTGAAGAACGTTTCCCGCCGCATAACAAAGAATCCTGCCCGCGGGATTCTTGCGCTTCCGCGCGGTTGCTTCAGCAACTATTTACCTCTGCGCGGCATGTGCATCCTCGCGGAGTGTTTTTTGATTCATCGGACGTAATTTCCTATGAATCAAAAAAAATAAGGAGCCAAAATAAGCTCCTTATTCCCCGATAGAAAAACTATATAATTTTAATCAATCGTCCTTGCGAATATAAGTGGGTACAATTTTTTGCACTGCCGCCTTTATATCGACCTCATCACCATTTGCTTCTTCATAAAGTTCGTCCAGCTGTTTTTTAAACAGCTCCTCATCAAAATCAATCGGCTTTCCAATATGGATTTGCTTATTCGGCGTATCCTGGAGTCCTTCTTCATCCATCAGAAGTTCCTCATATAACTTTTCACCGGGACGCAGGCCTGTGAACTCAATCATAATATCTTCATTCGGCACATAGCCGGACAGGCGGATCAGGTTCTTCGCTAAATCGAGGATTTTAACAGGTTCTCCCATATCCAAGACGAAGATTTCTCCTCCCTTTGCATAGGAGCCGGCCTGAAGCACCAGAGAAACAGCCTCTGGTATCGTCATAAAATAACGGATAATATCGGGATGTGTTACGGTGACAGGTCCCCCCTCTGCGATTTGTTTCTTAAACAGAGGAATTACCGAACCGTTGCTTCCCAACACATTACCGAACCGGACCGCAACGAAATCCGTCTTAGACTCCTTATTCACCATCTGCACAACCATCTCGCACATTCGTTTGGAAGCGCCCATAATGTTGGTTGGATTTACCGCCTTGTCGGTGGAAATCAGCACAAAACGCTCGACGCCATAGCGGCTGGCCGCCTTCGCGGTCTTATATGTACCAAATACATTATTTTTAATGGCCTCATGAGGGCTGTCCTCCATCAACGGCACGTGCTTGTGGGCCGCTGCATGGTAAACAATGTTTGGTCTGTAATGTTCAAAAATACTGTTCATTCTGTGTGTATTGCGTACAGAACCAATTAAAACGACCAAATCCAGCTCCGGATAGGTCCGTTTCAGCTCCTGCTGGATGTCATACGCATTATTTTCGTAGATATCCACAATAATAAGCTGCTTTGGGTTATGGCTGGCAATCTGGCGGCAAAGTTCACTGCCGATAGAACCGCCGCCGCCGGTAACGAGAATCACCTTATTGCTGACATATCCCATAATCTCATCCAGATTAACCTGGATCGGATCACGGCCCAAAAGATCCTCAATCTGCACCTCGCGCAGTTTTGATACACTGACATCGCCATTGAGAAGCTGAAAAATACCGGGAAGAATTTTGAGCTGGCAATTAGTCTCACGGCAGATTTCCAGTATCTTCTTGATCTCCTTAGCCGGAGCAGACGGGGCCGCTACATAAATCTTATCGATTTTATATTTTTCGACAAGCTGGGGAATATCATACCGGTTACCGGCAATCGGAACGCCGTTCAGGAATTTCCCAATCTTATTCTTATCATCATCCACAAAACAGGCCACCTTGCCATGGGCATACTGGCTTGTTTCTATCTCCTTCAGAATCACGGAACCGGATGTTCCGGCGCCTACAATCAGGATTCTGCTGCTGCTCGTTTCACCGTAGCGTTTAAATAACGAACGGTAGATGCGGTAAGATAACCTCACAAGCCCCTCACAGCCTGTCAGGATGATAAAACTGATGGCAAAATAGCTTCTGGGAACATTAAGCTGCAGCATCGTCATGCCCGCAATCTGGCAAAGGCTCGACAGAGCACAGGCAAATACAATATGACACGCCTCCCTGACTCCGGCAACACTCCACATCGAAGAATACATGCGGAATACATAGAAAATAATCAGAGTTACCAGTGTGTAGGGAACCACATACCCTGCCGCCGCCATTCTGTAATTTTCCGGGATAGACTGAAGCCGCATATCAAACCGCATCCACAGACCCATAAAACTGCTGAACTGGATTACACATATATCCACCAGGAGCAGAACCACCATCCTGATTTTTTTATCTCTTGGCATCATTTTTTCAAACATTTTATCATTCCTGCAACTTTTCTAAATTATATTTATCTCTTAGTAACCTGTCACTATAATTACTTCTGGATATTCACATTCACGCTACTGATTCTGTACGGCTGTTTCCTGTTTGTCCGAACCCTTTGCAGTTTCCGATGCATTTTTGCACATCGCCAATCCAACTGCCAAAAGAGCCCACATAACCGGTGTCGCAATCGGAAGATTAATATTAACAAGCGCCTGCGCTCCATAACAAACCGTTGCTCCTAAAGGAGCCAGAATCCATGGCTGTACTTTGGCATATCTGAACATTCTCGCACAACTGGATACAAGGAAAAGAATGTATGCAATCATGGTAAACGGCCCCATTGTAACAAGATACTGAAAATACTCGTTGTGGGCGCTTTCAAAAAATACGCCGTACGTATCAAGGGAGTCCTGCCTGAATGGCCAGGTGAGAATACCAAAGGTATCCGGTCCAAACCCAAACAGCTTGTGAATAAGCGGCTGCTGCATATAAGATTCCCATCCGATACGCCAACAGTATCCCCGGTTCGTTCCCCAACTGTCGTTAAACACCAAATATCCTGATAACGACGAATATTTCTCCGGATTTGGCCCGAAGTTTGCATCATACAAAACTGCAATTACCGCGGCAACACCAGCGGCGATCAGGCAGAACCATGTAATCCGAAGCCATTTACCGACCTTGTCTTCTTTGTCCTTCATCAGGACACGGTCACCTATATATAATACAGCAACCAAAAGCCACAATGCAATAACAATAACTTCCAGATACTTATGCCTTACCAGTACATCGAAAATGCCGCTTAATCCGATTACTTTCTCCGCCATTTTCTTATTAATCTCATCAATTACCTTAATAACCGACATGAACGAGGCTATCACTGTAATATAGCGGATTATGCCTTTTCTTGTTGCAAAAAGTGCAAGAGGAAAAAGTGCAAATACTGCCCCTAATGCCAGATAAGCATTATCACTCTGACCTGTAATAATAGCAAAGAAACCAATCAGCAGTACAATAAAATACCAGATATTACGAAAGATATTTTTCTCCGTGGTAAAAAGTCCGCATGCCACTCCCAATACCAGTGCAACATAAGCCGTATAGGTATTAATGTTTCCAAGGGTAGACGTAAAGGAATCCGCCTGCGTTGTTGTAACTCCCGCCTTCCAGTGAAGGAGATCCATCCTGAAATAATCCGTAATTCCAAATAGGCAAACCAGAACTCCAGACAACAGGAAAAGATCCAGATACCACTTTTTGATCTTTCCAAGCTTCCCGATCATAAATACGCCCAATGCATAAAGAGATATCAGGAATAAGCCACTGAATCTCCCTTCATTCCCCCAAAATGATTCAAATTTGTAATCCGATAACAATGTCGAAATTGCCGCCAGAATTAAAAACAGAATCAGGAATTTGTATGCCGCCGGCTGTTTTTTTAAACTGTCAAAACGAAAATGGCTGAAAAACCGTTTTGTGTTGACACCGTCATATTCCATCCGGTCTACAAACAAAAATACAAGAGCGACAATCAGACATATCACAGCCATCGCAACAACCGTTATCCAATAAAACTTGTATTTTGCCTTCAAAATATCAAAATAGTAATTATGATAATAAAGCGGAAATACTGCCAAAACAACAAATGTAAATACCGCCATAATCCCTGCAAAAACATTCCCGGCCACCTCGGCCAGAGCATTCGGATCCTTCTTTGGTGTAGCCTTCGCCATGTGTTAAATCTCCTTATGTCTTCATAAAGCCCCTGTTTAAAGGCTTTTTACAGTATAGCATCTGTTGATTCTTAAATCAACCTTCCTGAACTTTTTAACTTCGCTGTAAGTTTTAATTTTTTATTAAGGTGTTTTCTTTTTCCTCATATATTTTATTTACTTTATGCTTTTTAATGACTTTATTTGTTCTCAAGGTAATTATGAAACTCTTTTAAAGCTCATCATTTTCATGTATCCTGCCGAATAAAACCGGATGAGAGGGCATATTCATCCGGTTTTGTATAAAACAAAATGCTTATTTCGGGATTTCTTATGAACAGATAAAGCTATTGGCTGCTAATGGTTATGGCTTTTATTATCAGCATGAGCATCTAAAAAACTCTGCATCTGTGCAATCTCATCTTCCTGCACCTCTATGATATTTTTTGCAAATTCAATGACGTCCTCTTCATTTGTATATTTTAAAATTGCTTCGGCCATATCAACCGCCATTTGATGGTGCATAATCATCCCCTCTGCAAAGGCAGTATCGAGATCACTTGTTATCATATTGTGATCCATATCATGACCTTTCATCAAAGCATGATAATCTTTGAGATAGGATTGCTCGTCTTCATAATCAGTCTCCTGCTTCTTCTCTATCTCTTTTGCCATTTCTTTCATCTGCTTTATTTCTTCCTGTTGAGCTTCGATAATATCCTCTGCCAGCTCCTTGAACTCCTGTTTATCCCTGCCTTTTGCATATTTTAAATAACTCTTGGACATTTCAATCGCCGACTCATGATGCGGTATCATTCCATAAAGAAAATCCAGTGTTGCATTTCCCGTATCCTGAACCTTATCCATTTCTTCCTGCATTTTATCCATAATATCATTCTGTTCGGTTACATAATTATCAGCTGTATCTTTTTTGCTGCATGCAGTCAGTAAAACTGCCGACATTGCCATGGCAATAAGGAAAAGTACTATTCTTTTCATGTGTTCCTCCATTAAAGTTATAATTTTCCTATTATGGTTCCCATATTTTAATTTTTTATGTCTATTATCTTTTTATGTCTTTTATTTTTTCATTTTCTTCATCTTTTCATTTTTTAGCGGATAACTTTTTTGTTTTTATATCTGGTTTGATTAATAAAAAAGCTGAAAATCATTGTTTTCTTACTGTTCACTATAATTTTCCATATCCGAAGTATAATGACCTCGTAATGCAATTAGGAAATTTCGAGAAATAGTTCAAAAAGAAAAAAAGGAGAGTGCATTAATTATGAGAAAGCAGACTAAATTAGTTGCAGTTCTTTCTGCAGCAGCTTTACTCGCTATGGGTGCTTCCATGACATCTTTCGCCGCTGGTTGGGAAAAAGATGACGCTGGAATCTGGCACTACTATGATAGTGATGACGAGATGATTACAGGAGAGTGGAAAAAAGACGGTGGAAAGTGGTTCTACTTAGATGATGACGGCGAAATGCTGACAGATTCTTGGGTTGACGACGAGTACTATGTTGGTGATGACGGTGCTATGCTGATCAACACATGGAAGAAAACCTTGGCTGACGAAGACATGGATGATCCGGAAGATGACGGAGAAGCATGGTACTACTTCGGAAGCAAAGGTAAGAAAACTACTGATGAATCCAAGAAAATCAATGGAAAAACTTATTTCTTCAATGAAGATGGTAAGATGAGAGATGGCTGGTATCAGGATGGCGAAGACGTTTACTACTTAGGTGAGGAAGACGACGGCGCAAGAACAAGTGGTTGGTTATGGTTAGAGGTTCCGGAAGAGGAAGACGTTACCGTTAACGGCCACAGCGATGACGAAGACATCTGCGACGAAGAAGGCTGGTACTACTTCGGTTCTAACGGAAAAATGTATAAAGATGCTAAGAAGAAGAAAGTAAACGGAAAATATTACTTCTTCAACGAGCATGGTCAGATGTTATACGAGTGGATTAACGGCGCTAAGGTTACTGCTGGTTCTAACGCTCAGTTAGATGGTAACGCTGCAACACCAGGTGCTGCTGAAGCTGGCCACATGATCTATACTAACGTAGTAGAAGAAGGTTGGAGAGCTGACGGCTGGTATGAAATCGACGGTGCGGAGGATACAGGCGCTAACAACGATACAGACTGGTACTACTTCAAGGACGGCGAAGCTAAGAGAGCCAAAAATTCTAAAAATGGCCTGAATGATGGTGGTTCTGAGGTTTATAGAGAAAGAATCAAAATCAATGGCAAATACTTCTGCTTTAATGAAATTGGACAGATGCAGACAGGGTTACAGTATATTGAAGGCAATACCTACTACTTCGATGAGAACGGCTATATGAAGACAGGCAAAGTTGCTAACGTTGAAGAAGAGAATGATTCCTTTACTTACTATTTCCAGACCAAGAACGGCGGCAATGGTAAGGGCGTAACTGGCGAAAAAGATGGTTACTTATACTGGAACGGTAAGAGACTGGAAGCTGACGATGATTACAGAGTATACAAAGTTGAAGGAAACTACTACCTTGTAAACAACAAAGGTAAAATCCAGAAATCTAAGACTAAGAAATATGATGTTGAGAACACAGGTGCTGAGGATGTAATCTTTGCTTTCAGTGGCAACAAAATTGATGTAGCAAACAGCAGCGATGATGCTCAGAAAGAAATCGCAGCATTTGATGTTCCAGAGATCGAGCTGATTGACAGCATTATTACAACCACCGGTGAAGCTAAAGAAGTTCATATTGATGATGCTAAATAAGAGAAAGCATTAACATGCACTCAAAGTTTTAGTGGTTAAATCAGAGGGGCTGTGAAAAAATGGAGTTGATTTAATTCCTTTTTCCACAGCCCTTCTATTTTGGCTTTTTATAAATGGTCAAATCATGACCACCCGTCAAACGGGTGATTTGCTCGCTCCTATAAGGGATAGTTACCCATAGAGCTGGACATACTATATTTCGGCGATATACTTACCAGCATATGGATATGATCTGGTATTAAGTGCCCCTCTATTATCTCCACTCCATTGTATCCGCATATCGTCTTTAAAATATCTTGGATACTTTCTTTGTTTTGATTATAAATCGCTTTTTGTCTACTTAGGAGTGAACACAATGTGGTTGCACATCCACTTTGTATGTGCCATATTATCATGATTCTTGTGTGCCATTAAAATCATCTTTCCTTTCTTAGATAGTAGCTATAAACACTTACTATACCACACGCGAAGCAGGTGGTTTTCTGTTTCAGGCATTTCCATTTTTCGGAACACAAAAAATGGAAATGCCTGAGACTAGCTAAAGCCATAATAAAAGCAGGCAGTAAACTAACCAACTGATTAGTTTACTGCCTGCTTTATATTTTACTAAATATTCTTAGTAAAATTAAGTTATAGATTATTCTTCGTCTTCAGAAGTTGTTGCAACAGCTTTTTTGTCTACAGCATCGGTCTCTTCGCTAAATGTCTTAGCAGATTTAACGCGGATATCATTCTTGCTACCATCTGTATAAATTACACTGTCATATAATTCGATGTATGGTAAGCTTGCCTCTAAGGATGCGAAATCTTTTTCTTGGGCAGCAGTAGTAGCTTTGCCATCGATTGAAGTGATCTTTTCGATCTGATAGGTCTTCTTACCAATCTGGAATTTGTACTCTGTACCGTCTTTATTCTCGATCTCGTACTCTTTGCTTGTGGACTTCTGAAGTTTACCCTTGTTATTTACAACGTAGTAGTTTCCTTCTACTTTGTAGATCTTGTAGTCATCATCAGCCTCAAGCCTCTTACCATTCCAGTACAGGTATCCGGATTTCTCACCCATTACACCCTGGCCATTCTTACCGTTCTTTGTCTCGAAGTAGTAAGTAAAGCTATCATTCTCTTCTTCTACATTAGAAACTTTACCCGTCTTCATATAACCGTTTTCATCGAAGTAGTATAAGTTGGTCTTCTTATCTGCATAGTTACCGATTGCCTGCAGACCTGTCTGCATCTGGCCGTTTTCGTTGAAGCAGAAATATTTTCCATTAATTTTAATTTTAGCTCTGATAACCTGATCGTCACCATCCCATAAGCCGGTAACATCTGTGTATTCAGCTTTTTTAGCTTTACCGTCTTTGAAGTAGTACCAGTCTGTATCATCTCCTGCACCAAGTACATCAGCACCGTCGATCTGATACCAACCATCGGCTCTCCAGCCTTCTTCTACTACGTTCATATAACGAACATCGCTTGCAGATGCCTTAGTACCGTCGTCAGTGTCTAACTGAGCGTTGGATCCCATCGGTGCTTTAACACCGTTGATCCACTCATATAACATCTGGCCATGGTTGTTGAAGTAGTAGTACTTGCCATTGATCTTCTTCTGCTTAGCGCTTGTGTACATTTTACCATCGCTGCCGAAGTAGTACCAGCCTTCGTCGTCACAAACGTCTGTGTCGTCGCTCTCATGGCCAAGAATTGTTGTAGCATCCTGATCATCTTCATCCTCAGAATCCGGAGCCTCTAACCATAACCAGCCAGTAGCTCTTGCACCTTCATCTTCTCCGCCTAAGTAGTAAACGTTATCTCCTTTGCCGTACCAGCCGTATTCCATCTTGCCTTCTTCGTCAAAGTAGTATGTCTTTCCGTTGATCTTCTTGGAATCATCGGTTACTTTCTTACCCTTGCTACCGAAATAGTACCAGTTTTCACCGTCTTCGTCTGGATCATCCATGTCGTCGTCGGAAATGGTTTTCTTCCACTGGTTAACCAGCATAGCGCCGTCTTCACCAACATAGTACTCATCGTCAACCCAAGAATCTGTCAGCATTTCGCCGTCATCATCTAAGTAGAACCACTTTCCACCGTCTTTCTTCCATTCTCCAGTTACCATCTCGTCATCACTATCATAATAGTGCCAGATTCCAGCATCATCTTTTTCCCAACCAGCGGCGAAAGATGTCATGGAAGCACCCATAGCGAGTAAAGCTGCTGCAGAAAGAACTGCAACTAATTTAGTCTGCTTTCTCATAATTAATGCACTCTCCTTTTTTCTTTTTGAACTATTTCTCGAAATTTCCTAATTGCATTACGAGGTCATTATACTTCGGATAAGGAAAATTATCAATAGTTTTTTTACAAATTTTCCAACTTTTTGTTACAAAGTGAAATTTTTGCACTTCATGCTACCGATTCATTTTCTGGGAAGTTGACCCTGTCTCCGATACATTCACATTATAATATATCTATTCCGAAATTACCATAACTTTTATCTGTGCATTTCCTTACAGAATTGTTACAAAAAATCGTTTTTAACTCATTATTGTTTTTATATTAATACAATCATAAGAATTGAGGTTTACAATTAAGAATTTCATGCTATAATGTTCATATCTATATGTAAAATCACATTTTTGAACATTCTATCAAAATGTCGTTTTTTAAATATATGTAATAACCCGCTTAATTTCTACAATTTATTATAACACACATTATCATACATTAAAACGGAGGTTCCACCATGGATCGATATGGGTTAATATGCAGAAGCATTTATGAAGATTCTGATGTCACACAGAGAGAGCTATCCTCAATTCTGGGCGTTTCTCTCGGAAGTGTTAATAAACTGGTCAGCGACTGCATCAACGACGGTCTGATTCAGAACCGTTCTGAGCACGGTAAATACAGCTTAACCAAAAAGGGAATGGACTATCTGGAGCAATACCGGGTGGACGGCGCCGTTATCACTGCGGCCGGATTCGGTTCGCGCTTCGTTCCTCTTTCCTTTGAAACACCCAAGGGACTTCTCGAGGTTTTTGGGGAAAGAATGATTGAGCGCCAGATCCGCCAGCTCCATGAGGCGGGAATAACCGACATCACACTCGTAGTCGGTTATTTAAAGGAAAAGTTTGAGTATTTGATTGATAAATATAATGTAAAGCTTTTTTATAACCCTGAGTACACTTCCAAAGGCACCCTTGCTACAGTCTATCAGGCCAGGGAGTTTTTCCGTGGCAGGAATATGTATCTGCTTGTCTCCGACAACTGGATTCGTAACAACATGTTCCACACTTACGAGTGCGGCTCCTGGTATTCTGCCGTTTATATGGAAGGGAACACATCCGAATGGTGCCTCGGCGCCAACAAAAAAGGAAAGGTTACCTCCGTTGTTGTAGGTGGACAGGACTCCTGGGTGATGTACGGTCCAGCTTTTTTGTCCAAAAGCTTTTCCGACTCCTTCATACCGCTGTTGGAGGCCGACTATAACCGGCCCGGAACCGAACAGTGTTACTGGGAACAGGTTTTACTGAATCATATTGATAAACTTGATTTTCACATGAACTGTCAGCCTGAGGATCAGGTATATGAATTTGAAAACCTGGAAGAGCTTCGTCAGTTTGATCCCAAATACAGAAACCATTCAGACAATGAAGCAATGCGTCTCGTTTCCCAGGTATTTCAGGTGAAAGAATCCGCAATCAGCAACATCCGCTGTCTCAAATCCGGAATGACCAACAAATCTTTCCTGTTTGAAGTTAATAATGAACATTATATCTGCCGCATTCCCGGTCCCGGCACAGAACTGCTCATCAACCGCAAAGAAGAAGAGGCCTCCTATCATGCGGTTGAACCTCTTGATATTACTGAACATATTATTTATTTTGATGGTGAAAATGGATATAAGATTGCAAAGTTTTATGAGGGGTCCAGAAATGCAAATGCAAAAAACTGGGATGACATTGCCGCCTGTATGGCCATTCTGCGCAAACTGCATCAATCCAACCTGAAGGTTGAGCATCGTTTTAACCTCAGAGAACGGATTGATTTTTATGAAGCGCTCTGCCATCACCATGAACTGCTGCTTTTTGAAGACTATAATGAAGTCCGAGGCTGGATGAATACGCTGTTAGATCGTGTTGAGAAGTTTGACCGGCCATGCTGCCTCTCCCACATCGACTCAGTTGCCGATAATTTTCTCTTTCTTCCCGACGGTTCCGTCCGCCTGATCGACTGGGAGTATGCAGCTATGCACGATCCTCTGATTGATATTTCAATGTGCAGCATCTATTCCTATTACAATGAAGAAGAACTGGATCGCCTCCTGGAGCTCTACCTCGAGCGTGTCCCATCTCCCGAGGAACGGATCGTCACTTACGCATATGCAGCTCTCGGCGGCTTTCTCTGGTGTCTCTGGGCGGTCTTCAAAAGTCTGGAAGGCGAGGAATTCGGCGAATATACGATTGTCATGTACCATTATGCAAAGCTGTATTACAAGAGAATATCCAGGCTCTTCCCGGCCTAAAACGCCATTTTTCCCCAATTGTAATAAATTATTTATAACTTCACTAGGTAAATATGGTATAATGTCCACAAAGTGGACATTATACCTCAGAGTGTCGACAAAGTCGCCACTCTGTCGAATTCATGGCATGACGCCCTAAATTCTAGTCACCGCAGGAAGAACTGCCGGTTTCTGCGTCCACCGCAGAAATTCGGGCGCTAAATTCCGTTTTACCAAAATTACCAAAATTGCCAAAACCGGGTTAAATCATTCAGGAACACCAGAGCGTTTTTCCCGAATCCGGCAGAGGTTATAATAAATGCAGCAGATACAGTATCTGCCGGGAGCCTTTCCCGCAGGTTACCGTATGTTTTACGCAGGAGGAGGAGTATTATGATACACAAGAAACGTATCCGGGCGCTGGGGCTTGCCTGTCTGATCGGGCTGATGAGTCTGGCCCCGGCATCAGAAAGTCTGGCCGCCGTTTCCTGGACTAAAAATAACGGCGTATATGTTGGCAGCGACGGCACTACCATTGCCGGAGTCGTAGCCAGGGGTATCGACGTTTCTCACTGGAAACAGGCTATTGACTGGACTGCCGTTGCCAATGACGACATCCAGTTTGTTATGCTCGGTACGCGGTATGACAATGCAGTGGATCCTTTTTTTAAGTCAAATGCAAATGCGGCAGCGGCGGCGGGCCTTAAAGTGGGAGCGTATATTTATTCTTATGCCACCACTACCGATATGGCGGTCCAGGAGGCTGATTTTGTCCTTGATCTGATCAAGGATTACCCGATTTCCTATCCTGTCGTATTTGATGTGGAAGCTTCGGTTATGAGTACGCTTACGCCGTCCCAGCTCAGTGACATTATCAATGCTTTCTGTAAAAAGGTAAAAGATGCCGGCTATTATCCGATGCTCTATGCCAATGACTACTGGCTTACCAATAAGATCGACATGAGTAAAGTCACATACGACGTATGGGTTGCCCGCTATGAAACAAAACATACATATAATAAGGCCTCCATGTGGCAGGCCACAAATCAGGGAACGATAGCCGGTATTTCCGGCGATGTGGATATTAACTTTGCGTACAAAGATTTTTCCAACGCAATCCCTGCCAAGCAGTGGCGACAGATTAACAACAACTGGTATTATTATTCCGACTATAAGAAACAGACGGGATGGATCAATGATGGCAACGGCTGGTACTACATGAAGGAAGATGGAACTCAGCATAAGGGCTGGCTCCATATTGACGACAAATATTTCTACCTGAACGACAATACCGGTAAGATGATAACCGGATGGCGCAAAGATACCTCCACCTCCAAATGGTATTATTTTAAATCGGATGGAGCGATGGCCACAGGATGGATACAGGACAATAATAAATGGTACTACCTGAATAATGACGGAACAATGGTAACCGAATGGCTGAAAGTAGGAAATGACACCTACTATTACCTCAAGAGTGACGGCTCCATGGCCAAGGGATGGTATCAGATTGACAATGCATGGTACTATTTTAATCCTACCGGTGAACTGCTCCGGGGATGGACCGATATTGAAGGGGCACGTTATCTTCTTGCAAATGACGGTAAGATGTATACCGGCTGGCAGCAAATTGACAATAACTGGTATTATTTCGGAACCGACGGCAAACTGCGCACCGGATGGCAGAAAGTGGACAATGCCTGGTACTATCTGGACAGCAGCGGACGGATGTTGTCGGGCTGGCAGCAGATTGACGGTGAATACTACTATCTGCATGAAGGAAAGATGCTGAGCGGCTGGCTGAGCGACAGCAACGGCAGCAAATATTACATGAGCACCAACTCCGGACGAATGACAAGAGGATGGAGAAAAATAGACGGTTCCTGGTTCTATTTTAATCAGAACGGCCATATGCAGACGGGATGGATTAACCTCTCCGGCAAATATTATTATCTCGATCCGGAAACTGGTAAAATGACGGAGAATGTTTCCCGTGTGATTGATAACGTAAACTACACCTTTGATCAAAATGGTGTGTGTCAGAATGAAACAAACAATATGAGTGGACTTGCAGACAGTTCGTTTAACCTGAATGACCTGAAAAATTCTTCAGGCTCCCAGAATTCCAACCAGACGAACAACTCTACCCAATCTCCGGGAGGAACTTCCGGGAATAGCAGTTCTCCATCGGGCGGTTCAGGAAACAGCGGTTCACCGTCCGGTTCCTCGGGCAGCTCATCCGGCGGACCGACGGGCAATGTGACGAATGCAGGATCTTCTTCCGGCAATGGCGGCAATGTAGCTGCACCCGGCGGATCTTCCAGTTCAGGAAGTTCCTCCGCACCGGGCGGCTCCAACTCAGGAAGTTCCTCCGCACCGGGCGGCTCCTCCAACTCAGGAAGTTCCTCCGCACCGGGCGGCTCTTCCAGCTCAGGAAGTTCCTCCGCGCCGGGCGGCTCTTCCAATTCAGGGAACTCCTCCGCGCCGGGCGGCTCTTCTTCGGGAAGTAACAGCTCGACTCCTCCCGGCAGTTCAGGCTCCTCCGGTTCTTCAGGATCCGGCAGCAGCGGAGGGCTCCGCCCCGGCCTGACCACTGGCCCAGGACGATAACGCAGTACAACCCTAACCTAAACATATCAGATAACAACGAAAAGCACGCTTCGCGAACTTTTCATTGCCACCCAATAAAAAACAGGGACTGTTTCAGTGATTCATCACCGCAAACAGTCCCTGTTTTTATAATACTATACTGATAAACACTCCCCCTGATATCCAGTGTATCCTTATATGTCGCATATACCAAATACCATACATCACACATCACGTATCATGTATCACATAACCGAATGACAGGCTAACTCGTTATCCCTTTATCCACCAGCTTTTTATACAGCCTACACCTCAAATATCAAATCCCCATAGCTCGGGAAAGGCCAGAGTTCTTTATCCACAATCATCTCCAGCTTATCCGCCGGTATTCTGAGTTTCTTCATCGCCGCGGTCACCTTTTCCAGGCAGTAATAGGCCCTCTCTTTACTGTTTGAAATCGCCGTTGCCGCCTTCGCCTCATTCTCAAGGTTAGAAAGCGCCGCCTTCATCTCCGACAGAAGAGCCGATGTTTCTAAAATCAGTTCCTTCTGAACGCTGACATCTGCTTCCGGGCAGGCATCCCTGACGGCGGAAAGTGATTTTGCAAGCTGCGTCGTATATTCTACCACGGCAGGGATAATCTGTTTTCCTGCCATGTCGATCATAGTTTTTGCCTCTATATTGATTGTCTTTGCATAGGATTCATACTCTATTTCAGCTCTGGATTCCAGTTCAGCCCTCGTATAAACACTAAAATGCTCAAACAGCTCGACCGCCTTATCGGTAATCAAAGCCGCAACGGAATCAATCCCCGCTCTCAGATTCGGAAGTCCCCTTCTCTCCGCTTCCTTAACCCACTCCTCGGAATAGCCGTTTCCGCTGAAGATAATCCTTCTGTGCTCCGCAAACAGTTTTTTAATCATATCATGGACAGCCATATCAAAATCGTCCGCTTTTTCCAGCTGATCCGCAGCCTCCTTAAATGCCTCCGCTACAATCGTATTTAAAACAACATTCGGGGAAGACACGGAATCTGAGGAACCTACCATACGGAACTCAAACTTATTGCCCGTAAAGGCAAACGGCGATGTCCTGTTGCGGTCCGTGGCATCCTTGGCAAAATCAGGAAGGGTTGCAACGCCTGTTTTCAATACACCGCCCTGTTTGGAATGCGCCGCGGAACCGGTACTGCAGAGCTGGTCAATGACATCTTCCAGCTGCTCACCAAGGAAAATGGAAATAATCGCAGGCGGAGCCTCGGCCGCTCCCAGACGCTGATCATTGCCCGGCACCGCCGTTGATTCTCTCAACAGATCGGCATGGACGTCAACCGCTTTCATGATACAGGCCAAAACCAGAAGGAACTGGATGTTCTCATGCGGCGTTTCGCCGGGATTCATCATGTTAATTCCGTCGTCGGTGGTCAGGGACCAGTTGTTATGTTTACCGGAACCGTTGATCCCCGCAAACGGCTTTTCATGAAGGAGGCAGGTAAGACCGTGATGGCCGGCAATCCTCTTTAAGGCCTCCATCATCATCTGGTTATGGTCGACCGCAACATTCACCTGTGTATAAACAGGAGCCAGTTCATGCTGGGCCGGAGCGGCCTCATTGTGCTGTGTCTTGGCACAGACGCCGAGACGCCACATTTCCTCATTCACTTCTTTCATAAAAGCGCCTACACGCGGACGGATACTCCCGAAATAATGATCATCCATCTCCTGCCCTTTCGGCGGCATAGCGCCAAACAGAGTCCTGTTTGCGTAGATCAGATCTTTTCTCTGTAAATATTTTTCTTTATCAATCAGAAAATACTCCTGCTCCGGTCCGACATACGGAATCACGCGTTTTGATGTGGTATTCCCGAACAGGCGGAGAATCCGCAGGGACTGTTCGTTGATCGCCTGCATGGAACGCAGAAGCGGCGTCTTCTTGTCAAGAGCCTCGCCCCTGTAAGAACAGAAAGCCGTCGGTATGTAGAGAGTCACGCCCCAGGTGTCCTCCCGCAAAAAGGCAGGGGAAGTGCAGTCCCAGGTTGTATATCCTCTGGCCTCAAAGGTGGAACGGAGTCCCCCTGATGGGAAAGAAGACGCATCCGGTTCTCCCTTAATCAACTCCTTACCGGAAAATTCCATAATCACGCGGCCTGCTGCATCCGGAACCGAGATAAAGGCATCGTGCTTCTCGGCCGTCACTCCTGTAAGCGGTTGGAACCAGTGGGAATAATGGGTCGCCCCCCTCTCGATCGCCCAGTCCTTCATTGCATGGGCCACAACATCCGCAATGGACGGATCCAGTTCCGTTCCGTCCTCTATGGTCTGCTTCAGCTTTTTATAAACGCTTTTCGGAAGGCGCTCTTTCATTGCAGTATCATTGAAAACGTTCTTCCCGAAAATTTCAGACACATTAATTAAGTCACTCATTGTTTTCTCCCTTACTATGACGAAAAAGTATAATCCGCGGAATTTCCCTCGGGGCGCGGCCTCTGGGAATCTTATCCTGCGGATTTCTCATCAATATCTAAAAACAGAGCCGGCCTGTAAGTAATATTCTTTCGAAATGCCGAAACTTTATTACCTGCAGGCCGGCTCTAAACGATGACAAACAAGTCTCAGAACTCACTTGCCACCGTCATCGGTTAAACTCCGTTTTAAATTACAATCAGGCTTTGCCGACAGAACCGAAGAGTTCCATCTTAGTCTTAACTGTTTCCTTGATTGCTGCTGTACCAGGAGCAAGAAGTTTACGCGGGTCAAAGCCCTTGCCTTCCAGATCCTTGCCTGCTTCGATGTATTTACGTGTTGCATCTGCAAAAGCAAGCTGGCACTCTGTGTTAACATTAATCTTGGCTACGCCAAGGGAGATTGCTCTTTTAATCATGTCCTCCGGGATACCGGTACCGCCATGGAGAACTAACGGCATATCGCCCGTTTTATTCTTTACGGCTTCCAGGGTCTCAAAGCTGAGTCCCGGCCAGTTTGCCGGATATTTGCCGTGAATATTGCCGATTCCCGCTGCCAGCATATCTACGCCGAGATCTGCAATTGCCTTACATTCATCGGGATCTGCGCACTCGCCCATTCCTACAACGCCGTCTTCTTCACCGCCGATGGAACCAACCTCTGCCTCAAGTGATAAACCTTTTTCAGCACAGATGCGAACGAGTTCTTTCGTCTTCTCAACGTTCTCGTCGATTGGATAATGAGAGCCGTCAAACATAATGGAGGAAAAACCTGCCTCGATACATTTCATGCAGCCGTCATAAGTACCATGGTCTAAGTGGATCGCTACCGGGACTGTAATCTTAAGTTCATCGATCATTGCCTTTACCATATCAGCAACCGTCTTGAATCCGGCCATATATTTGCCGGCTCCCTCAGATACGCCCAGGATAACCGGTGAATTCTGTTCCTGTGCGGTCTGTAATACTGCCTTTGTCCATTCCAGGTTGTTGATATTAAACTGCCCAACTGCGTACTGGCCTTCTTTTGCCTTCTGAAGCATGTCCTTTGCGTTTACTAACATATTACGAACCTCCTTGTCGCTTTTCTCACTTACATTCTTTTATTATATACCATATTTATGGTTTTGGGAAGACTGTTAAAAAATTAGCACATTTTTTTCATAACGCCCGTTACTGTTCACTCCGTGCCCAGTAACCCGCTTCGCGATGCACAAAAACGGCAAAAAACTCCGTTTCGCGCCGCTTAACTCGGGATTTTCACGAAAAACACGTGAAAACACCTCGCGGGATACATCCGTGTGAACAGTAACTAACGCCCTAACCGAACGTTAATCAGTCACATTTCTTCCATCCGTCTATTTCAGAATGTCAGCCACGGTGCTTTTCATAGTCTCAGATGTGCACTGTATATTATGGCGGATTTCAGCATTTCTAATCTCCTCGATGGCAGCCGGAACCGCAACCCCGGATGCTTTCTCCATCTCGTCAATCAGTTCAAACTCATCCTTACCCTCTTCGCTTCCGAAGATTGCCTCCATAACGCTTCTGGAGAATTTATATGGGCTGGCTGTGGAGGCGATTACGGTTTTAGCCGTATCATTTGTTTCTTTTACATACTTTCTATATACGCAGGAGGCAACGCCCGTATGCGTGTCAATCATATAACCGGTCTCATCATAGAGACGTTTAATTTCGGCGGCGTTCTCTTCCTGTGTTGCAAAGCCTCCGAAGAAATCGCTCATTCTCTCCCTCATTTCAGGAGTAACCGTGTATTTTCCGTCTCTTACGAGTTCTTCCATCAGTCCCTTCGTCTTTGCGGCGTCACAGCCGGTGGAAAGATAAATCAGTCTCTCCAGGTTACTGGAAATGAGGATATCCATGGACGGTGATGAAGTCAGGATAAACTCCCTCTTTCTGTCATAGATACCGGTCTGGAAGAAATCATATAAAACTTTATTGTCATTGGAGGCGCAAATCAGTCTGTCAACCGGAAGGCCCATCTGTTTCGCAAAGTAAGCGGCCAGAATATTTCCGAAATTACCGGTCGGTACGGTAATATTGATTTTCTCGCCTTCGGAAATCTCACCGTTGTCAAGCAGTTTTACATATGCATAAACATAGTAAACAATCTGTGGGACAAGACGTCCGATGTTGATCGAGTTTGCGGAGGAGAGCTGGTATCCCTTAGCGGCCAGTTCCTTTCCAAACTCTTTATCATTAAATATCTTCTTAACGCCGTTCTGGGCATCGTCAAAGTTTCCGTCAATTCCCACAACGCTTGTATTATCGCCTTTCTGTGTAAGCATCTGCAGTTCCTGCACGCGGCTTACGCCATCCTTCGGATAAAATACGATAATCTTCGTCCCTTCCACGTCCGCAAAGCCGGCCATGGCCGCCTTACCGGTATCCCCGGAGGTTGCGGTCAGGATTACAATTGTGTTGTCAATTTTATTCTTTCTGGCTGATACCGTCATCAGGCGGGGAAGAATCGAGAGCGCCATATCCTTGAATGCAATTGTGTTCCCGTGGAACAGTTCAAGGTAATATGCTCCGTCCGCCTTTACGAGAGGGGCAATCTCTTCTGTGTCAAACTTGCTGTCATAGGCACGGTTAATACAGTCTTTCAGTTCCTCTTCCGTAAAATCCGAAAGAAATAATTTCATCACCTCATAAGCGACTTCCTGGTAGCTCATCTTTGCCAGTTCTGCAAAAGAACGGTCAAATGCGGGAACCTCATCCGGCATAAAAAGACCGCCGTCCTCTGCAAGTCCCTTCAGGATCGCCTGTGATGCCGTAACATTTTTTTCACCGCCGCGGGTACTGCTATAGTAGATTGCCATGATTTTCATCCTCTCTTTATTTAATGATTCAGCCTCTTTATTGTCCTGTCTTTGTGCCCTCCGGAATCGGGAAAAAGCCTTGTATGTCCCTGTATTCCGAGGGTATCCTGGTTAAGAATTTTACCATACTTTGGTTGTTAGTGCAAGAAGAATCGTGGGGTGGAAACAGGGGTAACTGAGGGCGCCCTTGAATCATGGAATCATTCCGTAATTGCAATACAGTGCCCGTATGCAGTATAATAGGAATACTTCTTATATAGAAATTTACTGCAGGAAAGGCAATGGTGTATTTTATGCAATATGAACATATCGTAACCGGAATATTTTTGAAGAGGCCCAACCGGTTTATCGCCCATGTGATGATCAATGGCAGGGAAGAGGTCTGCCATGTTAAGAATACGGGAAGGCTCCGGGAATTTTTAGTACCCGGGGCGGAGCTTCTTGTGCAGTTCCATCCGGATGCTGCGGCTCTGGGGAGAAAAACCGCTTACTCCGTTATCGGCGTTTATAAGGAAAATGCGGGGTATAACCACGAACGCCTGCTTATCAATATGGATTCACAGGCACCGAATCAGGCGGCCGCGGAATGGCTGAGTGAAGGAGGACTCTCCTTAGAAGTAACGGAGGTGAAAAGAGAGGTTACGTATCATGAATCCCGGTTTGATCTGGCATTTAAAGAAGATGGATGTCCGTCGTTTATGGAAGTAAAAGGAGTTACGCTGGAACACGACGGCGCCGCCATGTTTCCCGACGCACCGACCGGGCGCGGGGTTAAACATGTTATGGAGCTCAGGGATGCCGCTATGGAAGGATATCACGCCTATGTCCTGTTTGTCATTCAGATGAAGGGAATTCTTTCTTTTTCCCCCAACAGGAGCACCCATCCGGAATTCGCGGATGCGCTTAAACTGGCATCGGAATCCGGCGTCCATATTCTCGCCCGCGACTGTATAATAACAAAACAGGAAATGAAAATTGATATGCCGGTGGATGTGATTCTCTAAAATGATTTTTCTGTGCCAGGCACTACAGCCTGACTGTTAACATATCTAATAATAAAGCTATCATTCTGTGATGTGAGACCATGTTATATCCCTTAAGTAAAATGTCCATTGGGCAAACCGCTGTAATTTGCTGGCTGTCAGATAATAAATCCATTACCGGAAGACTTCTCGATCTCGGTTTTGAGCCTGGTACCTCAGTTACCTGTATCTTACGAAAGTGTGACGGCGAACTATCTGCATTTCTTATCAAAGGTGCTGTCATCGCCCTTCGGCGTGAAGACGCCGATCTGATTTTTATCAAAGAAAACGAAACGGAAACGGAGGAACCCCATCTATGAATCAGAACAGCCCTTTTACAATAGCCCTGGCCGGAACCCCCAATGTGGGAAAAAGTACCATTTTCAACGCCCTGACAAAAATGCACCAGCACACCGGAAACTGGTCCGGAAAGACAGTCGCCTGCTGCAGCGGACAGTTCCACTATAAAGATATGTCCAGCCTGGTTGTCGACCTGCCCGGAACCTACTCCCTGCGGACCCATTCAGAGGAAGAAGAAATCGCCAGAGAATATATTGTCTCCGGCGGTCCCGATTTACTGCTGGTTGTCTGCGATGCAACCTGTGCCGAGCGCGGGCTGCGTCTTCTAAAGCAAATCCGTGACCTGGAGGATTCCCTGCTGACCCATGTCATCCTGTGTGTAAACCTCTGTGATGAAGCCGCCAAAAAGGGGATCGAGCTGAATTTTGAACTGCTGTCGGAAAAACTGAACATACCCGTGATTCCCTGCACCGCCAGAGACCGCCATGGGTTGGACCGATTGAAAGAAGAAATATACGGAATCTGTAAAGATAACGGAAGGCTGAAACCTGAGAGCCAGGCTCAACCGGAGAGCGGCGAAATGGACTACCATAGCTCTTCCGCCTTTCAGATGTGCCGCTGCTGCCAGCAGAGCTGTGGTGATGGACCGGAAGCTCTGCCTGATTTCCCCTTTCCCTGCGATTCCTGCCCCTGCAGCGGTTTATGTTCATCCGGCGTATACTCCTACTCCGGTGAGAACGACGGGAATGGCAAAACCGCTGATTCGGAAAATGATAACGGCGGCGGGAACGAAGCCTCCAACCGCTCCCTGCGGGAGCTGATGCCCGACTTCTCCCCCGCTTCCCTGGCAGCTCAGGCCGTAACCTATAAAAATCCGGCATACCTGAAGCGCCAGGAACGGATCGACCGCCTGATTACCGGCCGTTTTACCGGCTCTCTCATTATGATCGCCCTGCTGCTCGCCATATTCTGGCTCACGATCACCGGCGCCAATTACCCATCTTCCTTCCTGTGGGATCAGTTCTTCCGCCTGGAGACCTGGCTGGCCGCAACGCTCACAAACGCAGGCGCCCCGGAATGGATTATCAGTTCCATGATTTACGGTGTTTTCAGGGTTGTTGCATGGGTTGTATCCGTCATGCTCCCCCCAATGGCTATCTTCTTCCCGCTCTTTACACTGCTCGAAGACCTGGGCTATCTTCCCAGGGCCGCATTCAACATGGATTGTGCCTTTAAAAAGTGTAAAGCCTGCGGTAAGCAGTGCCTTACCATGTGCTTAGTCAATGCTCCCCGGCGAGTCCAGTGTTTTCCATACAATTCCTCACCTAATATATCACCTTCCATTTTCCAAACAGACTCTTCTTAAAATGAGAAAATCTCCGTCCGGCGCTCTCATTTCCCATTTCTATCGCACGCTGATAATAATCCGCCGCTTTTTCCAGATCCTCCGGGGATTCATTTTTTCTCTCGTAAAGGTAGCCCAGTTCATAAAAGGCATAGCCGTCGCACTCTGTTTCGGCGGCCTTCTCAAAAAGCTCCCTGGCTCTCTCCTCGTCGGCCTCGCATCCCTGGCCTTTCATGTACAGAAAAGCCAGTTTGGAGTAGGACTGCAGGGTTCCCATCTGATGGCATCGGTTCAGCCAGTAAAATGCCTTCTCATAGTCCGCATCGAGACCTTCCCCACCCTGAAAATAAAGGCCGCCCAGTATCTCCATGCACTCGGCATTTCCGAGTTTCGCTCCCTTCTCATACCAGGTAACCGCCTCTTCTATATCGGGAGTTTTGCAGATTCCGTCCCTGCTCATATTCCCCAGGGCAAGGCTTGCAAAACCGTCCTTCTCCGTCTCAGCCGCTTCCTTAAACAGTTTCTCGGCCGCCTGGAGATCCTGGATATCCGACGTTCTCAGATACAGGTGGGCAAGGGGCAGGGCTGTCTCCTTCTCTCCGGCCGCATAGGCGCGGCTATACCAGTAAAACGCTTTTTCATTATCGCGTTCCACCACCTCGTCACGGTAAAAGATATTGCCCAGTTCCGTATAGCTCTCCGGCTCCTGGCTGTTTGCCGCCTGTTCAAAAGCCTCCACCGCTTTTCCTATGTCGCGTTCCGTCCCCTGGCCGTTCAAATACATCCGCCCCAGGTGGAGATAGGCCTTCAACGCTCCCTGGCTGGCCGCTGCCCTCAAATACTGATACGCTGCCTCAGCGTTATCATGATCCAGGTGGTAAATGCCCATCCGGTACAGGCCCCAGGCGCTGCCCAGCGCGGCGCATCGGTCCGCCCATTCCAGAGCCTTCTCTGCATCCCTCTGTGTATATTCTCCGTTTAAATAGCATTTTCCGACCTTGACCATAGCAGAGACGATACCGCTTTCCGCCGCCTGCTGATACCATCTAAAACAGGTATCCCTCTTCTGCTCCTCACCCGGAAGCAAGTCAAAAATGGTCTCTCCCTCATAGGCCGTCGCGATCTGCAGGGCGGAAAACGGATCCCCCTGCTCTGCAGATTCAAGTACCTCTTTATAACTTTCCTCCAGCGTATGGAGGGAAGATTTCTTCATTTCTTCATCATAGTGGCCAGCCCTGACCGCTCCGAGTACACAGCGGAAGCTCCCGGCCTCAATGCCTCTCTTATAACATTCGTATGCCTTTTTCTCGTTGAATCCAACGGCGCCCTCTCCCCAGCCGTAGCAGTTTCCCAGGAAAAACCAGCCCTCCGGGTCTCCCGCCCTGGCCGCTTCCTCAAGGTACTCAATGCCCTGGGGGAATAATTCCTCATTGCACTGTTTCCATATCAGTTCAACGCCTTTTTCGCACAATCCTGTCATCAGTATTGCCATATCGATCAGTTCCTCTTTCTCTTTACATGTATCTTTCTGTGCCTTTATCCAATTTCACATGCACGGCCCTGCCGCGTTTAAGCCCTGTCAGAGCCTGATTCTACAGGCTTATCATACTATTTTTACCCTCCGTAGACAACTGTTTTTATCTAATTTCATTTCTCTGTAATTGAAATTTAAGATTCCCGCATAAAATATCCTGACCACATTATAAAGAGGTTGTATATGTATCCATCTTTTTCTGAAGGTTCCCTTCTGCCCGGAGCTATCTATCTGCGGCTTTCAAAAGATGATGAAGGTTCCGGGGAAAGTTTAAGCATTGTCAATCAGAGAAAAATGCTTCTCCGCTACGCCAGGGAACACCGCCTTACCATTGTCCGAGAATATGTGGACGACGGCTACTCCGGCACTTCGTTCGACCGCCCCGGTTTTCGCAGCATGATTGAGGACATTGAAAAAAAAGAAATCAGGCTGGTTCTCACCAAGGATCTGTCACGGCTCGGCAGGGATTACATTAAAACGGGAGAATATACGGAGTTATTCTTTCCATCCAGAGGCGTCCGTTTCATTGCCGTCGGAGACGGATATGACTCCGCCTATTCAAGCACCGACCTGATTCCGTTCCGCAACGTGGTGAACGAAATGTATGCCCGCGATATTTCAAGAAAAATCCGTGCATCCCTGCAGGTACGGATGGAGGAGGGTTCCTATATCGGTAACTTTGCCCCTTACGGCTACAATAAATGCGGAAAAGAACGCCATCAGCTTATCCCTGACGGCGAGACAGCGCCCATCGTACTGCGGATTTTCCTTGAAACGGCTTCGGGTGTTCTCCCCTCCGCGCTGGCCGGCGAATTAAACGCGGAACACATCCCCTGTCCTTCCCTCTACCGCTGTTTGAAACATCCTGGCCTGAACCCGGACCATTACAGCAAAAGCGGCCTGTGGACGGCCAACACCATCATAAAAATACTGCACAATCCCGTGTACCTCGGCCATATGGTACAGGGAAAAACGAAGAAACTGTCCTTCAAAAGCAGGGCATCTCTCACGGTCCCCTCCTGTGACCGGATCAAGGTTCCCGGCACACATCCCCCCATTGTGACGGAAAAACTGTTTGCCCAGTGCAGAGAACAGCTTAGCAGCAGGGCAACCCGTAAAAAGACACCGCCTTCCCAGGGCATGCGTTGACCACTCATGGCTATGGGCTTCGGCTGCAATGCAGCCGGCGTCGTCGGCTGCCGTATTATCGACTCTCCACGAGAGAGGCTGATTGCCATCCTGACCAACTCCATGGTCCCCTGTAACGGCCGTTTTCCTACCCTTATCATGCTGATTACAATCTTTTTTATGGGAATCGGCTCACAAAGCGGCGGAATTTTAGAATCCTTTACCACCGCGATTGTCCTGACGGCATTCATCCTGCTGGGGGTTCTTGCCACTCTTTTATCATCCCTTCTGCTGTCCAAAACAGTACTAAAAGGAATTCCGTCTTCCTTTACTCTGGAACTGCCTCCCTACAGACGGCCGCAGATAGGTAAGGTCATTGTCCGTTCCATTTTTGACAGAACGCTTTTTGTCCTCGGCCGCGCCGTTTGTGTGGCGGCTCCCGCGGGCCTGATTATCTGGATAGCCGGAAACCTGTTTATCGACGGCCAGAGCCTCTTATCCCACATGTCCTCCTTCCTCGATCCGTTCGGCCGTTTTCTGGGAATGGACGGTATGATTCTGGTTGGATTCATATTGGGATTCCCGGCCAATGAGATTGTAGTCCCCATCATTCTGATGGGTTACCTGCAGACCGGCAGCCTGGTTGAGATGTCCGACCCATCCGCCCTGATGGGACTCTTCGCCGCCCATGGATGGACGATGAAGACCGCGGTGTGCATGGCTGTCTTCGCCCTGTTCCACTGGCCATGTTCCACCACCTGCCTCACTGTAAAAAAGGAAACAGGAAGTATCCGCTGGACTGTCGTCTCATTCCTGCTGCCGACAGTGATCGGAATCATTCTCTGTTCCCTGATTAACTTTATATTCTAATAGCCTCTCAAAATTTCCGCCCCCCGCCGCCGTGCATCCTTCCGCTGCTGCTTCTGTGAAGGGTCGTGCGGCCGGCTGAGGAGCCGGGCCCCCGGCCGGAACCGGAACTTCCCGTATTCCTGGGGATTCTTCTCTGAGTGACCATCCTGTTTAAAAACAGGTCGTTTACAAGGCGGTACTGAAATTCGCTGTTTCCCCTGTAAGAGAAACGGTAATTAAGAGCCTGCTTCTGCTCCTTTTTCATCTTATATTGGTTGACTGTACTGATGCACGGCAGAGCGGCGACGGCTCCGGCGGCCACAAATGCAAATACCACTTCATACCATCTCAGGGACGGCCGGTATTCGCTCCGTATATAATCATGCTGATTTGCCGGAATACCGGCCTCCATATAACTGTCAATCTGCTTTACCGCCGCATCCGCACCTCCCGCATAGTCTCCGTCGGAGACGCAGCCGTAAGCAGCGTCCAGCACCTTTTCGATTCTCTCATCCGTCAGATAACCGGCCATCTTTCCCAATGTGGAAACATAAATTTCCCGGTTGTCCATATCTATCACGAGGAGCGCTCCGCTGTGATCACTTCCCACGCCCAGGCCGTTTCTGTCATAAAAATCATCCGCGAGACGTTCCGTCGGTTTTCCCCGCGCATCGTCCGTTGTCATGATTCCCAGATCCATCTTCCACTCATCGCGGAAAGCAGCGAGCGTTTGCTCCAGTGCTTCTGTTTCATCCTTATCGAACAGCCCTCCGTTATCGAAGACGCGCTGTTCCCCTGCGTAAGCTGATCCCGGAGACGCAAGGGCGATAAGGGCAGACAAAACCGCTGCCAGGAATCCGGCACAGACAAGTCTTATATAATTGCCCGTATGGCTGACTGTTCTCATATCAGATACCCTCCTATCAGCAGCAGGATCAGGACCGGGAAAAAGATAACGGCAAAAAGGCCCGCCAGTTTCCCATAGTCCACCGGCAGCACACCACAGATTTTCCCGCTCTGGCCGTTCATCGCGAAATAGTACATTTTATCATTCTTTTTATCCCTGTAAGTCAGGACCCACACGGGAAGAAGCGAATAATTCCACTCCGAATCCACAATTTCTTCCCGGTGGTTTTTAATATTGACGCTGTCATAAGAGGAAATGCTGTTTTTCAGGGAATTAACTGCAAAATCGCGCACTTCCTCCTCCAGGCCCTGCCTGAACTCATCCCGTTCCATATCACGCCGCTCGGCCTTAAATCCGGAAAGATATGAGGCCTGGAACGGTCTCAGTTTTTCCATGTCAAAGGGCAGCACATTCTCCGACAGTCTCCGGTCGGCCCGCTTCAGGGCATTCCGGGAGATATTTTTAACGTCCATCTCCCCTTTTCTCTCGACCTGATACCGGCTGGTCTCCAGATACTCGATGTTCCCGGTCCTCGTCGTCCTGCGCTTAATGCCCTCCGCGTCAATCCATCCGTCCACCTTGCAGCTATAGAGCCAGTAGGGGTAATAGATCCCTTCCATCAGTTCCATCTGTCCCGGCGAATAGAAATCCCGCGGTACATATCTTTTGCGTTTAATCCAGTCTTTGAAAATCTTCTCTGCCTTTTTCCGATCCATCTCAAACGGAATGATATAATCCGGCTTATAAATACCTTCCAGCCTGCCCGAAAGCACCACCGGATTGTGGCAGTAATAGCAGAATGTGGCTGCTGTCGTCTCATCCGTAACGATCTCGGCTCCGCAGCTTGGGCAGTGGTAAAGAACCAATGGGGAATCGTCCGGTGAATTTTCCTCAGAACCTCCTGCCGGTTCTGCCGCGTCTTCCCGCTCCGCCGTCTCTGCCTCTTCCGTGTCGGCCAGTCCTACCAGTTCTTCCTGCGTAAACTCGGACAGACAGTACCCGCATTTGAATTTCTGGGTTTTCGGATCAAACTCCAAACCGCCGTCACAGTTGGGACACTTATATGTAATTGTGTTCATCTTTCGTTTCACCTTTTATGGCCTCGGTTTTCCACACTCCGAACAGAAATTCCCCTTGTTTACATTGCCGCAGCTGCAGGTCCACTCTTCTGAGGGTTTCGGTGTTCCGCATTCAGAACAGAACTTGCCCGTATTCACAGTTCCACAGGCACAGGTCCATGATGCCGGCTGCATGGGGGCCGTCCTGCGTCCCGCGCCTCCCTGGGCATTTCCCTGGAAATTTCCCGGTGCGCCTGCCTGCTGCATCCAATCCGTCTGGAATATCGGCGGCTGTCCCATGGCCTGGTTCATCTGCATCTGCTGCATATTGGCCGCCGACAGCGCTCCCATCAGGCCGCCGCCTGCGTTCATTCCCACGCCCATACCCATGAACCCGGCCAGGGAGCCGTTTGCATTGGAGCCTGCCGCCTCCATTCCTCTTGCCACAGAGCCCTGTACATATCCCTCACGTACAGACGGATCGCCGAGCATGGCTCCCTGATTTCTCATATTAATCAGCTTCTGGGATTCCTCGTCATAGGAGATGCTGGCAATACCCACCGCCTGAATCTCCATTCCCCTCATCTGGTTCCACTCGGCGTCCAGCGTTGTCGACATATACTGGCCGAGCTCGCGGCTCTTGGAGCTGACATAGGAGATCCTTGTGCCGTCTGATGACATCTGGTTGATAGAGGACTGGAGGGCCGACAAAAATTCGGACAGATACTGTTCGTTGATTACGTCGATATCCACATGGTCTTCATTCTTTGGAATGACTTCCGCATAGAACTTGAGGGGCTCCGTAACCTTGATCGAATAGGTTCCGTGCGCCCTTAAAAACAGCTCGGCGTTGTAGAAATTATCAAAATAATTGATCGGTGTCCTGGTGCCAAAGCGGATTCCCTTGATTTCCTGGAGATTGATAAAATACGCCACCTGTTTCAGAGGCGTCTGGCCGCCGAAACGGATTCTGTTAAACGTCTCCTTCAGGGCGTCTCCGAATTCACCGTTAAAAAGGGACGGCATCGCAGAATTATCCACTTTGTAATATCCCTCTTCCGCCGTATAATCCACAACCTTGCCGCCGTCCACCAGCATCATGAACTGATTCGGGTACACATGGATTATGGAACCGTTGGAAACCACGTCAGCCAGTCCCTTTTTATTCTGTCCCGACCTGATTTTAACGCCTTTGGTAAATACCGTCTGGTCACTCATATCCTCAGCTTCGATGACCTCCAGCCACTGATCCGCTAAAGACGTCCCGATTGCCCCCGTTACCGCTTTAATAATTCCCATTCCACTACCTCCTGTTTTAATCCCTGTATTTTGATTTGAGCAGCGCTATCTCCCTTGCATATCCGTCCAAATCATTGGGCGTTTCCAGATAAAAAGGCAGATTTCTAAGCGCCGGATGATTGATAATCCGCACCATTGCATCGAGGCCGATATGGCCCTCCCCGATTTTTGCATGGCGGTCCTTGTGTGCGCCCAGGGGATTCATGCTGTCGTTTAAATGGATGGCTTTCAGCCTGTGAAGGCCAATCACCCGGTCAAAATGATTCAGGACGCCGTCCAGATCATTTACAATATCATACCCGCCGTCCCATACATGGCAGGTGTCCAGGCAGACTCCCATCTTGTCTGAAAGTTCCACCCGTGAAAGGATCTCCCGGAGTTCTTCAAACTCCCGTCCCACCTCGCTGCCTTTTCCCGCCATCGTCTCCAGGAGCACGGTCGTCCTCTGTTCTGGTTTCAGAATCCCGTTCAGCATTTCCGCAATATATGCAATTCCGGTTTCCACCCCTTGCTTTACGTGGCTGCCCGGGTGGAAATTGTAACAGTTTCCCGGGGTGTACTCCATTCTGTTTAAATCATCCTCCATGGTCTCCCTGGCGAACTTTCTGATATTTTCATCGGCGGAACAGCCGTTTAACGTGTAGGGCGCATGGGCCAAAATCTTTTCAATCCCCTGTGTTTCGGCAAAAGCAAGAAAATTCCCGGCATCGGCCGGATCGATCTTTTTCGCGCTGCCGCCCCTCGGGTTCCTGGTAAAAAACTGAAACGTCCCGGCGCCGATCTTCTCCGCCTCTTTTCCCATGGCCAGATAACCCTTGGATGATGATAAATGACATCCGATTCTCAACATGGCTGTCTCCTCTTTTCTCTTTCAAATCCTCTTATTTTCTCATGCTGCACCGCCTTATCTTTTCTTCCGTGGATAGGAGTAACCGCATAGATGGAAATTATAATCAATATTATGGCCAGAACAAGTTGTATTGCCATGCTCACTGCAGCCCAGTGATCCATGATAAAATTGTCCGGCAGAGCCCCAAACCACTGTTCAAACGGTTTTCGGATATCCCCGGCTCCCGCCTGCCCGTTGATCACGGAATAAAATGTCAGCGCCGGGTTCAGGAGCAGCAGGTAAATAAAACCACCCGAGCTGGCCTGCCTGGCCGCGGAGTTTAAAACCGACACATAGGAATTAACTTCATTGACATCCAGGCGGTATGTAAACACATTGACGGCATACGTCCCCGCCACCAGAAGCACGATGGTGACGTAAGTGCAGACCGTGGCTACGGTAGAGCGTTTCAGCAGGGAGGAATAAAACATGCCGATACCTCCCGTAAACAGCGCCACAATACCATAACAGAGAAACAGCACCAGCACATCCACAATCGTGATTCCGCCGTACACAAATACAAGCGACTGAACCGGCAGCGCTGAAATGGCCAGAATCAGCATCGTAGTGAGCGCCGACCAGAATTTGCCCAGGATAATTTCTTTGGGCTGCATCGTCGTGGTCAGCATCAGTTCCAGCGTCTGACGCTCCCTCTCACCGCTGATGCTGCTGGCCGTAAGGGCCGGCATAATAAACATCAGCATCAAAAATTCGATGGAGGAGACAAAGGTGTACAGCTCCAGGAATCTGGAATACTGTATCTCCGCCGTCACCTTCACCTGTTCCACTACGGTAAACATATTGAACAGGGCCACTATGGCCAGAACACTGTTAAATATCAAAAGAATCAGCGCCATACGGATACTGCGGCTGCTGACAGTCAGTTCTCTTTTATAAACCGGATTCAATTTCATGTTTCAGCACCGCCTTCTCTCCTTCGTGACCGGTAATCTGCATAAAGAGCGTTTCCAGACTACCCTTTTCTCTCATAAAACCACTTATCATTACATCGGCATCTATCATTTGCTGGAGCAGCATCGCTTCATCCTGCTTATCTCCGATAAATCCGACCTTAATCTCCTCTTCCTTCACCGATATCGTCTGCACGCAGGGATGGCTCTTTAATATGGTCAGCGCCTTCTCCTTATTGCTGAAAACGCAGATTAAAAGCGGATTGGAAGAATTGACGCGCTCAAAAATCTGGGACATGCTGCCCTGCAGGACCATCCTGCCCTGCTCTATGATGCCGATGCTGGTGCATAATTCCGACAGTTCCGACAGCATGTGGGAACTTACAATCAGCGTCTTGCCCTGTTCCCTCAGTTCCTTCAGCATCAGCGTGTACTCCACTCTCGTCCTGGGATCCAGGCCGGAAGCCGGTTCATCCAGAATCAGCAGTTCCGGATCATGGATCAGGGCCCTGGCCAGGCAGAGCCTCTGCTTCATTCCTCTGGAAAGGCCGTCCACAAAAAAGTCTGCCTTGTCCTCCAGCTTTACCTGCTCAAGCAGAAGTCCGCACCGTTTTCTGGCCATCAGTCCTTCTATTCCGTAGCAGGAGGCAAAAAATTCCATATACTCCGATACCTTCAGGTTATCGTAAACCCCGAAAAAGTCCGGGACATATCCAATCTTCTGTTTTAGCGCCGTATTGTCTCTGACGGCATCCACGCCGTCGATTATCACTTCGCCGCCGTCCGGCGCCAGAAGTCCCGCCGCGATCTTAAGCGTCGTCGTTTTGCCTGCCCCGTTGGGACCGACAAAGCCGAACAGTTCCCCCTTGGCTATCTCCAGATTTAAACCGTCAAGGGCCTGGAAATTGCCGTATTTTTTTCGAAGCTGTCTGATTTCCAGCATTATTTTTCCCTCCCTGTGACGTAAAGCATCGGAAGCTGTCTGTCCCATCCGTTCTCATTTGTTCCCTCACTGACATATTTCACGGTGAGCGTATTGGCCGGTGACAGGTACGGCTTTAATTCCTGGGCTGTATAGCTGTCCTTTTCTTCCATCAGATCATTGCGTCCGGTGTCATAGTTGTAAAAAAACATCTTCCCGGTAAAAATATTCAGATATGGATATCTCGGGTTGTCGATAAATACAGGTGACAATTTCTTAAAGTCCACACGGATGATATCCAGGTCATTGCCGAGCGAATACTCAATAATCGCAGGTTCCGCCGGTTCTCCCGTGTACATGCTGTTATATCTTGGCTGATAATTGCCTGAAATCACCTTCGGATCCTGTTCCAGGGCCGTCCTGTAAACAAGGCCGTTCTCCTTCCGGCTGAGTTCCACCTTGGCGGTCACCATCGTGAGTCCCTCCGCGATAAAGTCATCGCCCTCCAGGAACGTTTCCCCCTGGTTGGGGCTGAAACCCACAACCGTTGCCTCAGGCGTATATTCATCCATCACGGAATCCAGGTAAAAAGACAGCAGGCGGCTGTGCTCCTGCGAGCGCATATAGCCTTCATCGTTGATGTCCGTCTTCTCATACTGGTCGCCTCCGGTAACCCTTTGTGAAAGGGCGTACGTATAACTCAGAGGATAATTGAGAATTTCCAAATCGTCCAGTTTTATCTCCTGCCCCGGCTCCATATCTCCCAGCAATACGGCCTGTCCATAAAGAAGAAGAACGGCGTCCTCCAGCCTGTAATCAAACCGGTTGACCAGGGTTCCCTCGATTTCCCCTCCATATATATCCACTTTTCCGTCTATTCCCACATGCTCCGTCCTGTCGAGCTGTTTCCTCAGCATAAACAGTTTCGGCGTAAATGCGACGGTATCGCGTATTTTTATCTCGGTTCTGTCCGGAAGGTAATTGATATCTGTCTTGTAATCTTCCTCCCCTGTAAACCGTGCGGCGGTGAACGAATCATAGTAATACCCTTTCGTCACCGGCCTCACCGCATACTGCGGGTTCAGCTTCACCGTATATGGTTTATTGTAAGGACTGCGGATATTGACATAAGTCTCCTCCTCCACATCCTTCCCCGAAACATCCAGAATCGTCGCATAAGTAAAGAAAGGTTCCCTGAACCGTGTCTTCATTCCCAGAATATAGATAATCCCCGTAAAAATCAGGGCACAGGCGGTCACGCCTCCCATATAATACCGGTGAATGGAACGTTTTTTCAGGTAAAGATAAATCACCGGACCTATCAAAACCAGATAAACGAGAATGACAAATGTGTAAAGGATAATATTGGGCAGCCTTCCGGCATCCCCCGTGTTGATCAGTCCCTGTACGGTAAAATACAGGCTGGCAAAGCCGGAATACTCCATCTGGGCCAATTCGTTCGTCTTCATATCGCCCATGGCCATTGTGTAAAATTTTTCAATAAATGCAGGATGGGTCTCGCAAAAACCCCTGATATCTTTCAGTTCAAATGCTGCCGCAACAATCCTGCCCTTTTTCCTGTGTACATAAGAAAGGAGGGGGAAAGCGTCCCCCGGCATCAGGGCCGAACCGTTTTTCAGTCCGATATTGGCACAGACCATCTCCATGACGGCGTCCTGCGGAGCATTCTGTGAGTATTCCGCCCCGAGATTCACCTCCTGAAGAACGGCCTCCTTGTACGGCGGCTCCAGAATCTCGGAGGCAAAGCGCCCCAACGACTCTTTATAACGCGCGCCTCCTCCCACAAGAAGCGTTCCGCCGTCGTCAATCCAGCGGCTGACCGCCTTATGCTGCGCTTCGGAAAGCTGGTTTAAATCATAGTCCGACACCAGAATCATGTCCAGCTGATCATAGCCGAAGGCATTCTCCGGAGTCGTTTCACGGTTCAGATAAACCTGGCGGATTTTAATAGAACCATAATGGATTCCCACTTCGTCCATAAACTGCAGTTCTTCCGGATGGTCGCTGAACACACCGACAAATGTCTCCGCGACATCGCCGCTTATATTCAGTTTCAGGCGCTTCCTGATCACCTCATTGCCGCCTGCATCCGTCATGCTGACAAACAGCTGATCCGTCTTGATTCCAAGGGGGATGTAGACAGACTTTTCTTCCTGTCCTCCGCCTTTAATCGATATCGGGTAATCGTAGCGGTAAACCTCCATACTCGACTCGGTGGTCAGGATTTCCAGTCTTCCCGTAAAGTCCTGCTCTTTCCTGTTTTCCATCTGAACCTTTATCTGCAGATAGCGGTTTCCTTTTGCCGTGTCGTCAAACCCGTATGTTACCTCCATTGCAACAGGCGCGTCCTTTCCCGCCTGGATGGCCGCCATGGTTCTGAGCGGGAGCAGTACCGCACCCCCCAGGAATATTAGTGCAAATAAGGCAAAAAAGAGGCCTGCCCCTCTTTTTCCCTGTTTTTTATGTTCTTTCATGTCCACTCTTCCCCCGCTTTACGCCGGTGTGTCAAAATTCTCTTTGTTTACGTCAAAGTTCGTCTTCAGCTTAACGGTGAATACGGTACCGTTCAAATCGCTTGTCACCTGGATCGTCCCGCCATGCATATCTACGATATTTTTGGCAATCGCAAGGCCCAGGCCCGTCCCTCCCGTGTTGGTGGAACGCGACTGCTCCACTCTGTAGAACTTATTGAATATAAACGGAAGCTCATCCTCCGGAATCACGTAACCGTAATTGGTGACGGAAACGGTAACCGTCGGCTCGGCGACCTGTATCTTGACAAGCACCCGTTTTCCGTCGGCTCCGTATTTAATTGCATTGTTAATCAGGTTATCAAAGAGGCGGGCCAGAAGATTCCCGTCCGCCGTAATCACTTTGCCGGGCACATTGCTCTGAAGTTCATAGGACAGGTTCTTGTCCACGAAGCTCGGATAGAACTCCTCCAGAAGCTGGCTCAAAAGCTTAACAACATCCACCTTTCCAACATGCATGCTCATCTTGCCATAATTCATCTTGGTAAATCCGAACAGATCCTCGATCAGCTTCTCCAGGCGTTTGGACTTTGCATACGCGATATCAATGTACTTCTTCTGCATCTCCTGTGGAATCTCCACCTTGCCGGACAACAGCTCCAGATATCCGATGATCGATGTGAGGGGTGTCCTCAGATCATGGGCCACATTAGTGATCAGCTCATTTTTCGTCCTCTCTGCCTCCCTCTCCTTATCCATCAGCCTGCGGATATCCTCCATCATCTTATTGAGGTTTACCGCCATCTGGGTAAATTCGTCATCTCCCGTGACCTCCACCGTTGTATTCAGATCTCCCTCCGAAATATTCTGGATAGCGGAAGAGATCTTCCCGATGTAGCGCAGCGCTTTCTCCTGCAGTGTCATAAAGGTCACGGTAAATACGCCAATCCCCATGAGCACATAGATGAGGACCATCAGCGTATTGATTTCCGTCATCTGCAGAAAAAAGGAATCGGCGTATCTCGTCTCTTTCAGATACCCAATGATCATGGAAACATTCGCGATGAGAAATACTTCTATCAGGCAGGTTATCACTGCACTGTAAAATATGTTTGTAACGATTTTCGTACGAAACCGTTTGCTCATGTCACTACTTTTCAATTTTGTATCCTACCCCCCAGACGGTGGTGATGATCTTGTTCTGTCTGGTGTCTTCTTTCATCTTGCCGCGAAGGCGCCGGATATGTACCATAACTGTGTTGTTGGCTTCATAGACCTTCTCATTCCAAACCTTTTCGAATATCTCGTCGGTGCTGAATACGCGGCCCGGATTGGAAGCGAGAAGATAGAGGATATCGAATTCAATCGGGGTCAGCTTGATCTCTTCCCCATATACCACTACCTTGTGGTTATCCTTGTTAATAATCAGTCCCTTGATGGAAATCTCATTCTTGGCGGAGGAACTTACGTTGCTCTGTGGATTTAACTGTGTGTATCTGCGAAGCTGGGACTTCACCCTGGCCGTCAGCTCCAGCGGGTTAAACGGCTTTACCACATAATCGTCCGCCCCGGTCCCGAGACCCAGAATCTTATCAAGATCCGTGGAGCGGGCGCTGAGCATGATAATCGGGATATTGTTGGTCTCCCTGATCTTCTTGCACATCTCAAGTCCGTCCATCCCCGGCATCATGATATCCAGAAGGACGAGATGAATGCTCTCCTTCTCCAGAATATCGAGTCCTGCCTGTGCGTTATCCGCCTTAAATACTTTATATCCGTCACTGACCAGGTAAATCTCCACCAGGTCCGCTATTTCCTTTTCATCATCTACCACTAAGATGTTGATCTCTGACATAAAAATCCTCCCTCATTAGTAAACCTTTTCTGTCATTTTCCCGTTTTGTTTCTCTCCGGAAAACCATACAGCTTTAGTTTACCATACAGCAGAAAAATTTGCTTTAATTTTCTCTTACATTTTTGGAGAAATCTTCCCTTGTAAATCAAGGGTTTTCCGGGTTCTCCGGCCCGCCGTGCCCCGCCCGGCCCCTGCCCGGCCCTTCTTCTGTAACAAAAACCCGAATGAACTGGACTGTGAACGCAAATATTCCATCCCCTCCTTATATAACAGTATATTTTGCCATTTTCAACAAAACGTCAGAATATATTGACGGATATGCCAAAAAATGTATATAATTAAATCATTACAAAAGTATACGGTTCTAAGTGAACAGGAGGTACACAGATGTCAAAGCGAGATATAAAAAGGATTGCCCTGCTGCTGCCCAACACGGATTCCATTCTGGAAACGGATCTTCAGATTTATCTCCCTTCCAACGTCATTATCCACACCGCCAGGATGCGCCTGGATGAAGTTGGGGAGGCGGCGGAAAAGCGTATGGTGGACGAAGAACTGCCGAAGGCAATCTCATTTCTGAAAGACATTACCCAGTTTGACGGCGCGGTGTTCGGCTGTACATCGGCCTCGGCAGTTTACGGTGAGGAGGGGTTACAGCGCATCGGACATCTGATGGAAGAAGGGCTAAAATGTCCCGTGACCAATGCATTTTCCGCCGTCCTTTCTGAAATCAGGCGCTTTGAAGCGAAGCGAATCGGCCTCCTGACCCCCTATACCGTGGAGGTTAACCAATTCTTTGCGGCCACTCTGGCGGAATTCCACATCGCCTGCGGAGCCTATTACGGCCTTGGAATCTCCGACGATACACAGATTGCCCGGGTGGAGCCTCAGGAGATTGAGGATATGGCATCCAGATACAGCGATAGATTAAAAGAACAGGATCTGCTCTTACTTTCCTGCACGAATTTCCGTGCCGCCGAGATCCATAACAGAATCAGCCGAATGCTGGAGCTTCCGGTTGTTACCAGCAATCAGGCTATTATCCACTGGATATTATCTATTGTATGACAGCGTGAAGAAATATTGTCCACAGAAAATATAAAAACGAAACAGTGATGCCTCAAAGCGGTACAAAGCCTGATAAGCATCATTGTTTCGTTTTTTATGTTTTTACAGAATCTATAAGCAGAGCCCGTTCACCGCGGTTCTAAATCCCGTTTTCCCGGCTCCAGCCTTAGTTCCACCGCGGTTCTTCCCTGATTCTTTCTCCCATTCCATCCAGATTCCGAAGTCATCTTCAATTCCCTACTGTTCCAGAGGAATAAACACCCGGTTCTTTACCGGATCCGTCAGATCCTTCTCCGCCCTGGCTGCCTGGATCGCCTCTTCGCAGAATACCTCCTGGGAGATAACAAGGGCTTTTCCCCTCTTATCCTTCTTTGCATAAGTGCCGTCCGGCTGCAGGAAATGAGCCTTCACATTGTCATTTAACTGGACATCCAGGATGTGGATTACACGCTCTTTCAGCTTCTCGTCTTCCACCGGGAAAAGGATTTCCACACGCCGGTCCAGGTTTCTCGGCATCCAGTCCGCGCTTCCCATAAATACCTTCTGTTCCCCGCTGTTCTCAAAGAAGAAGATTCGGCTGTGCTCCAGGAAATTACCGACAATCGAGCAGACCGTAATATTTTCACTCAGTCCCGGCACGCCCGCTTTCAGGCAGCAGATGCCTCGTACAATCAGTTCCACCTTAACGCCTGCACAGGATGCCTCATACAGATTGGCAATGATCTCCTTGTCACAGAGGGAGTTCAGTTTCGCCACAATTCTCGCATTCTTTCCGTTCCTGGCATTTTTCGTCTCCCTCTGAATCAGGCGGAGGAATTTGCCGCGAAGCCACAGGGGAGCCAGGGACAGTTTATTCCATCCCAGAGGTTCGGAATATCCCGACAGCATGTTGAATACAGCCGTGGCATCCTCTCCAATCTGCGGATCGCAGGTGAACAGGCCGCAGTCCGTATAGAGCTTGGCTGTGGAGTCGTTGTAGTTTCCCGTTCCCAGATGGACATAACGGCGGATGCCCTCCTCCTCTTTTCTGACAATCAGGGTGATTTTACTGTGGGTTTTGAGGCCCAGCAGGCCGTATATTACATGGCAGCCTGCTTTCTCCAGCATCTTCGCCCAGATAATATTATTCTCCTCATCAAAACGCGCCTTCAGCTCCACAAGGACGGAAACCTGTTTTCCATTATCCGCCGCCTCTGCAAGGGCTGCAATGATCGGAGAGTTTCCGCTGACGCGGTACAGGGTCTGCTTGATAGCCAGAACATCCGGATCCTTGGCAGCCCGTTTGATGAAATCCACAACCGGTTCAAACGACTCATACGGGTGGAATAAGAGAATATCTCCCTTTCTGATATTGGTAAAAATATCGTCGTCATTCATCAGGGCCGGTACCGGCTGCGGCGTGTAGCCCGGCGTCTTGAACGCCTCATAGCCCGGGAGGCCGTAAACTTTCATAAGCACGGTCAAATCCAGCGGGCCGTTTATCTCATATATCTCGTCGTTTGAAACTTCCAGCTCATTTTTCAGGATATCGAGAAGGCGTTTATCGGCTTTCTCCTCGATGTCCAGACGGATTGCTTCACCCCACTGGCGTTTTTTCAACTGTTTTTCAATCTCCTGCAGCAGATCCTCGGCCTCATCCTCGTCGATGCTCAGATCGGCATTTCTCATGACACGGAACGGATGGGAGCAGATGATATCATAGTTCAGGAACAGTTTGTCGATATTCCGTTCAATGATCTCCTCCAGATAGATAATCGTTGTCTTCGTCTCTTTCTGTTCCTGGCCGTCTCCCCCGGCGTTTTTCTCATCATCCGGGATCACAACGACCCTCGGCAGGCCGGTCGGCACACGGACCATGGCAAAGTCCAGCTCGCTGTCTCCCTTTTTCTTTCTCACCAGTGCGGCAATGTTCAGGGATTTATTGCGTATCAGCGGAAACGGCCTCGAAGAATCCACCGCCATCGGCGTAAGGACCGGATAAACCACGTCTTCGAAATACTTATCTACGTAGGCCGCCTCTTTTCTCGTCAGGTTCTCATGGCAGGTCACTATCTTCAGGCCATTCTGTTTTAAAACTGGAAGAAGGCCCCTGTTATAGGTCTTATACTGATCCGCCACCAGCTCATGCGTCTTAACTCCGATGGCCTCAAGCTGTTTTGTGGCCGTCATCCCCGCAATGTCGGGCTTCGTATATCCGGCATGGATCATATCCTTTAAAGAGGCTACACGGACCATGAAAAATTCATCCAGGTTGGAAGCTGTGATGCTTAAAAACTTCAGCCGGTCAAACAGCGGAGTGGTTTTATCCCTGGCCTCGCCCAGAACACGGTAGTTGAATTCCAGCCAGCTCAGTTCCCTGTTCACATAATTCTCAGGACTGGTATATTTCGATGCTGTCTCTGTCATCTCTTAAATCCCCCTTTTCTGTCTCAATACCGGATGTATGCCGAAAATCTCCTCGAAGAAGTCGGCCTTCTGCTCGAATGAGAAGCGTTCCAGCACAATACTGTCGGTATAGCCCGTCGTGATAACCAGGTTTCCATCCCTGACCGCCACTTTGAAATCGGAGAGCTTCTGTTTATGGCCCCTGTCCATGGAATTGGCAAGGCGCAGGATCGCGGTCAGCTTTGCAATAATAATGGTCAGCTCCCGCCTTGAAATGTTCTTGCCTCCGTGCCGCGAAAAATCGGATTCCAGTACCACCTCATCATAGGCAAATTCCTGTATATTATATCTCACGACGTTGGCGACAATCTCCCTCTCCAGATGGGAAAGGCCGATAATCTCCGTCGCCATGATAATCTGGTAAGCATTTTCCGTGCTCTTTGTGATGCTTACAAATTTACCACAAGCGTGGAGAATCGCGGCAATCTGAAGCAGCAGCCTCTCCCTGTTTCCCAGGCCGTGATATTTCCTGGTCGCGTTGAAAATGGCCACCGCCGTCCTCTCCACTTCCTGGGTGTGGGCTGCGTAACACTTATACCGCTTCGCCATATTGCGGGCCGAGGAGAGAATATCTCCCTCAAAATCATGGTGGAATTTTACAAGACGGCTTTCCTCCGCATACTCCGCCGCAATCCCGTCACAGAGCCGGATGCCCGGGATCCATACGGATTCCGCCCCCAGCATATCCAGCACCTTTTTATAGATAATGGCGCCCGGAATCAAAAGAGCCGCATAGTCATGCTCTATCTCATAGTAGTCTTCTATCTCGTCCACGGACATCGAGGTCAGTTTCTTGCAGAATGCCTTGAACTGCTCCGCGGTAAAGCGGTCACGGTTCGCCTCCTTCATCCCTCTCTTGACCATATAGATAATGCTCTCGCCGGTGGCAATCAGGTTCTTGATCTGTCTGTCCTTCAGGTACATCTTTTTAAATGTGTAAAGTTCATTGTCCACCAGCTCGTCAATCACCTCCGGTATCATCTGGTAATTGACCTTCCAGTGGGCGGCCATCTCACTAAGGCGCAGCACACCCAGAATCAGGTTCTGGGTTGATACGAGAGAGTCCTTGTCAAACAGGGAAATCTGGGAGCTTCCAAATCCCACGTCCACAATCGCGGTTCCCGTCTGCACGGTCTTCTGGAACTCCGCGTCCTTGGATGCCACCGCTTTATAGGTCATAAAACGAAGCTCGGAGTTATTGATCGGTATTACCCTGACGCCGGTCCGGACCAGGATCTGGTCCAGGACGATCTGGCTGTTTCTGGCCTCCCTGAGCGCACTGCTGGCATAGGCCCGGTAATCCTGAACCCTGTAGGTCTTCATGACGTCCATGAATTCCTTCAGCACCCGGCACATCTCATCCACCAGCACATAAGTGATCTTACCGTCATTGTAGGTGTCTTTTCCCAAAGCCAGAACATGGCGCAGGTGATCTATTTCCCTGATGCCGTATTTGCCTGAAATCTCATAGATTCCAAGTTCCAGCTCAAACGATCCTACGTCAATCGCAGCAAATGTTTTAATTGCCATACTGTTTTTCCTCCAGCTTTAACTTACCCAGCAAATGGGTGATGAACTGGGCGGCCGTCCTGCCGGACAGCCCGCCATGGCTCAGCTCCCATTTATTTGCCTCCAGATACAATTCTTCCTCCGGCATATTTACATGGTATTTCTCCGCCAGCACCTTTACGATCTTCTGGAATTCCTTTTTGTCCGGGGAACCGTAATAAATCGTCACTCCAAACCTGGCAACGAGGGATAATTTTTCCTGCACCGTGTCATTGACATGCAGATCATCGTCCAGTTCACGTTTATCGCTGAACTTCTCCCGGATCAGATGGCGTCTGTTGGAGGTTGCGTAAATCAGGACATTCTGGGGTTTGATTCCCAGCCCGCCCTCGATAATCGCTTTCAGATATTTGTACTCTATCTCATATTCCTCAAAAGACAGATCATCCATATAGATAATAAATTTGTAGTTCCGGTCCTTAATCTGCTCCAGCACATCTGACAGGCTGCGGAACTGATGCTTATATACTTCTATCATCCGCAATCCCCGGTCATAATATTTATTCAGAATTGCCTTAATGCTGGAAGATTTTCCCGTGCCGCTGTCGCCAAACAAAAGTACGTTGTTGGCCGCCCTGCCTTCTATAAATGATTCCGTATTTTCGATCAGTTTTGCCTTCTGCATCTCGTATCCGACGAGATCCTCCAGATAAATGTGCTCCACCCTGGTGATCGGCTCAATCGATGCCTTTGGGCTGTTCTCATTCATGCTGATATGGAACGCCTTATTAAGGCCGAATTTGCCGACGCCGAATTCCCTGTAAAACTCAGTCACCGTATCCTGGAACGTCCTGTCGTCGCCTGCGCTCTCAAGCGCCGCAGCCAGCTCCACAATCCTGTCGCGGATTCTTCGGTTGAACACCCGGCTCTCATCCGATGAACTCTGATACCGCTTCATCAGATGCCAGATACCGCCATCCTCCTCGTCCAAAGCGGCGATATCGCGTGAAAAAAGCTCCCTCATCAGCCGGAAGTCATGAGCCGCCAGCTCATTTAGCGTGCCTTTTACAGGGCCTGTAATCTCACATGAAGTACTGTAGGCGTTCTCATGGTTCGCCATACAGAATGCCAAAAAGCAGTGCCATAGATTTCCTTTAAAACCATAGGTCACTGCCAGTTCTATCAGACAGTTGGCACAGGCAAAAGCATCCGGGGCCTCAGGGCCCCTGTCCGCTGCCAGCAGTGCGCATACATTGTCAAATAAGTTCTGATATTTTAAATTTCTGTAGAGAATCATCTGATTCCCCTGTATTTTTCCGTTTTCTTTCCTCATTATCTCTTCCATGCTGCCCTCTTTCCGGCTGAACCGAAATACCGTACCGTCAATAATTACCGAGAATCCTCATATTCTTCGCTTCCTGTGATATGCCGTAAAGCGCGCTTATGACTCCCGGATTCTCCAGATTTCCTTCTATGTCGACAAAGAAACGGTATTCCCAATTACGCCCGGGAACCGGACGTGACTCGATCATCCTCATGTTGACGTGATTAAAAATAAAATTCCCCAGTATGTTGTAAAGAGTACCAATCTTGTGGGGAAGTTCAAAACAGATGCTGATCTTCCCGGCGTCTTCCCTGTATACCGGCTCAGCCGACAAAATCAGGAAACGCGTCGTGTTCTCTTTACTGTTGTTAATGGACGTGGCAAGCGGCTTTAAACCGTAGATTTCCCCTGCTATCTCACTTGCCACCGCGGCCTGGGTCCTGTCATTCTCATCCCGGATCTTCTTGGCGGCAACCGCATTATTCTCCATGCTGAGCTGCTGCCAGTTCTCCCTCCCGTTCAGGAACTCGGAACTCTGCATCAGCGCCTGGGGATGGGCATATACGCGCCGGATATCCTCAATGGAGGCATCCTGCGTACCGAGCAGGAAGTGGTTTACCGGAACAAAGGTTTCCGCCACTATGTAATTGTTATACCTTAAAAGCAGATCGTAGTTATCCGTAACGGCTCCTGCGGAGGAGTTCTCGATCGGGAGCACGCTGTAATCGGCCCGGCCCTCCTTCACCTCTATCATCAGGTCTTCAAACCTGCGGACATGGTGGATATCGGCCTCTTTGCCAAAGTACCGCAGCGCAGCGGCATGGCCATAGGCCCCTTCCAATCCCTGAAACACAATCCTTTTTCCCGCAGTGTCCAGTTTTTTCACTTTCTCAAATCCCAGCTCCATCAGGCCGGTGCGCCCCGCCATCGTCTGGTACTGGTATCGGCGGCTCAGTGTCATCATCTGGAGAAAAAGCTCTCCGACCGCCTGTTTATTAAAGTCCCCCTCTGCCATTCCGGTAAGGGTTTCTATCTTCTCCTGTTCGCGCTTGGCGTCGTAAACGGCCTTGCCCGTCTCAATCTTATACTCCGCCACATCCGCGCAGAGTCTCATTCTTTCTTCAAACAGCTTCTCAATCTGTGTATCGATTCCATCCAGTTTAATTCTGATTTCCTGTAAGTCCATGCTGCTCCTTTTCAAGCATTCTGATAATCTGCTTTCTTGTATATGCCCCGACAAACTTGCGCTCTTCCGGAGGCAGTTCCTTGATAATAAACGGCTGTCCAAACTCGATCGTCACATGGGCCGGCCTGATAATCGGAAAATGTTTTTCAAATATCTCCGCCGTACCTGTGATGGCAACTGGTATTACCGGGCATCCTGATTTCTCGGCAATCTTTAAGCTCCCCTCTTTAAAGGGCAGAAGCTCCAGGAGATTGTCCCCTCTGTTTCTCGTTCCCTCCGGAAAAATCCAGATGGAAACGCCCCTCTTCACCTTTTCGATTCCTTCCAGGATTGTCTTAAGTCCCTCTTTCAGGTTCTTGCGATCCAGGAACAGGCAATTGACATTGGTCATCCAGTCGGAAAGCAGCGGATACCGTTTCATCTCTTTCTTTGCTACAAACCCAAGTAGGCTCGGCACCGTCGTATAGCCTACGAGAATATCAAAATAACTTCTATGGTTTCCCACATACAGGACAGGCTGTCCTTCCGGCACATTCTCCATCCCTTTGACGGTCACGGTCACTCCCGACATCTTAAGTATGAAACGGAATACTTTCTGCACAATGCGCAGGCTCTCCCGCTCCATCTTGTCCCGGTCACTTTTGCCTGTCTTTTTAAGTTTATACAAAAGTCCTGTGGAAAAAATAAGGAAACCAATTACAGTTGATGCCACTAATACAAAACGTATCATATCTTCACCTCTCTATCCGTTCTATTATATAAAAATAACGGCTCTTTTACAAGCTTTTCCTGTCTGTAAAATGCCTGTAAAGAACCGTCTGGTTTTCTGTGACTTTCGCTTTGCTCCACTCACAAAAAACATCTCGCGGAATACATCCGGCCTGAACCGTAACGCGTTCTGTAATTCTTAATCCGTCCTATAAAAGCGGTGACAACAGACGGCTGCACTGTTCCTTAAATCGGATCACAAGCCCCCTGGCCTCATAATCCTCTGGTGTAATCTCCCGGCACAGCGGAAGATCATTCAGGAATGCCTCTTCCAGGCGTTCCGTCGTAGCCTCGTCATAGATGACCGCATTGACTTCAAAATTCAGTTCAAAACTTCGGATATCCATATTGGCCGTACCGTAGCAGCTCACAAAGCCGTCCACGGAAACGCCTTTGGCATGGAGGAAACCATTCTCATAGGTATAGCATCTGGCTCCCGCCTTCAGCAAATCGCCTACATAGGAATAGGTAGCCCAGTACACAAACGGATGATCCGGTTTGCAGGGAATCATCAGACGCACATCCACGCCGGAGCGGGCCGCAATCTGGATGGCGGACAAAATGGCGTCATCCGGGACAAAATAAGGCGTCTGAATATAGATATGATGCCTGGCTTTATGGAACAGTTCCAGATAATTATCACGTATTTGCCGGGTCTGGGTATCGGGTCCGCTGGAAACGATCTGGATCCCGACCATGCTGTCAATCGATGTGGGCTCCGTCAAATCAGCCGTCTCATTAAAATAGCTCATATCCTTAAACAGGTTCTCCCCTGCCGCATAATTCCAGTCCTGGGCAAAACGGAGCTGCAGGCCGATTACCGCCTCGCCGTGAATTTTCAGATGGGTATCCCGCCAGTATCCGAACTTTGGATCCTTGGAGATATATTCCCGGCCGATATTAAAGCCGCCGACGTAACCGACGCGGCCGTCAATCACAACAATCTTCCTGTGGTTTCTGTAATTCACACGGAAATTGAGACGGCCCAGAATCGGCGGGAAGAAGCTGGCAATCCTGATTCCGGCTTCCTCAAGCATCTTCCATTTCCGCTTCGGCATAAAACGGCCGCCCATCCCGTCGTACAGAATCCTGACTTCAACGCCCTCCCTCACCTTCTCAAGCAGGATCGGAATCATTGAGTCAAAGAGTTCATCATTTTTTATAATATAGTACTGGATATGGATATAACGTCTGGCCTTCTTAAGTTCTTCTTTTAAGTCATCAAACTTCTCCACGCCGTCCGTAAAAATCTCCACCTGGTTGTTCATCGTCAGGACGGCTCCGGATACCTCCAGGTTATAAAGGACCAGATCCGCATATCCTCCGGCCAGGGAGCCCAAAAGTCCCATATCCTGGCTCTTGATGAATTCTTCCTGGTTTTTAGCCGAATATTTGAGGCGGTCCTCCACCTCTTTGATCCTGAACATCTTACTCTTCCTGAAATCCTGGTCAAAAAACAGATAAAAGAGAATGCCGAATACCGGAATGAAATACAAAGCCAGAAGCCACGTCCAGACCGTCTTCGGATCATGCCTCCTGAAAAATACGATAATAATCGACAATATTAAATTGACAAAAATCAGATGTTCCAGAATCCATGTCCAGACCGACACCGCTCCGTCAAAAATCGTTCCAATCACGCCCACTGTATACACTCCGTCCTATTTTTCAAACCGGAATATCCTCTGACCTGCTCCGGCTATTCACCGTCCGCTGTTACTCCTGGTTTTGTTATACTGATATCCGGCTTATCCCTCACGATTGAAATATCACCCGCCAGCTTTACAGTGATTTTGTAGCCATCCACGGCGTAAACAAATTCAACCAGCACGGATTTCACAAATCGGAATTCCTGTATTTCCGCTCCCATGGTGGCTCTCCTCGTCAGGTACGGATTCAGCACATGTCTCTTTGAAGATACTTCGATTTCACATAACTGAGCTGCCAATTTTTCCTGTGTCAGCGGAGTCCCGGCTGCTTCCATATCTATCATATAAAGCTGTGTGGCCAGGCTGACGCTTTCCGCTTCCGTCATATAGCGCTGTTCCCTGGCTTTTTCAATGTATTTTGCCAAAACAGGCGCCGCCATCCCTACCAATATCGCAAGTATCGATACTGATACAACCAGTTCCAACAGTGTAAATCCTTTATTTTCGCCGCATCCTCTGTTCTCGTTCATCTTTTGTCTTTTATTCATATCATCGAAAACGGTTCTGGCCTTTGTCGTAACAGTAACCGGCTTCTGCCAGTTTATTCTCCAGCTCCTGCCGGTCCACCATCAAGTCGTCACAAAGTGATTCCAGGCTGGAATAATAGTCGCGGAGCTGGGTATTAATAAAGCTCAGGCACATAATTGGATCCTGTGGTATTTTTTTCATCTTGGGTCACGCTTCCTTCTCTGTCGGTTATCTTTTTCCCACACACTTTATCACAATGCACCTGTAAATTCAATTGTTTGTCAACATAAATTTACAAAAATTTACACATTTCTACAAACTTACTCCTCCGGAAACGTGACGGTCACATAAAAACCCCGGTCATTTTCTACAATTTCCTTCACAATTCCTCTTGTAACCCCGTTCTCCGTTTTTAATCTGTTGTTGAGCTTGAAAAGCCCCGACATCGCCACGGCCGGTTCTATCATATAGTTGACGTTAAAGGGGGTGACCGATTCGCTCACCTCTACCTCCTGGCCCTGCTCCACAAGTCCCGGCCTCTCCATCTTAAATATGATTTCCTTTGCCATCACAATCCCTCTTTCATCCATATATTGGTCATTGTCCACTATAAATATTACCATAAGAACTGTCTTTTTTCCAGAGTCCGTACGGTTGCGGCTAATCTATCTTGATTCTGCTGTAATCCACGGTCAGCTTCTCCCTGGAAATTCCGCCCGACATATGGTCTATTCTTCCTGCTCTCTTCCTAGTTTCCGCTTTCCCCGCCGTTTTATTCGTTTTGTTTGTCTTATCCTGCTCTTTGGCAGAACCGTCTCCCGGATTTCTTTCTTCCGGAACCAATGCGGTTTTTGCTCCCTGCGCGCTCACTTTCCCGTTGTCCTTCTCTTCCTTACCATTGATATCAGGAGGCAGGAATGAGGCCCTTTTGACGGCATCCGTGCCGAATTTACCGCGGATGGCATCCACTGCCCTGTCCAACTTCTCCAATTTTTCGTAGTCCGTCGTATCGAAAATGCTCATCTGGCGGGCGCTCTCTTCCTTAATTCTGGTCGTATGTATCCCAAGATGGCGGATTGGCGCCCCATCCCACAGCTCCTCAAAAAGACGGCAGGCCGCCTGATAGAGCTCCGCCGTAATATTGGTCGGCGCCGCCAGCACCATCTGGTGCCCCTGCGACTGCAGAAGGTTGTTCTTAATTGATACCGAGACCACCTCCGCCTTAACTCCATGGCTCCTGAGCCGCGTCCCGACCGTCTCCGCCAGAGACAGCAGCACCATCTTCGCAATCTGCGCATCCGTCACATCAAAGGAAATCGTCGTGCTGTTGCCGTATCCCTTATTGTCAGGCGCTTCCGGCTCCACCAGATCGGGAGCCTCCCCATTGGCAAAATTCCAAATCACCTCGCCATGCTTTTTCAAATGACTGGTCACGATGGACAGTTCCGTATTCGCCAGCTCCCCGATCGTGTGGATTCCCATGGCCGAAAGCTTCTGCTCGGTTGCCCGGCCGACAAAAAACAGTTCCCTCACGGGCAGGGGCCACATCTTCTCCGCAATCTCATCCTGAAAAAGCGTATGCACCAGATTGGGTTTCTTAAAATCCGAGGCCATCTTTGCCAGCAGTTTATTGGAGGATACTCCGATATTGACGGTAAATCCAAGCTCCGACTTAATCCTCTCCCGGATGCGGTTGGCCGCTTCTTCCGGCGGCCCGAACAGCTTCTCCATCCCGGTCATATCCATAAACGCCTCATCAATACTGTACGGCTCCACGTTAGGGGAATATTCTCTCAACATATCCATAAAAGCCTTCGATGATTCCTGATAAAGATTGTAATGGGCCGGCACCAGTTCCAGCTGGGGGCATTTCTTTCGCGCTTCCATGATGGATTCCCCCGTCCGGACGCCAAATTGCTTCGCCTTCATGGACTTTGCCAGTATAATGCCGCGGCGCTTGCTGCTGTCGCCGCCCACAGCGCAGATTCCTTCCCTTAAATCCCTGGTCCCTCCCAGGTGCTTCAGCCGGTAAACAGCTTCCCAGGAAAGAAATGCGCTGTTCACATCCACATGAAATACAACCTGTTCCATGTTTCCACCTCCGGTAAAATTCAGGAACATATAATTCCTGTCCGAAACAGGAACCGTGCGGCGGCTCCTGCTGTTTAATAAATCCATTATACAAGAACATACGTTCTGTGTAAATAGAGAACTTTTTTCCATATTACCATGACATGCGCTCCGTTACCGGTCACAGCAAAAACAAAGACCGCTCTTTGCTTCAGGCTCCGGCTCATTGACAAACTGCCATGCAGGGCCGGTTCCGGGCGTTCTCCGTTCCGGGTCCTGCATGACAGTTTAAAATCCGTTATTGCATGACGGCTCAAAATCCATTATTCAGTCTCCTGCGCTTTCGTGGAATGCTGGATTCCATAGACATCCAATTTGTAATCCCTGGTGTAAATCAGCTCCGAGACGGGTACAATTGTATATCCCCTGGCCTGTATTTCTTTAATAATTGTCTCCAGTGCCTGAGGCGTATATTCCGCCCCGTTATGCATCAGGATGATTGCCCCGTTTTTCAGCTTTCCGCTGTTCAATACGCGGTCCAGAAGCGGCTGGATTCCCAGATTCTTCCAATCTAAAGAATCAATCGTCCACTGAATACAGTAATACCCGTTATTTTTGACCGTGTCAATCACTTTTGAATTATAGGCTCCGTAGGGGGCCCTGAATAGAAAGGCCTCCCGCCCCGTCAATTCCTTTATCTTCTCATGGGCCGCCTGTATCTGGGCGGTAATCTGTCCCGGCGTCATGCCCGTCATATCCGGGTGGCTGACGCTGTGATTGCCGATCTCATGGCCGGCCTCATAAATCTTTTTAACACTGTCACCGTGGTCATCCATCCAGTCCTTCGTCAAGAAAAAGGTCGTGCGCACATTATACCGTTTCAGGATTTCCAGAAGCTGATCCGTATAGTCAAATACGGAACCGGAGTCAAATGACAGCGCTACCAGCGGTTTTTCCGTATCTACCTGGAAAATCGGCTCGCTTTGTTTTCCGGCATAATGATTGCAGGATTCATCCGGGGCGATATGTTCATACCGTTCCATCTGCGGAACCTTCTGAATCCACGCCCCGTCCTTGCCAACAGTGTAGCCGTCGGGCGTGACGCCGTCCGTCACCATGTTTCCCTGGCTATCCAGATAATACCAGCATCCATCTTCATCCTGAAACCACTGCGAGGCCAGATGGCTTCCGTCATTGTTTTCATACTTCCAGACTTCCTCCCCATATACCCAGTTGCCCGCCAGGGTGGGAACCGACGCCAGCAGAGTCATCGACGCTCCCAAAACGAACGCTGCCGCCGTCCAAATCTTATTTTTCATAACGCCTCCCCTTTCCCAAACACTTACGTTACAAATTAAGCAGTAATCTGTTAATTTTAGGTTTGATTTTGGTTTTATCAGTGTTTTATCTATAAATACAGTATAAAACAGAACAGTAAAATAAGCAATCTTAATCGGTAAACTGACGTCCTTCCTGATCGAGATGAAAATTTTCCTTCCATATAAGAGAAGAAACCGGAACAATTTCAAATCCTTTTTGCTGTAGCCCCGTTATGACCGCTTCCAGGGCATCCGGGGTATACTTCGCCCCATTATGCATCAGAATAATACTTCCATTACCTAGATGCGGATCATCCAGAACTTTATTCACAATTGAATCGGCGCCGTAGTCCTTCCAGTCCAGACTGTCAACATCCCATTGAATCGGGTAATATCCTAAGGAATCCGCAACTTCTATTACATTATTATTATAGTCACCATAGGGCGGACGGAACAACGTCATGTCCTTTCCCGTCAATTTCTTCACTTTGTCATGCACCGTCTGCAGTTCCGACTTTATCTCTGCCTTGTCGAGCCGGCTCATATTCTTGTGATTTTCGCTGTGGTTTCCAAGCTCATGCCCCTGCTGCGCAATGTAGCGGACATCCTCCGGATATTTTTCCACCCATCCGCCCGTCATAAAAAAAGTAACCTTGATATTGTGGGCCCCCAGGATATCCATCAGCCGGCGTGTATCCTCATTTCCCCATGCCGCGTCAAACGTCAGCGCTACCTGTGGTTTATCCGTCTTCACGCAGTAAATGGGAAGCCTTCTTTCCTTGATCTGATAATTCCTGCCTGCGGCTTTGACATATTTAAACACGCTCTGTGATGAGACGCTGGACGCATCCCCCTTATGTATGGATTTCTCATACAGAGATGTGATACAGCCAATTGACAAAAGCACCAACAGCATCCAGAACAATGCATTCTCCGCCATAGGCAGATGATGGCCGGAATGCCTCTCCGACGGTTCCCTCTTTCTTTGTTTAATAAATTTCATTTGACCACCTCAGCAAAATATAATTTTCAGACTGCTCGCCGGCCCGCGGAAATCCCGGCAAAACTGCCGCGGGTAAGGGCCGGATCGCCTTATTATTATAAGTATATGAGGGAAAAAATGTTACATGCCTATTGACATTTTAACAGCGTAGTGATATAGTCATTTTATGATAATATCGTTTATAGAATTACAATGTCGTTTTTAAAGTACCATATTTCGTCCACGAAAGGAGTTTTTTATTATGCAGAATAAGCCAGTTATCTATCAGCCGGGCGTAGTGCCACAGGAAATTTACAGCGGGGTACCATCTTTTATGGGACTTCCGGTAGCAAAGACAGCGGAAGATGTAAAACAGTTTGATTTCGCCGTTATGGGGGTTCCGTGGGAAGGTGGTTGTACATATGGCGGATACTCTTCCTGCGTTGTAGCGCCAAAAACATTCCGTGCCGTTTCGACACGCTATACAGGATATCTTCCTGATTATGATATAGATACATTTGATTATCTGACCGCCTGTGATTACGGCGACACCGTTGTCCAGAACGGAAACTATGACCTGACATTTGCAAAAATGCGTGAGAAATTCGGCGAGATTATTGATGCGGGAGCCATTCCGATTACATTTGGCGGCGATCACTCCATCTCCTACCCAATGATCAGTGAGCTGGCAAAACGCCATAAAAAGAGAGTCGGCGTTATCCATTTTGACGCGCATCTCGATACAATGCCGTCCTTTGGTGACGATCTTTATTCCAGATGCTCTCCTTTCAACCGCCTGTATCAGGATGAGAACTTTGATTCCACCAAGATTGTGCATATCGGAATCAGAGGACCGAGAAATCATCCTCAGGAGAGAAGGGAAGCCGAGAAATACGGTGCAACCGTCATTCCCGCTATGGAAATCAAAAAGAACGGATACGAGGCTTCCATCAAGAAAGCCCTGGAAATTGTGTCTAAAGATACGGACGTAATCTATGTAACCATCTGCTCCGACGTACTGGATGCTTCCGCAAACCCACAGGGACCGGTTGATCCATGCGGCGTTACCTCCTTTGAACTGGCTATGATGGTTAACGAATGCGGCAGGGCCGGAGCCAACGCATTTGACTTTGTAGAGATTTACCCGGAAACCTGCGGCGCGCAGACATCTGCCCACACAGGAGTATGGATGGCGCTCTATTTCATGAATGGTCTGGCCGCCAGAAAAGCAGAATTAAAATAATTCTAGTCACCGAAGGAAGAACTGCCTGCGTGAAAAAAACATATTAAAAGAAGGGTAAGAATCCCGTTTTCCTGGAATTCCTGCCCTTCTTAAATTTGCTTTAGTGAATTAATGCTTTTTCCTTGTCTTCCAAAACACTTCTTTGTCCATTAAAGCAAAAGATTCTCTGTCACGAATGCCGCGCATTCTCTCATTGGAATGATAACATCCTGGATAATCGGCATCACAATGGAACTGGATGCCACGATACTGATCGTCCCGTAGAGCGCCCCGTTCTTCTTCATGACCGGAATGGCAATACTGCTGATTCCAAGCCCTATCTCTTCAAATTCTGTGGCATATCCCCATTCTTCAATCTTATCCAGCTCTTTTTGCAAATCTTCCCTGGTTACAAGAGTGTTCTTTGTATACATGTGTTTGTCCAGCGTCCTGAAATACCGTTCCCTCTGGCGCTCCCCCATATAATACAGAAGCAGCTTTCCGGATGCGGTGGCATTCAACGCAAAGGTCGTGTTTAAACGCGTGAGAAGAATGTAATGTGCGTTTTCCGGATTGATGTTTTCAATCGTAAAAATGTTGTAATTAGAGACCACCTGAAGACGGGCCGATACCTGAAACGCATTGGAAATCTGCTCCAGATACGGCCTGGCCAGTTTCTTGACGCGATCCATATCATTGGAACTCACCAAATCCGCCTTGGGAATAAATACAGGCCCCAACGAATAAATATTTGCTTCTCCATCATGCTCCAGATAACCGTTAGCCACCAGCGTATTGACAATTCCCCTGGTCGTATTGATATTCAGGGACAGCATCTCACTGATTTTCGGTAAAGTCAACTTCGGTGTCTGATCACTGAAACAGTTGATAATATCAAATGCCCTCTGGATAGACTGGATCAGACGCACTTCTTTTTCCATAATACAGGCTCCTTTTCTCTTCGATACAAGATAGATTTATACTACAACATTTTTGGAAAATATGCAATGTATCCCAATTTATTGTCCGCGTTTTCTCGATGATTTGTTACTGATTGGACATAGATTGGGATTTAATTGAGATGCGAGGACGCCTCTGTAAGATGGCGGACGGGGGAGTGGGAGGTTATTTATGAGTCTTCAGTCCCGGTCCATAACCTGCCTGTGGGGAAGAAGGGAGAAAAAGATTCCGGAGGGAACCTGGGAGTTCATCGGCACTTACCGAGGTATTTTCGAGGTTAGTGTCCGCTATGTACTCCAAAGAGTGCAAGCGTTTCCCGCAGGAACTTTTTCTGCCCGGATTCCCCACCCGCGACAACCTACAGGCCGGGACTGAAGACTCACACCCTCCCTCTCACTATCCCGAACCCCGACCGTCCCGGCGGCGTTCTCGTTCCTCAACAAAATCCCTTTTTTGTTCACTCTGCTGAGTTTTCGCGGCTTTTTCTGAAAAATTACACAAAAGTAACAATGAATATGATAATTTTTCTTGACACATAAGAAGCAGTCCGTTATAATGACAATATAGTTATTTAAACGATATTATCATTTCATTATCATTTGATTCCCTTTTGGGAGTCAAAAAAAGATGCAAAGCAGCAAAAAACACAAGGAAGGTAATGTGACACGTATGGAAGAATTGTTGGAGCGTCTCCTGGAAGAATGCCGTTCCTATACCCGTCTCGGTGAACTGGCGGATTATATCCCGGAACTGGCAAAAGCGGATAAAGAAGACTTTGGCGTCTATCTGGTAAGCAGTGACGGCAAAGAATTTTCTGCCGGTGATTATAACAAGCGATTTACCATCCAGAGCATTGTCAAACCTCTCCTGCTTCTACTGGCACTCATGGATAATGGAACCGAGTATGTCAGACAATACATAGGTGTGGAAGCCACCGGGAAACCTTTTAATGCCATAGATTATTCAGAGCAGCTGATCCTGAAAGAACATATCAATCCCATGGTCAATATCGGGGCTATTGAGATGTGTTCCATGATTCACGGGGAAAGCTACGAAGAGCGGTTCGAACGCCTTCTGGCCTTTACGAGGAGGATAGCCGGGAATCCGGAAATTGATGTGGATCAGGCCGTATATCTTTCAGAAAAGAAAACGGGAAATAAAAACCGTGCTTTGGCCTATCTGTTGAAAAGTTCCGGCATCATTGACGATGATGTTGAAGAGCTCCTTGATATTTATTTCCGCGCCTGTTCTATCCGCGTTACCTGCAAGGATTTGGCAAATATCGGTTTTGTTCTGGCCAACCACGGACGAGGCAAAAAGCCGGAGGATGTTCTGTTTTCTGGACATCATGCCCGCTTTGTCAATGCCATCCTCACTACCTGCGGTATGTATGACGGTTCCGGTGATTTCGCGATTAAGGTAGGCCTGCCTGCCAAAAGCGGAGTGGGCGGCGGCATCATGGCCGTATCTCCCACGCGTATGGGAATCGGCATTTACTCACCCGGCCTTGATAAAAAGGGGAATAGCCTGGCCGGCATCAAAATGCTTGAAAAGTTAAGTGAAATCCTGTACCTCAGTATATTTTAAAGCTTTATAAAACTAATTCAAGAAACTCATTTTGGAAATGGAGGCAGTACATGGAAACAAAAAAAACTTATACTTTTAAAGAGAAATGTAAAGCTTTAGGCCCTGGAATCCTGGTTGTGGGATCCTTCATCGGCCCAGGTACCATCACCAGCGCAACGAAAGCAGGTGCAACTTACGGATACTCCCTTCTCTGGACCGTTATATTCTCTGTCATTGCAGTTATTGTAATGCAGGAAATGGCCGCCCGTCTGGGAATCGTTACCCAGAACGGACTCGCAGAAGAGTTAGTCAAAGAACTGTCGGATCGCCCGCCTCTGAAATGGGCTATGGTTGCCCTTGTTGCTGCCGCCATCGGACTCGGCGGCGTTGCCTATATGGGCGGTGACCTTACAGGAACTGCAATCGGTATTTCTTCCCTGACCGGAATTCCCTCCCATATTGTTGCACCTCTTTGGGGTGTCGGTGTCCTGATTCTCACCAGCACCGGAGATGCTGTTAAATCCCTTGAAAAACTGTTAAGCGTCTGTGTCAGTGTTATGGCAATCGTATTTATCATTACCATGATCATTGTAAAGCCGGATCTTGGTGAGCTGATAAAAGGCGCTGTTCCGAACGTTCCTCAGAATGCGATTATGACCTGCGTGGCCATGATTGGTACTACTGTTGTACCCTATAATATGTTTATCCATGCTACAAGTGCAAGAAAAACATGGCATGACCCGGAAGAACTTCCGCTTGCCCGCTTTGACGTCACGGTTTCCATGATTATCGGCGGACTTATCACTGGCGCCGTATTAATTACAGCCGGTACCGTTATGCGCGGTATGAGCGTTTCATCGGCAGCTGATATGGCCTACCAGCTGGAACCACTCTTAGGAAGTTTTGCAAAACCTTTCCTCAGCATCGGATTAATCGCTGCCGGAGTTTCCTCTGCAGTTGTTACGCCACTGGGCGTATCTTACGTATTTGCCGGGCTGTTCCACTGGGGAATGGATAAGAAAGATAAACGTTTCTTTGCAACCAACATCATCGTTGTCGTAATCGGTATCATCGTATCCGCTACCGGCTACAACCCGATTTCAATCATCATGATGGCCCAGGCCGTTAACGGAATTTTCCTTCCGATTATCGTTATTGCCCTGGTATTTATCACAAGCCGAGCCCGAGCAATGGGACAGTACAAAAACAGCATGGTGCGCAACCTGCTCGGAGGATGTGTGGCAATCATCTCCCTGATTATCGGTGTCAGCAGCGTTATGTCCCTGTTCTAAGATGCCCACTCTGCTGTCTTTTTATCACCAATACGGTGTAAGGTCTGCCCTGCAGATCTTGCATCGTATTTAATTTCCGGCTTTCTTCAGTATTAATGTCCCCTGATACGCTTCCCCGCTATTCTTCCTTACCTGCGCTTTTTGCCATCTTTAATAAAAATCTCAGAACTAAAACAGCCGCCACAATACAGAAAATTCCAACCGACACCTGGATTCCCCTTCTGATTATTCGCTTCAGCCTGTCCCACCATGTCTGCCACAAAGTTTCCCCGTTCTCTTTTGCGCTGATGGGAACATCTGCCGGCTCAACTGATTCCCCGTTTTCTTCGCCTTTCTCCCTACGCTCTTCGTATGTCATAATCATACGGTAGCGCTCATAATCGGGCATCTTTACGACACCGCCATAGAAGGCGGTACAGTCCCATACCTTCCTCCGGCCGCTTATCAGGGCGTCACGGCACACTGTTTCCTCCCCATCTCTGTATGGTTCTCCCAACCAGGTAAAATCATCCAGCAGACAGTCTTCCGGTTCCAGGCCAATCACCGCCAAAAGCTTATCGCCGAACTCAGAAAGTTCCGGCCTGTCCTCCCGGTGGGGAATCCTGTTTTCCCCCAATATGTAATAGTCGGCTCCATACTCGTGAAATGTTGCAATGAAGGAAAGACCGGCCTGCCACCTTTCATCCGTATATTCAATCCGTTCTAAAGAAAGCTCCGTTTCAAATTCGGTTCCGCTCTCCTCATCTCTCACCGTTATTACCGCCGTATCCGGTATTGTATCTGCCCGGCTCACACCCTCGTAAACCGTCTGCCCGGACAGTTTTTCCGTGCGTCCTGAAACCGGCACGGCGGCAATCTCCTGTTCCTTTAACCGGTACTCTCTTCCGGCTTCGTCACGTATCAATTTTTCCGGCCCCGGGATCTCCCCGGGAGCGTCAAATACTTCTGAATACTTCTGTATGTTTTCCTGTGCCCAAGCCTGCCCTGCACCCTCCCGGCATAAAAATACCGCCAGAAGACACATAACTCCTGCGTGCAAGACTTCTGCCTTTCTCCTCATCTTCACAGCACACCTCCGCGCCTTGCTCCTCTTTCGTAATCAGTTGTTTTGCAGTCAATCGCTCCGGATTGGCCATCTCAGGCGGGAGTTTTCCCACGCCCGCCGCACTTCCCTGCTGACAATAATTTCTGGATGTCTCCTGCCAGCAGAATATCATTTCACTGTATGCCTGTTCGAGCATTTTGTATTTCGTTATAATGTCCCTCCTCCCTGTTGTCTATTCCTGCCGATGTACGGCTCCTTAAGTTTGCCGGGGACTGTTTTCCGATCCGGCTGTTTTTCAGTTGTAAAATACATGTTGATTTTTCAGAAGTTCTTTAGAATTTTTGATCTACAGATATTGTAAGAAAAACCTGTCTTTCAAACGCCATAGCGCCCGTCAAAGCAGACTCCCTGTTATATATGCTAAAAAACAGAAAAATGTTAAATATATTCATAAATGATTCTAAAACCATCGTTCGTTATGGAAGTTCCCGCGATTTGCATTCTGGAATTCAGAATAGATATTTTATCTGGAGCATGATTTTAAGATAGTTTGGTTATTATACACCAGCGGTTTCCAAAAAGCAAGTATAAAAATTGAGATGCGGGGCGCCGTTTTTATTTCTCAATTGCTATTTGAGTCCCACCCGTATATAATACTTATATTGCATTTTAGAAACGGAGGAGTACAAAGATGGATTTTACTTACAGTCCCAACCGAATCTCCCTGCAGGGTGAAGGTGAGCAGATGCTCGCCGAGGTAACTTTCCCGGCTATTGATGAAAATACCGTGGATATTAACCATACCTTTGTTGATCCGTCCCTCAGGGGACAAAACGTGGCGGACAGCCTGATGGGCGCTGCGGCGGCACACCTGCTTGCCGAGGACAAGAAAGCCGTGCTGACCTGTTCCTATGCCGTAAAATGGTTCGGAAAACATCCGGAATACGCCAGCATCCTGAAATAGACCGGACGCCTGAAAATATCCAGCAACGAAAAGCATGCTTCGCGCACTTTTCATTGCCACTCAAGAAAAAGACAGTTGGAAACGTATTCTTACATTTCCAACTGTCTGCTTCGTTACAGCTTAAGATCAGTTTTTCTACTTGAACACCACCGGTTCTTCCATAAACGGCATCTTCACCACAATAAATGGGAAGGATGCCTCCGGACCTGTCTGCTCCTGCTTTTCCGGTCCTTTCAGTTCAGTCCTGATTGTGATGGAATTTTCCGTCAGATACAGCTCCGGAACGGCAATACTGTATCCTCCCGACTTCTGCTCACCATATCCGGCTGCTATGTACAGATCCTGCCCACCCGAATATGTCAGTCTGAAAGGTTCCTTTTTCTTCTGCTCGATTATCTCCTGAAGCTCCTGCGGTATCTCGTTTTGACCAACTACCGTGAATTCCAGATCACGGACTTTCTCCTCTTCCTTCTCACCGCCGCATCCGGCCATCAGAGCGGCTGACAGAAAGAGCGCTGCGGCCAAAATGATGCCATACCGCTTACCACTCAGAATTTTTCCCATAAAAAAGCTCCCTGTTCTTTTGGTTACTATCATTCTATTAGGAAGCTTTTCTTTTTATTACCTTTTCGTCCCCAAAGCCTTCTTTCCCCCGCGTCCCTTTACAGACCGAAAGGCTGCGCACCCTGCCGGTGCACAGCCTTTCAAAACTTACGCTATGTGATGAGCCTATTTTCTGCTGCATGCCTGAAGCTGATGCTGATATTTTTCCTTAGTAGCCATGCCCCCTCTGATGTGGCGTTCGGCCTTATTGATATCCAGAACTACCCTGGCCTGAGCTGCCAGAGAGGGATTGATATGCTCCAGGCGATCAGTAACATCCTTATGTACCGTTGACTTCGAAATCCCAAATTTTCTTGCCGTCTGACGCACTGTTGCATTGTAATCGATGATGTAATTCGCTATAGCTACCGCCCGCTCTTCAATATATTCTTTCAAAAGGTTGCCCCCTGAAATCATTGTTTTTACAATGTATGCAGGGTCTTAGCCAAGTATGAATACACAGATACTAATTATTAACACTTCTTTTTACAAGGGTTAAATCCGGCTATTTTTCAAATACAACCCTGCCATCCATCATGGTCATTACAACAGAGCATTTCAGAATATCATCCGGCTCTAACTCAAACAGGTTCCTGTCTATTACAATAATATCGGCATATTTTCCCGGTTCCAGTGTCCCCAGTTCATCCTCACGGTCGTATGTGTTGGCCGCATCGATGGTATATGCCTTCAGGGTTTCCTCCAGGGTCAGACATTCCCATGGATTGTGGCTGGCCGGACTGCCATCCAGGTTCTTTCTCGTCACCGCCGCATAAATCGTCGGGAATGGGTCAAAGCCGACAACCGGATAGTCCGTGCCGAATGCAAGTTTTCCGCCTGCATCCAGAATACTTCTGAACGCCCATTCATATTTCACGCGCTCCTCTCCCATTCTCAGGATCTGCTCATCCGCGTCCAGTAAAAGATGCATCGGCTGCATGGAGGGAATTACATCCAGTTCTTTAAATCTTCCTATATCATCCGGATTAATATTTTCTATGTGTTCCACCGCATTTTTCAGATGAAGTTTGCCATTCGCCCTGATAGAGCCCTCATATAAATCGAGTGCCATTCTTACCGCTCCGTCTGAGATACAATGGATTCTCACCTGAAATCCGGCTGCATTTGCCGCATTGACCGATAACTGCATTTCATCCTTAGGAACCAGCGGAACTCCAATACCACAGCAGTCCGGTTTATCACTGTACGGTTCAAGCGTCAGAGCCGTATACGTTGAGGCCACTCCATCAATAAATCCCTTAATTCCCTGCATTCTGAGTTTGGGCGAGCAGAACTCCTTCTTATATTCCAGCGCCTTACTAAAATCGGTATAACCGGCAAGTTTTGTATACAGATGGAGCCTGGCCGTCAACGCCCCTTCTTCCTCCAGCTCCTTTATGATACGGAAATTCCGGAGTGTCTTATCCGTATAATCATTTGCTGTCATTTCACTGATTGTCGTAATTCCACAGGAAGCAATTTCTTTCAGGAAGTCTCTGTGTACCTCTTTCATCTGCTCTTTTGGCAGCTCCATCACCTTATCCATCGCAGGCTGATATGCCTCAGGTTCGAATAAAAGGCCGCTCAGTTCCCCATTTTCAAAGGTGCCTATCTCACCGCTCTTGATCGGCATGTCGGCGTAGATTCCTGCCTCTTCAAGCGCCTTCGTATTGCACCAGATTGTATGGATATCCGCGCTGAGAAGATATACCGGCCGATCCGGAATGACCGCATCAATGGAACGCTTGTCCGGAAGCGGTGCATTACCCCAATAGGATGGAAACCACCCGAGACCGATAATTCTTATCTCATCAGGATTTTCATCCGCAAACTTTTTGATCATTGCAATGCATTCAGCCTCTGATTTGGAATTGGTAATTTCCGTGCAGACATGTTTACTGCCGAACATTCCTCCCATAAAATAGTGGACATGTGCATCTACAAAACCGGGCATTATCATCTGCTCCCCGTAATCGGTAATCTGTGTATTTTCCCCCACACAGTCGGGAATCTCATCACCATGGGCCACCGCAAGAATTCTGTTTCCTTTAACTGCAACAGAACCCGCAAAAGGTCTGCTTCCTCTGCAGTCATAAACTGCCCTGCTCTTTAATAATTTATCTGCAAATTCCATATTTTCTCCTTTCCGTCCCTATCTGATAAAACCTGCTATTGCAAAAAGAATGGCCGCAATCACCGCTCCTGACAAGACATAGGGCGCAATGGCCTTAATCTGGTTCACATTGGGAACTCCCGTACCGGCAGCCGTCATAAATACCGCATCCGAGTAAAAACAGAACTGGCTTCCAAATGCAATCCCGGACATAATGGCCGCAATAATCAGGGAAGGATTCATTCCGAAATTCAGTGCCATCGGCATAAATATCGGAGCTACAATTACAACCAGAGGCCAGAAGCTTCCCGATGCAAAAGCAATAAATGCAACGAGCAGAAATGCGATAACCGGTAATACTGTAGCCGGTATTAGCGCCCCCAGTATATCAATCATGTATTCTGAAAAGCCCAGATTCGTATTTACAGCCGTCATCATGAACGCCAGGGCCACGACAAAACTCACGCTAGCCATGGAATAAATTCCATTAAATGCAGTTTCTATAAATTCTTTCGGAGACATGATTTTCTGACCGATATACAATACCGCCTGGGCTACTAATGCCGCCAGAAGGCCATGAATCAGTTCATTATCACACAAAATCATCGTGACAATCAGCACAAGCATTGGGAGTAAAAAGTTAATAGGTGAAGATGGAACCGCCCCGTCGCTCTCCTCCGCTCTTGCCTCATCAGAAGGCACCAGAGTTGAACCGCCTGCCGCCACTCTGTCATATGCCTCCTTCATTCCTCCCAATTTGGGCAGCAGCTCATAGCCGAATAAAAGACAGATAATCAGTGCAACTATCGGGTAAAACATAAAAGGAAGAGCCTTTACATAATCGGAAAATTCCAATCCGTAATCCTTGAAAACGCCGATTCCAAAGGCTGCCCAGCTGCTGAACGGAATCAGTACACAGACACAAGAGCCGGTACAGTTGACCGTGTATGCCAGATGCTCCCTCGGCACCTTGTATTCATCCGTTATATTTTTCATAGCGGAGGATACTGCCAGTGCGTTTAAATAATCATCGATAAAAACGATTACGCCGAGAATCCAGGTAAATAATAAAGCTCTGTCTTTGGTACTCGCTGCTTTCCGGATCATATTTCTAAACCCCAGCATTGCACCGGATTTTTCCAGCAGTGCAATGAGCGCGCCGGAACCTACGAGAATCAGAAGAATAAACTGGAAAGAACCATTTGCCAGAGCTTCATACATAATGTTGATATAGCCTGTAAAAAACCCTTTCCCATACAAAATGACTGCGCCGATAAATGATGAAAGTAACAGCATTTCCGGCATTTTCCTAGTAATTGTGGCCCCCACCAGCAATACTACAATCGGGATACACGATAAGATACCAAACCCCATACAAATACCTCCTCTTTTTTTCCCTACTTATATTGCAACTAATATAAAACTGGAACCGGTTTATTATGTAATAAATTACCACTTTTTTATTAAATTGCAATTTGTTGTAATTTATGCTACAATATTTTCTGTAAATATTCAATTATTATTTTATAATTATTTCATATAATAATTATTATTTATTTCTATAAATAATTATTTTTTATACTTAAAATACTCATTTTCTACTTACGTATTTATCAGTTTGGATGTCTTTCCAACCGGGGGGGGAATTGTCATGGAACTTAACGAATACTGCCTGCTGAATGAATTAATATACAGTATCTATACAGAGGGAAATTTTGAGGTGCTGTGCCGGATCTTGCTAAAGCGCCTGAAACATTTTATTAAATGCTCCTATGCCAGTGTTCTTTTAGCCGATTTGAATCATGAAGGCCATCTCTGCCATCCGATTTGCGAACCGGAGAGCTTTATCGAGGCTGAAAAACGTTATCTTCAGTACGAAGAGCAGGATCACCTGCTCTGGATGAGTTACTCCCCTCAGACTATGGTCTTCAGGGACAGCCAGGCTCTCTCAGACTCGAAGCGGCTGTCCTCCAGAATCTACAGGGACTGTTACTCTCACTATGATATTTTTGATACATTACAGATGAATCTGACTTATAATTCTCATTTTCTGGGATGTGTGACCCTCTACAGGACGAAACATGAGTCTCAGTTCACCGATCTGGATGTACTGTATCTGAGACTTCTCAGCATTCATCTGAACTGTGTATTCTATCATCGTTACTATCTGGCCTCGTCACCGGAGTCCCGAAAAGAAACCGCATTGGAAATACATAGCTCACCAAACGGTTCCTGCCATCCTCAAATTCAATGCCTTCTAACAAAACGGGAACATGAAATTGCGGATTACGTTCAGAAAGGCTGTGGTAATGCAGACATTGCCGGGGCATTAAACATCACGGAGCATACTCTCAATAAACATCTGCAAAATATCTACAGGAAATTGAATATTTCCTCCCGCTGGGAGTTACTCTCATATTTAAACCGTCTTTCAGATCAATCGCAATCTGTCTGCGCTGAAATTAACATGAATAATTTACATACTGATTACTGCCATTTATAAAACACCAACAATAAAAAGGAATTGACCAAAGCCCTCCCGGCATTGTGTCAATTCCTTTTTATTGTTCGGTAATGAATCAACCGGTTTTCACCAGTCGAATTTTTGTCTCGGTTTTTTATCTTTAAATGATTTTTTAGCCGAATCCAGTGATTCTTCAATGGCTGTAAACATCTTTTCCACTTGTTCGTCCGTGTAACTGTACTGATTTTTATTAGAAAGATTCTCCAGACGCTCTATTGCGTCAATTACTTTATTCACGCGCTCTTTCGATAAACGGAGGAAGTTTTCGTTTTTCCTGTTGGTTTCCTTTTTTTGCGGTTCAGCCATCTCATTATCCCTTCTTCCTCTCTATCGTACCGGTGCCTGCGATTATAATTCCTGATAAATCAGTCTCTCTTTTCTCTAGAATTATAGTCATAATAATGACTATAGTCAAGAATAAAATAGAATTTTATCCTAATAATATTGATACCTGTGTTCTATTTTTTTTGATATTAAACGACAAAAATTCTGCTGAGAAAGAAGGTATAATAAATGATTGATTATGGCCCGTTTTGGAAAACACTCATGGCCTCTTCCGAATCAACTTATACTCTTATTACAGTACATCACCTTTCCAGCGGTACGATCGACCGCCTGAGAAACAACAAACCGATGACCACCACGACAATTAATGATCTATGCCGGATACTGGACTGCCAAATTGAGGATATCGCCGTATATATCCCTTCCGAAACAGATCAGCCTTTATAAAATCAGTCAAAAAGACCAGCCCGCCGAACTGTCCCCAAAAGTTGACTTTATGGGGACGTCTCATGCGAAGCTGGTCTCTTTTAGTACCCTTTCACCATTCCATACAAATAATCCGGCTATTCAAGCGCTTCCAAAAACTCCTTATAACCCATCAATTTCCCAATCTTAGGGAAAATCCATTTCTCGCAGAAGTCCTGCTCTTCCTGTGTGTCAGTGGCTGTGCAGTCGCCGAGCACGATCACGCGGTATCCCTTATCATAAGCCGATCTGGCCGAAGATTCCACGCACCAGTCCGTATGGAAACCGGTGAATACCACATACTCAATCTCATTTGCCCTCAGATAATAGTCCAGACCTGTGGAATGAAATGCATCCAGTGTTTTCTTTCCCTCCACAATCACGTCACCAGGCTGCGGGGTCAGTTCTTTGATGATTTCCGGTCCCGGAGTGCCGCGGAGCCAGGCTCCGGTTCCCCAGTCCGCCTCCATGTCCATTTCAAGGCCGCGGAGTCCTTCACAGGCTGGTCCTCCCTTTTTTAACTCCGGAAATCCGGGATCAAAGGGATGGAATGGACAATAGAAAATTTTCGCCACTTTTCCACGCGCCTGTGAAAGCAAATCCTGAAGATTTGCAATTACATTTCTCTCCGCAAGCTGCTCCTTGATATGGGCGTACATGGTGCCGCCCTCCGTCAGAAAATCATTCTGTGGCTCAATCAGGACGATCGCCGTCTTCTCTTTTGGAATTTTCATATTTGCCATATATAACTCCTTTCATTGGCGGCAGCCTAAAACGGCTCCGCTTTGCATTTTTCTTTGTCTTACCGGAACATTTCACGCACCGGCGCCATAGCCTGTTTCCTACGCTGAGTCTGCGGTACCTCCGCCTCTGCCTCTCTCCTACATGGCATTTGGCAGGAACAGCACGAGCTGCGGTAAGAATACACAGCATAAATCTACAATTATAATTGCCACCAGAAACCACATGGAGCCGGCAAATATTTCATTTACCGTGATGTCCTCCACGCCTTCCATCCCATACAGCGACGACTTGACCGTAAATACATTCATTCCGAACGGAGGCGTAATCATACCTGTCTCGATCGCAATAATCATAACAAGCCCGAACCACACCAGATCATACCCCAGATCCGCCATAATCGGGCACATCAGAGGCGTTGTCAGAAGCAGGATGGAGGTGGAATCCAGGATACAGCCGAGTATCATCAGGATGACGATAAACAGGATAACCACTCCAATCGGAGGCATATGTAAACTCTCTACAAATCCTCTGATGACATTAATTACGCCGCACATTGCCAGTGTCTTCGAATAGGTGGATGCGGAAACAAGAAGTATCAGTACGCTTCCCGAAGTGGAACCGGCTGAGAGAAGTGTCTCCCAGAAATCTTTTCTGTTAAACCGTTTCTTGAAAACCACAATCAGGAAAGCGCCGAACGCTCCCACGCCGCCCGCCTCGGTCGGTGTAAAAAAGCCGCACCAGATGCCTCCAAGGGAGATAATGATGAGCAGCACAATCGGCCATGGACGGAGGACGATTTTCCAGAAATTCTTTTTCTCATCCTCTGTCAACTCCTCTACCTCGGGAATATAATCCGGCTTCACATGCGCCACCGTCAGAATTACAATGATAAATGCGATGGTCATGAGCACACCGGGGAATACGGCGGCAACAAACAGTTTTCCGATGGACACATCCGCCTGTGAACCGTACACAATCATAAGCAGGCTCGGAGGAATCAGCATTCCGAGGATAGCAGAACCGGAAATCGTTCCCAGTGCTATCTTCCTGTCGTATTTCAGCCTCAGCATCTGAGGCAGGGCAATCTTTGTAAATACCGCTGCCGAAGCAACCGTTACGCCGGTGATTGCCGCAAAAATTGCATTGGCCACTACCGTGGCGATTCCGACGCCGCCGCGCACCTTTTTCAGGAGGAGGCTGGCCGAATCATAGAGATCCTGGCTCGCACCAGATAAGTTGGCCAACAGTCCCATCAGTACAAATAGCGGAATTACGCCAAACATATACTGTCTGACCGCTCCCCAGGCCGACTGGCTCAATACATTCATCGCAGTGGAGAATCTCCCCGTAAACAGGAATACGCTCAGGGTGCTGGTAAACATCAGGGAAGTGCTCAGATGCACGCCACAGAAAATCAGCACCAGCAAAAGAATCAGCGAAAACGCTGCAACAACGCCTGTACTCACCGCTTATTCCCCCCTTCTCCATAAAAACTTTTTCCTGTAACAAGCCTGTAGCCAAATTTTACAATCTGGTCGATAAATTCCAGAATCATTAACCCGGATCCAAAGATAATCGCAAATCTTCCCGGAATCGTTGTGACACGGAATGAACCCGCGATCTCCGCCTCGCCGATGCTGATTGCATGGAGCAGGTTTCCCCAGCTTGCCTTGATGATAAAAGAATATACCAGGATTCCCAGAAACGCCGCTATGATATCAATGACCAGCTTTCCCTTTGTCCCAACCTTGTCATAGAGCATCGTCGTCCGCACATGCGCTCCCTTTACCGCCACATAGGGAATTTCCAGAAAGCACACAATGATGATGATGCTTGAGACAATCTCCGCGGTGCCCACAAACGGCTTATTAAGCAGCAGCCGGCTGAGTACGTCCGCAGTGATTAAAATCATAATTACAAAGATGGAAATAGACGCAATTCCATCCATAATGCTCAGAAAGCGCTCCAGTATTTTGTCAATTTTTCGCAGAATGGCCATGTGTTCACCCTTCCCTACAATATCTCTGCCCTGTCAATCAGTCTGTTATCTTCCAGTCACGTACTCTTTCGATTCCCTGTGATTCAAGAATCTGGTAGTATTTCTCCACAATCTCGGCTCCCTTATATCCTGCATTGTCCAGGTTCTTTACAAGACCATTGACAATATCCGGTAAGCTGGCAGCCCATTTCTCCTGCTCTTCTCTGCTCAGAGTGACGATTGTACATCCTTTTTCCTGTAAATCTGCCAGATCTTTTTCATGGATCTCATTAATGTAATTAGCCTCGTAATCCAGATATCCCTCTCCCACTTCCGTGAGGATAGTCTGTACTTCCGCCGGAAGATCCTTCCATGTATCCATATTAACCGTTATTGCATTGAAAGGAACTACGTTGAAATTGGCATCCAGATAATAAGGAGCCACCTCATAAACCTTTAAATTGACACAGGAGTGTGTCGGCTGTATGGTTGCCTGGCAAACGTTGGTCTGCAGGTTCTGGTATGTATCATTTAAAGAGGTCTGGACGCCTACCGCTCCGGAGCCTTCAATCCAGGAGAGGTTGATGCCGGCCGCGCCAATCTTCATTCCCTTTACATCATCCAGTGATTTTACTTCTTTTGTGCTGTAGAAACCGTAAGGATCCGACACGCCGATACCAAGAAACTTCTGGTTATAATCCGATTCATAAATGGAAGTAAATTCCGGATAAGCCGCATACATCTGCTTGATTGTCTCCGCAACTACCAGCGGGTCGGAGCAGGAGAACGGCATGCTGTAAACCATATCCTGGAGAGGAAGCCTGGATGCCTCAAATACAAGGATTGTACATCCGATATCCACCAGACCGTCCTGTACTCCCTGAAGCTCATTGCCCAGGGAAATAACGGAGCCGCCGTAAGATTTAACCCAGTCGATCTCATAATTCGTTTCGGAGCTTACGCGCTCTGAAACATTTTTAACAAAATAATCTTCCAGCGCCGTAATCCATGGATTCGATTCCGAATGACCCGATCCAATCCTCAATGTAATTTTCTCCTTCTTTTCCGATGGGGCCGCCGCTTCCGCGCCTCCCTGTTCAGCCGGAGCCGTCGTTTCCTTCGTCTGTGTACTGCTGCTTCCACATCCTGTCATCGTTGAAATTGCTACTGCTGCCGCCATCCCCAATGCAAATAATCTGTTTTTTTTCATCTTCTCCATCCTTTCTCATTTTACCGTTACAGTTTTTCCTTTTTCCGTTGGACACCGGATATTGGATACATTACTATAGCCACATTGTACATCTTATTGTATATATTGTCAATAAATAATTATTTTCTTGACAATATTTTATCTATATCTTGCAATAATATCATCCAACATTGGATACATTGTCCAATCGATTGACAATGTACTCAATTTAGGGTATATTTAAAACTGGTAATTATTTCTAAATCAAAGAGGGGAGCTGCTTATGGAGAACACCAAACCATTAATCCAATATACAACTGTTTCTGATTCCGTTTATCTTTGGATAAAGAATGCAATCATCCAGGGGGATTTTAAACCTGGTGAACATATTGCCCAGGAAAGTCTTACTCAAAAATTAGGTGTCAGCCGCACCCCCGTCAGGGATGCCATGAAACGTCTCGAAGCGGAGGGACTGCTGATTACCAAACCCCATTGCGGAGCCGTGGTCTTCAAACTTTCCAGGGAACATCTCAATGAAATTTATGAAGTGAGGATTCTCATGGAACAGTACTGCGCCGCCAGAACCTGCATCAAAGCGTCCGATGAAGAAATTGATGCCGTAGACGCAATCAACCTGCGCATGCTGAGCTTCTCCAATACCTCGAAAGAATTCATGCAGCTTGACCGTCAGTTTCACTCTCTGCTCTGCTCCCTGTCCGGATGTACGAATACCGTGGAGATTCTGGAAGGCCTCTGGAATAAATGTGATTCATTCAAATCCATCTACTATTCCCTGGAAGGACGGGCCAACGACACGCTGTCCGAACATGCGCGCATCGTCCAGGGCCTGAGAAAGCGGAATATCACAGCAACAAAAGAAGCAATCTCAGATCACCTGAAGGATGTCGTCAACAGCGTCAGCACGCATGTGAATTTTTCCTGATTTATCTGCCGGGAGCTTTTCCCTGGACAGGAAAAGGTGCCTCTGATTTTCTCCGGTTAACGGAGATTCAGAGACACCTTTTTTAGAATAAAAAACTCTCCGTACAGGAGTGCATTGCGGTCAGACTTCGCTCAGGCCGTCATTTACCGGCGATGGAAAATCCACGCTGCATGCATCCCGATGCTTCAATATCCGGAGTTTCAGGAAAAAATAGAGATCTGCGCCGTCTCCTCCACCAGCTCCGCCAGGTACGCCGCCTCTCTCATATCTTTCCCAATCGTCACCTGACCGTGTCCTCTAAGCAAAAAGGCATTAGCCCCCGGATTATCTTTAAAGAATTTCACGATCTGCGGGAAATACTCCTTCGGCACCGCATAGGAATGGGTATCGAACACCGGCACCAGGCCTTTCAGCTTCATCCCGGAATGGTGCGTGGAAAACTGAAGTTTTTCATGCCCGGCCGCCCAAGCCGTGGCATATGGTGAATGGCAGTGCATAATTGCGCCTGCCCCGGCCACCTCCTTATAGATAGCTCCGTGGAGCAGCGCTTCTTTAGATGGCCGCAGTTCTCCCTCGATTACATTGCCGTCAAAATCGGTGATGACAAGCGTATCGGGACCGACCTCATCAAAAGCAACATCGGTTCCTTTTACCAGCATCCAGTCTTTTTCCGGTATCCGGACACTCAGATTGCCTCCGTTACTCATCTGGTAACGAAGCGCATAAAATTTGGCTGCCGCCTTCCGAATATCCTCCGCCAGATTCACATATTCATTATATCTCATCATTGATCCGCTCCATTTAAAAGATTCATCATTTCATGCGCACAGATATGGGCAAACTCCGGATCACAGAAGTTCAGGTCAAATGTTTTAAACGTGATTTCCGGTTTGAGTTCCTCCTCAAAGATCTTTTTCATCTTCCGGATTGTTTCCGGCTTGTTGAAAAACTCTCCGGGATAGCTGAGCGTACGCAGCCCTCCCATCGGAAGCACCACTTCTGTCCTTCCGGTTGAGTGGTTGAGCCGTTCTGCAATTGTTCTGGTTATATCTAAAATCTCGTGTTCGTAAAGGCGGGTATGGGTCAAATCTTTATTGTGCCACACATATCCCCGCTCCTCCTGGTCATCGAACAGTTCTTCCGGACGCAGGCAGGCAAAATCAATTCCTCCTGGGCAGACAAGTGCCGGTATCCCCATTTCCGCAGCGGCGCACAGCCTGTTTACGGCGCCTTTGCTGTATCCGTAATTGCCAAAATACTCCGCCGTCATCTCATGCAGGGAAAGATCCATCACGGCCGTGATGACTCCCTCCCGGATTAAATCTTCCATCACTTTTCCTCCAATCCCCGTGGAATGGAAGCTGATGGTCTTCAACCCATTCTCCGCCAATTCATTGGATGCCTGCATGACGGTATCATTGGTAATGCCCATCAGAGTGGTGCCGATATACAATTCCCCTTTCGTATCAATCCCTCTGCTTCCATGGGTAACCATACCTATCATGGCGCTGACCGTATTGCCCAGCACTGCCTCGCTGATCGGGTTCATTCCTGCAAAGTCGACGATAGACGGAATTACGGCGATGTCCTTATCACCTACTACCGTATCGAAACAGCGGGAACCACTCGCAATTGTGGAACATATCATCTTGGGAAACCCGATGGGTAACAGTCTCAGGGCTGCCGAACACACAACTGTATTCTGCAGTCCGCCCATCCCGATCACACCGTCTATCTTCTTCTGCTGATACAGCTTCGTCACTGTCTTTGCTATGCTCTCCGTCATCGCGGAGATAGCTCCGCTCTTATCAAATCCGTGTACCTGCTCCCAGGTATAACCTCCGGCCGCCAGCACCTCCTCACGTGTTATATCAGCCTTCAAAGGGATGCATGGCCCCGTGCTGATGTCCAGTATAAGAGGCTGGTTACCGCTCTTTCTAATCTTTTCCCGCACAAATGTTATCTCGTGATATTTTGTATCACAGCAGGCTATAACCGCGATCACTGCCATATTCTCGAAGTCACCCGGACTTCTTCTTTCACCTGCCTTCCTCTTTCACTCCAAGTACAGGCGACGCGGCAGCGCGATCAAGTATCTCCCTGTCGTGGCATGTGAGGATCCGATCCAGGCTCTCCGCCCGCTCTTTAATAAGCTCAATACTCTTCCATGTGGAAACAATATCAGAAAAGCGGTTGGGCGGCGTGATGTCATAGTGCAGTTTTTCGATTGGTTTCACATTATCCATAATAAAGATAGAATCACCGCAGCAGATATATTTACCGGCGGCCGTATCGATCTCAACGGACTGATGGCCCACGGAATGCCCCGGCGTCTCAAATACACGGACTCCCGGCATAATCTCCGTCTCACCCTCCACAAGATTCATCTGGATTCCCTCAAAAGGCCTGGTGATTCCAAGCTCCGGCGCTTCATACGATTTGTAATACAGCGGAATGGGGTTCATTGCAAATTCATACTCTTTTCGGTTAACATAAAATTGTGCATTGGTGAATTTCTCCATGTAAAAACAGTGATCCCAGTGCAGATGGGTAAACACTACAATGTCTATATCCTCCGGTTTATATCCCAAAGCAGCCAACTGCTCCGTGATTGCCATCCCTTCCGGCTGGCGTGAACCGTGGTGGTGATATTGATCGGCGCGCTCCGTATAGGCCATGCCGGTATCTACCAGCAATAGCTTGTCGCCGCCTTCTACAAGGTATGTAAAGACCGGATACTCCTCTTCCTGATCAGAGGCCTCCGGATAGAATGCCACCGTTGAATGGTGGTAGAGATACTGCTTCGGGATCATTGTCACAAAGCCTGTATTGATGGGTCTTATTGTTAGATTACTCATGTGATACCTCCTGATGTTTGATGGGGTATCCAATTGTATCCAGTGTCCAATATCATTATATCGAAGGGGGGAGGCTTTGTCAAGAGGATTTAGTTGCGGGGCGGGGACGCGGCTGGGAGTGACGCGGGTTAATTTGTCCCGGCTTTATGGAAGGGATATAGTAAGCTTCGCGAACTTTTCATTGCCACTCAAAAAAGAGGACATGTATTTTTTAACATGCCCTCTCAATCTTATTGAAATAAACTTAACCAGCAAGCCATACAGGCTGTCAATCAATTTTTCTAATAATTTAATTCTTTGATTAATTGTTACCGTGTTTCGCCTCGCGGGATAATGCAGAGGCAGCGGCCGGTTCTCTTATAATAGCGAATAGCCAAACGTGTTTACAAGCGCATCCAGTTTCTTTCCGGCCTTGCACTGCGGGCAGTTTCTGTAGTCTGAATAGGCATAGTCCGGTAAATCTTTCTTGCCGAATACCGACTTAATCGGAACTCCGTTAACCTCGTCAAGTGCGCTGAAGATTGCCGATACGCCCATAAGGATGCCGTCATAATACTGGATGCACTCAACGGCTTTATTAACCGTAAGTCCTGTTGTTACCGTGGACATCAGAATCATAACGTGTTTTCCCCTAATCATCGGGAGCAGGTTCTCTCTGAAGATAATCTGGCTGTTGTTGTTAAATTCAGGACTCACAACGTAAACTGTCTTGTGTGCATTCATGGAGAGAAAACCGCCTTTTGTCAGTTCTTCCGACAAAAATGCTCCGATTACTTCCGTCTCCTCCATACACACGATGGTATCAATCACCGTGTCATAGAGATACATGCTTACCAGATCCCTGGCTACTTCCTGCGCCTCGCTGGTTCTTGTCTTCATTGTAGTCATATCAATGTAGTAATTGATATGGGCGTGGTTGGTTGCGAAATGTCCGGGCAGTACCTTTAAAGCGACATCGGTTCCTGCTGTCTTAATCTTGGTATACTTATTCTCCATATAAACGCCCCCTTCATAAGAAAGTCTCAACTGTAACTTATCTTTATTATACTAAAAACCCGGGACTATAACAAGATAAAATCTGTACATTTACGAATCTTTTATAAGATATCAGATATTATCAATTCATGGCGGTTGGTTCTGCGGCAGATTCAAGCACACATTCCAGGAATCTCTCCCCGTATTTTTCATACTTGACTTCACCGACGCCGGACACGTTAAGCATCTCCTCCCTTGACTGAGGTTTCACAATGCTCATATGGGTCAGCGTTTTATCGGAAAATACAATATACGGCGGAACCTTAGCCTCTCTGGCAATCTCCATCCGAAGTGCCCGCAGCTTTTCAAACAGCTTCTCGTCCTCCTCGGTAAATTCCCCACCGGAAAGTCCGGCCGCAAATCCCTTGCCGGTTTTTTTCTTCTTTGCGCCCCTCTCTTTTGCTTCGTGTTCCTGTTCTTTTGCCATCTTCATGACAACGGATTCCTCGTCATTCAGGACGGCCATTGATTTTTCCGTCAGCTTCACAAGCATGTATTCATCATTTGTCACTCGCAGATAATCGTTGAGAAGCAGGTAATTCATCACCTGGCGCAGTTTAAACGCCGGAACCTTGGCTGCCGCGGCATACCATGCATTCTCGTCCATATGGTACTGCCTGATTTTGGCCGTGTTGGCGCCGCGCACCGTGTCAAGAATCACGTTGACGCCATATCTCTGCCTGCAGTCTTCCACACAGCCGATTGCCGCTTTGGCCGTCTCCGTAACATCCACCGTCTCAAACTGGCTCAGGCAGTTGGAGCAGTTTCCACAGTAATTTCCACCATATTCCCCAAAGTAGCGCAGGATGTAATCTCTCAGGCATTCATTGGTGAAACAGTAATATGTCATCTTGCGCAGCCGTTCGCGGTCCCTCTCCTGAACCAGTTCCCTGGTCACAAAGTCCAGCTCCTGGTTGTCCTGGTTATTATCAATAAAAAACTGGTTGGTAATCACATCCTGGCCGCCATACAGCAGGATGCACTCGGCCGGTTCACCGTCCCTGCCCGCACGCCCCGCCTCCTGGTAGTAACTCTCGATGTTCTTCGGCATGTTGTAATGAATGACAAACCGTACATCCGATTTATCAATTCCCATGCCAAATGCATTCGTTGCGATCATCAGATTCTTTCTGTCATAAATAAAATCTTCCTGGTTCCGTTTTCTCTCCGCATCGCTCAGCCCCGCATGATAGCGTGTCACCTCAAAACCTTCATCGGCCAGCCTTTTGCTGACCTCCTCCACTGTCTTTCTGGTCAGGCAGTAGACAATTCCGCTTTGATCCGGATGGCATTCTATGTAATTCTTCATCGTCGCATAACGGTCTTTCGGCGACTGCACCGAGAACCACAGATTCGGCCGGTCAAACCCGGTCGCCACCACCGTCGGTTCCCTCAGCATCAGGATGTCAATCACATCATCCCTCACCTCTTTTGTCGCAGTCGCTGTAAAGGCGCTGATGACCGGCCTCTTCGGAAGCTTATCGACAAACTCCATAATTTTTAAATAGCTCGGCCTGAAATCCTGTCCCCACTGTGACACACAGTGCGCCTCATCAACGACCAGCATCGAAATCTCGGCATGCGTGGCAAAATCAAGAAATTCCTCCGTCACCAGCCTCTCGGGGGCAACGTAAATAATCGGATACCTTCCCTCTCTCGCATAGGAGAGCGCTTTATAATACTGGCTTACCGTCAGGGAACTGTTCAGATACGCGGCATGAACGCCGGCCTGGTTCAGGGCTGATACCTGATCCTGCATTAAAGAAATTAATGGTGAAATGACTAACGTGATTCCCTTCATCATCAGGGCCGGAACCTGAAAACACAACGACTTTCCGGCGCCGGTAGGCATAATCCCCAAAGTATCCTGTCCGGAAAGGATACTGTCAATCAACGCTTCCTGCCCCTCCCGGAATTCTTCATATCCAAAATAGTGTTTTAATACCTGATATTTATCCATAAAAATATAAAATCTCCTTTTCCGTCATCTGCATTCTGACAGAACGTCTAAACCCTCTTTATCATATCATGACGGGAATAGATTTTCTACTTTCTTTTTTGGGGGTTATGATACTTATACATTATGATGGCATTTAGTCAAAATCGAAAGCAGAATTTAATAATTAAATTCCTTGCTAAATTCCAGACAAAACCACTAAAACAGACCAGGTGTCATTCCCCTGGCCTTTAAAGATATTCAGTGACTTCGACAATCCCCTCCCCATTTGAAGAAATAGAACAAATCAGCGGCCGCAGGCCGTGATTCGGGATGGCGGAAACCTTTGCGTCTTCAGTCCCGGCCATAACCTGCCTGTGGGGAAGAAGGGAGAAAAAGATTCCGGAGGGAACCTGAAGTTCATCGGCACTTACCGAGGTTTTTCACGAGGTTAGTACCGTTATGTACTTCGAAGAGCGCGAGCGTTTCCCGAAGGAACTTTTTCTGCCCGGATTCCCCACCCGCGACAACCTGACGCCCGGGACTGAAGACTCATAACCTCCCCATCCCGAATCCCAGCCGACACCGGCGGCGTTCTCATCTCTCAAATCCCGCCTCCGCAAAATAGGAAGGCAGATGAAAATCCGGCACATCGCTCTCTATCCTTGAATAGCTCATATAATGCTCGATCTCGGGACTCTCGGATATCTTGTAGAAATTACAGCGCATCCGTCCTGCCCCATCTCCTGCTGCCAGCCAGTCCTCCAGTTTTCTGCCTGTCAATTCCCTAAGATACCACTCCGGTATCAGAAAATCCACCCTCCAGCCGTCCCGGCCGATGACGGCGTTGCAGCGGCTTTCCCGGTATACCTGGTCCGGTATAAATTCCCTGTTTTCTTTGCCATAGCCATACTGGGCATACATTGCCGCATTGGCATTGAGTTCAAAGTTCAGATACAGGCACCTGCCGTCAATCTCCCCCGGTACGCCTCCCTCATGGATGGGGAATGCCAGGAATAATTCCAGGGCGCTGTCCGTCCATACGGGTCCCTTATGGTAGACATGGACTCTGTGAGGGTTTGTCTCCTCACAGGCCATGCGGACCAGGAGACCTTTTCCCTCCTGGTATCCCATATACGCCCATGATTTGGGCTGCATTCTGCAGTTCCACTGAACCTCTGTAATCTCCGCTTTCACGCAGGATTCTATCTCCATCGGAGATTTGATTTTTCTGATTTTGTATTCCTTCATCTTGTAACTCCCCCTGTTTACTCCGTAATTTCTATTACTGTCCACTACCGTGAACAGTAACAAATTTCTTCCCTTCTTACAGCATCCCCAGTGTTTCAAGGGCATAGGCTATCCCGTCCGCCTCGACCGTCTTCGTCGTAAAAGTGGCGTAAGGCTCCAGCCCGCTGTCATGTTTTCCCATCAGCACCGAGTTGAGTGAATACTGAAACATGGAAAGGTCGTTCATGCTGTCACCGAACACCCATGCGTCTTCCTTCGCAATCCCGTACCGTTTCAGGATTGCTTCGATGGCCGTTGCCTTGGAATGTCCAACCGGGATACATTCATAAAAATCCCCGCCTCTGTCGATTACTTCAAACTCATCCTTCAGCGTGGCAAAGAATTCTTCTCTTCTGCTCTCTCCATCCGCCACAACGCAGAACTTTGTGATCTCATAGGAGTTGTCGTCCCATCCCAGAGGAATATAGGCATCCGACGCTTTCAGAAGACGAATCATACGCTCCACCACGGGCATCCTGGATTTTCCATTATTGAAATAGCAGCCCTCGACTCCTTCCAGCACGCCGTCCAGTCCAAAACGGATAATATCCTCCTTCAGGCGTAACGCCCTTTCGGCCGAAACTCTCCGGTCATAGAGAATTTCATCCCCCACTGTAATATAGGTGCCGCAGCCGCACAGAAGCCCGTCCAGTTCCACCTCGCTTCTGATTCCCTCTGTCTGGCAGTACGTCCTGCCCGTGTTGATAAACACAAGGTTTCCCCTCTGCCTGGTTTTTTTTAAGGCAAGTACCGCGCTCTGCGGTACCTGCCTTGTAATCTCACTGAATAATGTTCCGTCAATATCAAAAAATAGCGCTTTCCTATTCATCTCTGAACACGATCTCTCCTGTCTTATCATCCATGCTGTCCACAATAGCCAGCGATTCCAGCCGGATTCCATTCTCGCGGATACGCTTACCGCCATCCTGGAATCCCTTTTCAATGACAATTCCGGCGCCTGCCAGCTCTGCCCCTGAATCCTGAATCAATGCCGTAAGGCCTTCCAGTGCCTTTCCGTTGGCCAGAAAATCGTCTATCACGAGGACCTTGTCCCCCTCTCCCAGAAACTCTTTGGATACAATGATATCGTAAACCGTTCCGTGGGTAAAGGATTCCACTTTCGTGGTGTATACGTCCCCTGCTATATTCTTGGTCTTCGTCTTTTTTGCAAACACAACCGGTACGTCGAAATATTCCGCCACAATACAGGCAATTCCGATGCCGGACGCCTCGATTGTGAGGATTTTATTAATCTCCGTACCCTCAAAACGTCTCTTAAATTCTTTGCCAATCTCTTTAAAGAGCCCTATATCCATCTGATGGTTTAAAAAGCGGTCCACCTTCAGGACATTGCCTGCTTTCACTACCCCGTCTTTGCGGATTCGGTCCAATAAAATCTGCATATGATATTCCCCACCTGCTTTTGTATTATAACAGTTCAGACAGCATGAACTGTTACTTTGTATTATACTTTTATGACGCCGGAACCTCTTTTGCGTCAGCGACTGTGATAACCGCATTCTCCACCAGGAAATCAAGTGTCTTCTGCATCAGAGCCGTATCATCGACGATCTCCTTATCAGCAGTCTCCAGAAAGCTTTCCAGATCGTCGTATCCGTACTGTTTTGCCAGAGCTTCCCTGTCCTCGTCCGAGATCGTAATGTTCTCTTTGGATGCAATCTCCTTTAACAGCATCTCCTGCTTTGTCATATCCTTTGCAATCGCCTTAAGCTCACTCTTTAATCCGTCTTCATCCATTCCCATCAGCCCTGCATATGTAGCAAGATCCATCCCGTACATCGCCGCCTGGTTTGTATAGTACTGAACCTGGTTGTCAAAGTTTGTATTCACTTCATCCGTAGCGCAGACAATCTCGGAATTGTCGATAGCTGCGTTAAGGATATCGGTATTTCTCTGATTGTCAATCTGAGCCTGCTTATTCTCCAGGATAAATTCCTTCATATTCTTCTTCAGGTTCTCAACGGTTCCATCCTCCGGTGAAATTTCGGTAACAAACTCATCCGTAAGCTCCGGTACCGTCTTCTCCTGCACATTATTGACGGTTACTTCAAATACCACTTCCTTGCCTGCCAGATCCGTATTTCTGTAATCTGCCGGGAAAGTCAGGTTCAGGGATACATTATCTCCCTTTTTCGCCCCCACAAGGCCGGACTCAAACCCGTCAATAAAGCTGTTGGAACCGAGAATTAAATCGTATCCTTCCGCACTTCCGCCGTCAAAAGCCACTCCGTCTTTTGTTCCCTTGTAATCAATATTGACCTGATCGCCAAGCTTTGCCTCGCGATCCACTTCCACATACTTGGCGCTGGAATTCAAAAGCTGCTGAATCTGTGCATCCACTTCCTCGTCCGTCACCGCCGGCTCTGTCACCGTAACCGGAATTCCTTTATAGTCCCCAAGGGTAATGCTTCCCTCTGCCACATACTCTTCCGTCTCCGTCTCAGCGGCAGTGCTCTCCGCCTCTGAAGCCGTAGTGCCTGTCGCACTCTTCTGTCCTGAACATCCTGTTGCAAAAAGCATCAGGGCCGCTGCGCCGCAAAGTCCTACTGTTAAAAATTTTCTCATTAAAAAACCTCATCTTTTCTTATTTTATTCAACTGCAATACGACGGCAGATCCGAGCTGCAGATCCGTTGCCGTGCACTCCGTGTCCGGCTGCACGCCCCCGTCTAACGCATTCTGGAGCCGATGCGTATAACAGACATAATACCACAAACGGCCCCAGAAAAAAAGATCCTATTTATAAAATGCGCAGAACGCCTTATATGTATTGTAGATATCCAGCTTGGAAGCCAGCTCGAACGGAGAATGCATGGAAAGAATCGGAACGCCCAGATCCACTACGTCCACGTCCATACCCGCCACGTACAGGGCAACGGTTCCGCCGCCTCCCACATCCACGGCCCCCAGCTCACCAATCTGCCAGTATACTCCCTCTCTGTCCATAATTTCCACAACCTTCGCCATTGTCTCTGCGCTGGCGTCACTGCTTCCGCCCTTTCCCCTTGAACCGGTATACTTGGTCAGGACACAGCCCTTGTTGATAAAGCAGGCGTTTCTCTCCTCGTAAACCTGTGAAAATGTCGGGTCATAAGCCGCATTGACATCGGATGACAGGCAGATGGAATTTCTTAAAATTTCTCTGCAGTCAACGCCGGAAATCTCTGCCAGATCTTCAATATAATGGAGTACAAAATCGGAATCCAGGCCCGTATTGCCTACGGAACCTATCTCTTCCTTATCGGCCAGCACCGTAACCGTCGTGTACTCCGGATTCTTTGCAGCGAGTTCGGCCGTAAGGGCTGTGAAAGCGCACACGCGGTCATCCTGTCCGTACGCTCCCACCAGGCTCCTGTCGAGTCCCACGTCCACTGCCTTGAAGGCAGGAACAATCTCGATCTCCGCGCGGATGAAATCCTTCTCAGTCATACCATACTTCTCATTCAGAATAGAAAGGGCCAGAAGTTTCACAGGCTCCTTAATCTCCTCATCCTCGACAAACGGAAGGGAGCCAATTACCACATTCAATTCTTCCCCCTTAATTCCGTCCTTTAATTTTCTCTCATTCTGATCGGCCGCAAGATGGGGGAGCAGATCGGTCACGCAGAAGACGGGATCGCCCGCATTCTCACCAATGCTGATGTTTACAACCTCCCCATCCTTTCTGACTACCACGCCGTGCATGGCAAGGGGAATTGCCGCCCACTGATATTTACGGATTCCTCCGTAATAATGTGTTTTAAAATAGGCCAGCTCCGTCTTCTCATACATTGGATTCGGCTTTAAATCAAGGCGTGGGGAATCAATATGCGCCACGTTCAGGCGGACGCCCTCCTCCAGCTTTTTCTGCCCGAAAGTAGTCATTATCAGAGATTTCTTTCTGTTGACGTAATATACCTTCTCTCCGGCCTGATATGCTTTGCCTTTTTCAAAAAGAGTATAGCCTGCTTCACTCAGCCGTTTCACCGCCTCCGCCACAAACTCGCGCTCTGTTTTTGCACAGTTTAAAAATTCCTTATATCCTTCACAGTAAGCAAATGCCTCTTCCTTTTGGGAAGGCGCCTCCTGTGCAATATTCGGAAACTTCCATGTAAGTTCTTTCTGAAGTTCTTTTGCTCTTTCGCCCGCTGTCTTTTCTGCCTGTTCCATTTCCTTTCTTTCCTCCTTCTTCTGTATCGGTTTTACCATGACTTCTTCCATATATATGTCATCCCTTTTTCTTCTTTACCATCATATCACTGTCGAGGACAATCGTAAATGGCCCGTCGTTTAAAAGTTCTACCTGCATATAAGCTCCGAACTCGCCGTGCTCCACTTTATCCACGTACTTCCGGCACCGTTCCACCACATGTTCATAAAGGCGGTTGGCCAGCTCCGGCGCCCCCGCCTTGAAAAAGCTGGGACGGTTCCCTTCGCTGCAGTCCGCATACAGGGTAAACTGGCTCACAACCAGGATCTGTCCGCCCACATCGGACAAAGACAGATTCGTCTTCCCATTTTCATCCTTAAAAATACGCAGTTTACATAATTTATCAACCATCTTGTCGGCAATCTCTTCCGTGTCCGTATCCGAGACTCCCAAAAGCACCAGAAAGCCGTCTTCTATGGCTCCCAGCACCTTTCCTTCCACCGATACGCTTGCCTTTGACACTCTCTGAAGCACAATTCTCATCTTCAGTTCCTCCTGTTTATTTTAACATCTCCCTGATTCTCGCAAGGAGATTTTCCGTCGCCTTCTCTCCGTACAGGACTTCCCGGGCCATCAGGGGGTTATCCGTAATCACGTTATCCGCCCCCAGAATCTTCATCCGCTCCATCTCACTCCTTCGGTTCACCGTCCATACATGGACTTCTTTACCGCTTTCATGGGCATCGTCAATCAGCTTCTGATTGACGGAGCTTGACAGCATACTGATAAAGTCTATCGCCTCATCCCTGTAGTAATTCCCATAGGCCGCCGATACGATATATCCCGTGTAAATATCCGGCGCCGCCTCTTTCACTCTTTTCAAATAACCGTAGCTGGTGGACGTCACAACGCACTGTTCTGTCCATCCCGCCTGCTCAATAAGCTTGGCAACCTTCTCCGGAAGGCCGGAGGTGGCTCCCATATACTTGATTTCAATATTCAGCTTTAAATGGCCTCTTGCGAATTCCAGGACCTCTTCCAGCGTTGGGATTGTCGTTCCCGCATACTCGGTTGAAAATCCCGTTCCCACGTCAATCTCCTTTAACTCCTCCCAGGTCATTGACTTAACCGTCCTGTCAATTCCCGCCATGCGTTTCAGGGTACTGTCATGAAACAGGACTATCACTCCGTCCTTCGTCTCCTGGACGTCAATCTCCGCATAGTCCGCCAGCTCGTCAACCGCAGCCTGCAGGGCCGGTATCGTATTTTCCGGCGCCGTCCGGGAGCTGCCTCTGTGCGCCGTAATCTGGACCTCATAGAGCAGATCTTCATCCAGGAAGCTGCCGTTTCTCGACACGTCAAACGCCGTCGCCATACTGACCGCAGTCACAACGGCCAGAAGCCCCAGGACGTTTCTCCGGTTCAGCCACCGCTCCCTGCCGTGCCTGTCGATATCGAAGTCCCACCGTTTCTTCTTCCTGTCTTTTCTGTCATATTGGAAATACAGTACGGTCAGGGCGCCGTAGTTTACCACCACCGACACGATACTGGCAATAAAAATGATTGCCAGCTCGATTTTATCCCTGGCCGCCAGCAGCAGCGCCAGTTCGACTCTCCGGTCCATGAAGCGGACTGCAAATACCGCCACGATGACAACTGAAAACAGGTACATAAGGATGCCCGTCGCGACAACCGCCAGATTGCAGGCCGTCAGAATAAACGAAGTCCTTACATACCTTCCCCTCAAAAGCTCTTTGCTCCGCTCCAGGCTGTCCCTGAATGTCCTCTGCTCCACCAGACAGCCAAAGCAGATAAACGCGGTCGGAATCGAGAAAAGGATACAGGCCGCCAGGAAAAACACAATCAGGAGCCTGCCCCAGTTTTCTCCCATCAGGCCGGGCAGGATAAATTTAAGCGGCTTTAAATGGCACAGCAGCCTGTAAATAAAAAATATATTGGTCAGGATATAATGGACGGCAACAATCAGAAAAAGTTTCCAGTTCTTCCGCCTTATCTCATGGGCCGTCTTCGCAAGCCCGCCCAGAAAGACAGAGTACACGTTCATTTTCCTTGAATATGCCGCCGCCTGGAATGCCGTTGTCAGGCTTCCGATCTCTATCATGAGTCCAGTCATAATTACCGCCGCGATCAGAAGAACGACGGGTATTGTGACCGGTTTCAGCAGGAATGCCTGCAAATTGCTCACCGTCACATAGCTGTAACCCGCCGCCTTCAGGGAAAGGCGCACCAGCGCCCCGGTAATCTGCAACAGAAGAGGAAGAGTCAAAAGACGGAACGCCAGCTCAAACAGAAAAATATTTCCGTTGTTAATGCTCAAAATCTGCTTCGTGTCCTCAAATTCCCGTCTTATTTTCATCTTCCCCGTACTTCTTTCTGTATTCTGTCCCGTTCTTTTCAGAACGCTCTTATCCTTACTTCTCTTTCTCTGCGGCGGCCGCGGCCAGAAGCTCCGCCTGTGCCTCCGCAGCTGTCTCTGCTTCCATCTCGTCCTGGTTGATCTTCATAATCTCCTCATTCAGAGAGAACATCTTGGCATCCAGCATATCGACCATATCAGCGCAGGCTTTTAACTCCTCCTCCAGATAATCCGGGGCGTGCCCTTCAAATTTGTAGTAAATTTTGTGTTCCAGGCTCGCCCAGAAATCCATGGCAACCGTCCGGATCTGAATCTCCACCTTTGTCTCCACCGGCCCCTCACTCAGGTAAATCGGGATGGTGACTACCAGGTGATAGCTTTTATACCCGTTGGGCTTGGGATTCTTTATATAGTCCTTGATGTAGAGAACCGTAATATCCGACTGTCTGGCCAGCATATCGGCAATCAGGTAGATATCGGAAGTAAAAGAACAGATAATCCGGATGCCTGCAATATCGCTCAGAAAATCAATCATATTCGGAATCGTCACATCCCGGCCATCATGCTTTAACTTCTTTACAATGCTCTCCGGTGTCTTCAGCCTGGATTTTACGTGCTCGATGGGATTATAGTTATAAATATGGATAAATTCATTATTTAAAATTTCGATCTTTGTATTAATCGCTTTTAAAGCCGAATTATACAAAAACATGACCGTCTTCCACTGGTCAAGCTGATCATATGATTTGGGAATGTTCAATGTTTTCCCTCTCCTTTAAGTCACTGTTAAAATTTGAGGTTCTTAAACAGCTCTCCCAGTCCCGTGGTAGCCTCACCCGACTCATGGTAATTGAATACCTCTTCATCCGGCGCCTCACCCAGCTCCACTGCCTTCATACTGAGGCTGATTTTATTGTCGGCTGTTGATATAATTTTTACCGTTACGGTCTGGCCCTCTTTCAGCACTGCGCCGGGATGTGAAATCCTCTTGCTGCTGATCTGGGAAATATGCACAAGACCGGACAGTCCGTTCTCAAGGCTGATAAATGCCCCGTATGGCTTAATACTGTCAACGGTGCCTTCCATGATTGCGCCGACTTCGCATTTGGCAATTTTTTTCTTCTTCTCTTCCTGGAGCTTTTCTCTGGCAGCTTCTCTTCCGGACAGAACCAGCTTGTTATGCTCTTCATCGGCCGTGATAACGGTAACATCCACCATTCTGCCGTTCCATTCTTCCAGGTTCTCCACATAAGCGGCATCCAGACGGGAAGCCGGGATAAATCCTCTCATTCCCTCGATCTGGGCTACGGCTCCGCCGTTTACAATCTCCGTGATCTTTACCGGAACGATGGTGCGCTCTTCCAGCATGGCCCTCAGTCTGTCCCATGCCATCTTGTCATTTGCTTCTTTTCTGGAGAGTACAATGTTGCCTTCGCCGTCGTCCGTCTTGATGACGGTAGCAGTAATTTCTTCGCCTACATGGATTTCTTCTTTCATGTTAAAATCGGGATCATTGCTCATATTCTCTTTCTCGATGATTCCCTCGGCATAATATTTCAGATCGAGAAGCACCTCGGTATCGGTTACCCCGATTACGGTTCCGGTTAATATATCACCCTCCCGCACCTTTTGAAAAGAAGCTTCCAGTTCCGCCGCATAATCATCCATCGTTTCCTGGCTCTGCTCTTCTTCGATCGCTTCCGCTACATTCTCACGGTCTTCGAGTATTTCTTCGGTGCCCTTCTGTTCTTTTTCTTCCATCTCTGCCCCATATATCATTTCATCAGTCATAATTTTTCCTCCTTTTGTGTGCTGGTCTACTCTCCTTAGTCTATTTAACCATATCCCACCTCATATTTCTATAGTTTTCTGACAAAAAGTATGATATATTTTTATTTAGATGTTACAGTTCACTCCGTGCACAGTAACACGTTCCGCGTTGCACATAAACGGCAACAGCGCCGTTTCAGGAACTTAGCGATTTCATATTTGGAATTCATGAAACACACATGGTTTCAAGGCGATAGCCAGAACTTGATACATTTAGAAATTATATTTTAGAAATGAGGCTTTGTAAATGAATGACATTCTTGACCTGCACACTCACACAATTGCAAGCGGCCATGCATACAATACCCTGTACGAGATGGTCAAAGCTGCGGCCGATAACGGAATGGAACTTTTTGGCTCCTCCGATCACGGACCGGCCCTTCCCGGAAGCTGCCATGAAATGTACTTCTGTAATTTCAAGTCCATCCCTAATGAGCTTTACGGGATAAAACTGATTATGGGCTGCGAGCTGAATATCCTGGACTATAAGGGCACCCTGGATTTGAAGGAATGGCTTTTAAAACGCATCGATTACGGCATTGCCAGCATTCATGATCTCTGTTACAAAATCGGTACCAGGGAAGAAAATACGGCCGCCACGATAGGCGCCATGAAGAACCCTTTTGTCCAGATTATCGGTCATCCCGATAATGCCAATATTCCCCTCGACTACACGGAGCTTGTAAAAGGAGCGAAGGAGCACCACGTTCTTCTGGAAGTAAATAACAGCTCCCTGAAACCGGGTTCCCCACGGCCGGGAGCAAAGGAGAATTACCACATCATGCTGGAGCTCTGCCGCAGGCACAATGTGTCCATTATCGTGAACAGTGATTCCCACTGTGCCTCGGACGCCGGACGCCACGATTATGCGGCAGAACTTCTGAAAGAGATGGATTTCCCCGAGGAGCTTGTTGTTAACACATCCTTAAAGAAGCTTGCAGAGTATCTCCCCTGCATGAAGTCCTTTCAGGTTAATAATTAATTCCAACAATTCCAACGCGGTTGTCAGAGCCAGGCCCAATCGTAATATTGGGCTTTCCTGACGGATCGCCGACTACAAGTCCGGCCTTCACGACATTCAGGGAGTCTATGTCAGCCCCTTTTACCGCTTCAATTAACTCGTCGGTGAAAACTTCATCCGGGTTCAGATCCATAAATTCTTCTTCACTGTCCACCGTCACCCCGTCTCCTACCCCCACATAGCAGGGATAAACGACCGCTGCCTTTAACTTCTCCAAATCCCGTTCCCCGATGATATTCTGAACGCCTTTGGCCAGAGCTTTATACTCTGTCTCCAGCATCTTTTTTTCTTCTTCTGCCGACAGAGTTGTATCTTCCACGTGTTTCGTTTCCTCTGCTGTTGTCTCTGCAGTCTGCGCTTCTGTTGTTTGAACTGTTTCTGTTGTACTGTTTCCAATACCGCCGCATCCGCCAAGTCCCATCACCGAAGCCAGCACAACTGCTGCAATCAATTTTTTCTTCATAATCTGCCTCCTGCATACCCAGGATTTTTCCTGAGTCATTTTGCGATAATAGCACGGTTTGAAACACCTGTCAATTATTTTACCAAATATTATCATAAGGCCACTTTTCTATAATACAAAAGTACCCGACCGGACAGGATACGCTCCCGCCGGGCAGGTACTGTGATTGAGTGGCAATGAAAAGTTCGCGAACCATGCTTTTCGTTGCTTACGATACTATGTATTACAGTGAAACATTCGTATCTTTCAGTGGTTTCATAGGCCTGTTATGCAGATACAGCTTTTTTAGAACTCATATACTGCCAGAATGTTGTTCCAATTACCAGAACAAGCCCCACCATATCAGTCATGGCGCCTGGATCCATCATGCAGAGGCCTCCGGCAATCAGGAGCACCCGGAATACCGGATTTAACTTTCCGAACAGGAATCCGTTCAATGCTGATGCAATGCCGAAAATACCAAGCAGGGATGTCACACAAATCTGAATAACCTGGACCACATTCGTATTGATGAATAACATCGCCGGGTTAAAGGCCAGAATATAAGGCACAATGAAGGCCGCAATCGCCAGACGGGTCGCGTTGAAGGCCGTCTTCATCGGCGGGGCCTTTGCTATGGCCGAACCGGCGTACGCCGCCAAGGCAACCGGTGGTGTAATATCCGCCACAATACCAAAGTAAAATACAAAGAAATGCGCGGATACCAGATTGATGCCGATTTCCGGCGAAATCAGGATCGGTGCGCAGATCGCAGCCATGATACTATAGTTTGCCGTTGTTGGAACGCCCATGCCGAGTACAATACAGCAAAGCATAGTCAGGAAAAGGGCTATAATCGGTTTACCCTGAGATACCGTAACAATGGCCGTAATCAGTTTGGATGCCAGACCGGTTGATGTGATGCAGCCAGCAACGAGACCCGCCATTGCACAGGCTACAGCCACTGTGATTGTGCCTTTTCCTCCGGCTTCCAGGGCATCGATAATCTTAGTAAAATTGATCCTGTTATCTTTATTAATGAGACCTACACCGATTGCGATAAAAATAGCAACGGATGCTGAAAACTGCATAGTATAGGTATTGGTGGACACCAAGGCCACCAGCACTACCAGCGGAGCCAGCAGATAGATTTTCTTAATCAGGACTCTCATTTTTGGCAGTTCTTCTTTTGGAATGCCCCTAAGGCCAAGCTTCTGGGCCTCCAGATGTACTGCAATATAGATTCCGGCAAAATAAAGAATTGCTGGCAGGATTGCCTTCACTGCTACTGTAGCGTAGGGCACTCCCATATACTCTGCCATCAGGAAAGCGGCTGCTCCCATAATAGGGGGCATAATCTGGCCTCCGGTGGAAGAAGCGGCCTCTACGGCTCCCGCAAACTCCGGTTTATAGCCGCATCTCTTCATCATCGGTATTGTAACCGAACCTGTTGTCACCGTGTTGCCGACTGAGGAGCCGGACACCATGCCGCAAAGAGCCGAGGAGATAACCGCCACCTTGGCAGGTCCGCCGGCCGAGGAACCGCACAGGCTGTTCGCCAGGTCAATAAAGAAATTTGATATTCCGGTCCGTTCCAAAAATGCTCCGAAGATAATAAACACCACTATATACTTAGCGCAGACATTAATCGGAGTATTCATAACACCGGTTGTCGTGTAAAAGAGATCATAAATCACCTTTCCGAAACGGACGGTTGCAAACGTGTATACCAGCAGTGCGCCGACAACACACAGAATCGGTATTCCAACGCAGCGGCGGCAGAGTTCCATCAGCGCCAATACGGCCACGATTGCGATTACCACCATCACAGGATCCCTTGTAACGCGGGTTGCCAGCTTGATAATCTGCTGTGCATGGAGAGCAAAATAGAAAAATGGCGCTGAACCTGCCACCATGAGAACAACATCATACCACGGCATATAGTTAACCCGGGTAACTCCCTTTTTAATCGGATAGTTCAGATAGCCAAGAATCAAAATCATCCCGAGGAAGGTAGTCAGTCGAACCTCCGGAAGCGCTGTACTGAACAGTGTCACGTAGATACAGTAGATAGAGAAAAGCACTGACAGCCAGCGTATGACAATTAGCGGCTTTCCCTCCCATATACGGACGTTGGACTCCCTGTCATACTTTTTCATGACTGCTTCCACGTCGGCTGCTGTTCCTACATCAATATCCTGTACCGGAACAGGCTCTTTCTTGTTCTCATCTTTCATGTTCTCGTTCTCCCCTTTCTCTTTCATGCCCAGTCATCACAATAAAATGAGTTATACCGTTTATAAAAGCTGCGGCAGGCTCACGCCCACCGCAGCTGCCATTCACTCAGAAAGATCATTATCACTTTGTGGGAACTTCAATTCCTTTTTCAGCGAAGTATTTTGCTGCGCCCGGATGATAAGGAACTGCAGTAACGGAAGATGCAAAGTCAAGGCTCAGTTCAGCACCCTTTGCATGGGCTGCCGTGATTCCTTCGAGGTTTTCAAAAATACCATAGAGGAAATTATAAACATCTGCTTCAGATACATCGTCACGTGCGATTACAACTGCACCTACTGCTACTGTTGTGATGTCGCCGTCTGTGCCATATGCGGAAGCCGGGATTACATTCTTGCTATAGTATGGAGATGACTCGAGCAGAATGCTCATATGTTCATCATCCAGACCAACCAGATAAACCTTCTTGGTTGCTGCCAGAGATGTGATGGCTGTAGTAGGTGCTCCTGCAACTACAAACGCCGCGTCGATCTTGCCATCCTGAAGAGCCTCTGCACTGTCGCCAAATGACTGATATGTAGGTTTAATATCTTTCTCGATATCCATTCCGTAAGCACCGAGTACATCTACTGCGTTGTAATATACACCGGAGCCTGCTGCACCGACGGAAACATTCTTACCTGCCAAATCTGCAACGGACTTGATATTCGGATCCAGAGTAACGATCTGAACCTGCTCCATATACAGAGCTGCAACTGTGGAGAAGTTCTCTACCTTGCCGTATTCTTCAAAAAGATTGGTGCCGTTATATGCATATGCCATAACGTCGGACTGTACAAATCCGAGCTGGGCGTCACCGGCATCCATAGCCTCGATATTAGCCTGAGAACCACCGGAGGTGATTGCGGTAACCTTCGTGCTGGTGCTCTCGCCTATCTTACCGGCTAAAACGCCGCCAAAACCATAATAGGTACCCTGATCTCCGCCTGTCGTGAAGTTAAGGCTGGTGCCGCCTTCCATTCCTCCTTTGACAGTACTGGCCGCTGCTGCTTCAGCTCCCTCTGTCTCAGCTTCTTTGGCTGCCTCGGTGGCTGCTTCTGGAGCAGCTGCCTGAGTGCTTTCTTTACCGCCTGAACTACAACCTGATAAAACAGTTCCCATGACCATAGCCGCAGCGAGTACAAGTGCTAATTTTTTTCTCATAGATAATTCCTCCCTTATGTGAATTATTAAACATCCTTTCTTTTTGTCTATTTTACAACAATGTGAAAGGATATCAGCTGCTTTCATTATACAGGTATTTTTAACCAATTACAATACAAAATATTATTATTTTCTATTTTTCCTTTACATTTCATAACAAATCAATAAATAAACTATAAAAAAGACTCCTTTTTTTTGTAAAAATAGAATAACTTGCATATTTATCAAAAGGATTTTTCGAAAGCTCGAAGATCATAATGATAAAAAAATGACAGGTGATAATCGAACTGTCAATTACCACCTGTCACTTATGTCAGAATTAAATTTTAATATAATAATTATGGATTACAGACTTAAAGCTTCCTTAATCTTGGAGATAATAAGGATACCGATATCTCTGGAGGCATCTACCGACTGAGCGCCGATGTGTGGAGATACGATGAAATTATCGCACTCAAACAGTGGGCTTACGAAGGAATCATTGCCTGTCAGGCCGCTGCCTGCCAGTTCGTTCTCCATAACGTCGGAAGCATATCCGCCGATTTTGCCTGCTTTAAGAGCTTCATACATATCTTTCTCATTTACAATACCGCCACGGCTCATGTTAAGAACAACTGCGTCATCTTTCATCTCAGCGATGGATTTTGCATTGAACAGATCCTTTGTCTCTGGTGTCAGCGGCACATGGATGGATACGAAGTCGGCAACTTTCAGCATCTCTTCGATTGTCATGCCTGTAGCATGCTCTTTTTCGAAATCTTCCGGTTTAAGGAATGGATCGTATGCAACAACTGTCATGCCGAATGCACGTCCCAGTTCGCCCACGCGGCGTCCGATACGGCCAAAGCCCATAACGCCCAGTGTCTTTCCGCGAAGCTCACGGCCAACGAATTTGTATTTATCCCACTCATGTTTTACTTTAACATCATAGTTTGCTGTGATAGTTCCACGGGAAATGTCAAGCATCTTGGAGAATGTCAGCTCTGCAACTGCATTAGCGTTCATGCCAGGTGCATTGAAAATCTGAATTCCTTTTTCTTTCGCATATTCTGTATCGATGTGGTTTAAACCAACGGAGCAAACGCCGATAATCTTCAAGTTCTTTGCTGCATCCAGAACTTCTTTGTCAATCTTCGGGTCAACACGCATGATCAGCACATCTACATCACCAATCTCAGCAATAAGCTGCTCTTTGGAGGATGGAAGATTATCTGCTGTTTTTACAGTCATGTACTTGCCGAGTTCTTCTGCGATACCTGCGTATACTCTGTCAATGATAAGACATTTCATAATAATTACTCCTTTCAGAATTTAAGTCTATGTTATTATACCAGCTTTTCTCCGGCCAGCAGCTAAAGCCCCCACGGGTACTTTCCACTCTGTCCTGATTTTTAACAATGGGCTGCTGCCTTAAGCCTTATGCCAATCCGGCATTCTTCTGCTTAATGCAGCAGCCCATTCATTCAGACAACCGCTATATGCAATTGTTATGTAATAACTTTTAAAACTTCAGATTACCAAGCAATACCCTGAGCCATCATAGCATCAGCGATCTTCTGGAAACCAACGATGTTAGCGCCTGCTACCAGGTTGTAGCCTAAGCCGTAACGCTCTGCTGCTGCTGCAGAACCATCATGGATATCTGTCATAATCTGATGAAGTTTGGAGTCAACTTCCTCTGCTGTCCAGGAAAGTCTCTCGCTGTTCTGGCTCATCTCAAGACCGGAAACAAGAACACCACCTGCGTTTACAGCCTTGGAAGGAGCTACTACCATGTTCTTCTGCTCCATTAAGAATCTAAGAGCTTCGTTTGTGGTAGGCATGTTAGCTACTTCGATGTAGTATTTAACGTTGTTAGCAACGATCTTCTTAGCCTGCTCTAAGTCAACGTCGTTCTGTGTAGCACATGGCATAACGATGTCAACCTTCTGGCCCCATGGTTTCTCACCTGGGAAGAACTGAACGCCGAACTTGTCTGCGTAATCCTGAACTTTGTTACGTCCGGATGCTCTCATCTCAAGCATGTAGTCGATCTTCTCTTTTGTTACAACGCCGTCTGGATCGTAGATGTATCCGTCTGGTCCGGAAAGTGTAACAGCCTTAGCGCCTAATTCAGCAAGCTTTGTAGCAGCGCCCCAAGCAACGTTACCGAAGCCTGCAAGTGCAACTGTCTTTCCTTTAAGAGTATCGTTCTCATGTTTCATAACTGCTTCTACATAGTATACGGAACCGAAACCTGTAGCTTCCGGACGAACTAAGGAACCACCGAAGGATCTTCCTTTACCTGTAAGAACGCCGTTGTAGAAACCACCAACGAGCTTACGGTACTGTCCGTACATATAACCGATTTCACGAGCGCCTACACCAAGGTCACCAGCTGGAACGTCAACGTCTGGTCCAATGTGACGATATAACTCTGTCATAAAGGACTGGCAGAATCTCATAACTTCTCTGTCGCTCTTTCCGTTCGGATCGAAGTCGGAACCACCTTTTGCACCACCCATAGGAAGTGTTGTAAGGCTGTCTTTGAATGCCTGCTCAAATCCTAAGAATTTCATAATAGAAAGGTTTACATTTGGAGCAAAACGTAAGCCGCCCTTGTACGGTCCAATGGCGCCGTTGAACTGAACGCGGTATCCTGTGTTTACATGAATCTTGTGATTGTCATCCTCCCACGGAACGCGGAACTCGATGATTCTCTCCGGAATTACCATTCTTTCAAGGAGAGCTACCTCTTCATACTCCGGATGTGCGTCTACTACCGGGCCAAGGGAAGATAAAACCTCTTCGACGGTCTGGCAGAATTCCGGCTCATCTGCGTATTTCTTTTCCACTTCCGCGATTACTCTGTCAACATACTTGCTCATTGCAATATACCTCCTGTTTGATATATGATTTTAAAAGTTTCACTACTCACAGGAACCAGATTATGTAAATCTTAAACAAAAATCCCTCACGATTCCTTTTGTTTTTGTGAAATTTTCTGTTCTGTTTTTATTATAACGCATTTCCCATTTATAAGCAAATTGAATTAGCATTATAATTGTTATTATTTTTTGTTTATATTCTCCAAAAACGGTGTTTTCTGCCACCTCGTGCAGGGCTGTTTCTCCCCGCAGGAAGAGGTGAAAAGCCTGCCCCGCAGACCCTTCACCGTCCTGTAAAAGTCAACTCTTATAAAAGAATCTTTCTATCAAAAAGTTATTAATTCTTATTCCTGATTAGTGGAAGAAGTTAATAAATGCCGTCAGGATAGAAGCGTTAAGGAAGTCGATAAATAAACTTCCTACCAGCGGCACTACCATGAATGCGGTAGGAGCCGGGCCGTACTGTCCTGTAACTGCCTGCATGTTAGCCATGGCATTCGGGGTTGCACCCATACCGAAGCCACAGAAACCTGTAGTCATAACGGCTGCGTCGTATGTTCTTCCGAGTACGTTGAATACTACGAAATAAGCGTAAAGGAACATAAGGATTGTCTGTGCCGCAAGCATTACCACTAACGGAAGAGCCAGCTCTGCCAGCTGCCACAGTTTCATATCGATCATGGCAAGGCCAAGGAAAATGGACAGACATGAACCGCCGAGCGTTCCGATTTCTTCCATTGGAATTTCTTTCTGCTGTACATCCATAATATTACGGATTACAGCGCCGACCAGCATGGCGCCTATGTAGAATGGGAACGTCATCAGCTTGCCAAGGAACATGGAAACAACCGTACCTACACCGATTGCAATAATCAGATAAAGGAATGCATCCAGGAAACGTTTGGAATCAATTGCGCCTGTTTCGTCTTTTTCAACGATTTCTTCAACCGTTGTATCAGAAGCTGCGGAACTTAATTTAAATTTATGAATTTTGTTGTATGCAATAGGTCCGCCGATTGCACAGCCTGCAACAAGGCCAAATGTTGCGGAAGCGATAGCCACTACGTTGGCATTGGCAACGCCCAGCTCTTCCAGCATCGGTCCGAAGGAACCTGCTGTTCCGTGTCCGCCTACCATCGGAATGGAACCTGTGGCAAGACCAAGTCTTGGGTCAAGACCGAATGCAGATGCGAGGCCTGCACCCAGACAGTTCTGTAATACTACCATTACTACTGCGAGCAGAAGGAATACGATTGTCTGGATTCCTCCCTTTTTCAGCATTCTGAAAGATGCCGTATAACCTACGCTACAGAAGAACGCCACCATAAATACATTCTTCAACGTCATATCTGCGGAAATTTCAACGATCCCCGCGCTTCTAACTGCAAGATGCAGAATCGCATAGATGAAACCACCAACTACAGGTGCCGGAATACAGTATCTACGGAGAACCGCAATTTTGTCGACAAGAACGCGTCCCAGAAGAAGAACGATTGCCGCAACCGCGGTTGCCTGATACATATCAAGCTCAATAACTTTCATACAACTACCTCCAATATATTATTTGTTTACGTTGAAGGCAGTATAAATCACATCTCTCAAAAAACTACAAAATAATTCAAGAATATATTCAAAAAGTTATAACACTTTTTTAACTTTGTTTATAACGTGTTTAGAAACGGTATAAATACGTTAGATTTCCCGGTCTGCCGCCAGCATCAGGCTGTCTATAAACTTCTTGATGCTCACCTTGCCGCCGTACTTTCTCTTTCCACGGATATAATCCATCTCCGCCCGGATCTCCTCAAATGGGAAAAGCGTGCTTGAATAGGCCGTAAACGTGTCGTTCATAAAGTCCTCAATCCCCAGATGCGCAAGATTGGACATGCCCACCGCTATGGCTCTTCTGATTCTCTGCTCCATATTCTTCGGGGCGTCGCTGAGTATCTCGCAGAGCTGTCCGATGCTCACCTGGGAAATCGGCCTCTTATTGCTGTGCAGATACTGGCAGATTCTCATAATGTCGTCTCCGCCCTTTTCTCCCGACATTCCAAGTCTGTTGAGAATGTACTGGACCTTTCTGCCATAACCGTCGTCCGGCTTCTTCTCCTTCGGCATGTCGGCAATCTCAGCCATGAACATCTTTTTGATATTGGACAGGGTCTTCTCGTTCTCAATCTGCTTCTCCACTTTCTGGATGACAGACTTCACTTCAATGATATTGATTGGCTTGCTGATAAAAAATTCCATTCCTGCATCATAGGCCTTACCTACAAGCTCTTTGGCGGATACCTGGGATATCATGATGCATCTAGCATTACATCCCTTTTCCTTCAGTTCTCTCACAAGCTCGACGCCGTCCTTGCCCGGCATCAGGAAATCCACAAGAATTACATCGGGCTCAAGAGCCAGGATCTCATCCACGTTGGCAGGCTCTCCCTCCGTCGTTCCACAGATTGTTCCCAGTTCATTGTCTTCAATAATATCTTCCAGAATGCTGATTACGGTTACGTCATCTTCTACAATATAAATTTCCATTTTCTACGGCTCCTCTAACATTTCAGCGGGTATCACAATACGGAATTTCGTCCCCTTGCCCGGGTTCGACTCCACATCGATACTACCTTTAAACTGCTCTTCTACTGCGTTTTTCACACCAACAAGTCCCACCCCACGGTAAATGTTACCCGTTTTTTCATCAAACTTCGTTGAATACCCCATTTTAAAAATATTCGGAAGCTGTCTTTCTGAAATACCCGGACCGTCGTCCGTCACTTCAAACAGATAGCTGTCACCTTCTTTTTTCTCCGCGATGCGGACTGTGCCGCTCCGTCCCTTTGTCTCAATGGCCTCTATGGCATTATTGACAAGATTTTTAAGCACCGCCATCAGGATATAATGCTCTTTCGTCACAAAATTCTCCTGACAGTCATATAATAGGCGCACGTCCAGCCGCTTCTCCGCCAGCATATGATATGTGGATGCCTCCAGAATCTGCAGAAGATCCTGAAAATTCATCTTCTCCTCATCGTAATCCTCATCTATTTCCTGTTCAATCCCCTGAATGATTCTGATATAATCCTTCTTAATCTCATGGACATCCCTGGCAATCTCCAAAGCCATCTGCTGCATCTCTTTCGGAAGTTCTTCCATGGTCAGGGTCTTCTCATAGAGGCGGTAAGCATTGCTCATAACCCTCTCGATTTCCTCGGTATTCTTATGCATCAGGTAGATCTCATTCTTAAGGCCCGTTGTCATAAGAAACAGCCTCTGATAACGGTTCTCATGCTCCGCTTTCTTAAGCAGGGCACGGTATTGCCGCTCCCCAATCAGCGCAACCGCGGCAAACAGGGTGCGGATAACGGCTATCATCATCAGATATTTGATGACGGACAAGGCCGGCAGCACTCCCTTCTGAAGAAGCTCCTGCAGGGAAACCTCAAAGACATTGGAACCGAAATCACAGAAAAAGATCGCAACGATCAGACGTTCCATCTGAACGATATGCTTATTCTTAATCTGGAGTTTAAAAATGAGTCCATAACAGATATAGAACAGAGCTCCGGGGAGCACCTGTATCAGGCTGGGTTCCAGCGGCATTCCCTGGAACAGCAGTATGACAAGCCGGAAAACATAGATAATACAGGCCGTCACAAAACAGATCGTCCTTGTATGAATCTGAATTCCCACCGTCATGATCAGGACGGGTAACAGAATTACCGATGTAGAAATACGAAAATTATTTACAAATACGTTCCAGTAAAGCTGAGAGGTCAGAGCTATGAGCACTCCTATCGCGAGTGTCCGCTTCCACGGTTTCATATTCATCTCCACTGTGTTCATTTGTAATGTCCTCCTAACGGCTTAAAATGATGTAAAAGCTCGGAAACTTCTCACCGTTATCAAGCAGGATGCCCGGTTCATTTGCAGTATTTACGGCTGTAATTGGACAAACCCCTGTTTTTTAGTATACTTCTTTTCAAACTGTCTGTAAAGTGATTTAGTTGGGGCGGGGACGCCTCTGTAAGATGGCGGACGGGGGAAGCGGATTGTTGGCGAGTCTTCAGTCCCGTATTTTAGGGGACCGTAAAGGGAATCCGGGAGAAAACATTCCTACGGGGACTCGCTCCCGCTTGTGGAATGCGCAGCGGATGCTAGCTTCGTGTAAGACCTCAGCAAGCACCGGCGGATTCCAATGTCCCCTTCGGAATGTTTTCTCCCTCCTTCCCAGGGCAGGTTATCGACCGGGACTGAAGACCAGCGAAGGGGGTCGGCCCCGTTCGTCATCTTCAGAAGCTGATTGTCTCTTTCCTCAAGTGTGTGGGGGGGGTATTGTCGCAGCCACTACATGGTTGAGATACTTTTAAATAGAACAATTCAGCGGCCGCAGGCCAAGGATCGGGATGGCAAAAACCTTCGCGTCTTCAGTCCCGGTCCATAACCTGCCCATGGGGGAGGAGGGAGAAAAAGATTCCGAAGGGAACCTGGGAGTTCATTGGTACTTACCGAGGTCTTTTCGAGGTTAGTACCATTATGTACTCCGAAGAGCGCAAGCGTTTCCCGCAGGAACTTTTTCTGCCCGGATTCCCCACCCGCGACAACCTACAAACCGGGACTGAAGACTCACCCCCTCCCTCTCACCATCCCGCCCCCTAGCCGTAACCGGCGGCGTTCTCCTCCCTCAACTAATCCCCCTTAAATAAGAAACCGAAACGGCGCCATCACAATCCCGGTCACCTTCATCGCAAGCTTTTTCCAGCCTGGAATCTCCGCCACCGTGATTCCGGATGGAACCTCATACTCCGTCTCATCGATCACCTTCCGGCATCCCTTCTCAATCGCCTCAAGATTCCCGTTCAATTCCTTTGTCAGATCTTTACTCTTGATAACAAGCATCAGCTCCGTGTCGAGATAGGTGCTCCTCAGATCAAAATTGTAGGACCCGACCGCCGCAATATCATCCCCCAACGTAAAGGACTTTCCGTGGGTCGAAATTCCCCCGTCATACTCATAGAGCGGGATTCCCATGGAAATCAGGGACTTCTTCCGGTACAGATAATCGCTGGATGCAAAAAAGTTGTCCCCATTTTCCACTGAATTAAAGACGATTTTCATATTTGGGACCGCCGCTTTTACTTCTTTAAGACGTTTCTCCATATATGTATTGCATACAAGATAGGGCGTGTGGATGGCGGTCTCCTCTCCCCTGGCCTCCATAAGCTTTGTGAGCTGATAAAATACCATGGGTTCCTTCCCATATATTCCTGTGGGGTTTGACACAAGGCAGATTCCCTCTGTTTCTACGGTGCGATCTTCATAATCAGTCTGTTCGAATAGTTGCGGATTGTCTCTCCTGAGGGTTCTCATCCTCTCCCTCAACATTTCCCTTTCGTCTGACACACTCTTTTTTTCTGCCAGCTTTTCGCTGTCGGCAAAGGGTTTCGTCACGTCCAGGTTCCAGACACCCTCAAAATACTTCTCAACTTCATACAGGGAACTATCGCTTCCCTCCCCGGTCCCATGGGCGGGATTGTAAATAAGCACCTCCCGGTCGAGGCTCTCATGCTCCGTGCCGTAGGTCCCGATAAAATAATCGAATGAATTGCGGCCCCCCAGAATATATCCGATGTCATCCACAATCACATATTTGTCATGCATCCGTCCCTGGGTTTTCCAGGGTTCCAGGAGATTAATCGGGTTATAGTGGCGTATTTCAATATTGGGATGGGAGCCGACGGCCTGAAACAGGCTCCTTCCCGTCATCCTGACCAGACCGGAAAATCCGTCGACCAGGATTTGTACATGGACTCCCTGGTCGGCTTTCTCAAGGATCAGGGCGAGCAGATCTTTCGTGCTCTCTCCGTCCCTCATATCAAAGGTTGAGAGTATAATCCGCTCTTTCGCCTGATCCATCAGACGAAGCCGTTCCTCCCAGGCGCTTGCATTCGTCTCCAGAATCATGGCGCGGTCGGAAAACCTGTTTTCCTTATCTTCTCCGCTCACCATTGCCTCAAGTCCCGGAAGCAGCGCCGTTCCTTCCTCCACTTCCTTATAGGTGAGGAATGGAACTACGGCCCCGACGGCCAGATACAGGATGATCAGCAGAGGAAGAAGCCAGAGCCGTCCCTTTTTGCGGTATTTCATTCTGCTGCCTCTTTTTTCAGTGTTTTTGTAATATTTTCTGCAAACTGCTCAATTCTCTCTTCGATACCGGGTAATTTCATCGCGGTGCCCGCGTTGTTGGCTGTCTCCAGCATCGCAAAATTTCCCGGAAGATAAAAGGTTTTATTCATATTGAGGGCGGCAATCAACTGCTCCGCCACAATATCGCTTCCGGAATAACCTGAAACCACAATCCCGAACAGCGCTTTGTCATAAAACCGCGTCGTTCGGAACAAAGCCGTCAGCCGGTTGATAAATGCCGTCAGATTGGCGGACAGGGCATCATTGTAGTTAGGGCACAGCATCACGAGGGCATCCGCTTTCTTAACCGCCGGATAAACATCCTCCGCGATGATTCCGCCGTAAAAGCAGCTTCCCTTCTCGCCAAAGTGAAGGCACATTTTGTACGGACAGCCGGAACAGTCGGAAAGTGTTCCGTTTCTCAGCCCGATTTCCGTGATGTCAAAACCGTCCAGCCGTTCCCTGACCGCATTCCAGAGTGCAAATGTGTTGGAAGTCTGGTGGCTCGATGCGTGAAGAACCAGGAGATTGGGCCGGTCCGACAGGGGCCGGTCAAATTCCATGATTTCATGCACCAGGATTTCAACGCTTTTTTTGTATGCGCTTTTCAGATCCGTTTCCATGTTGCCGGCTACGATGGTAAAATTGGACAGCGTTTTCGTCCCCTCCACCAGGGGGCGTCCCACAAAGGTACAGCCACAGCAGTTTGCGGTAAAGGTAAGTTCTCTGGCCGCCGATTTGGTGTAAAGGTCGCTGTCACCGTCCATGACAACGCCCCCCGTCCAGCCGTTCAGGCTTTCCGGGTTCTCCCTGAGGAAGCGCAACACCCTGTAATACTCCGGGTTGATGCCCGTCTTACCGAGACAGACGGCAAACAGCAGCCGTTTTGTGCCGTACTGCGCCGTCTTATCCGTAAAATATCCCATCTCATCCGCGCTGTGGATAAAATGGACCTTAAGTCCGTCAAGTGCGGCCAAAAGCACCTCTTCAAGCCGTCCGGACTCCTCGCCGGATTCTCCCTGAAGCTTAATCACTGTTATATCTGAACTGTTCAAAAAACCGCTTCCTTTCTTACGGGAATTCGTTTATCAATGTCAGGTTATACAATTTTCTTCAAATTATCCTCGGCCAACACGATTCTTTCATAAAGTTTTTCCGGCAGAGGAAGCACTTCCGTCTCAAGCCCGGATGCAGTGTACCTGTTTTTCACTCCCATATAGACGCCGCCAAGGAAAACGGAGCCGCAGTGCCAGGCGCCGCGCATCATCAGCACAAGAGAGATTGCCCCCGAAGAATACGCCGGTGCAATGAACGGCTTAAAACCGATGGCTCTCATATGAAGATTCGCCGTCACGGTCAATTCGGTCAGTTCTTTTGACAGTTCGTCATTGTAGTGTTCAATGGAATCCGCAACAACCAGATCCTGGCCGTGGGGGCCGAAGGAACGTCCTTCCGTCAGGAACTGTCTGAACCTCTCATCGCGCTTTGCATAATAAGCGGCGCGGGCGTTCATTACACCCAGGCCGAATCCATGGACCTGTTCCGGACGGAGGCCCTGATGATCCAGAACCCCGTTTTCATTCTTATTGCTCTCCAGCCATGCCGTCTTGGCAAGAGGATCCACCGGATCGGAAACCACGGCAAACAGTCCTTTAAAATGTTCCGCCCTGGCCTGTCTTGCGTACTGGGCGACGATCTTGGAATTGTTTTCAAACTGGTACATTCTCACGTCCTTGACACCGGAGCCAACGGGAGGAATCCCCTTGGAGGCCACAAATACGAAGACGTCACATTTGAAGAGATCCTCCGGCTTTACGATGTCAACCTCCGGAAGGGCATCGTAATCCCACGGATAAGCAATCTGGTTTTCTTCAAATTCCCATCTTGCCGTCACTTTATCGGAAATATCACAGATTCCGATGGAACTTATCACATCACCTCCCAGCAGATGGAGCCCCGTGAGGAGCGTGCTGCCCACATCACCGATGGCAAGCACGTTGACGCGTTTTTTGCCGCCTTCCTGCTTCTCCTTTACAATCTCTGCAAATTGGGGATGACGCATGTTTACAGCGCGCATCTTACCTTCCCGGATCACTTCCCGGATCGTTTCATCCACTTCTTTTCCCTCTGCGGCTTCGGCCAGTTTTACGCTGCTCAGCCAGGAAACATTCTCACTCTCTGCAAACAGCATGGCCGGATCATTTACCCGGAAGGATGCCCGGCAACTTCCCGGCTCCCTGTCGAACAGATAGATAAGAGATGTGATTTTCTCCGGTTTTTCCGCCTTCTCATAGGGCAGATCTTTCTCCAGTGAACAGCAGAGCTGTCCCTCCACTTTATAATAATACATTCTGTCTCCTCCTTATTATTATAATTCCCGCCCTATGGCTTTCTTCGTCCGGTAAAGCATCTGGAGATCATTTTCCAGATAGACGGACGCAGCCAGGTTCGGGTCATAGCTTACACAGTCTCCCTTATCCGGACAGAGCGGAAGGATAACCGCTTCCGACAGACGGCTCAGAGTCAGGTTTCTTGCAAACTGATCCCGGTACTCCGCCTCGAGGACCAGCAGGATATCACGCGCGTTCCTGATACAGCAGGCGGAAAATTCAAACAATGATTCACTGCTGCAGTCCTTAAGCGGCGGAACGGCATACGGCAGTATCAGGTTGATGGAAGGCGTAAGCCCCGCCACCTGCACCGTATCGCGGCGCACCGTGTCGCCTCCGATAAACGGATAGAGTGTGGATTCCACAAACCAGAATTTGAGGTTCGGCACAAAATAAACGCTGTCTGCCTCCACGCCTTTTGTTGCCAGCGTATCCCGGCCATATCCGGAAATCACACCCAGAATGATTTTCTTTATCTCTACCCGCGCCTCGCTGAGCATCGGTTCCAGCGCCTCAAAACGGCCTCCGCGGTGCAGCAGGTCATCCACCAGGATAACGGGGCGGTCAAACGACTTAATTGCCCGGATCTGGCTGCTTAACGGTGAATAGTAAGGGAATGCCTCGATGGCATCTTCATTCAGGTCCGGCGAAAAAACCTTATCTGTATGGAGCGTTTTTGTAACCGTATTCGGGATGACCTTTCCCCTGAGGATTTTTCCAAACGGCACACACATGGCCTCTCCAAGGCTCCTTGGAACCACCGGCTCCCTCGGAACTTCATTCAGGGAAGTAATCATATCCACCAGACGGTGGTAAATCAGGCTGGCCGAAAGCGACAGCACGAGCTGCCCGGGATAAAATCCGGTCATTGCCATCTGTAAATCCTGGTGTGCCTTGTAGATCGCCTTCAGCACGCGCGGATTGCTGGAAAACGGCTCCTTTAAGGTCGTCTCCAGGTTCTGCATTAACAGAAGGGGCGCATGCATATCGACCAGGAACAGCGGCGCCTCCTCCTGGAACTCGGGCGCTTTCACAAAACCCTGGCGTTCGATAGCCGAGAGCACACGCTCAGGGCAGCGTCCCTCATACGGGAAAAACAGGGCGTAGCCACACCGCAGCGGCAGGGAACGGGCAATCACTTCCGCCAGCAGAAGCTGTTCCGCATCGTATATCATCGGATCCTTTTCCACATGGATTCCCGATATCAGGAGAATTTCCCCCGATGTGTGGCGGCGGACCAAGTCTGCCAGATCTACTTTTTTAAGCACCGTAAACAGCTCATCCGGCGCCAGAGAGCGGAACCTTGCCACTCCCACCAGCCTGTTATCGTCCACGGTATTTCTCAGAAGCAGCAGGTGATCCCCTGAAATACGGATCGATTCCATAAGCTGTTCCCTGTGATCCTCTTCCTTCAGGATACGCTCCGAAATTTCTTCTAACAGCGCTTCCTCCGGCTCCTTTACCTCCTCGAAAGCAATAGCTCTGGCCCGTATAATCGGTTTATATTCCGGTTCCCGTAAATACAATCCGTTATAATAGATGTACTCCTGGACAGAGGGATCGATCAGGTTGGAAATATCGCGGTTCATATCGATATTTTCCCTGATTTTCGTGGAACTGATATCCTCTAAATGCTCCGGCAGTTCCAGTTCAAAGACCTTGCCGGTAATGGATTCCATCATCTTTCTGTTATATTTGTTGTCCGAACGCTTGTCGCCGACACGCCGGAACGCAATGTGGTTCATGGTATGGATGGAATGTTCGCAGGGTTTCTTCTTATAAGAAGAAGCATTGGCTATCACGTCGCTGCCTGCTACAATATAGACCTCCCTGCCTTCAAACACTTCTTTCAGCCGTTTTAAGTCCGCCGGGTTTGCAATGTTGACCGGAATATCGTCCGGAAACAGGTTCACATGGAATTCGTCGGCCACCGACATATTGACAATCTGGCGGCGGATCAGGTGGGGCTGCGCTTTTTTAGACCAGGAGAATTCATCCACGGCCAGGTACACCTCGTAGCCCATATTTCTAATCTCACGGACAATCTCTTTGTGGGACAGCGTAAAGGGGTCAAAGGTTCCCGGGAAAAATGCCACCTCATTTCTCTCCTCAATTTGGAATTCCCCTTCATTCAGCCGGTATGCCGTAATGAAACGGCAGATATTGGACAGGGCTGCCGCACGGTAAAATGCGGTCAGTTCATCCCCTTTATTTTCATTGAGCAGGAACAGCAGTTTTCTGAAACAGAGGGAGAAAATCTCATTCTTTTCACTGCATGTAAGGCGGTTTGACCCAAACACGGTCTGGCCGATTACAAGCAGGGCCTCCTGGCGCACTGTTTCCCTGTAGTTGGCAAGTCCGTTTAACAGCATGCCCAGGAACCTTCTGCGACGACGCTCCCAGCGCTCCGGCTCATCCTTAAACCGCTCCCTGTAGCACGGATAGCATTCCAGCAGAATTCCCACCGTGTCAAGAGCCACCGAGACAATCCTGTCGTTGGGGCTGGCCATCAGGCTGCTCAGATACACCAGGATCTCATCAAGCTGCTCGGGCGGCAGCCACAGGGCCGACTCTCCCAGATAGCGGGGAATGTATTTGGAGAATTCATATTCTCCCACCTCCAGGCCTTTCACCAGCTCGACGGAAATTTCGTTCCGCTGATCCGGCGTCAGAAGTTCGATAATCCGCAAAAGCGCCTGGCCCGCATCGTGGCGCACGACAACGTGCTCACTGACTTTGATCAGGTTGGAAAAATGGGCGGCAATGTGGAGAATGTGCTCATATTTCCCGTGGTCTATCTGATCTACCAGCAGTTTTATGTTAACCGCCTTGATGATCCAGGGTGTAGACGTCTTCAGGTTATCCAGAAAAATATCGGAAACCACGTCCCGCTCGTAAAGCTCTTTCTGCTGAAGCTCCGTATCGTAACCCAGATTGTTTAAAACGCGGTACTGAAGGAATGTCATTGTAATGTTTCCTTCCACGGTCGCATTCATCACGCACTCAGCGATCGCCTCACAGCATGGATGGGCCGGCTGGTATGCCGTAATCAGCTTAAACGCCCTCCACGCGGCAATCCGAACCTCCAGTTCGTCCGCCCCGGCCTCGTAAACCGCAAAGTTTCCGACGCGGCCCAGTTCTTCCTCGTTAAACTGTTCAAACGGCATAAAGTGCACCGTGTCGAGAAGGACAAAGGCCTCCCCCGGTTCCAGTTCCTCTCCCCTCTCATACCACTTTAAAAATGCCCGGAGAAAATGATGGAAGTCCGCGGCACCCGCATACTCTACGATTGAATCCAGAACCACCTTCAGGTTATAGCGTATACGGCGTTTCTGCTGGACAGTGAGCTTGTGGTCGGGACGGATGATCATTTCCAGATATTCATTCCACAGTTCCATCACCCTGGCTTCGGCAATATCTGGCATATCGGCCGGTCTCTCTTTCCGGTATCCTGCATTGAACTGGGCAATGACATGGCCGAGAAGCTTCGCGGCCTGAGCCCTGATATCGCCCTCTCTGTGCATCAGGAGTTCATAAAGGAATCCCAGTGTCTGCTCTTTCTGCTTGTCGTTTGTATAGGTGAAATATTCTTCAAAAATATTCAGGTATGCACGAATATTCTTCCAGCTTTTTTCGCTCCTGGCCGCCTCCAGCAGGTTTCCGAACTGCCGTTCCGCAGCCATGCGGTGCATGATCTCGATATTATGTTCAATTCCCATAAATACCAGGGATTCTATCGTCTGCTCCGTATTTCTGAGTGAAATATCGGGAAGGGCGGCGCGTTTCTGCGGGTGGCCGTCTAGGTTTACATCGACTCCCAGTGAGCGCATGTAGTCCTCAAAGTCATGCAGCTTGGAGTAGACGAAACGGTACCGGTTCAGCTTTGTCTCATCCACATTGTCCAGCTTGGAAAGGATGACATTGAACGCCTCGTCCAGACTGGAGATATAGGTGATTTCCCGTCCGTCTTCGCCGCGGCTCTGTTTGACCCGGAAGTCGGAGTAGATTAAGACCAGGGATTCCACCGACAGGTTCTCCGGCTCCAGATCCCAGGTGGAATGGTTGGCCGCAATATGGCCGGTATATTCCATGGAGTGATTGTTGAACCACTGGTTTGTATAATAATAGTGAAGATAAGGCACACGCTCGTTGGGCTTGCAGCCGAATTTACCGAGATCATGGCCTGCGGCAGCTCCCGAAGTCAGTGTCAAATCGATTGGCAGCCCCGCTTCGGCAAGTCCCCGTCCGACCGTCATGGCCACATAGTGGACTCCTGCAATATGTTCCAACGTTCTGAACGGAGTTACCTCCGCGTTCAAACGCATCATTTCGTAGATATATTCTTTGGCAAATGTATTTTTAAACCGGATATATTCCTCGAATGATTCAAATTTATGCGCTTCTTCATCGCTCAGGAAGCCAAAATCATAGAGGGAATCAAAAGGAATTACCTCCCGCTCCATATCGAAGAAATATTGGAGAACTTCCAGGTAGAATAAGGCCCCGGCCGAGAATCTGCCCGTGGCTTCCGTGAATGCCTCATCGGGATAGAGAATGTGGCAGACATACTGATAAGTGAATTTCATCCAGCCCTCTTCGGGTTCGCGTCCTAAGAGCGCGAGGGGCTCCTCACAGATTTCGTATACCGTGCGGCAGGAAACCCGCTTTTTAATCGGGATGAGACGCGTGAGCTGCTCCTCCCAGTGTTCTTTATTCATTAACATCAGAATGTTTTTCTTGCTGAGCCCTGATTCCTCCAGGAATTCTTTTCGGCACAGCCGTTCGGTTAAATCGGTGATGATTTGACGGATTTGTTTTTTGCTCATTCGGGGATCCTCCTTGGGGTGGGATTGGGGGGTAAGCGTGAGAGGGGGGGATGGGGGGGATGCTGCCTGGGACGGGGCCCAGGGACGCTGTGGGGGGAATGTTGCTTCTCTCTACTCCGCAGGGGAGTTCGATTCCGCTTCGCTCCATCTCACTCGCGGGCATTCGCCCTATCACCAAATATCCAAGACACAATTTGCTTGTGAGCTGGCTCCCGGGAGTTTCTGGGGCGTTCCTCTACTCCGCAGGGGAGTTCGATTCCGCTTCGCTCCATCTCACTCACGGGCATTCGCCCTATCACCAAATATCCAGAACACAATTTGCTTGTGAGCTGGCTCCCAGACAAATTGTGTTCTGGATATTTGGTGGCCCTGCTCTTTGCTTACGCGTACATTATACCACCTCCCCCCTCCTCAATCCAGTTTTTTTCTTTTTATGGCTTTTGCTGACGCTTTTTACCGTTTCTGTCCACAGGTAGTATTTTGTGAGTGGAGCGTAGCGAAAGTCACAGAAAACCCGAGGGTTGCGGCGCGACGCAACGAAAAATGCGCGATGCGGACTTTTCATTACAATCAACAGCGTTTTTTGCCGTTTCTGTGCATCGCGCAGCGTGTTACTGGGCACGGAGTGAACAGTAACTTTTTACCAGCTCTTTTTTACCATTTTCTTAATTTCTCTCTTCCTGCTTCTTTTTCTGCTATAATGTCAGTATGCTTTTATTTTTAACTTTTTATTATCTTTACATATTATAAGGAGGTCTTTTATGCAGTATGAAATTAAGGGCGGGAATCTTCCTGTTGTTATCTGTTCGCTGGAGAATGGGGAGTCTATGTTTAATGAGAGCGGGGCTATGTGCTGGATGAGTCCTAATATGGAGATGAATACTTCCGGGGGTGGGATTGGGAAGATGTTTGGGCGGATGTTCTCGGGTGAGAATATGTTTCAGAATATCTATACGGCCCGCGGCGGCAACGGGATGATCGCGTTTGCTTCTTCTTTCCCCGGTTCTATCAGAGCTGTTGATATTACTCCCAATTCTGCACTTGTTGTACAGAAAGCAGGGTTTCTGGCGGCTGAAGCTGGGGTTGACCTCTCTGTTTTCTTCCAGAAGAAAGCCGGCGCCGGTTTCTTCGGCGGCGAGGGTTTTATTATGCAGAAGCTGTCCGGCCAGGGTACTGCGTTCCTTGAAATTGACGGGGCTGCGGTGGAATATGATCTTGCGCCAGGCCAAAAGATGATTATTGATACCGGTTATCTTGCCGCCATGACCGAAACCTGCTCCATTGATCTGCAGGCCGTAAAGGGGGCAAAAAATATGCTGTTTGGCGGCGAAGGCTTTTTTAATACCGTGATTACGGGGCCAGGGCATATTATTTTACAGACTATGCCGGTTTCTAAGACTGCTATGTGCATGTATCAGTATATGCCTCACTCCAGTAATTAAGGAGAAAATGAGGACGCCATTGAAAGTAAAACAATAAAAAACATTTGACAAATCTGCTTGAATGGATCATAATATAAACAGTAACTATTATTAATATCACAATAAGAGAGGCTGCTTATGAAAACACTCAAGTACAGCCGCCAAAGGGAATCCATTAAAACCTGCCTGATGGGGCGTAAGGATCATCCTACCGCTGACGCCTTATACACCTGCATCCGGGAACAGTTTCCCAATATCAGTCTTGGTACCGTGTACCGGAATCTGAATCTCCTGGTGGATTTAGGCGAAATACGCAAGTTTTCCTGTGGGGATGGAACTGACCACTTTGATTATGATACCTCCCCTCATTACCACTTCGTATGTAAACAGTGCGGAAAAATCATGGATATCTCTATGAATGCGGCAAAGGGACTGGAGGAAGAAGCGGGCAAGCATGTTAATGGAACGATTGAAGATCACACTATTTTCTTCTATGGTACCTGCGGTGACTGCTCTTCTGCATCCGGCCAGTAATATTTAAAAAAATCTTTAAAATCTGTATTGACAGATGAAACAAGTTGTGGTATCTTAATATCAGTAATCATTATCATTATTGATTTTGATTACTGATAGACACAACACCAATTAAATTAATATTAATATATGTAAAGAAAAGGAGAGATTAACGATGAAGAAATTTGTATGTATGGTATGTGGTTATGTTCATGAAGGTGAAGCAGCTCCGGAGAAATGTCCAGTATGTAATGCACCGGCTGAGAAGTTCAAAGAGCAGGCAGCAGATATGAGTTGGGCCGCTGAGCACGTTGTAGGCGTAGCACAGGGCGCAAGTGAAGATATTATGATGGACTTAAGAGCTAACTACGAAGGCGAATGTAAAGAAGTTGGTATGTATCTTGCAATGGCAAGAGTTGCTCATAGAGAAGGCTATCCTGAGATTGGTTTATACTGGGAAAAAGCTGCTTACGAAGAGGCTGAGCATGCTGCTAAATTTGCAGAGTTACTCGGCGAAGTAGTAACAGACAGCACAAAGAAAAACCTTGAGATGCGTGTAGAAGCTGAGAACGGCGCTACAGCAGGTAAGTTTGACCTTGCAAAACGTGCGAAAGCTGCCAACCTTGACGCAATCCATGACACAGTTCATGAAATGGCCAGAGACGAGGCCCGTCACGGCAGAGCATTTGAAGGTCTGTTAAACAGATACTTTGGTAAATAATTTTAGCACCACAGCGCAATTACTATAAACAACTTGCAATTTATAAAGTGAAATACTCCTCCACCATTTAAACATAGAAAAGTCTCAGAGTATACCGGTTTACCTGCCGGGCTCTGAGACTTTTTTATTGGGTGGCAATGAAAAGTCCGCGGAGCGTGCTTTTCGTTGTTATTTAAAATTTGGTGCAGGGGAAACTATGTTCAGGCATCTTCTGACGGATCCTCTGTTTCCCGGAGAGCCGCATCCACCACATGCTCCATCAGGATGCAGGATGTGACGGCTCCAACGCCGCCGGGAACCGGTGTAATAGCTTCCACTATCGGCTCAACCGCATTAAAATCTGCGTCGCCGCACGTCTTTCCATCGTTTCCCATATTTACGCCCACATCGATCACAATCTGCCCCGGACGTACATGTTCCGCCCCAATCAACCCGGCGCATCCCGCCGCGGATACAAGCACGTCCGCTTCATTGCAGAGACGTTTTACTTCCTCCGGTGCCGTAAATATATGGCAGACGGATACTGTCGCCTCCTCGTTCAGTAAAAGCAGGGAAATCGACAGGCCTACATTAATTCCTTTGCCTACTACGGTTACTCTTCTGCCCTTCAGAGGGATCTGATAATACTTCAGAAGTTCCAGGCAGGCCGCCGCCGTACAGGGAGCGTATTCATTATACGCCCCCGTGACCATCCTGCCCATGGAGGCTGCTGTTATGACGTCCACATCTTTCTCCGGTTTGAGAATCTCCAGTATTTTCGCCTCATTGAACCGTTTTGGCAGCGGACGGAATATCAGACAGCCGTGAATATTGGAATCCGTATTGATTTCTTGCAGCACCCGGCACAGTTCTTCTCCGGAAATTTCTTCTGCAAGCGTAATCTGCTTTACCTTTATTCCCAGCTTTTGCGCCTGTTTCATTGCGCCCCGCTCATAGGCGATGTCGTTTCCCCTGCTGCCGGCCCGAACAATTCCAAGGGTGGGAACCACTCCCCTTTTCTGAAGGATTTCACATTTTTTCCCGATTCTCCGGCGCACATTTTCCGCGACCGGCTCTCCTCTCAACAGAAATGCCATCTAAACTCCCTGCTCTTTCAAAAGTTCCTGAAGTTTTTCTTCCTCGCCCGCTTTCATCTTATAGCAGTGCTCCGGGGCCGGGTAGGTGCCGTCATGGCACTCCTCTACGAAACGGCCCACTGCATCCAGGATTATTCCTCTTACGTCGGCATATTTTTTTGCAAACTTCGCATTTTTCTCATAGAAGCCCAGTAAATCATAAAAATTAATCATCGGGCTGTCGCTGTAAGGTCCGCATCCTGTTCCCAGGATCGGGATGTTGCTGCGCTCATAAATAATCTTGGCAACCTCGGCCGGTACTGCTTCCACCACGATTGCGATGGCTCCCGCCTCCTCAAATGCCTTTACTTCTTTGATCAGCTCAACCGCCGCCATCATGTCGCGTCCCTGGGTTTTGTATCCTCCCTGCTGAAGCGCCTTCTGCGGGGTCAGTCCCGTATGGGCAATGACAGGGATACCTGCCTTTGTCAGCGCCGCAACAGTGTGGGCGATTTCCATGCCGCCCTCGATTTTAACGCAGTCCATGCCTGCCTCACGGATATAGCGTCCGGCGTTTCTTATGGCTTCCTCGTCGCTGATCTGATAGGAAAGGAACGGCATATCTCCCATGATAAATGCGCTTGGCGTTCCTGCGCGCACTGCCTTTGCGTGCTCAATCATAATATTCAAATCCGCCTCATTTGTCGTCTTGTGTCCCAGCATAACGGTTGCAATGGAATCACCCATATTGATAATCTCAATTCCGGCTTCCTCCGCTAATACGGCCATCGGATAATCATAGAGCGCCGTTCTCGCCAGCTTCTCCCCTTTCGCCTTCTTCTCCAGAATATAGCTCAGCGTCACCTTTTTTCTTACTTCCATCCCTGTACTCCTCCTCATATATTTTCTCAGTCCTATTTCATTTTGTGTTTGATTATCTTACCTTGTCATCCAGCCCATAGAATTCCACAACCCCGCTCAGAATGTGTTCCCCTATCCCGTCGTATGCCTCATGGGTGCTGCCGCCGATATGCGGGCTGACGGTAAATCCCTTTGAGCCAAACAGTTCGGATTCCAGTTTTGCATTGTCGCCCAATCCTTTTCCCGCCAGCTCATTTTCCAGCACATCCGTGCTGAAACCGGCAAGCCGGCCGCTTGTCAGAGCCGCTTTGGCCGCAGATTCGTCCACGACTCCGCCCCTGGCGCAGTTAATCAGGATTGTTCCATCTCTCATCTGCTCAAATTCTTTCGTCGAGATCATTCCACGCGTCTCGTCGGTCAGCGGTGTGTGGGCGCTTATGTAATCGGAGGCGGCGCAGAGTTCTCCCAGCGTTTCGATTTTGGTAACACCCTTTTCCTCCATTGCCGCTGCATCCACATAAGGATCGTAGGCTAACACCTTCATGTCAAAGGCCTGCGCCAGATGGGCAACCCGGCTTCCGATTTTTCCGAGGCCCACAAGGCCAAGTACATGGCCTTTTAATTCATGGCCGGTGTACTTGTATTTGTTCCAGATGCGTTCCTCCTGTACCTCTCGGTCCCCTTCCATCGTGAAACGGGATAAATCAAGCATTTTTGATATCGTCAGCTCCGCTACCGCATTGCAGTTGATACCCGGCGCATTCAGAATACGGATTCCCAGTTGCGCCGCATACTCCAGGTCGATATGATTGGTTCCCGTTGAACAGACCGCTATCATCTTAACCCGTTTCGCCGCCGCATCCAGTACCTCCCTGCCTATTTTCGGATCAACGCGCATAATTAAAAGGTCGTAATCCGGGAGCAGTTCTTTCAGTTCGTCCACAGCCGGCAGAATCTTAATATCCACCTCTACTCCGCGTTCACGCAGCCCCGTGGCGATCACCTCGGAAACCCGGTCAATAATTAATGCTCTCATTCTATAACAACTCCTTCCTATATTCATTCAAATTCATTGACTGGTTCATCAATCAACATCATCAGTAGTCAACGTCTTGTTTTTCTTCAGTCTCCGGCTCTGTATATACTGGCCGCCTATCACCACAATGAATATCGCATAACAGATAAGATCGGTCTTGATTCCCGGCCAGATGCCGCAGACTGCGCAGACCGCCATCAGTATCCGTTCCAGCGGATTCAGTTTGCGGAACACAAATCCTTCAAAACAGGCGCACATGCAGAACAGACCTACAAAGCTGGAGAATATGATAGAAACAATCGACAGTACATTTCCCTGCAGCAGCAGTTCCTGGTGGTATACGAACATAAACGGCAGTATAAATCCGGGAAGTCCCAGCCTTGTGGCCGTGACCGAGGTCTTAAAATAGTCTGCCTTGGCAATCTTCGAGGCGACCAGGGCTGCGCTGGCGACCGGCGGCGTGATGTTTGCCAGAGCCGCATAATAGTAAATAAACAGGTGGATGGCAAGCTTGTCAAATCCCAGTTCCACCAGGACACTGCCGGCAAGGGATGCCACCAGAACATAAGCGGCCGTCGTCGGGACCCCCATACCGAACAGGATTGTCACCGCCATGGTCAGAATCAGTGCAACCAGGCCCACACTGCCGGAAAGTGTTTTAATAAAGAATACAATATTCATGGCAAGACCCGTCATGACGAAGATCTGTGTGACAATTCCCATCGCCGCACAGGCCGCTGCAACCGTCATAGCGCTTTTGGCCCCGCTTACCAGGCCGTTGTATAAAAATCCCCAGAATTGACGGGTGAAAATAAATTTCGGGTTGTGCAGCGAATTTTTCACCGCATAGCAGATGACCAGTATCACGCAGCCCAGAAATGCGCTTCGCATTACCGAGGTTCCTGAAATCAAAAGGACAATAATTGCCAGCAGTGGGAGAAAGAAGATTCCATCCTCCTTCATCAGCTTCTTCTTATCCGGAATCATTTCGTCCGGAAGAGGTTTGAATCCGCAGCGCAGTGCGCGCATATGTACGGAAATTCCTGTCGTTACATAGTACATAAGCGCCGCCGGCAATGCGCAGAGTGCAATCTTAGCGTAGGGAACTCCGATAATCCCGGCCATAATAAAGGCTCCGACTCCCATGACGGGAGGCATAATCATGCCGCCTGTCGATGCGACCGACTCGATGGCGCCCGCGTAATGCGGCTCGTATCCCCTGTCCTTCATCATCGGGATTGTAAATGTGCCGGTGGAGGCCACGTTTGCCACGGCGCTTCCGTTGATGGAACCAACCAGGCCGCTTCCGATTACCGCTGCCTGCGCCGCGCCGGAACGTGTTTTTCCGCCGATGGCAATCGCAATATTAATAAAGAACTGTCCCGCGCCGCTGGATTCCAGCAGGCCTCCAAAAATCATGAACAGAACAATATAGGTGGCCGAAACATTCAGGACCGTTCCAAAAATTCCATACAGATATGTGGTAACGCTGGCGATCAGCCTTGGCCAGCTGTATCCACCGTGATGAAAAAGTCCTGGCAGAAATTTCCCAAAGTGTCCGTACAGCAGGGAAATAACAACCAGCCCCGGCAGAAGCAGCCCATAGGTACGCCGCGTGGCCTCCAGGACGGCCAAAATCATAAGCAGTCCGATGATGGTGTCCATTCCCGTGTATCTGCCCGCCCTGTTCAGCAGAGCTTCAAAGTTTACAAAGATATAGGCGGTGGAAACAAGGGCCATTATTAAAAAGCAGATGCTTGCTATTTGTGACAAATACACGCGGCGCGGATTCTTATCTTCTTTGATTGTCATTGCGCTCAAAAATACCAGCGCCAGTGCAAAAGCAAGGTGGATATCCATATGCTTGGTGGGATCCATGGTCGGTATCATCACCTGCCAGAGATGGTAAACACTCATAGCAAAAGCCGCAACAGGAAAAATCTTACCTGCAATTTTGCTTATTTTGTTTTCCATGTAAAATTCCTTTCTTTAATCTGGTGAAAAACCCGGACATCCGGTCCGGCGGTCCGGGTTTCCCGTTATAATATGGTTCCTTTACCCGGTTCCCTTTTTACTGGCCGATTGTATAAGCGTCATCCCATACACCCACCTCTTTAAAATATTTTGCGGCGCCCGGATGGAGCGGTACTTCTTTAGGCAGGCCGTGAAGTGCGTTTTCAGCGGTAATGCATTTAGCGGGGGCATAGTAGCTCTCCAGTGAATCTACATTTTCACAGATTGTTTTTACAAATGTATAGGCAACTTCCTCACTCATCGCCGCAGAAGCAAACTGCTCAGCCGGAGCAGCCATATTAACGTAATCGCCTTCTACAAACGGCAGTGTTCCGCCCGCAATGACGGACTGGAAAAAGTCCTTGCTCTTGCTGCAGGCCAGTTCAATTTTTTCCGGATCCTGAGGGAGCGCCCGGCAGTCAACCGTCGTATAAAGTGATTCCAGATAGGACGCGGGTACTTTCGCACTGCAGAAGCCCCAAATCATGTCCACGGTTCCGTCTTTCAGTGCGTCCACAGCCTGATCATTGGCCAGATTGAGCATCTTACAGTTGCTGTCATCGTAGCCATAGGCCGACATAAGCGCCGTGGCCATCGATGCGATTCCGGAACCGGAAGGCCCCAGGACTACGGTCTTTCCCTGCAAATCTTCCAGTGACTGGATACTGCTCTTATCTAGTACAATCGCCACGCTCTCTACATCATACAAATCCATCAGCGCAAGGATTTTATCATTGGCTCCGTCCTCCGCAAATGGCCCCTGTCCCACATAGGCGTCATACATCTGTGTGGTATGTCCAATGTTAATGTCACCGGAAGACAGCAGACGGCAATTCTCAATGGAACCGCCTGTTGCCTGTACCGTGACGGTCATATTCGGTATCTTCTCCTGAAGAACGGAAGCGCATGCTGTCCCCATCAGCTGAATCGTGCCTCCCAGGGTGCCGGTTCCCCATGTTAAATCCGTCTTTTCAAGCGTTGTCTCCCCGGATGCCCCCTGTTCCCCCGCCGATTGTTTCGTAGTTTCCGCATCGGTTTTCGCCGACGAAGCGCTTCCCGAGCCCCCACAGCCGCTTAACCCGCCGAGCATTGCTGCTAAAATAGTTAACATAAAAATCCGAGTACCTGTTTTTTTCATGTGTTTTCCCCTCCTTATAGCGTTTGCCTGACTCACCAAAATAAGCCAAAATGATTTATGTAGTTAAATCATATATTACAATGTTTTATAAGTACACGATCTATAAATCATTTGAACTATAACTTTTTGTCATAAGTCTATAAACATGCATCCGGATCGGGAAAGCAACGGTTTCGGTATAAAAAAAGAACCTCCGGCCGTCATTGCCCGGAAGTTCCATCTGTTCTTTTCCTTTATTCTGTTATCCGTCTGTCTCCTGCAGCTGTCTTCTCTGTTCAAAATACTGCACTACAAACCGCTCAAACAGCTTAATAATATAAGTTTTGTACGTATTTTTATTCTGCATCAGAGTTCCCTCCCACGGGAATCTCTCCTTTAAGGGAATAATTGTCACCCCGGGACTTAAATGACTCTGTACGGCATAGGGACGTGGCAGAATGCAGATTCCCCTGTCGCACTCCGTCATCTGGAGCATAAAATTGACCTTGGAGCTGGATATATTCACTTTTGGGATAAATCCGGCCTTCACACAGCGTTCTGTAATCTGCTGGGACAAAGCGGATGAATAAGTATAAAGATTAAATTTCTGATGCTCCAGTTGTTCGAATGTAACGCACGGATACCGGGACAGCGGATTTTCTACGGATGCAATCACAACCATCTCATCCTCAAACAGGACGGTATCCTCCAGTTCCGGAAAGGATTCCCCTGTAATCCCGAGGGCCAGATCCAAACTGCCGTCAAGAAGCATCTTTCTCAGCCTCCGGCTCCCATCCTCTATCAGCTGTAATTCAATATCCGGCCACTGTCTGTTAAAATTTGTCACAATGTCAACCACATAAAGAGATGCTATCATCGGGGTAACACCCAGTTTCAGTTTCCCAACCGGCGCCGAATGCATGGTCTCAACAAAGGCGGACAGTGAGTCAAACTCCGCAATGATTGGCACGACACGCTGATAAAACTGCTCCCCATAGTCCGTCAAATAAACTCCGCTCTTTTGAACCCGGAAAAGCGGCACTTTCAGTTCCCGCTCCAGTTTCTTTATCAGCTTGCTCAATGCCGGCTGGGACAGATACAGGCGCTCCGCAGCCCGCGTATAACTCTGATCCCGGGCAACCTGTACAAAATATTTAAGAACTTTTATATCCATCCGAACCACCTCCCAAAACGTTGCCCGCACACTCCCCGGCCAGGTCACCGCCTTCAATAAAGGAGCAAACGGCTTTTGGCCATATTGCTCCTCTTTTCTCTATTGATGCTCTTTTCTTTATTACTGCTCTGTTCTTAATTCACCTGATTTACCGGCTTTCCGGCCGCATAAGCCGCCAGATTATCAGCCGCTGTCTCCAGAAGTCTTGCCCTGCTCTCTTTGGCCGCCCACGCAATATGCGGGGTGATGATGCAGTTTTGCGCAGTAAGCAGAGGATTCTCCATGGATATCGGTTCCTCCGAGACGACATCCAGGCCTGCTGCATACACTTTTCCACTGTTCAGCGCTTCGGCGAGGTCTTCATCCACAATAAGGGCTCCTCTGGAACTGTTCAGCAGAATGACTCCGTCCTTCATCCCTGCGATTGTCTCCCGGTTGATCATTCCCCTGGTATCCGGGAATAACGGACAATGGAGAGCGATGACATCGGATTCCCGTAACAGTTCTTCCCGCTCCGCAAACTTCACATTCTCGTTCTCCAGTTCCGGCTTCCTGAAACCGTCGTTATAGAGAATCTTCATTCCCATTGCAGCGGCGATGGCGGCCGTCCTCTGTCCAATCCGTCCAAAGCCTACAACACCCATAGTTTTTCCCGACAGCTCAATAAGCGGGTAATCCCAGAAACAGAAATCCGGCTGATTCCCCCATCTTCCCTCCCTCACGGCGTCTCCGTGATGGCCGACGCGGCTGCAAATTTCCAGCAGCAGAGCGATCGTAAACTGGGAAACCGAGTTGGTTCCATAGGTCGGGATATTACATACAGGGATATTCTTCTCCCTGGCCGCGGCAATATCGATACCATCATATCCGGTTGACAATAAACCGATGTAACGGATAGAGGGACAACTTTCAATTACCTTCCCGGTCAATGGTACGTTGGATACCAATACAGCCTCCGCATCTCCTATCCTCTCAATAATTAAATCCACATCGTCGGCGGGAGTCCTGTCATAAATCCTTAATTCTCCCAGCTCCTCAAAACGCTTCCAGCTTAAATCACCCGGATTCTTTACATATCCGTCTAATATTACAATTTTCATTGCTCTCTTCCTTTCTACAGCGCTAAAGCTCCAGATGTTTCAAAAGCAGTTCCAGGGACCATTCCAGGTGCGCGCTGAGCGCCGTCTTCAATTTCTGAAGATCCCTCTCTTTCAGACAGTCCAGCAAATCCAGGTGCTGTTTCGTGCTCTCCTCCAAATCGAGGGATATACTGTACGAAATAACTCTGTAGCGATCTACATTAAAATAAATCTGATCCATCAGGATTTTAATATATCCGTTATTTGATTTCTGGACAATCAAATCGTGAAACTGACTGTCCAGCTTGCTGAATTCCATCCTGTCTATCTCTTCACCGGCTGCGTGCCGGTCAAGTAGGGACTGAAGGCTGCTCCTTACTTCTTCTATCTCTTCGTCGGTAATCTGAAAAATCGAAGTCTCGCAGGCAATTAATTCGAGCGCCTCCCTGACCTCATATATATTTCTTACATCCTTTGATGTGAGTGGCTTTAAGAAGGTTCCCAGACCTTTCCTGGATTCCAGGAATCCCTCTGCCTGCAGGCGGCGTATCGCCTCCCTCACAGGTGTCCGGCTCATGTTCAGATAAGCGGCCAGCTGATTCTCACTTAATAACTCACCCGGGCTTATCTCCTCTTCAATAATCAGATTTTTGATTCCATCATAAGCCATCTGTACGTAGCTCGGCTTCTGCGTTTTTCTTAATAAACTCTTCTGTTCGCCCATTCACATAATTCCTTGTCTGAAAATTTTATAAATCTTTTCGGCAATAACAATACAAATTAAAAATGGTATCCATACGCCTGATTAATTATGATCATTTTACTATTAAATAAGACACCTGTCCAGAGCGTGTTTGAAAATACATTCTGCTTAAAAAGGTGTCTTATCATGATTGTTTACAGTTTTGACTATTATTGTGGCTCTAATAAACAGTACACAACATTATTGGAAATAATTCTAAAAACTACAATATCTCTATAATTCCATTATCGGCATCCACTCTGATTATATCCCCATCCTTTACATCCTCATAAAAAGCCGGGTCAACCTTATCCACCATCGGCACTTCCATGATAATGGCACTCGATACAAGAACGGTCTCCGGGAACTGCACAATCATCGCAGCCGGCATGTTCTGATGCATCTTAAGCTGGTATAAACCATCTGCCTGAACTACAGAACTTCCCTTTCCACCCGGGAATATCAGCACTTTCTTTGCCACCGATCTTCCCTCCAGATCGTGGGCCTTCTCAATAACCTCCCCTGTTTCAGGGTTCATCAGATAGAACATAATGTGATCCTTTGAAACGATTGCCTCCGCCTCTGCAGAACCTTCCGATATTTTATGGCAGCTGTATTTTTTCATTTTATTTTACCTCCCCTGTTAATGCCGCTTCTATACATGTATCTAAATCGCGGATGACAAAGTGGATCCCTCTTCTCTGCGGATAGTACGCGCACTTCGGAGACTCCGTTACACCCACTTTTCCGTTCAGATGGCGCCAGCATGGCTGATCCGGACAGGAATCCGGCACAATAAATCCGCCTGCTTCCGTAATAATCTCGTCTAATCCCATCCTCTCCGCCATTTCTTTTACAAGGCTGGAGGTTAAGATCCACATTTCTTTTTCCAGTTTCTTTCCTTCGATCTTTTCGGCAATATGTTTTACCTCATCCAGTGTAAAATGCGGACATCCAAACATGACAAAATCGATGGGGCGGTTTCCTTCCAGGGAAATCTCTTCCAGGATATCTTCCATATCCTGGTTTGTGATTACCACCTTTCTCTCCGGCTCTTTGCCGCCGAAAGCGGTCGTGAGATCCGGCGCCTCCGGTGTTACGCCGAGGATATGGTACATGCCGTAGGCTCCCGATGTATTCAGTTCTGCTCCCAGGTTCCTGAGCGCTTCCTTCGTGATGGTTTCTTTGGGAAGTCCGGTGAATACTGGAATTCCCTCACCAATCTTCTTCCCTAACATACCCAGGATATGGTAATCGTAGGCCGTCTTCATGTCGGCTTCTACCTCTACGAGAATATTGCCTTTTCTGTTCTCATCCAGTAGAAGACCATATTCCGGTACAAAACCGGTTACGGCAGCACAGAGCGCGCTGTTGGCTCCCTCACGGTTGCTTCTCGCCCCCCATACCGAATTGACGTAAGGAGTTGCACTGGACTCTGAGAATGCAATCACTTCTTTATACATTGGAACATTCGTGTCAATATACGGCGTGCAGTTATATGTAAGTTGAGCTCCGATTCCCTTATAGGCATTATGGGTTCTCTGCATTAAGTCGGCAAATTTCGGATCCACCATATCTCTCTTTGTAAAGAAGTCATAGCAGAATCCAGGATTGACGGTTGGGGCAATACGGCACTTCGCGCCCTCGCTCAGTAATTTTTCGCAGAACCACAAATCGGCTTCCTGATTGGAAAGCGCCACGTGAGCCCTTGTAATCGGCACCATCCTTGGAGCGTCAAAGCACTCACCGATGGCCACCTGAATCTTCATGGCGTATGCGGTTCCTTTCCCATACTTTCCATCCAGCATATCCTGCTGTTCCTGTGTCAGTTTCATAAAAACCTCCTCCTTAATTTTTTCTTTTTATAATTTTATTTGACGGATTAATCCGTTTATACTATCCTGATTCTTTCATCTTCCCTGATGTCGTTCAACACGGCATCTGAAACTTCGATATATTCCAGCTCCAGTGTATTCTTAATCTTTACAATGCGCAGATGTTCTTTTTCTACGTTTCTAATACACTTGATTGCCACGCGGACCGCTTCGTCCTCATCGGCCGCCACTAACGGCACACGGCAGTCCTCGATACACCGGCAGGCAACGGCATTGGCATACATGGCCTCATAGTCCAGCTGCTCAAATACCTCCTTTACCGTCACGTCAAAAAGCCCAACTCCTATGGCATTCCCATGCGACTGCGGTGTAACTCCCAATAAAACCATTCGCTTAATTTCCGGAACCGGGAGACAGAATTGCTTTAGTACAGAACTTTTACCTAATATATTAGGATCGTAACCGGCCCCTGAGATGTTCTTTCCAATCTCCTCCACTATCAGTACATCGATTTTAGGCGGAATTAATATCGGCATTTTGGTCCTGGCGATCTTAACCAGCTCTTTCTCCCGTTCTATCAATCCTTCAGCAGGAACTGCCTCCACCATGAACGTCTCATCATACGCATTCTCAATTGACGCAATCCCATAGGTTACTTTACATTTCTCAAGAATGAGTCCGGCGGCGTCCTCTATAATCGCTGCAAATTCATCAGGGTCTTCCTCATGAATGGAGGAACAGCCTATCTGGTTACCCAGCCCAATCACCAGCATCTTACACAATCCGCTTTGTAAATCTCCTACAAAATCCGTATGCAGCTTGACACGGTTGATGGGAATGATTGCATCGGCCTCCATGGCCGCCCTGTCAAAATAGACTTTTTTACCTGATGGGGTCATACCCAGATAGTTGACATCCACCGTCGTGACTACCTTGACTCCAAGATTTTCTTCCGTAATTCCGTAGCTTGTAAGAACTTCTCTCTGCCCTTCTTCCGTACCATTTCCATGGCTTCCCATGGCCGAAACAATAAAAGGACTGGCTCCTTTGGCCTTTAAGTCCTCTACCACTGTCTTTACAATCAGGTACAGATTCTTAATTCCACGGCTTCCGACTGCGACGGCTACCTTCATACCCGGGTGGATTTTTGCTGCAATGCTCTCTTTTGCTAATTCACGTTCCAGAGCCGCTTCCACTTCCGGCAATGCAGTCCTGTCAAATATCTGCTGCACCCGGTACAGTTCAGGACGGGGATAGGAATAATCTTCCTCTAATAAAATCGGCATACGCCACTCCTTCCTCTTCAATTTTATCTTGTTTTGAATTTTATTACACTTGTATAATCCAATTATACATATTTAAAATTGAATGTCAACGGAAAATTCAAACAATATTTCTTATTTTTTCGAAAATAGTTCACAGAATATTCTGTGAACGCTCTTCATTTTCTACACTTCACCCCCATAATTGTGAAAGGAGAGAAAACAGAGAGGAAATCCCATGATTTTTCCTCTCCGTCTCTTTTCATATAGAGAATTAATTATATCAGTCCTAACCTTTGTGCCTCAAATGTAAGCTTTTCGCGGAATTTGGGATGTGCTATCCGTATCAGTTCCCTGGTTCTCTGAGGCGGTGTCTTTCCAACCAGTTTTGCGACTCCCTGTTCGGTGACCACATATTCAATGGCTGTTCTCGGAAGGCTGACCGGCGTTCCCGGTTTAAATGATGGGGTGATTTTTGAATATTTTCCGTTTCGGGTGGCCGATTCCAGAACAACAATGGATTTCCCCTCCAGGTTGGCCGCCGCTCCCGAAGCAAAATTACACAGGCCTCCCAGACCGCTGTACTGTTTCCCTTTCAGGAACTCTGCATTGGCCTGTCCCATCAAATCAATTTCCACGGCGTTGTTAATTGCGGTCATCTTATTCTGGCGGTATATTGTCCCCGGGTTCAGCACATCCTGGCAGCAGTTGATTTCCAGGCCCAGATTGTGATCCGACCAGTCAAAAAGTTCAGGAGTCCCCACCATCTGGGTGAACACGGCCTTCCCCGGCCTGTCGCTCTTTCTGGTATTGGTAATAATCCCTTTTTCCGTCAGCCTCATCAGGATGTCTCCATAAACTTCCGTGTGCACCCCCAGATTATGCTTATTCTCCAGATACATAAGTGAAGCGGCATTGAGTCTTCCAAGGCCTACCTCGATGGTTGCTTCATCCGGAATCAGTTCCGACAGATATCCGCCGATAGACTGGTAGACTTCTGCATTCTCCCCGTCATTGTCAACCGGCACTACCAGAAGCGGATAGTTTTCCCCCTCGTCTACAATGTAATCCAGTTCGCTGATATGAATAACATTACTGCCATGGATAAAAGGAAATTCCGTGTTGGTCTCCGCAATTACCAGTTCCGCATTTTTGCACGCCTGACGGATAAAATCGGTACAAGTTCCCATTGAAACATATCCGTGCTCATCCGGCTTTGTAACTTCCAGAAACGCCACATTGCAGTTCAGCCCTTCAGAGGCAATTTTTTCATAGAGCCAGTATTCACCTGGTATGTAGTCCAGACGGTCTTCGTAGAAATACTGGTGGGAGCTTCCGTTTAAAAAGCTTGTGGACGGCCTGAAGCCTTTTCCCAGATTTTCTGCTTCCATCATAAAATTGATAATCGGAGCGTAATAGTAGACATTCTGCAAATCACGGCGTTCCATCACCTTCCGGAGCACTGCGCGGCAGTCTCTGTTGCCCGTCATAATTCGGTCGCCGTTTTTTATCATATCGGCGGCCTGTTGGGCCGTGATCGTTTTCTCTTTATACAAGTCTTGCCAAAGTGCCATCTGACTCCTCCATACAGTATTTTATTTTTTCTCTTCCTGAGCTTCTTTCCAGGCCAGGGCGGCCTTAAGGCCCTGCTCATTTACAATTTTATTGAATTCCGACTGCTCCTGTACCTGATTGATGCGGCACAGATTGAAGATTTCAGCCGCAAAATCCATCGCATTGCGTATGCCCATCATCTCATAGGTTTTATTGATTTCGTATTTAACCATGCGAATCGCTTCCGGAGGCTGTTCGGCCAGACGGTTTGCCAGTTTCATGGTTTCTTCCTCCAGTTTTTCTAATGGAACCACCCTGTTGACAACACCAGCCGCATGCAGCTCCTGAGCCGACATGAAATCTCCCAGGAAAGCCAGTTCCTTTACCTTGTTCATCGTCATCTTCCACGGTTCGATCAGCACGTCGTTTGCATAGGAATATTTCAGCTCAGGCTCGCCGAATTTTGCATCCTCCGAGGCAATAATCATATCGCACATCAGCGTCATCCACACACCGCCGCCAATACAGTATCCCTGAACCGATGCGACCACCGGCTTTTTCGCCTCCCAGATGGTGCGCCAGTTGTTAAGTTCCATCAGTGTATTCGTTCTGCGCTCCGGTACATTCACGATTGGGCTGCTGATACTTTCTTTTAAATCAAACCCTGCCGTGAATGCTTTATCTCCGGCAGCGCACAGTACAATCACATTGGTCTGGGGATCTTCGTCCGCCTGACGCATCGCCGGGCCCAGACCTTCTACAAGTTCACGGTTCAGCGCATTGCGCACTTTCGGCCTGTTTAAAATCACTTTTCCGACTTTTCCCACTCTTTCATACAGTAAAACTTCTTCCATTGTTCAATCTCCTCTCAAATTATTATCTATCCTGTATTTTATTGTAACTATTCAGAGACAGTATTCCGCGAAGTGTGCCCCTCCTCTTTAAGCGTCCGTTTTCATTTGTGACTGGGTAAGAAGGCTCACAACTACAAATGCAATAGCGGACGGCAGAATCGGGAATACGGATGAGTACGGCAGGTTAACCCCACAGAATTTGTAAAGTACCACAAAGAAGATTCCGACTACCGCTGCTGAAACTGCTCCCGCCCTGGTTGCCTTGCCCCAGAAAATTCCTCCGACAAACATAACCAGAGTTCCTGCACAGAGGAACGTATAAGCATAGGACAACATGGAGATAATCTCTTTTGCATTCAAAGCCAGATACAAAACTACACACCCTACAACAAACGTAACTACATGGGCGATCCGGTTTAATGTCTTATCATCTGCTTTGTGGTTAATGTACTCAACGTAAATATCGTTTGTAAAGGAAGCTGTAATGTAAATCAACTGGGAATCCACAGTGGACATAACGGCAGCCACCAGTGCGGCAATCAGGATAGCCGCCAGCCATGAAGGAAATGCCTCGAGCATAACCTGGAACATGATGCTACTGGCCGGTGCATCCGGGAACAGAGCCCGTCCATACATGCCAATCAGAACAGGGAGAATGACAAACGGAAGAAGCAGAAGTCCTCCCCAGAGTGCAGATAAAACGGCTGTTTTTTCATCCTTTGCGGAAATATTTCTCTGGAACGACGCGCAGGATACCAGGCCGTAGAGCATAGATGGGAACAACATCATAACCCACTGTTCTGTTCCAAACGGCATGATAGACCAGCTGCTGGCCGGAAGAACCTCTTTCATAATTCCAAATCCTCCTGTTACCGCCATATACAGAATCGCCAGCAGCGTACAAGCCACTACTACGATTGACTGTATTACGTCCGTCATCATAACACCCCACTGGCCCGACACGGTTGCATAGATAAATACAACGATACAGACAAGAGTTGCTCCCAGCACCGGGTTGAGGCCCAGGTAGGAAAACAGGTTCCTGCCCGCTATAATCTGGCCGGCCATAATACTCATGGCGGCGAAACAGTTAACAACCGCATAAATCGTACCGGTAATACGTTTTCCGTATCTCTGGTTTAAAACGTCCGAGATCGTCAGGGCGTCCGCCCGGTACAGTTTACGTGCAACAACAAAAGCAAATACAATATATCCAAGGGAAGCGCCCACACCGAACCAGGCTCCTCCAATTCCATATTGAGCTCCATACTCGGCTCCGCCTACAACAACACCATTTCCGATGTGCGAACCTATATAGGAACCGCAAACCATCAGCAGGGTACCTTTTTTAGCCGCTGTGACGTAATCCTTAAAGTTGTCCGCCGTCCCCCTTCCAAGGAAGCCGATTCCCAGCATAGCCGCCAGATAAACAACCAGTACCACTACCATTAATGTCAATGTACTCATAGTTTTTCCTCCTTATTCTCTTCTAATGAACCCTTCCCCTGTCACCGTTTCATAACGCTGTATTTCTTTACCAGTTCTTCATCTATATCAATGCCAAAACCAGACCCCTGCGGCATTGGGATACATCCGTCGGTCTTGTCTACCAGATAATTTTCCTTTAATACCCCCTGGAACGCTTCCGGAGTAAGTGTAGGAGAATCACAGGGGTATTCAAGCCATGTAAAGTTTGGATAAGACGCCACCAGGTGCATGGTCTGAAGAACGCCCATTCCCGGAATATACGCATGCGGATTTACCGTTTTACCGTAACTATCGGCAATTGCGGCAATCTTTCTGATATAGCTGATGCCAGTGCTCATCGTACAGTTTGGCTGCAAAATATCATAACATCCTTTGTCCAGCATAATTTTGAAATCCGGTATGCCGATGTTAATTTCCCCTCCTGCAATGGGAATATCAACTTCGTCATTCAGCCTTGCCAGTCCGTCAAAATCGTATCGCCACAGAGGTTCTTCCAGCCATGTACAGTTAAGCTGCTCCATCTCCCGTGCCGTTTCTCTGGCCCTCGAATAGCTCCAGACCGGTGGGAAACCTCCGTTATTCCGTTCGCAGGCTGTTCCCTGATTGGCATCCACCATAATTTCCAGCTTGTCCCCTACTGCGTCGCGGACTGCTTCCAGAATGGCGATATCATCCCGCATCTTCTCATTCGAAAAGCGGATCTTGACCGCCTTGAATCCCTTTTCCACCAGATGCCTGGCATCCTCTTTCCGCTGTTCATTGGAACGGATCTCTCCCCAGGCCGCATAGACCGGAATCCGATCCCGGCAGCCGCCGAGCAGTTGGTAAACCGGCAGGCCTGCCGCCTTGCCGATAATATCCCAGCAGGCATTTTCAATCACCCAGGGGCGGGTGGCAATGCGGGCAACATTCCTTAATTTCAGCATCAGCTTCTCAATATCAAATGGGGAATCCCCCACCACCATCGTCTTGGCATACTCCATTGTCTCGCAGACAATAGGCAGTATTCCATGAGGGGCTTCCATGCAGGAATAACCGGTTATTCCCTCGTCCGTGTGGACACGGACAACAAAGATTACCTGTCCCTTTTCTGTTTTACCAGGATACCAGGTAGGATGAAACTCCTGTGGAAATGGGACTTCCACACAATCATATGTAATATTTGTAATTTTCATTAGGCACTCTCCCGACTCATCGTCAATACACAATCCACTTGTACCGTTAGCCATAAACCGGCCTCAACCATCTCTTCCATCACCTCCCTTTTGCTTTACATTCTTACTTCCCTTTTCTCCTTTCTGCTTTCTGCTTTTCCTACATCGTTCACCTCCTCAACTCTGTTTTTCAAACCTTCCCAAATTTCAGACAGTCATGTCAAATTTATCTATACCTTTTTTATAGGTATTTTTTTACTCGCTAATCTTGTATAATCTGATTATACATATTTGTACTCCAATGTCAATAGATAATAGTTTATTAAATCATCCTTTTATACCAACAGTTCTTATTTAACGTTACTGTTCACACCCCAGCTAAAAGAAGCTGTGCTGCGAACAATAACACGCTTCGCGGAATATTGCCTGTGAACAGTAACTATTTAACCTCCCCTGATACGCAAAAAAGCCGCTGAAACCAGACGTACAGTCTAAACGGTTTCAGCAGCTTTCTCTCATTGGAAGTGCTTCCGGTCTATTTTCTTCCTATCCGTGATGTATTTTTATCTCCACATTCTTTTCAATCTCGCCATCGCCTCTCTGGTATTTTCCAGTGTCCCAAAGGCGGACAGCCGGAAAAATCCTTCTCCGTTCTTTCCAAACCCGCTTCCCGGAGTTCCGACCACATGGGCTTTATCTAACAGCTCGTCGAAAAAATCCCAGGATTTCATCCCGTTCGGGCACTGAAGCCAGATATAGGGGGAATTCTTCCCGCCGACATACCAGATTCCAAGTTCGGTCAGCGTCTGTGTTATCACCCCGGCATTTTCCTGGTAAACGTCGAGATGTTTCCGGCATTCTTCTAATCCTTCCGGGGAAAAAGCCGCCTCGGCCGCTCTCTGGACCGGATAGGAAACGCCGTTAAATTTCGTTGTCTGGCGGCGGAGCCACATTTTTCTGATGGACATTCCCTCCCGTATAAGCTCATCGGAAATCACCGTGTAACCGCAGCGTGTTCCCGTGAAGCTGGCCAGCTTTGACAGGGAACAGAATTCGATTGCGCACGTTTTGGCACCCTCGATCTCAAAAATACTTCTCGGAAGATCCGGTTCCAGGATAAATGACTCATAAGCGGCGTCAAAAAGAATTACCGCCCCCTGTTCATTTGCAAAATCCACCCATTCTTTGAGCTGTTCTCTATTATACACGGCGCCGGTGGGATTGTTCGGCGAACAGAGATAAATCAGATCGGCCTTCCGCCCTTTTTCAGGCAGGGGAAGAAACCCGTTGCCCACATTGGCATCCAGGTACTCAATATTTCTTCCCGCCATCACGTTCGTATCCATATAGACCGGATACACCGGGTCCGGAATTAAAACCGTATTATCCTCATCGAAGAGATCCAGAATATTTCCCAGATCGCTTTTAGCCCCGTCGCTGATAAAAACATCATCCGCTCCGATTTTCACGCCAAAGCCGCCATAATAATCCCGGATGGTATTCCTGAGGAAATCGTATCCCTGTTCCGGGCCGTAGCCGTGAAATGTCTCTGCATTCCCCTGCTCCATTGCCGCCCGCGAAAATGCCTCCGCCGCCTTTTCACAGATTGGCAGGGTCACGTCACCGATTCCCATACGGATTATCTCTGCCCCCGGATGAGATGCGGTGTAGTCCTTCACCTTTCCGGCAATTGTGGAAAACAGGTAGCTCTCAGCCAGGTTTCTGTAATTTGCATTCAGTTTCATTTGTTCTCCTCCTCTATCTGTTTTTTCCTGCTGCCGCCGCTTTTATAAACTCCCGAAACAGCGGATGTGCCCTGTTGGGGCGGCTTTTGAATTCCGGATGGTACTGGACTCCCACATAAAACGGATGCCCCGGTATCTCCATCGCCTCCACCAGGCTCCCGTCCGGTGACTGGCCGGAAAATACGGCTCCGTTCAACACATATTCATCGCGGTAACGGTTATTAAACTCATAGCGGTGGCGGTGCCTCTCCTCGATCTGCCGGGCATGGTATGCCTTTTCCATCATTGTATCCGGTGTTATTTGACACGGATAGGCCCCCAGACGCATCGTTCCTCCCATATCCTCACAGCCCACCTGCTCTTCCATCAGAGCGATGACCGGATGGGCGCTTGCCGGATCGAACTCACTTGAGTTGGCGTCCGAATATCCCAGCACATTTCTGGCGAATTCGATAGCCGCGATCTGCATTCCCAGGCAGATGCCGAAGAAAGGAATCTGATTGCTCCTTGCATATTCAGCGGCCACAATCATTCCTTCAGTGCCCCGGATTCCAAAACCTCCCGGTACGATTATTCCATCCGAACCAGCCAGCAGTTTGGCCGCGGTCATCCGTGTCAGGCTCTCGCTGTCGATCCAGTTGATGGAAACTTTTACTCCATTTTCCCATCCGCCGTGACGGAGCGCTTCCGCAATGGAAAGATAAGAATCATGCAGCTTAACATACTTGCCGACCAGGGAAACCGTCACTTCACCGGCGCTGTTTTTAATGCGCCCAAGCATCTCTTTCCACTCGGTTAAATCGCACTCCTCCGGCGTTTCGGCAATTCCCAGTTCCCGCAGGGCAATCTCAGCGAGACCGGCATTTTCAAGCATCATCGGCGCTTCGTAGAGCACGGGGAGTGTCAGGTTTTCGATCACGCAGTCTTCCTTCACATTACAGAACAGAGCGATTTTCTTCAAAATAGACGGCTCCACCGGGCGGTCGCATCTCGTCACAATGATGTCCGGCATGATACCAAAGGACTGAAGCTGTTTTACGGAATGCTGGGTCGGTTTGGATTTATGTTCTCCGGAGGATTCCAGGTAGGGGATCAGCGTGACATGGATAAAAAGGCAGTTTCCCCTTCCAGTCTCATGGGACACCTGGCGGATTGCCTCCAGAAACGGCTGGGATTCAATATCACCGGTAGTGCCTCCAATCTCCGTAATGACAATATCTGCATCCGTTTTTTCCTGTACGGAATAAATAAATGATTTAATCTCGTTGGTGATATGGGGAATTACCTGGACCGTCTCTCCCAGGTATTCTCCCTTTCTCTCCTTGTTCAGCACATTCCAGTATACTTTTCCGGTTGTGAGATTGGAAAAACGGTTTAAATCTTCATCGATAAAACGCTCATAATGGCCCAGATCCAGATCGGTCTCGGCGCCGTCTTCCGTCACATATACCTCACCGTGCTGATAAGGGCTCATTGTCCCCGGATCCACATTGATATAGGGATCCAGTTTCTGGGCCGCTACTTTGTAGCCTCTTGCCTTCAGAAGCCGGCCCAGGGATGCCGCCGTGATCCCCTTTCCCAGTCCCGATACGACGCCGCCTGTCACAAAGATAAATTTTGCCATGTTCCATTTCTCCTCTCTACTCTATCTTCTGTTATTCATGCCCCTGAAGCACATATCCCGGAATCCGGATGTCCTCCATCCGTTCCGCCCGTTCCTTCCGTTCATTGATGTTTCCGGTCCCGTAAGCGCTGTGGGTGATATGGGCAATATCAATAAGCTCCACATTGTTCTCATCGTATTTACTCTCCAGACTCAGCGCCAGGACCGCCGCCGTGTCTAGGGAGGTCAGACAGGGAATCCCCAGTTCCACCGCTTTTCTCCGGAGCCTTACGCTGTCCCGCCCCGGCTGGCGGCCGGTGGCCGATGTGGAAAGAACGTAGCTTACCAGGCCCTTTTCCATCACTGAGATAGTTGTCTCCTCTCCCTCTTTTGCTTCCTTCGGTTTTTTCACAATCGTAGAAGAGATGCCCGCGCTGTTCAGTTTTCTGGCCGTCCCTTCCGTGGCATAGATGGGAAATCCCATGGAAACAAACGTTTTTGCAAGCTCTTTTAAATCTCCCTTGTCCGTATCACGGATACTGATTAAAAGACCTCCGTCTCTCTGCATCGAATAACCGGCCGCCGTCATTCCCTTGTAGAGAGCCTCCTCCATCGTTCCGGCGATACCCAGAACCTCGCCGGTGGATTTCATTTCCGGTCCCAGCTGTGTGTCTACGTCGGACAACTTCTCGAAGGAGAATACCGGTACTTTAACCGCGTAGTAAGGGGAGGAGGGATAAAGTCCCGTCCTGTACCCCATATTCTTTAACGTCTCTCCCATCATGATTCTGGTTGCCAGATCCACCATCGGAACACCCGTCACCTTGCTGATGTATGGGACGGTGCGCGAAGATCTCGGATTAACTTCTATGATGTAAATCCTGTCTTCATGAAGTACATACTGGATGTTAATCAGTCCCTTTGTCCCCAGAGAAAGCGCAAGACGGATGGAGTAATCCACAAGGCGGTCCTTCTGGCTCTCTGTCAGCATAAACGCCGGATATACGGCAATAGAGTCGCCCGAATGGACTCCGGCCCGTTCGATATGTTCCATAATTCCGGGAATCAGTACATCCTCTCCGTCGCAGATGGCGTCCACTTCCAGCTCCGTTCCCATCAGGTACTTGTCAATCAGAATGGCATTTTCAATTCTTTGGGCCAGGATAATTTTCATATATTCGTGTATATCGTCGTCGTTATAAGCAATAATCATGTTCTGGCCGCCTAATACATAGCTGGGGCGCACAAGCACCGGATAACCCAGGCGGCACGCCGTATCGACGGCCTCGTCTTCCGTATAAACCGTATCGCCGGACGGCTGTTTCATATTGAGTTTTTTTAACAGGGCATTGAAACGCCCCCTGTCCTCCGCCATATCGATGCTGTCCGGCGGCGTCCCAAGAACCGGAATGTTGTTTTCGACCAGGCATTTCGTCAGCCTGATGGCGGTCTGTCCGCCGAAGGCTACGACGGCCCCGGCCGGTTTTTCCACGCGTATAATATCCATCACATCTTCCGGCGTCAGAGGTTCAAAATACAGGCGATCCGCCACATTGAAATCCGTGGATACCGTCTCCGGGTTGTTGTTGACGATGACCACCTCGTATCCCGCCCGCTTTAAGGACCAGACGCAGTGCACGGAGGCATAATCGAATTCAATTCCCTGGCCGATGCGGATTGGACCGGAGCCAAAGACCATGACGACCGGCTTACCCGTGGAATGCTCCCTGATAAACGGCTCCGCCTCATCCTCTTCCCCGTAGGAACCGTAAAAATACGGTGTGCTTGCCGCGAACTCGGCGCTGCATGTGTCCACCATCCTGTAGCACGCCGGAATATGGCGGATTTTTGCAAGCCCCGTCATCTCCTGAATCACCCGGTCGGAAAATCCGTACTGTTTGGCCTCCCTGTGGAGTTCTTCGGTAAATTCGCCGTTCTGCATCCTGCGCTCTAATACCAGCAGATGGAGCAATTTATTTAAAAACCATTCGTCGATTTTAGTCAGTTCATGGAGCCACTCTACCGTCATTCCCCGTTTCATGCTCTCGTAAATGGCAAAAATCCGTTCATCGTCCTGGGAAAGAATTTTCTCCTTCAGCTCTTCTTCTGAGAGACGTTCCATCTTGTCCATATTCAGGCTCTCCTGGGAAATCTCCGCTCCCCTGACCGCCTTAAGAAGCGCCTGTTCAAAGTTTCTTCCGATCGCCATCACTTCACCGGTGGCCTTCATCTGGGTTCCCAGTTTTCTCCGTCCGTAAACGAATTTATCAAACGGCCATTTCGGGAATTTAACCGCCACATAATCTAAGGCCGGTTCAAAGCAGGCCATGGTTTCCCCGGTGACCTCGTTGGGAATCTCATCCAGACGGTAGCCGATTGCAATCTTCGTCGCCACGCGGGCGATCGGATAGCCGGTGGCCTTGGAGGCCAGGGCCGATGACCTGGAAACACGCGGATTCACCTCAATTACCGCATATTCAAAGCTCTCGGGATTCAGCGCAAACTGGCAATTGCAGCCGCCCTCAATTCCCATAGCCTGTATAATATTCAGGGCTGCGGAGCGGAGCATCTGGTATTCCCGGTCCGCCAGGGTAACTGCCGGAGCGATAACAATCGAATCGCCGGTGTGGATTCCGACCGGGTCGAAATTCTCCATGGAGCAGACGGTAATCTCATTGCCGGCGCCGTCCCGCATTACCTCAAATTCAATCTCTTTCCAGCCTGCGATGCACCGCTCCACCAGAATCTGGCCGATAGGGGAAAGCCTTATGCCCGCTGTTGCAATCTCACGGAGTTCTTCCTCCGACTTTGCGATGCCGCCTCCCGTTCCGCCCAGCGTAAAGGCCGGTCTCACAATCACCGGATATCCGATTTTTGCCGCAAAGCTTAATGCCTCGTCCACCGCCCGGACAACCTCGGACGGAATCATCGGTTCGCCGATCTCCTCCATCGTGTCTTTGAAACACTGTCTGTCCTCCGCCTTGTCTATCGTCTCCGGAGAGGCTCCCAGCAAAGTGACGCCGTGGCTTTTAAGGAAACCTTCTTTCGCCAGCTCCATGGAAAGAGTCAGTCCGGTCTGGCCTCCGAGTGTGGAGAGAATGCTGTCCGGCTTTTCTTTTTCTATAATCCGCTTCACCACGTTCAGTGTCAGCGGCTCAATGTAAACGTGATCCGCAATAGCGCTGTCCGTCATGATCGTGGCCGGATTGGAATTGACCAGAACGACGGACAGGCCCTCTTCCTTGAGTGCACGGCATGCCTGGGTTCCCGCATAATCAAACTCGGCCGCCTGCCCGATAACAATCGGCCCGGAACCGATTACCATCACCTTTTTCAAATTCTTATTTAACGGCATGCCATTCCTCCTTCTCTGTATCCGCTGCGTTATCTCTATCTGCTGCGTTATCTCCTACGGCGGCTCCTGTTTTCTCTGCCCCGTTTTTCTCTTTGTACTCCTTCATCATGCTGATAAAACGGCCGAACAGGACTTCCGTGTCCTTCGGGCCCGCACACGCCTCCGGATGGAACTGCACGGTAAACGCCGGGATATCGCGGTAAGTAATTCCCTCGCAGGTGCCGTCGTTCACATTGATAAACGTCTCCTCGGCCCCTTCCGGAAGTGATTCTTTCAGCACCTCATAACCGTGGTTCTGGCTGCTGATATAGACGCGGCCCGATTCCAGATCCTTGACCGGCTGGTTTGCTCCCCTGTGGCCGTATTTCATTTTTCCGGTCTTTGCTCCTCTTGCGATAGCCAGAAGCTGATGTCCCAGACAGATGCCGAAAATCGGAATTTTTGTTTCTGCAATTTTTTTAAGTTCCCCTATCACGGACACATTGTCCTCTGGGTTACCCGGTCCGTTGGACAGCATGATTCCGTCGGGAGCGAGCGCAAGGATTTCCTCCGCCGTGGTGGACGCCGCAATGTCGTATACATCACAGCCCCTCTTTGTCAGCTCTCTGAGGATATTTTCCTTCGCCCCGAAATCCCAGAGGGCAACCCTGTATTTTGTTTCTCCTCCGGTTTTAATCAGTCTGCTTCCCACCGGCGTTACATTTTCAACCGCATCCCGGATGCGGAATTTCTTTATTTCTTCCAGTTCCTCTTTTGCATACGGCGGCTGCTTTACCGTCAGTTTTCCGTTCATGGAACCCGTTTCACGGATAGTCTTTGCCAGCTTCCTGGTATCTATTCCGTAAACGGCGGGAATATTTCTTTCCTTAAAAAAAGTGTCAAGATTACCACTGCTCCTGAAGTTGGAGGGGTCCTGACACCATTCTTTTACGATATAAGCCGATATATGCACTTCTTTGTTTTCAAAATCCTGCGGAATCACGCCGTAATTGCCGATCATCGGGAATGTCTGCACGACAATCTGTCCAAAATAGCTGGGGTCGGTGATTGTCTCAAGGTATCCCGTCATTCCCGTCGTAAATACCACTTCTCCGGCCACTTCGTCTAAAGAGGCGCCGAATCCTTTTCCCTCAAAGTATTCGCCATTTTCCAAAAGGAGATATACCGTTCTTTCCATCCTGTCACCATTCCTCTCTTACGCCTGATTATTCGTTACAGCCCAGCCTTCGGGCCAAACTGCAACAAAAAAGCGTCCATGAGGCCAAACCTCATGAACGCCCTTGTTCATTTCTGGTGAATTATAGCATAGGCAGATTTCTGCGTCAATATGTAAAAATATTTTTTTCTTAGCAAATTCTGGCCGTTACTGTTCACAGGCAGTATCCTGCGAGGTGTTTTTTGTGAGTGCAGCGGTGCGGAAGTCAAATAACTGACGGAATTTCTTATCGCTGTCCCCATTATCAGGAATCAAACCGGTGAGGAATGGGCATTCTAATTGAAATTCATTTGTAAGGAGGCACGAACATTATATGGGAAAAAGCGGCAGCGACCGGCATGAATCGGTATGGAGCGATACATCTTCTGTTTTGAAATTTAAGAGCTTAAAAAAAGATATAAAAACCGACGTTCTTATCATCGGAGGAGGCATGGCCGGAATCTTGTGCGCTTACATGCTTGGACAGGCCGGTGTGGACTATGTTCTGGTTGAGGCGGATACGGTTTGCAGCGGAATCACGAAAAACACTACCGCTAAAATCACTTCTCAGCATGGTCTGGTTTATCACAAGCTGCTCAAAAGCCTGGGGACGGAAAAAGCGGACCTGTATCTACGCGCCAACCAGGAGGCCGTAAAAAAATTTGCGGAGTTCTGCAGCGGGATTGAATGTGATTTTGAAAGAAAAGACGCCTATGTTTATTCTCTGGACGATCCCCGGGTAATCGCCGAGGAGCTGGATGCCCTCCAGAAACTGAACTTTCCTGCGGAATCGGTTCATCAGCTTCCCCTCCCCTTCCCGGTGGCCGGAGCTGTCCGCTTTACAGGACAGGCGCAGTTTCATCCGCTTAAATTCGTAAATGCAATTGCCAAAGATTTGAATATTTACGAACACACCGAGGTACAGGAACTGGAAGGCTGCACAGCGCGCACGGACAGCGGCGCCATCACAGCGGATAAAATCATTGTTGCAACGCATTTTCCGTTTATCAATAAGCACGGCAGTTATTTCCTGAAGATGTACCAGCACCGCTCTTATGTGATTGCACTGGAAAATGCTCCGGATTTAGATGGGATGTATGTCGATCAGGCGCAAAATGGAATGTCGTTCAGAAACCACGACGATCTTCTTCTGATTGGAGGAGGCGGCCACCGTACGGGAAAAACCGGCGGAAGCTGGGAAGAGCTCCGCCGGTTTGCCTCGAAATATTATCCAGGTTCCAATGAACAATACCACTGGGCCACACAGGACTGCATGACGTTAGACAATGTTCCATACATCGGGCATTATTCGAAAAGCACGCCGAATCTTTATGTCGCCGCGGGATTTAACAAATGGGGCATGACCTCCTCCATGGTGTCCGCTATGGTGCTCACCACTCTTATAACGGAACAGGATTCCCCCTATGCCTCCCTGTTCTCACCATCCAGAACCATACTCCGGCCGCAGCTCGCCGCCAATGCGCTGGAGGCGACAATGAATCTTCTGACCATATCCAGTCCCCGCTGCCCACACCTGGGATGCGCCCTGAAGTGGAATAAGCAGGAGCATACCTGGGACTGCCCGTGCCACGGATCCCGCTTTGATTCGGACGGGCATCTGATTGATAATCCGGCGACAGGGGATTTGAAATTAAAGCGAAGGTAATGCATTCTCTGTTGCGGATATGCCGGATGCTGTTACAGTCATTTTAGTCATTCTGATTTCCATCGCATACGCGAAAACATCTGACAAAATGACCCTCTCCAAGATCGGTAATCGGTGGATCTTCTCTGTGGCAGCGTTCGGTGGCATACCGGCAGCGCGCCGCAAAACGACAGCCCGGTTTTGGATCAATCGGGGAAGAAATTTCTCCTTCCAGAAGGATCCTCTCTTTTTTCGCCCCAATCTTCGGCACCGGAATTGCCAGAAGTAAAGCCTGTGTATACGGATGCATTGCAGAAGTGAACAAAACCTTACTTGGCGCCTTTTCCACCATCTGGCCAAGGTACATGACCAGAATATCATCCGAAACGTGTTTAACAACCGACATATCGTGGGTGATAAACATATAAGTATAATTAAAGTCTTTCTGTAATTTCTTAAGTAAATTTAATATCTGGGCCTGAATTGAAACATCCAGTGCCGAAACCGGCTCATCACACACAATAAACTCCGGATTTAAGGCAAGTGCCCTGGCAATCCCGATACGCTGCCGGCGGCCGCCGTCCATCTCATGGGGATAAGAATCGGCAAAACGTTCGGCCAGGCCAACAAGCTCCATCATTCCAAATATCTTTTCATCCCTCTCCGCCTTGGACTGAAAAAAATCATGAATGTAGAATGGTTCTGCAATATTCTCATAAATTGTATTACGTGGATCCAGTGAAGAATACGGATCCTGGAAAATCATCTGGATCCGGCGTCTGTAAGCCAGTTTTTCTTTCTTTTTAAGTTTTGTGATATCGCACCCGTCAAAGAACACCGACCCCGCCGTAGGCTCAAGCAACATGGACATCAGGCGCCCAGCCGTGCTTTTCCCACATCCCGATTCCCCTACAATCCCGATGGTTTTACCCTTCTCAATCGTAAAATCCAGACCGTCCACCGCATGCAGCGTTCCGGAGGAGACTTTGAAATATTTTTTCAGGCCTTCTACCCTGATATATCCATCACTCATATTTCTTTACCTCCTTCGCCGGAATGGCATTTTCATAGATCAGGCACCTAACATAATGGCCGTTCCCATGATCGATATACTTGGGTTTTCTGGAGGAACAGCATTGATCCGCATATTTACACCGTGGATGGAACTTACATCCCTCCGGAAGATTCATTGGATCCGGCATAAGCCCCTCAATGGGGGACAGATATTCCGCGTCGCTCGTAATGTCAGGAATTGACCCAAAAAGCCCGTTGGTATACGGATGCAGCGGATTTTCGAAAATCTGTTCCAGACTTCCGTATTCAATGATTTCCCCTGCGTACATGATAGCCACTGTGTCACAGATTTCCGCCACGATTCCCATATCATGAGTAATCATAATCATAGAGGTATTATTTTTTTCCTTCAGTTCCGCCATCAGCTCCAACACCTGGGCCTGGATCGTAACGTCCAGTGCAGTAGTCGGCTCATCGGCAATCAGAAGTTTTGGGTTGCAGGCAAGCGCTATGGCAATAACAACCCTCTGCTTCATCCCGCCTGAGAACTGATGCGGATACTCAAAGGCCCGTTCTGCCGGAATCCGCACGGTCTCCAGCATTTTAATCGCTTTCACCTTTGCCTCGTGCTTGCTGACCTGCTGATGTGCAGAAATCACCTCGCTTATCTGATCCGCTACCGTATATACCGGATTTAAGGAAGTCATTGGATCCTGGAAAACCATGGAAATTTCTTTCCCCCTGATTTTCAAATACTCTTCCTTGCTGATTTTCTGAAGATCTTTTCCTTCAAAAAAGATGCTGCCACTTTCAATCTTGCCCGGCGGGCTGTCAATCAGGTTCAGGATTGACAGAGCAAGCGTCGTTTTCCCGGCTCCGGTCTCTCCTACCAGCCCCAGCGTCTTTCCCTCCTCGAGAGAGAGGCTGACGTCATTGATGGCATGTACTACCCCGTTATCCGTATAAAATTTTACATTTAAATCTTTAATGTCTAATAATAATTTTTCGTCCATTTCGCGTACCTCGCTGTTTATCGCTTCATTCTCGGATCAAGGGCATCCCTGAGTCCATCTCCCATCAGCGTCAGCGCCGTTACCGTCAGCACTATCGCAATGCCCGGGAATACGGTAAGATGCCAGCAGTCACGGATAAATTCACGGCCGCCGGACAGCATCGTCCCCCACTCAGGCGCCGGAGGCTGAATTCCCAAACCGATAAAGCTCATGGAGCTTATCAGCACAATGCCGGTTCCAACATACAGTACGAACTGAGAAATTAACGGGTTTATTGCATTGGGGATAATGTGTTTGAGTATGATCCAGAAATCCGAACCCCCAAGCCCTTTTGATGCTTCAATATACTCATTATTTTTCACCGTAAGCACCTGGGCTCTGATAAAACGTGTATCGCCAGGTACAAAGCTGAGCCCCAGAGCCAGCGTAAGGTTAAATGCGCTTGGCTTCATAATGCTCACCAGAGTAATCATAAGGAGCGTCGTCGGTATTGCCATGATTACGTCCAGCGTTCTCATGATAAGGGCATCGGTTGTACCGCCGTAATAGGCGGCCAGAGAGCCCAGAAACAGGCTGATTACCATTGACACCAGAACCGACACCACGCTGATGGTGATGGAAGTTTTTCCTCCCCAGAGGAGTCTGGCAAGCAAATCTCTCCCCAGCTCGTCGGTCCCTAAAAGATGCCCCGGCGCCGGGAACTGGCGTATCATCGAATAGTCGGCTTTCAGAACATCATTTTCATAGCTGAGATAAAGAGGTGCGGTAATGCATATTGCCAGTATAACCAAAAGCATCATCAGGCCGACGACAGCAGATTTGTTGCGTCTGAACTTAACCCATGCATTATAACCGGGACTGTGCCTTCTCTTGCTCCTCCCGGTGCCGGCAGCCTGTTTCGTGTCTGTATTTTTAAGCATGATTCGTCGCCTCCTTATGTGGTATTTTCTTTGGCTTCACATAAAGGGAACGAATTCTCGGATCCACCGCAGCGTATGCCAAATCCGTAACCAGATTGGTAAGGGCTATCAATATGGCAATAATAATAACTCCGCCCATGATAACCGGCATATCTTTCTGCCGAAGCGCTTCTACCAGCATTTTTCCCATTCCGTTAATGCTGAACAGCTGCTCGATTACAATCGAACCTCCAAAACAGAACCCAACCGAGACTCCGATGGAAGTAATCGTCGGCATCAGGGCATTCTTAAGCGCATGTTTCCGGATTACCACCTTTTCGTCCAGCCCCTTTGCCCGGGCCGTCTTAATATAGTCCTGCCGTATTACCTCCAGCATCGAGGCTCTTGTCAGCCTGGACCCGGATGCCCATCCATAAGTGGACGCACAGATGACAGGCATAATCATGTGCCGGATACTGTCAAATCCGGTGGACGGCAGCCATTTAAGCTTTACGGAAAAAAGCAGCATCAGCATCAGCCCCAGCCAGAACTCAGGCATGGATGCCAGAATCAGCGTCACAATCCTCATTGTATTGTCAAAAACAGTATTCTGCTTCACAGCCAGCGCAATTCCCAAAGGGATCTGCACAATTACAATCAGTGCAATTCCGGTAAGTGAAAGCCTCAGCGTATTCGGCAGACGCAGCTTCACCATATCCGATATCTGCTGTTTTGAAATATAGGATTCTCCTAAATCCCCTCTCACCGCTTTTTTCACATAATTAATATATTGAACCGGATAGGGATCATTGAGTCCCCGTTCCTCTTTAAACTGATATAGCTGCTCCTGCGTTGCATTGACGCCCAGCGCCAGCCTCGCCGGATCACCAGGGGCAAAGCTGAGCATGGTAAATACTAATATCGACACCCCGATTACAATCGGGATAATCTGCAATAGCCGTTTCATTATATATCTCGTCATACTAATCGATACCTCCTTGCAGGTATGTGGAAGCCCCCATCTAACCAGGTATATACCGGTCAAACCATTCCGCTGTTTCCTGCATAATTTTAAGTCTGGACCATGGCCTGCCCAACCGGAATACGCAGTGCGTTTCTCCATTCAAAATCACGGTGCGTGATGGAATTCCTTGTGTAATCAACGCTTGATACAGACTGAGTCCCTGATCGACCGGACACCTGTAGTCCTCTCCGCACTCGATGAACAAGGTCGGAGTCGAACACCTGCCCGCATAGGCAAGCGGAGAAATCCTCCAGTGTTCACGGATATCATCCCACGGATAGCTTCCCGCTATGGTCAGGTCGAATCCCGGAAGATCATCCGTAGCATGGAGGCTTATCCAGTCCGAAATTCCTGACTGGGAAACAGCGGCTGCAAAGCGGCTGGTTCTCGTGACTATCCAGTTTGTCATAAAACCTCCGTAAGAAATGCCCGTGACCCCCATTCTTTTTTCATCAATCGCTTCATACCGCTCCAGCACGATATCTACAAACTTCATAATGTCTTCATAATCAATTGTGCCGTATCTCTTTCTCAGGTTGCTGAACTCCGCCGTATCCCCTATACTTCCGTGAGGATTGCAGTACATAACGTAGTATCCTCCGGCTGCCCAGACCTGATGTGCAAAATTAAAGCCTCCGTAAAAGCGGAGCTGCGGGCCTCCGTGAATATTCAGGATTGCGGGATATTTTTTCCCGGGAACATAATTGGCGGGAGGAACCACCCAGCCGTCAACCTCACTGCCGTCGCTGCTTGTAAAAACAAGATGTTCCGGTTTCGACAAATCAAATGTTCTGAGTCCGGATTCATGAAACGCCGTAAGCTGAACCGCCTTGTCCGGGTATATCTCATAAATCTCCGCCCCGCCCAGTTCCGGCAGCCCCGCCGCAAAGATACGGCCATCTGCAGAGATAACAAAATGCAGGATATCGATTCCTTCCGGTGAAATCCGTACTTCTTTATTCCCATTCCTGCGATACAGGCCAACGCCTCTTCTGTTTTGCATCGTATAATACAGGCTGCCGCCTGATGCCACGAACTCACGGCCGGTTCCTCTGGAAAAATCAGTCGAAATCAGGTTAAACGGTGTATATTGGGTTTTGAATCTGGCGTCCAGTTTTCTGTCTCCGCCTTTTGCCGTATAAATGTAGGAATTTACGTCGTCGGGCAGAGTATCGGTGACCGTAAAAATCCGATCGCCCGACACAGCCAGAGCCGCAAACATACAGTCTCCCATTGCGCTGAGCCGAAACTGCCTGTTTTCCCAGCTGTATACAGAGTATTGCTGTGCCGTGCTGATCTGATACGCTTCTCCCAGCACATACAACCGGCCCTCATCCACAGCGTAATCATGCGTCTGGAAATCCGACGGTGTAACAGGCACCAGAGAACCGTCCCCGCGGTTGTACTCATAAAGCCGGTTCCGTTTCTTGTTTACATAGCCCTGTCCATCTATCCGGTACGGATATTCATCGCATACGATTACTTCGCCTCTGAGGTGGGCCATAACAGCTCTCTCATCCCCGGCGGCTTTTAACTTCTCGAGTTCCAGATCCCAGACCGCACTGATCACAAGCCGCTCTCCCTCAAGAAGAGCTGCCCGCGCATGGGGCAGGGGCAGGCTGAAAGCCTCCCCTGTTGCCCCGGATACGGGATCCGCTTCCCAAAACTTCGTACTCTGGGATAATGCACTGTCTTCTGGCTCATCCCATGTATAAATCACCATCCCATTCTGGTCAAAAAAACAGTTCCGAATTGTATCATGGCCGTCCAGGCAATGCAATTGGCCGCTGCTCAGTTCGTAAGAATAGAGAAATGAACGGTATCTGTTTTCTTCAACACATGCACTTTCCAGGCAGAATGCCAGAAATTTTCCATCCGGCGATATACACAGGTCTGAAATGCTTTTGATTAAATCCATATTATCCGCATGAATCAGTCTCATCCTCGTCCTCCCATACCCTATGCCCTGCCCGGTTACCGGCACAATTTTCTTAAAACGGGCCTGCCGTTGTTCTGCAGTTCAACTCCTTTTATATCTTTATCCGCAACAAAGTACATCTTAGGTGAAAATGTCGGGATAAACGGTACCTGATCCCATGCAATTTCCTGCAATTCTTTTGCTGCGTCCAGGCCGATCTGAGGATTGGTTGCCGATCCTGCGGCAATGTGATACAGTTCATCGCACCGCTCATCCGTGAAGAAAGTTCCGTTATAATCTCCATGAGAACCGGAATATAACATCGCCATATAGTTCATAAGGAACGGAGAAATCGACCAGTCATCGGAAATCACCTCAAATTCGCCCTTATACATCTTATCGAGGTAAGCGCCGAATTCCATGGTCGTAATTTCCATGTCTACACCAATCTGTTTGAGTTCCAGCTGGTATGCTTCATAAGCCTGTCTTGTCTTCTCACCGGCATATGTAATAAGTTCAATCTTAAGCGGGTTTTCCGGTGTGTAACCTTCTCCCTCCAGAAGTTCACGGGCCTTATCTAAATCGTAATGAATCACATTAGGAGCTGAATAGTAGAATTCCGCCTGCTTCGGAACGAAGCTGTCCGATGCGGTCATCAGCTTATTCAGGGCTAAAAATCCTTCCCGATTATATGCATATGCCATGGCCTTTCTAAGATTCAGATTGTCAAACGGCGGCTTGGAAACATTCATCCATACCTGGTATAAGGTTATCGTATCCCCTTCATAAACAGTAACTGCCTGATTTTCTGATGCGCGCTCGTAATCGGCGATAGAGATAGCCGTGGCATCCACATCCCCCGACTCCAGGGCAATATAGGCAGCGGAATCCTCTTCCATGCAAAGGAATGTATATTCATCCATATAACATTTCTCAAAAGGATAATCCTCCCAGGCTTCCAGAACTACTTTTGAACCGGGAACATATTCTTTTAACTTATATGGTCCAGTGCCGTTCGGCTTATTAGCCCAGTCGTCTCCGGCAGATTCACAGTAAGATTTGTCGTACAGATAAACGCTTGTAAGAGCAGCTACCGTATCTACGAATGGAGATTCAAGATGAATAATTACCTTATTATCTCCCTCGGCTTCCATACTCTTAATACTTCCAAATGCATGTCCGCCCAGTGAATGTTCCCTGTTCTGTTCGATGGAATAAATGAGGTCCTCCGGCAGCGCTTTATCCCCGTTCTGGAACATGTAACCCTCTCCCATGGTCAGCACTACGGTAAGATCATCCGGTGTCTCCCACTCCTTCACGACGCCTGGAAGCGGAGCTCCCGTCTCAGGATCCGGCTCTAATACCAAATCATAAAGCAGTTTCGAAATTTCCTCGCAATCGATGGTTCCTGCTGCATAACAGTCCAATGTGTTCGGGATAGATACCAGTCTGATCGAAATAGATTTGCTGTCAGACTTACTGTCTCCTGCCGCCTGATTCTGGGCCGGGGCAGTGGCTTCCGGTTTTGAGCAGCCTCCCAGAACCAACATAGCCGCCATAGCAATACTAAGTAATCTTTTCATCTCTCTTCCTCCTTTGAATTCTCCTTTTCATAATATAATTTACTGCGGAACATCAATATCGGCTCCACATAAAATCACGCTGTTTATGTCGAGAATATAATCACGTTTGTTTTATACTCATGATTATATTCTCTCTAGTATGATTTGTCAACCTATTATATTTTATTATTATTACAAAAATACATTATTATCTGATAAATTTTCATCAATATTGTCAGTTGAGTATTCTACTTTTAAATATATCGCACAAAGAATTTTTTCAATTGATATTGCACTGTGCGCTCCGATATGGGTATATGGCGGGATGGAATCCCGGGCCCGGCCGCATACCGGCATATTATATCTTCGCCCGAGGGCATATTCTGTCCGAAGGGCATTTTTTATTATAGGAGCATTTTTTATACTGTAAAAAGTGACCATGAGTCCCGGCTCATGATCACTTTTATGAATACCATTTCTTTATATAGATGAAAAAATCAAAGTACAAATTGCATGATACCTATAATATTACTGTTGGCTCCCTCCCTCCTGCAAATTTTGATTGAAACGCAAAAAAATCGCGGGGTTACCCCCGCGATGATCCGACATTTGATTTAATTGTAACAATTTTATGGTGTGCACCCCCTGCCGGGCCTATACCGGTCTGCACAATATAGAACTAAGTGTTACTTCTTTTTGCCGTAAAACAGTGCATATGAAGAGCATCACCGTTTACATGGCATTGGTACCGGTACTTTTGATAGGTCTCCGTCATAATTCCTGTTTCGGTTTCCTCGAAAGAAAATCCCGCTTTCCCATATCCTTCCCTTACGGCATGGCCGCTGTAAGCATCCGGTGAACATTCCGGATAACACTGCGGTACACGGGCAATGGATTTTGAATTTGCGTCATAGCTCATGTATGCACCGAATGCGCAGAGGGAGGGCGAAAAATAGGCATCGGCCATCTCGATTAGTGTCCTCGGATGATACAAAAGGAATTCATCTTCTCCGAAAAAGTCGATAAAATAATCGATGCACCCTTTTTTCAAAGGATATTTAACAGAAGCATCCGCGATGAACAGGATATCAAGATCAAGCCCCAGCCGTTCCGTCCGCTGTTTAAACAGGTTGACCGTCTCTTCAAACTTATCAATCATCACATAGATACAGTCATTTTTCAGATACGAAAAATTCCGGTATAAAAAAACATACCCGTCCAGGTTGGTTTCGAGTACTACCTTATCCTTCAAGTCCTCACTCTTCAGACGGGTTCGTACGTAATCATAGCTTTTCTGCAAATAGGTAACAAAATTTCTGCTGACATTGTCATAATGGCCGCCGTAGCTGAAATCGGGATGATCGTATTCACCCCGGTAATGATTGCCCGTAATGACTACTCCGTCGTGAATTTTCACCTGATATCCGCAGTCGCACTGAAGGATTCCCTCATACACGTATTTACTCGTAAGCTGTGCCTGGTTCAGGGAGAGACTGCCTCCGCACTCCGGGCAGGCCAGAAGAGACAATGCCTTTAACGGTACTCCCAGCCTTTTCTTTTCCAGACAGATCTGCTGATCCAGATTATGAATATTTTCATCAATCAGACGGATGGAGGTGTTTAACGAGTCAATCTGTTCATAGAGGCTGGCTTTCTTTTTTTCCAGCATATCGTAATAATCGTGGACGGCATCTTTCTCCGTCAGATGGGAAGTACGCGTAATCGCCATCATGAACTTGATTTCACGGATATTAAACCCCAGTGTTTTACACTTTTTGATATAGTCAAGATCATTTATATCCCGCTGTGAAAAGCTCATATGGCCGTCCGCCATATCCGGAATCAGAAGGCCCTCTTCAACATAATAGCGGATGGTATCTTTTGATATCTCACCGCGGGTGGAAAACTCTCCGATTTTCATGGGACTCCTTTCTACCCAATCGTATTCGTCAGGCTCCCAATCTTCTCAATCCTGCATTCCACAGAATCACCCTTCTTCAAATACTTCGGCGGCTTAAACCCAACGCCCGCTCCGGCCGGCGTACCCGTTGAGATAATCGTTCCCGCCCTCAGCGTCATTCCTTTCGAAAGCTCACTGATGATATGTGCGATGCCAAATATCAGATCGCCCGTGCTGGCGTCCTGCCTGAGCTCACCGTTTACCCTGGAACTGATTCCGAGCTTTGGCGGGAATTCGAACTCATTCGCCGTTACAATCCATGGGCCCATCGGTGTAAATCCGTCCAGGCTCTTTCCAAAATACCACTGTCCATGGCGATCCTGCATATTTCTCGCGCTGACATCATTTAAAATTGTATAACCAAAGATGTACTCTCCGGCCTTTTCCTCGGGCACGTCTTTCGCGTCTTTCCCAATGATGACGGCCAGCTCCGCTTCGTAGTCCAGACCGTCCACCAATCCCGGATAGGAAGGGATTGTTTCCCTGTCACCCGAAGCACGGTTTACTCTTTTGCCGAAATAGACGGCATATTCCTGTTCTTCCGAATACGCCCCTTTGAGGAAGTCGCTGCTCTCCTTCAGATGATCGATATAATTGACCCCCAGACATATGATGTCCTGATCCGGATCCGGGATCGGAGCCAGGAGTTTCACATCCTCCAGAGGAGTGGCCCCTCTAATCTCCGCTTCATAGGGCTGCTTGCCGGCAATATGCTCCGCCAACTGGATCTCCGACTCACTGATCTCCCGGATCAGTTCTTTCATGTCACGATACTCCATCCCTATGGATTCCACAGGGTAAATCCACTGATCATCATTACTCAGAATTCCCAGCCTCTCCCTGTCATCTATCTGATACGTCAAAACTCTCATCTCATTTCCTCCGTTTACAAAAATGCATTTCCAAAAAGCTGCCGCCCCATCCTGTTAAGTGGAAGAGGCCGGCAGCTTCGCCTTTGAAACCTACTTATCTGATTCGTTCCGGGAAGCCTACTTTTTTCTGTACTTTCCGAAGTGTCTTATTGCAGAAATACTGGGCCTTCTCGGCATTGCCCTTAATTACGCCGTCAATATAATCTTTATTGCCCGAGAGATCGGCGAACCGGTCCTGAAGCGGTTTCAGGACAGATACAACAGATTCTCCCACCGCAAGCTTGAAATCGCCGTAACCTTTTCCGTCAAATTCCTTCTCTGTCTCCGCGGCAGTTTTCCCTGTACATGCACAGTAGATATCGATCAGGTTTTTGATTCCCGGCTGTTCGTCACAGTAGCGCACACAAGCCTCGGAGTCGGTTACCGCACGTTTAAATTTTCTGATAATGGTATCGGGGTCGTCCATCAGATAGATGCTTCCGTTCGGGTTCTCATCCGATTTGGACATCTTTTTCGACGGATCCTGAAGGCTCATGATCTTGGCTCCGGCTTTTCCAATATATGCCTCCGGCACGGTAAATACATCACCATAAATGTTATTAAAACGGATGGCAATATCTCTTGTCAGTTCCAGATGCTGCATCTGGTCGATTCCCACCGGAACCACGTCCGCCTGGTATAACAGAATATCCGCCGCCATCAGCACCGGATAAGTAAAAAGACCGGCATTGATATTGTCCGCATGTTTGGCGGACTTGTCCTTAAACTGGGTCATACGGCTCAGCTCACCCATATAGGTAAAACAGTTCAGAATCCATGCCAGCTCCGCATGTCCCGTCACATGGGACTGATAATAGATGCAGTTCTTCTCCGGATCGAGTCCGGCCGCAATATAAAGTGTAAGAAGTGTTCTGGCTCTTTTCCTCAGTTCAGCCGGATCCTGGCGCACCGTGATGGAATGCATATCCACTACGCTGAAAAATGTCTGGTAGTCGTCGCTGATATTGACCCAGTTCTTAAGCGCTCCCAGATAATTGCCAAGTGTCAGGTTTCCTGTCGCCTGCATGCCGCTGAATAATGTTCTCTTGCCGTCTAACATATAATCTATCTCCTTTTACTGAAATTTCTGCTGTTTAATGCAATTTATTTTGTATTATGTTTTCTATCGTGATTATCTTATTTTCTGAAAATACCTTCTCATTATAATACAGAAGCCATTGCCTTGCAAGACGGGGATTTGATTTTCCGTTTGTTTGCGTGGCTGTTTGGCCATAAAATAAGGATTTAATTGAGGAATGAGAACGCCGCCGGGACGGTCGGGGGGCGGGATGGTGAGGGGAGGTTGTGAGTCTTCAGTTCCGGCCTGCAGGTTGTCGCGGGTGGGGAATCCGGGCAGAAAAAGTTCCTGCGGGAAACGCTTGCGCTCTTTGGAGTACATAGCGGACACTAACCTCGAAAAGACCTCGGTAAGTGCCGATGAACTCCCAGGTTCCCTGCGGAATCTTTTTCTCCCGGATTCCCCACAGGAAGGTTATACCCCGGGACTGAAGACGCGAAGGTTTTCGCCATCCCGAACCCCGGCCTGCGGCCGCTGATTTGTTCTTATTCCTTCAGGGGGGGAGGTATTGTCGCTGCCACTACATTTCCTCGAATTACGGGAGAATGCCCTCTGTATGGTATTCAATTGATGAATCTGAGCTTTGAAGCTTTACCTATCCTTGAATAACCATTGAATTTTTTGATTCATCATTAAATATAGCTTTGGATTTTTCTCTGAATCCAGCCCGGAATACCTTCATAAAGTAAAAGATTCACGACTACATAGTGGCCGCGGCAATACCTCCCCCTTACTTGACGAAAGAGACAATCAGCCCTGAAGCCGGCGGACGGGGCAACAACCTTCGCTGAGTCTTCAGTCCCGTCGACAACCTGCCCGGGGAAGGAAGGAGAAAACGTTCCGAAGGGAGACCTTGGAATCCGCCGGTGCTTGCTGAGGTTTCTCACGAAGCTAGCATCCGCTGCGCATTCCACAAGCGGGAGCGAGTCCCCGTAGGAATTTTTTCTCCTGGATTCCCCCTCACCACAACCTACAAACCGGGACTGAAGACTCATATCCAACCTCCCACTCCCCCGTCCGCCGTCTTACAGAGGCGTCCTCGCATCTCAACTAACTCCCTTATAACGTTTTAATGCCACTGATTCTGAAAAATCCCCCTGCCTCTTCAAACTCAATCGCCAGATCCTGTTCAAAATGCGCGGTAAATCGGCTCTCCGTCTTCTCGTAGGCAGTCCCGTTCCACATTAGAAAACTCTCAACGAAGATCTTGTGATCAACGGCAAACTGCTGGATGCACTGCATCGTCAGGTTTGTAAACTTAACCATGCCGACAGGGGCAAACACTTCCTTGGGGACATTGCCAAAAGCTATAAAAACGGCTCCTCCGGCATGGGGGCCTCGGTAATAGCAAAGCTCACGGTCCGATATACCGCAGGCGGCAATTGACAGATTATGCCCGTTGAAGGTGTCGTCCAGCTCGAATTCAGCAATGGTAAGGGGTTCCAGCCCCCACGCTTTGCCTTTCCGCTTTGTCTCCTCCGCTGTTTCTAAAATCGTTTCATTAAAACCATTTATATTTTCCCATCCCCACAGCCAAGTGCCGGAGGAGGCAGATTCGCTTCCTATAAACTGGATTGGGTACTTATCCTGTCCGAAACTGATAAATCCGGATTCAAAGTCCACGTTCCAGTCCTGTCCCCGCACCACCAGGTCACTGCAGGCCGTCTGAACCGCCATCATTTTCCCCAGACAGGCCGAAAAAACCTGCTTCCAGTTACCCGTATCGATTGTCCGGCCGTCAAATACAGATTTTCTTTCCACCGGGGCGGCCTGTTTCTTTTTCTGTGTCTTTTTGAAAAATCCCATTCTGATTCTCCCTTCCACTGCTGCAATCATTCCTCTGCCATTATACCAGAACTTTCCTGTTACAACCATATTTCAGCTGTTACCCACAGACGGCTTCTGATAAACGAGTCAAAGCGCCGCCCAACTCCCATAAACCGGGAGGGTGACGGCGCTTTGACCCGTTCATCCTTTTCTATTTCATCTGCTGATTCATGTTCTCCTGTTCCCCATTCAGTTCCCGGATTATCTGCTCAATCACTGGTAGCTCTTCTTCCAGCTCCTCCGCTATGATTTCCGCGGTCTTTCCTTTCGCCAGTTTCCGTGCGGTCTGCTCCTTTAATTTACTTCGTATCCCTTCCTCACGCCCTGATTTCAGACCCTCTTCCCGGCCGCGTCTTAATCCTTCCTCACGGCCCCGCTCAATTCCAACAGATAATATACTCATCCTAACAGCCTCCCATTCTTCTGACTGTTTCACTTCGGTTACGATTTCATCCAGTTTCAGGATCCTTTCATCCTTTACCACAATTCCCGGATTGTCAAGCCGGGGCTCCCTGCCTGATGTATTGGATCGTTAAGCAAAGAGTCTTTTGAATGCCATATAAGGCATAAGAATGTTAAGATTTGAAATAGAATAATCAAAGCTCTGCTTAATTTTATCGTAGCATAACGGGGGTAGAATTACAAGAAAAAAGTCCCCACCGTGCGGCGCGAAGCGGCCCCTTTTCCCGTTTCTGTGTACTGTAAAAATTGCCGCCTTTCATAAGGCGGACAGTCATGTAAATACCATGGACGGAGCTGCGCCGCTGTGATAAACTGTAAATAACTGAAAACCAGATATGTGCCGTTTTACCGCCGCGGGGAGGGACAGAATTATGAAGAAATTAAGCAGTTCTAAATCGATTGTAATGTGGTTTTTTGTGTATGTGTTTACCGTTGCCCTGTGCATTCCGTCCTTTGCGGAGGATATCAATACCTGCATCAAGGATAATAAACTGGTAAAAACGCCTGTAGCCGAACACAACGGAGTGGTTATAACCCCATCGGAATGGCAAGTAAATGATTATTTTTCAACGCCATCCCTGGATATCAGCTTTCTGGTGGAAAACGGATCGGGCGAGACGGTCAGCGTGACAAACAGATACTTCTATATCAACGGCCAAAGTGTCGGTGTTAACCCCGATTTCACAGGTGATATCGCTCCGGGTTCCAGCAAGACGCTCACTGTTTCCATCAGTGAATTTTACTTTACCTCCCAGCGCATCAAAAATATCAATTCCCTGGGTGCTTCCTTTTTCATGAAATACAAAAAAGACGGACGCACCTACACAACTCTTCCCGGCTTTACACAAACGGAGCATCCGTCTGAAACAGCCCTCACGCCGTTTGAGGGAACTGAAATATACAGCGACGAAAACGTGAAAGTTACTGCCGAATCCTCCCTGAAAAACTTTCCAGGCGCTTATGCATTCAATGCAAACGTGGTAAATACCGGTGACCATGTCATTTCACTCCGGACCTACAACATGGCGATTAACGGAAAGACGCCCGAAATAGATGAATCCCTTCAATCCTCAGACTGGGTTCTGCTGTATCCGGGGACATCGGCGGATGTATATAACATAATTTATTTAAAAGAATCACGGGATGAACGCCTTCCAGCCAACCGGTTCCACAATATGACCTGGAAAATGTCCTATACGATATATCAGAGGAATGAGGAAACGGGAGAACTTATCCGGCAGGATACCAGGGATACGGAGGGAATAACGGTAGAGCTTAAAAAATAAGGGGGTGAGGAATGAGAACGCGGCCGGGACGGCCGGGGGGCGGGATGGTGAGGGGAGGAGGTGAGTCTTCAGTCCCGGGCGTTAAGTTGTCGCGGGTGGGGAATCCGGGCAGAAAAAGTTCCTGCGGGAAACGCTTGCGCTCTTTGGAGTACATAACGGACACTAACCTCGTGATAAACCTCGGTAAGTGCCGATGAACTCCCAGGTTCCCTGCGGAATCTTTTTCTCCCGGATTCCCCACGGGAAGTTTATGACCCGGGACTGAAGACGCGAAGGTTTTCACCATCCCTTACCCCGGCCTGCGGCCGCTGCATTGTTCTTATTCCTTCAAGGGGGGAGGTATTGTCGCTGCCACTACATTTCCTCGAATTTCAGGAGAATGCCACTCTATATTGTCAAGTGATTTTCTGTATGGTATTCAATTGATGAATCTGAGCTTTGGCACCTGACCTATCCTTGAATAACCATTGAATTATTTGATTCATCATTAAATTTAGCTTTGAATTTTTCTCTGAATACAGCCTGGAATACCTTCATAAGGTAAAAGATTCACGACTACATAGTGGCTGCGACAATACCTCCCCCTTACTTGGCGAAAGAGACAATCAGCCCTGAAGCCGGCGGACGGGGCAACAACCTTCGCTGAGTCTTCAGTCCCGTCGACAAACTGCCCGGGGAAGGAAGGAGAAAACTTTCCGGAGGGAGACCTTGGAATCCGCCGGTGCTTGCTGAGGTTTCTCACGAAGCTAGCATCCGCTGCGCATTCCACAAGCGGAAGCGAGTCCCCGTAGGAATTTTTTCTCCTGGATTCCCCCCACCACACCCTATAAACCGGGACTGAAGACTCATACACACCCTCCCACTCCCCCGTCCGCCGCCTTACAGAGGCGTCCTCACATCTCAACTAAATCCCTGCCTTGCGCATCATATACGATTCTGTTAGAATGTAGAGGGTTTTTACAAATAAGCTTTGGATAAAAGTGTAGAGACATTTTTCATAACACCGGATTTTTTCGAAAGGAGTTTTTATCATGGATCAGATTATGAACAAAATAACCAGCTTTACCATCGATCATTTAAAGCTGCTGCCTGGAGTCTATGTTTCCAGGAAAGACAAGGCCGGGGACAGTGTGATTACCACTTTTGATATAAGAATGACACGCCCCAACTATGAACCCGTCATGAATACCGCCGAGATTCATACGATTGAACATCTGGGAGCCACCTATCTGAGAAATCACGAGGTATTCAGGGATCGCGTCATTTACTTTGGGCCGATGGGATGCCGGACCGGTTTTTACCTGCTGCTGGCCGGGGACTTCAGTTCTGCGGATATCGTGCCGCTTATGACCGGGATGTTTACTTTTATCGCCGACTTTGAGGGAGAGGTTCCGGGAGCCTGCGCAAAGGACTGCGGAAACTATCTCGATATGAATCTTCCAATGGCAAAATACCTGGCTGACAAATTTTTGAGAGAAGTGCTGGAAGGCATCGACGACAGCAGATTAATATATCCGGAAGCTTAACCGCTCCCGGATTTTTTAGTTCTGCTGTACCAGCCCGGTCATCCATTTCAGCCAGCCGCTCACCGACGAGGCTCTGCGCCCCGCCACATTACTGCTGCAAAGATTCTGTTCCAGTATCTTTTTTTCAATATATTTCTTATCGGGAATCTCTCCACTTCTCATAACCGTTTCAAACAGCTCATGGAAAATACCGTGTTCCAGGATCAGCTCTACATAGCGGATCTGCCTGGCCTTATAATTCAGTTTCAAAAGTTTTTTCCCCTGAGGGCTGATCGTCACCCTGACCGTCCTGTCCTCGTCCTTCTCCTTCACTGCCAGCCCCAGATACCTGCATGCGTTAAAATAATAATCCGACTGGCGTTCCCGGAACCCGAACACTTCCGCTATCTCAGCCGGTGTAAGGGGGCTTTCATTCAAATGCTCCACCAACGAGATTACCTTCTCAAAACTGTCGGCCTGGATAAATGTAACCTGCGGTTCCGGTTTTACCGCAGTGCGTTCCCATGCGTCTCTTAAGTCCGCGGCGGAAATATCGGTATCCTCCAGGCTGTATTGTCCTTCCCTGATCAGGCGGATGGAATTATAGCAGAACGGATCCGTAAACTCATACTCCATCAGCCGGAAAATATTGTTGGAATAGACCATAAAGACGGGCCTGACCGGTTTTGCCAGTTTCCCGCTCCACAGTCTGTATGGGTAATAGAGCTGACGGACCAGAAAATTACTGTGCACGACATTCTTTCCCTCTATCACGGCGAAGGTATCCCTGTCCTCAAACCCTCCGTCTATCTCCACCTGGGAATTGTTGACTGTGAGCTGCCAGCCTCCGGCTTTCGCCGCGGATTTTACGGGATTTACCTGAAACGAAAAGTTACCGGATGCCATGCGGCCGGAGACAGTCTGTTTAAAGCCTGCCCCTCCCAGAAAATCATCCAGTATTCCGGAAATTCCCATCACGTTGATCGCGCCCGCCTCCGAACGGATGTCATTGATATCAATCGTCTCATAATAGTCCGGGATCGCCGCTTTCTTCACTTTACCCGGGCGTTTCCCGCTTACTCCGTCTCCGGCTTCTGGGAAATCGGCGTAGAGATCAAACTCTCCTATGACATAGCTTCCCCTTGTCACGGGCAGGATACCGAGACGGCTCCCGAACACAGAGGGCAGAGACTCCCTTGTATCAAACTTTGTCATCAGCCTCGGTTCTTTATATTCCCGGATCTGATCGGCCGTAATACAAAAAGGGCCGCTCTCCGACACCTTTTTCTCTATCTCATATCGGTCAAAGAGCAGCTTCCATTTATCATCTATCAAGCTCATAGTTTCTCACCAGCACTTCATCGATGGCTCCGCGCTTGTCCGCCTTTGCGTTGATTGTACGCTTGGCCGCCACGCGCTCCACGGTGTAATCTTTATATAAATCTTCGATAAAATCACAGCAGGAGTTGGATAACAGGAAACGGATTCCTTTCTTATTCAGCAAATCGCACTGCTTTTTAAGCTCCTTCTGCTGCTCTGCCCCAAATCCGGCCGCAGTATATCCGGTGAAAGAGGACGAGGTGCTGAGCGGCATATAGGGCGGATCCAGATATACAAATGACCCCTTCCTGATTCCCTTTAAAGCCTCCCTGTAGTCCCCGCAGAGAACTGTCACCTTCGCCTTGTTCAGATAGCGGCTCATCGCCCGTATCGTCGCCTCATTCGTGATATTGGGATTCTTATATCTTCCCCAGGGGGAATTAAACTCTCCGGCGCGGTTCACCCGGAAAAGGCCGTTGTAACACGTCTTATTCAGGTAGATAATCCTGGCTGCCTGCTCCACCGGAAGCATTGTCTCATACTTCTCCCTGTCGCGGTCTAACGAACGCACTTCATAAAAATATTCCTGGCTGTTCTTCTCTTTATGACGCTCCAGACAGGCAATCAGCTCCTCCGGCTGCGCTTTGATCACTTCGTATATATTAATCAGTTCGGCATTCGAGTCATTGATCACCGCTCTGCCGGGCTGTGTGTGAAACAGCACCGCCCCTCCGCCGACAAACGGCTCATAGTATGTTGTGTGTTCCGGTATCAGCGGCACGATCGTCTCAAGAAGCTGACGTTTGCCGCCTACCCATTTCAAAATGGGGGTTACCGCTGGGTCTGTTGTGGACATAGATTCCTCCGTACGTATGTTTGAAAATTCTTTTTCTATTATAACCGCTATCGGGTGAGAAAGCAAAGATTTCCTGCAATTATTTCCTGCAAAATCTGCAGGTAATAATCGGTATCCTTCCGGATCCTTGAAATATTTACCATTTGTCTGCATTTCACGCCGCAGCTGCTAAAAAGCCCCCGTCCACCGGCACAAATCATTCTCTGCCAATGGACGGGGGCTGTACTCACCTTCAGCGATTCCGCGGTTCACTGAAAATTTCCCCTGTTTTTTTATTTCATAATAATTTCAGCCAGCTTCTCAGCATAGTCCCTGATATCAATTCCCTTCGTAAATGTCAGGCATGTTCCTGTTGGGAACCTGGTCTTGTCAATCCATGCGGCCGGCATTGCCTTAGCTCCATATTTGGCGCCCAGAATTGTTCCGGCTACTGCCCCGATGGTGTCTGCGTCCCTGCCGAAGTTCCCGGCTACTACAACACCGGTCCTGAAATCCTTGTTGACTGCTTTCAGGCAGGCAAATGCAGAAGGGATGGCTTCCGCCGTCGTGGCCCAGGTGCTGGTGCGCAGGTCGTCGTGAAGCTGCATCCATACGTCGAAAATATGTCCGTCCACGGAATCCACCAGTTCAAATGCATGGTTCATGGAATAGTGAAGCCAGGACTCTTCCGGAATCACGTTCATTGCAGCGTCCAGAATCTCATCCATGCTGCCGTCTACCATGGCTACGGAAACTGCGGCAGCCACCGCCTGTGCGCCCCATACGCCGTCACGGAAATGGCTGACTTCCGACTCAATCTTCGCCATTGCCGCTGCTTTCTCCGGATCACCTGCACATACGATACCGATCGGCCCGATACGCATTGCAGAACCGTCACTCATATGGAACGCATTATATTTACCGGACAGAGGAGGACGGAAACCTCTTCTTAAATTATTGGCTGCTTCAATCTCGCTGGCTCCGCCGCGCTTAAATTCATCCTGTATTGCCACATCCTCGAGCCAGGATTTAACCACTTCCTCCGATGTCAGCTCTCCGCCGCAGCGAATCAGGGTTTTGGCCGTCAGCAGTGCGAACTCTGTATCATCTGTACTCCATGATGCTTTGCTGTTAAAATCGGTTGTAATGGCATAATTTTCACGGTTTTCCTGCTTTCTTGAAGCATCTCCGAAAGAATCTCCGATTGCCAGCCCCGATAAGGAACCATAGGCCTTGTCGAATACCAGCTCCGGATTTTTCTTAAACTCTTCTCTTGTCAGCATTTGTCATCCTCCTGTTTTACCTCTGCCGCTTATTTTTCAATCAATATTGCTATTACCTGCTATAAATTAGTTATTTTTAATGCTATTTATCCGCTTTAAATTACAGGAATTGCCCAGCTATCACGGATTGCCCAGCTTTTCAACTAAAAGGCTTTCGAATTCATTTCCGCCTGCTTCTTCCCATTTTGTCTTCATCTCACTGAATGTGTCGATCGATTTTACGCCTCTTACAATGTCTGCCGAATACTCATTATAATATCCATTCATTGCATCCCACTGTGGTGTCATCTCTTCCGGAATCAGAATATTGACATCCTGTACAAGATATTTTTCCAGATTGTCAAACGCACTTTGTCCTACCGTTGTAAGTACAGGCTGTGCAAGAGACGGATCCTGCGGGTCAAAGTTGTTTGTCGTATCCCAGAAGCGTGCCCACCATTCAGGCCATCTGTCGGTAAATACAATCTTGTTGTCTTCGATTGTATAATGTTTGCCTTCAATGCCAACTTTATCTAAGATTCTTCCTTCAGGGCTTGCCATGAATTCCAGGACCGCCCACGCCGCATCTTTGTTCTCAGAATCGATATTCATTGCAAAACCGCGCTCTTCTTTTGTTACGTCTTCTGCTCTGTACCCCTGTGCCACACCTTTTGCCGGAGGAAGAATGACAAGTTCCGATTCTTCGCCGTTTACAGAGCGCATCTTATTATCATAAATCTGTGTGGAGGGAAGTGTGCCGGCAATCACTCCTGTTTTTCCTTCGTAAAATTTCTGCTCCATTGTGTCCCAGGTATCGGTCAGATACTCTGGGTCCAGAAGACCGTCTTTATAAAGTTTTGCATAGAATTCCAGTTTGTCCTTTTCTGCCTGGCTTTCTTTGCTGAAAATCCACTTTCCGTCTTCTTTTACAATGGTTCCTGTTACGCCGAATGCCTGGTTGAAAATACTGTCCAGACGGGCGGTGCTGCCATCTGCCGTAAATGCGTACTCTACAAGGCCTTTATCTTTCATTTCTTTAAAGAGGTTGTAGTAATTGTCTACGGTTGGGTCTGCGATTAATTTTTCATAAGAATCAAGCTGTTCCGCCCAGTCTTTTCTCATCGCCGGAATCTGGATTCTGGATGGAGCCAGCCAAATCAGGTACGGATAATTTGCCATACGGGTCTTATTCACATCTGTCATAATGCTCTTCACAAATGTGGATTTTTCTACATAAGGGGTTAAATCTTCAAACAGCCCCTGCTGTGCCAGCGCCAGGTCTCCGCCCTGGAAGTAAATAAGATCAGCTTCCACATCACCGTTCATCATGGCAATCGGAACTGCCGTTGCATAGCTTCCTGCCGGCGGCTCTAAAAACTGTAAATCCACATACTGTCCGTGGGCTGCCATTTTCTCATTAATCGCTTCTCTTAAGAGCTGTACATCCTCTTCATCCGGAAAAACATCTTTAATCATTACTTTTACTTCCACGGGTGAATCCGCAGTACCGATAGCAGGCCACTCCGATGTTCCCTCCGCCTGTGCGGCTCCCCCGTTCTCTGCTGCGTTTTCCACCGGTTTGGTATCCGTGGTTTTCTCTTCCGCTTTGCCGCCACACCCCGCGAGGCTGGTCCCTGCAAGCGCTGCTGCCATAATCAGTGCCAATGCTTTTTTCATTTTTTCTCCTCCATTTTATGATTAATTTATTTGCATCCCTTTTGTGTGCGGCAGCCTGTGAATGCCGCGTGCAAACGGCCGAAGCCGTTCCCTGTCTTTACTCCTTAACTCCGCCCGACATGATTCCCTTGGTATAGTACTTAAGTACCAGCGGATAAATCAGCAGAATCGGCACAACGGCAATCACAATTGTCGCATACTGAAGCGCCGTATAATCAATTTTTGCCAGGTCGTTGTAGTTCAGCAGGTTCTGCGTGCCGATGATCGTGGTAACATCGCTGTCCACGATAAATTTACGGAGAATTACCTGCAGCGGCACCTTCTTGATAGAAGAAATGTAGATTCCCGAACGGAAATATTCATTCCATCTTGTCACGCCGTAGAACATAGTCAATGTCGCAATTCCCGGTTTTGCCAGGGGCAGAACTACGGAAAACAGAATCCTCAGATGGCCTGCACCGTCAATTTTTGCCGCCTCACAGAGGGAAACCGGTACATCTTCAAAATAACGCATCATGATAACGAGATAATATACGTTAACCGCCATACAGAGAATCACAGACCACTGGCTTCCCATCAGGCCTATTTTCTTCACTGTCATGTACTCAGGAACAATTCCCGGGTCAAAGAGCATCATGATGATGAAGAAAACCATAAGAACTCTCTTTCCTACCAATCCCGGACGTGTCAGCACATACGCCGCCAGAGCCGTAAGTACAATATTTAAAAATGTACCGACTACCGTTATGAAAATTGAGTTAAAAATCGACGGTACTAACGTCTTGTTGCTGAACAGAACCTGATAGTTAATCAGCGAAAAGCCCCTCGGCAATACCTCCAGGCTGCTCATCCCGGCCGATTGAAGCGGGTCGGAGAGCGAACGGGCAAGAATGTGTAAAAGCGGTACAATCATAGTCAGCGTGAGGAACAGCATAAGAATCGTAAGAAGCAGCTGTGAAATGCTGAATTTTTTCTTTCTCATTCTTACCACACTCCTTTCCCAGTCATCTTTTTAGAGACAAGATGAGTAACCAGAACCAGGAAAACTCCGACTACGCCTTTAATCAGTGCTACTGCCGTCGCCAGGGAATACTGGCCGCTTTCAAGTCCAATACGATATATATATGTATCAAGAATATCAATCACACTGTTGACGGACTGGTTTGTAAAGTTGAATACCTGGTCGAATCCGGCTGTCATGAAGAAGCCCAGATTCAGGATAAACATTGTAGTCATCGGTGTAATCAGGGCCGGCAGGATAATGTAACGGATGATATCCGTCCTCTTCGCGCCGTCCACGGTGGCTGCCTCATAAAGGTCGGGGCTGATAGCCAGGATTGCCGTGAAATACACGATGGAATCCCATCCAAGGCTCCGCCATCCCTCCGAGAAAAACAGAACCCATCGGATTGCTCCCTTATTCGTCATAAAGTCAACCGGGTCGATTCCAAACCAGCCCATGATCTGGTTTACCGCGCCGCCCGAAACCGACAGCATGGAAATCCAGATACCCGCGATAACAACCCATGAAAGGAAATGCGGCATATAGGAAACAACCTGAACATATTTCCGGAACTTTCCGCACCGTATCTCATTCAAAAGCAATGCGAAAATCACAAAAAACGGGAACAGCAATATGTACTTCATAAAGCTGATAATCAGCGTGTTTCTCAAAATCTCCATAAATGTGGACGACTTGAATATCATGTTAAAATACTTAAGCCCCGCAAATTCCCACGGCCCCTTGGCCTTGTAATTGCAGAAGGCCAGCCTCATGTTGATAATGGGCCATACCCTGAAAATCAGGAAGTAGATAATCGTGGGCGCCAGCATCAGGTAAAGTACCCTGTCTTTCCACATTCTCTGCAGCGTTTTATTTTTATTTCCTGTTTTCTTTTCTACCTTTGCCTGCATACAGGCTCCCCCTTTTCTACGCACTGTACATTTCTGTAATTTTAAGTAACCGGTTTCTCTCTAATTGGTATTATAACACAGTTAATCTTTGATATCAATTGTATATTTTATTAAATTTACCACCCGTGTTTTTTAGCATATTGCACTATTTATTGGTTTTTCCCTGGAAAAGCCTGTTCTTTACCACTCTGTACTCTCTTTATTTTAGATAAACCGTTTTCCTAATTCTTCCTATTATTTGGCTATTTATGTTAACTCTTACTTGATTTTCCACTGTAAAAGCGCTTTTCAGCATGGCAGGCGTCCTATGATGGGACAAAGAATCCCGCCCGCGGGATTCCTGCGCTGCCGCGCGGTTGCTCCAACGACTATTTACCTCCGCGCGGCATGTGCATCCTCGCGGAGCGTTTTTTGATTCATAGGACGTAATTTCCTATGAATCAAAAAAGATACAGGAAGCGAATCTTTCCTTCCGGAAATTCTGCTCCCTGTATCTTTCAAATTGAGTTTCATTATTAAATTTCTTTGTCCGTATGTCTTATTCACGTTTATTTTTCGTATTCCGCATCATAATCCCGCGCCTTTGTTGTTTTGCGCAGCTTCAGGGTAGGCTCCACCACCATATGGCTGAGTCCCACTTCCTCTCCCTCAATAATCCGTATCATCTGTTTTGCCAGATGCTGCGCCATCTCATAGTGAGGTTTGGAGACGGTAGACAGGGCCGGGCGGAACACTTCCGCCAGCTCGATATTATCAAAGCCCATGACCTCTATCTCCTCCGGTATCTTCTTCCCCGCATCGAGAAGCCCGGAGATGACACCGATCGCAATCAAATCGCTGCCCGTCATAATTGCGTCAAATTCAACCTTTTTTTCTAACAGCTCTTCTGCCGCCCTGCGCCCGAATTCAATGGAATATTCTCCCGAAAGCGTCAGTTTCCTGTCAAACTCAATTCCATGTTCCCTGAGCGCTTCCTTATACCCCTGCAGCCTCTGTTTGGAACCGGAAAGCTCCGTATTTCCTTCCACGTAAACAATGCGTCTGTTTCCGCCACGCAGAAGATAGGAAGCCGCTTTTCTGGAACCTTTCACGTTGTCACCCGTGATGCTTGCATCGCTCACGCTGCTGTCGAAGGTACGCCCAAGGAGTACCAAAGGCACCTGATACTTTCTGTACTGCTCCAGAAACGCCTTGTTGGAAATACCGGAACAGAGGATCACGCCGTCCACCCTCTTATCCACGAGCGACATAAGTAACCCCGCCTCTTTTTCCGGATTGTAGTCGGAGTTGCAGACAATGACCGAATAATCCTTTTTCTCCAGGTAATCACTGATTCCCCTGATAATTTTCGGATAGAAAAAGTTGGATACATCCGGAACTATCACTCCTATCATCCTGGATCTCGACACCGCAACCCCTCTGGCCAGAGCATTGGGCCTGTAATTCAGTTCTTCTATTACTTTGCGCACCCTCTCTTTCGTGGCTTCGCCGACACCGCACGGGCTGTTGTTAATTACCCTGGATACGGTCGCCTTGGATACGCCGCAGATTTCCGCAATCTGTGAAATGCTGTATTTTGTCTTTGTTTCCATATACATTCCCCCGCCTGATTTAAGACTTAAGCAGCCGCAGGCGCTCCGCCTTACGGCTTTTCAGGGCTGTCCCGAGTATGTGAAGCTTGTTTTTTTGCAAGAGATGCATCACACGCTAAGGCAATTCCGTTTCTTCTACCTGCTTTTCCCAGGGAATAGAAGGCGCAGCCCCTTTTCCCATTACGGTAATGGCCGCGGCTTTTGTTGCCCTCAAGAGAGCTTCTGGCACCGTGTTCCCCTTTACTTCCGAGGCAATAAAATACCCTGTAAATGTATCACCGGCCGCCGTCGTATCAACCGCGTTGACACGGAAAGCCGGCTGTTCATAGCGGTTTTCACCGTCGTAATAAATGCATCCCCTGCTGCCGAGCGTCAGAAGAATCACAGCCCGTGGATATTTCTCCCGCAGAAGACGCGGAATTTCCTCCTCCTTAGCCTCCTGTCCGCAGATATCGGCTCCCTCCACCTCATTCAGGATAAAGCAGTCCACGAGTTCTAACGGCAGCTCCAGCAGTTCCTTTGTTGCAGGAGAAGGATTCAGGTAAATCTTCATCCCCTTTTCCGATGCCTTTTCGATCAGCCCGGCAAGTCCGTTTATCTCGTTCTGAAGCAGAAGGATATCTCCCTCCCCGAAATGAGACAGCGTTTCATCTATCTGGCCGGACGTGATTTCCTGGTTTGCACCGCCGTACAAAATGATGCAGTTCTGTCCGTCCTTATCCACCTGGATAATCGTATGGCCTGATACTCCGTCCGTCTTACGCACAAATTCTGTATTAACGCCGGATTCCGCCAGAAGTTCCAGCAGTTTATCTCCGTCATTCCTGCCCACGGCGCCTGCGTGCCAGACCTGTGCCCCTGCACGTGCCATGGCGATAGACTGGTTCAGTCCTTTCCCGCCGCAGAAGACTTCCATCCCAAGGGAACTCATCGTCTCACCGGGACGTATGAAATGATCCACGGTATAGACATTATCAATATTCAGGGAACCAAAATTCAATATTTTCATCCTTACACCCAAACCTTTCTCCTGGCTGCTGCGCACTCCAAAATCAGCATTCCCGTGGACATCAGCCTGACCTTTCCGTTATTTATGATACTGTTTTATGAATTACATGTTTTTTATTTCCCCTTGTTTTCCTCAAACTTCTTCACGTATATCCTCGTAGGCGAAGTCCGCATAGGAAGTGCGCCCAGTCTTCAGTGAACCGCAACCGAACATTCCGTTTGCAAACCCGTCATCCTCCGCTTCCAGAACCTTCTTTCCGTCAATTTTAAATTCTATGCGGCCGTTGATACATTCCATCTCCATTCTGTATTCTCTGTCATATTCCCACGGGAAATCACACTCAGCCAGCGTCCGGAAACCGAAGTCGTTCTTGAGTAATACGGCCTTTCCCTTCTCATCAAAACCTGCACCGTAAAAACGCTTTGCGCCCTGCGCTCTTGCGATAATCAGGTGGGATGCGCCGTGACGCGGCGTAACAGACGCAGAAACTCTGTAATCCGTACTGTAATAATTTCCGGTATAGGCAAAGGCCTCCTCGTTACGCATCAGGTTAAGCGTGCCGCCATACAGGTCCCATGCCCCGTGATCGGTGGAGAACGGTGTGACGCAGCCGAATTCTTTTTTCTGTTTTTTAATATCAATCGTGTAAGCCGACGGCCCGCTAATCGTAAAGTCATCCAGATAAATAAGGCCAAGGCTCTTTTTCTTTGAAGGGGAATATCCCTCAATCACAATTCCGACCTCATCCACAATGTCGCCGTCCACATCGGGAATCGTGAATTCGACGCTGATCCACTGTTCCTGAATAAGTTTGATATAGCCCTGAAGCAGATTTTCTTTTCCATAAACCGTATGTACATAAGGGGCGATTCCGAGCGTCTCCCACCCCTCCCACTGATCCAGGTAAAGTTTCATCGTTACCTTCTGTCCCGGATATGCGGTTGGGGAGAATACAGGACTGTATCTCTCATCCGAGAAATCATTTCTTGTATAAAACGGTTTGTAGAACACCTTGCACTGGTCTCCGCGCACCATGCGGTCCACCAGGATTTTAAGGGAGCCGTTGCCGCTGTATGCCTGATCCTGCGAATGGGACAGGGCGCAGAAGAATGGATCCGAAAGGCGCATATTGTGGGTACTGCCCGGCAGTTCAAAGTCAAAATGGACTTCCCCGTTTTTAAAGCTTCCCGCCAGTTCTGCCGGAGCCTCCTCTCCTCCCAGGCGGTAACCGAGCAGTGCCAGCTCCTTTGAGAAGGTCGGTATGTCGAGGATATTCAGATATCCTGAAATACTGGAACACACAATTCCGTCGTTAATCGGCTTCCTGTAACGATCCGGAATGCCTTTAAGTCCGCAGGCCACGCCGAGAACCGTGCCCACATTGCCCGCATTGCAGTCCGTATCCCAGCCTGCCATTGTCGCTATCTCAACGGTTCTGTCAAAATGTCCTTTGCCATAGGCCATCGCCATAAAGCAGACTCCGGCATTGGGAATAATATGGCATACCCCCTGGTATTTGTCATATCCCCAGTCGCGCACCAGCATCTGGTAGCAGTCGCGCCATGATTCCTCCTCCGGATGGGCACGGTAGAAATCGAGAACCGCATCGGCCACCCGGTGATACAAGCTGTCCTTTGGAATCTCGGCAAGCCCTGTCTCCATTATATCAAAAATATCGTCTGACTCAAATGCCCTGGCGATGGCTGCGCAGAAAAATCTGGCTCCCAGCACGCCTTCCCCGCCGTGGGATACGCTGGCCGCAGCCTCGCCGTAATCCGCGGCCTTCTTCGGATTGCAGGGATTTACCAGTCCCCATGTATCGATAAAAATCTGGCCTCCGATCTGTTCCGCCAGAATCAGCCCGTTCTGCTCGATAGAACCCGACTGGGGCGCTTCGATGCCGTTCTTCAGGTTCAGGTAAGCGGTATGCTCGGTACTTGTTCCATAGCCGCCCCACCAGAACATGCCGACGCCCTCCCTGGCATAATTGAGCCAGGCTCTGGCAACATCCTGCGGTACAAGCTCCCTGTCTTTTGCATCATCATAGAGAGCCCTGATAAAAAATACAGGGCCGTTGGCATCATCATCGGCTGCAAAATTTTTAAATTCCTTCACGTAATCTGTGATTTCTCCATAAGTCTTCCGTATTCTGTCATAACTCCAGATAGTCGGCTCCACCGGAGCTCCGAGACGAATTCCGATATTCATTCCCAGAAATCCCGAATACACTTTTTCCAGATAATCTTTCACCATTTTTTATGCCCTCCTGCGCACTTGCACACTGTAATAATTAGTCGAACTTTTCATAGAGAAACCGGTTACTCTAATTATACTGGATCCGTAAATAGATTGCAAGCAGAAATGTTTCTTCTGGGGGATGGGAGAAATGAGGATGCGGCAGGAAGAAGTGGTATTGGGATGGGAGGCAGGGAAAGTGAGTCTTCAGTCCCGGGCGAAGGGGATTGGCAGGACGGGGAATCCGAGCCGAAAAAATTCCTACGGGGACTCGCTCCCGCTTGTGGAATGCGCAGCGGCTGCTAGCTTCGTGTGTCTTCTGCTTTGTGTGTCTGCTCCTTTGCCTTTCTACTATTTTCTAATTCCTCTGCCCTATCTTCCTCTCCCTTTGAAAAAGAGGCCACCGGCCTCTGCAGGGCCGACGGACTGGGGCCGATCCCCTTCGCTGGGTCTTCAGTCCCATCGACAACCTGCCCGGGGGAAGGAGGGTGAAAATATTCCGCAGGGGACCTTGGAATCCGACGGTGCTTACCGAGGTCTTATACGAGGTTAGCAGCCGCTTCGCATTCCACAAGCGCAAGCGAGTCCCCGTAGGAATTTTTTTACCCGTATTCCCCCCCTCCGCAACCATCCTCGCCTGGGACTGAAGACCTCACCCCCATCCTCCCCAGTCCATCCCCCTGCAAAAGCCCCCTCATTTTTCAACCTCCCCTTGCTTTCCCTCCCCATCCTTCCTATAATAAGATTATAGCATCACGAAAATAATGTTCTGAGAGGGAATCACACGCCAATGAAAAAAATCCTGATTGTAGATGATGACAAGCGAGTCGTAAAAATGTTGGAAGAATATATGAGACTGTATAGTTTTCTGACCCTGTGTGCTGAAAACGGAAAGGACGCCCTGGCACTGTTTGACGAAACCGTGGATCTCATTATCCTGGATATCAATATGCGCGGAATGGACGGCGTCGAAGTGTGCCGCCGCATCCGGCAGCTCAGCAACGTTCCGATTATCATGTTAAGCGCAAATGCCGCTTCCTTCGACAAGGTACAGGCCCTGGGCGCCGGAGCCGATGATTACATTGTGAAACCGTTCGATCCCGTGGAACTGCTGGCCAGGGTGCGCGCCCATATCGGGCGGGTGGAACGTTTTAAGGCCTCGCGCACCATGGAAGCTCCAATCGAATTTGAGGATTACAAGATATACCGCAGCGCATACCGGGTAACAAAGGGAAACGAGGAGATCCGCATGTCCAACACGGAGTTCCGTCTGCTTGTCTACCTGGTCGATCACGCTTTCACCGCGGTCAGCAGAAAACAGATACTGGCCGACGTATGGGAAAGCGATCTGTATGATGAAAATATCGTAAATACTTACATTAAACGTCTCCGCCTGAAGCTGGGCGGCGGGGAGGGCTTCATCAAATCCATCCGCAGCGTCGGATATATGTTTGAAGCCGAACTGCGGTAATATTGGGCGTACAGGAGCCCCCTCGCCATTACGCCTCTGCCTCAGAGGCGTCTGCTTTTGTATCCGCCACGGCCGGGAGCGTAAACCAGAATGTGCTTCCTTTTCCCGGCTCCGATTCAAAGCAGAGTCTGGAACCGTGTGCTTCCAGGATCCGTTTGGATACGTAAAGCCCCAGTCCATAACTCTCCTTCTGTGAGGGATCCCCTTTATAGAACATATCAAAGATATACTCCCGCTCTTCCTCGCTGATTCCCATTCCCTGGTCCGTTATCTGGAACAGAAACTGCCCGTTTTCAAGCGCAATGCGGACCGTAACCGTTGAATAGGGCGCAGAATATTTCACCGCATTGCTCAGCATATTCTGCCACACGCGGATAATCTTCACATCGCTGATAAACAGTTTGCCGCTCACCTTTTCAAGGCTCCCCTCAAACAGCCGGTCGGAATTCTCCACATAGGCCTGGGCCGTCTGGTAGAGCGATTCACAGAATTCTTCCGCATAGACGGTCTCCTTATTAATCTGTTCGCTGTTCTGCGCCTCATAAGTACTGTCCAGCACATCATAGGAAATCCGTTCCAGCGTGTCGGCGCTCCTGTATATTTCCTGGATAAACCGCTCCTTCGTCTCCTCGTCTTCCACCAGGCCCGAGAGTATCCCTTTTGAATATCCCTTAATCAGGGTCAGGGACGTTCTGATGTCGTGGGACAAGGCGGACAGGAAACGCGCCGTCAGATAGGATTTCATCTCCAGGGACGCCGTCAGTGTCCTGGACTTCTGAATCAGTGCATGGGCCTCCTTGGCAAACACATTCGTATTCACATTTTCTATCGTCTCGCTGATCGAATTTCCCAGAAAATCATTCCCACTCTCCGCACTGTTGATATATTCCGTGATACTGTCGATCGGCGACGAAATTTTGTTGGAAAAATAGATACTGGCAAATATGGCGCAGCCCGATATAATCGTGCCGAATATGATAACGGACTTTAAAAGCTGGAGCGATTTCGCAGCCAGTTCCCGCCTCGGCATCACCGTATACAGCACCCAGTCATTTTGATCCATTTTCTTGTAGGAGCACACATAGTCATGGTCCACATGCTTGTAAATTTCTCCCGGTTCCTCCCCGTTCATTTCGGAGAAAAAGGGCAGCACTTCATCGGCCGGATGGCCAATCAGCGCCGGATCACGGTGGGACAGCACCAGCCCGTTCGAATCGACAATGGAGAAATAGCCGTTTTCCCCAATGGCAAAGTTTTTAATGAAACCGACAAACTTCTCCGCCCGGATAGCAATTCCGAACAGTCCCAGCATCCGTCCATCCTCGTCAAATACAGGATGTGTCGTATTAACGATGCTGGCCTGGTCGGTCAGGGCAATCAGAATATCGCTTGTCGCCGTCGTACTGCGTTTTAAGCTCTCCTGGACATATTTTCTGCTCGAAAGATCCACATACATAGCGTTGGGCATCGTCGATGAGGTGATGACGCCGTCCAGGGCCACGCAGAAAAGATCTTTATAATAATAGCTTTCCGCCTCCTGGTTCATGACCTCCATCTCATCCGTGAGATAGCGGTTCATTTCCTCCGTTTTAAGCTTCCCCTTGAAAAAATCCCTGACGCGCTGATCTTTGGACAGGGCCAGTGTTTCCAGGCGTATCTTATCCACCTGCAGTTCTATTTTTTCCTGGGCCCTTAAAATCTGGACCTCGGTAAATGTATTGGAATCCTCACTCAGAATCGAAGCAGACATTGCATAGAGAGAAGTGCACATGACAACGAGGGATAAAATAACAATGATACAGATATTCAATGTAATCTTGTTCTTCAGGTTCATTTTCATCACGGACCAGTCCTTTTTCTTTTTTTAGGGTGTTTTCATTTCCTATTTTTCCGGTTTGTCCCTTCGATTTTATCATATTCTTAACTTCTTTACTACTATTTGCCCAATTATACCATGAATCTCCTATAGATTTATGTACATTTCATATAAGATAATGTCATTATGATAGACAACGGCTGTTAATATTGTGTAAAAAAACGTTTTAGACTTTATTTATGTTATACTTTATTCACTTGATACGTATCGGAAAAATAATGATAAAGGGGAAACAGACATGGAAAAGAAAATGACTGACAATTCAAGAAGCAGCTCCAACGTAATGAAATTCGTCCTGTTAAATCTGATTGGCATCTTTATGTTCTTCATCACAATCAGTGTAGGCGGTAAAAAATCAATTCCCATCGATCATATTGTGACGGCGCTCCGCTCCATCCCTCACTTTGAGGTGGTCTATGCGGGACTGGTTGTCGTTGTGGGAGCAATCCTCCCATTCGTTCGCAAAACCTGGAACAAAGACGTGGTAACAACCATCTTTTCAATCTTTAAAGTAATCGGCATCGGTGTCGTAGGCATGGCGATCTTCGGCTGGGGACCGGAGAGCTTCCACACTCCCGACATGCTGCCGTTCGTATTTAACAAAGTAGTAATCCCGGTTACAATCCTCGTACCCGTAGGAGCCGTATTCCTCTCTTTCCTGATCAATTACGGCCTCATGGAATTCATCGGTGTATTCATGAAACCGGTTATGCGTCCAATCTGGAAGACTCCAGGGCGTTCCGCAGTCGATGCGGTGGCCTCCTTCGTAGGCAGCTATTCCGTAGGTCTTCTGATTACAAACCGCGTTTATAAAGAAGGATTTTACTCCGAAAAAGAAGCCAGCATCATTGCTACCGGTTTTTCCACCGTGTCCGCCACCTTCATGATCGTGGTTGCAAAAACCTTGGGATTGATGGATCACTGGAACCTGTATTTCTGGGCTACCCTGATTATCACCTTTGTGGTTACCGCCATCACTACCCGCATCTATCCGCTTTGCAAAAAATCGGATAAGGGCTATAACGATATGGAAGTCATTCCCGAGCCGAAGGTTGAAAAAGGAAAACTGGTGTCCACTGCCGTGGATGAAGGTTTACGTGCCTGTGCACGCGCGCCGAAATTTGTTGACGGCCTTGTGAAAAACTTTATCGACGGACTCAATATGGCGCTCAACATCGGGCCTACGCTGATGGCAATCGGTTTCCTCGGCCTTGTACTTGCGGCTTTCACTCCTGTATTTGATATTCTGGGATATTTATTCCTTCCGTTTGCCATGCTGCTGGGCTTTGGCTCTGAGGCTGCTATGGTCGCCAAGGGCTGCGCCATCAGCCTTGCCGAAATGTTCCTTCCGGCTAACATCGTAGCCGCAGGTTCTCCGGCTTCCCAGGCTGTGATCGCTATCGTGTGTGTTTCCGAGATTCTGTTCTTCTCGGCATCCATTCCGTGTATCCTCGGAACCGATATCAAACTCAGCATTAAAGATATACTGATTATCTGGTTTGAACGAGTCGTGCTGTCACTCATTCTGGCAACACCGGTAGTCTTCCTGTTGTTCCGTTTCTAGCCGGATTTGTTAAAACCGGGACATCATCCTATTCATAAAAATACCGGCGGTATGGGAAATTTTCCGTACCGCCGGTATTTTTACGGTTCCGAATCCGCGGTCAGCCCGCCTTTCGGATTTCCTTCACTTCAAATCCTTTATTTTCCACTGCTTCCTTAAGCTTTGAGTCCGTCACTTCCTCCTTCATGAACACTTCGGCTGTACCTGCCTTTAGATCCACATCTGCGCAGATGACGCCGTTTACATGGCTCAAAGCGCTCTCCACGGACTGCTTGCAGGTACTGCAGTGCATGCCGTTAATCTGAAGAGTTTTAGAAAGGCTGTTTCCTCCGGTGAACTCCCTGGCGCTTTGAACGGTCTTTACGCTGTTCTGCATACTGCAGGAGGAACTTCCCCCCGAGCAGCCGGAACAGCCGCAGCAACCGCCGCCCTTACCGCTGTAATGCCTCAGGGTGGAGCGGAGTGCCAGGAACAGCAGCGCCGCCACAACCGTTAAAATGATAATATCGATAGCCTGCATACCGCATCCTCTTTTCTGTTACTCTGTGTGATTACGTTTCTGTTACCTTTGTCTGTGCCGTCAGGACTTCCGCTGTCTTTTCAAATTCCTGCCGATTGTCCTTTTTATTATATCATATACTTTATAGATTATCACTCCGGCAAAATATAAAATCAGGAAACCGGCAACGGCATATAACATTGATCCGGATGAATCTCCCATCTCTTTTCTCCCTTTAAAACGTATCCTGAAAACGCTGAGACTTACCTGTCTTTGCTTATGCAGCAGCTTCCACGGAACTTCTGGAATAGGATTTCTGCGCCTTGTACGGATCCGGCCTGAACAACATGTAGAGCATGAATGCCAGGCAGATTAATGCAATAACCGTCCAAGCGTTAAATGCAACAACACCGGCGGCAAGGCCGCCCAACTGATAGATGCAGAGCGCAACTACGTAAGCGAAGATGTTCTGGTAAAGAATTGCGAACCAGAACCATTTTCTGGACTGGAACTGCTGTGCCATCGTGGCAATTGCCGCCAGACACGGAGAATCCAGAAGGTTAAATACCAGGAAGGAGAATGCCGCAACCGCGGACGGGAACCATGTCTGGATCGCCATCGCAACCGCATCCGGATCCTCTGAAAGCTCTTCCGACACATTGGCCAGAACACCCATTGTACTTACAATCGCTTCTTTCGCCGTAAAACCGGAAATGGAGGCCGCAACCGGCTGCCACTCGCCGAAGCCGAGCGGACGGAACAAAATGGCAATTGCGCCGCCAATTATGGAGAGAAGGGATGCAGAAGAATCTTCCACAATGCCGAAGGCCCCATTTTCAAAGCCAAAGGTCGATAATACCCACATAACCACGCAGGCCAGGAACAGGATGGTACCTGCCTTGATGATAAATCCCTTCAGACGATCCCACACATGGAGGAGCACCGTCTTGGCGGAAGGGATATGGTAAGCCGGAAGTTCCATAACAAACGGAGCCGGTTTTCCGGAAAATGGTTTTGTCTTTTTCAGCATAATAGCCGAGACAAGCACCGCGCCGATACCAAGGAAATACATCAGCGGAGCCATCATCCCGCCAATGACGGCGCTGCCCGACAGATGTCCTGCCATAACGCCGCCCATCAGTGCGATTACAGGAAGTTTGGCGCCGCAGGGAACAAAGGTGGCGGTCATGATCGTAAGCCTTCTGTCATTGTCCTGCTCAATTGTTTTACTTGCCATAATTCCAGGGATCCCGCAGCCGGAAGAAATCAGCAGTGGGATAAAGCTCTTTCCCGAAAGTCCAAAATGACGGAACACACGATCCATAACAAATGCAATTCGGACCATGTAGCCGCAGTCCTCAAGGATGGAGAGGAAGAGGAACAGGATGGCCATCTGAGGAACGAATCCGAGAACGGCTCCCACACCGCCTATTATTCCGTCCACCACAAGGCTCATAATCAGATCCGACGCCCCTGCCATTTCAAGCAGGCCGCCGGCCCAGCCCTGAACGGCTCCTACAAAGGTATCATTGGTCCAGTCTGTTACAAAGGTTCCCAGCGTTGTCACGGAAACGTAGTAAACGCCCCACATAACAAGCACGAAAATCGGAATACCCAGAATTCTGTTCGTCACAATGCTGTCAATCCGGTCAGAAACGCTCATTTTAGCCGCCGGTTTCTTTACGGTGTCCTCAATCAGTTTCTGTATGTACTGATATCTCTGATCCGTGATTACGGATTCAGCGTCGTCATCATACTCGTTTTCCAGTTCTTTTGTATAATTGGAATACCGGTTGTCTTTCTCCAGCCCAAACTGTTCCAGGACCTTGTTGTCCTGTTCCAGAAGTTTAATTGCGTACCATCTCTTTTCTCCCTCCGGGATTCCGGCAGGAAGCTCCGATTCGATCTGCTCTACTCTCGTCTCGACCCAGTTGCCGAAAATCGCCTGTACTTCCGGCGTCTTTGATGCTTTTGCCTGGTGGATTGCCGTCTCCACAACCTCGTTAAGGCCTGTTTTTCTGAGCGCAGACGTCTCCACAATCGGGCACCCCAGCCTCTTTGACAATGTCTTTACGTCAATCATGATATGATTCTTTCTCATCAGATCGGCCATGTTGAGGGCGATCACCACCGGAATTCCGGTCTCGAGAAGCTGTGTCGCCAGATAAAGGTTTCTTTCAATATTAGTCGCATCCACCATGTCTACGATGACATCCGGTTTTTCCTTTAAAATGAAATCTCTGGATACGACTTCCTCCAGTGTATAAGGGGACAGGGAGTAGATACCCGGAAGATCGGTTACATTGACTTCCTCCCCCGTCTTTCCCTCTTTCAATTTTCCCGTCTTCTTCTCAACCGTTACCCCCGGCCAGTTTCCGACATACTGATTTGCTCCCGTCAGCGCGTTAAACATGGTTGTTTTACCGCAGTTCGGGTTTCCTGCCAATGCAATATGTATTGCCATTTTTTCATCCTCCTGCCATTCTTGCAATGATATTAACGGAACTACTCATTCAAACAAAGGTTATTCATAACTAACCATCCGGCAAAATACTATGCCGTCGTGTCTCAGGCGCTTACCTCCTCGATATCCACGCAATCAGCATCATCCTTACGCAGTGAAAGCTCATACCCCCGGATTGTAACTTCAACCGGATCTCCGAGAGGCGCTACTTTTCTGACAAAGATCTCGCTCCCCTTCGTAATTCCCATATCCATAATGCGTCGCTTATAGGCGCCTTCTCCGTGGATCCTGACCACCTTTACAGTGGAACCCACTTTTGCTTCTTTCAATGTCATGACAGTGCTCCTTCCTTACCATTCATTCTCTAAAACCGTCCTCCCGGTCAGACCAGGATATGACGGGCCTGTTCTTTATTAATTGCCACTCTGGACTCCTTCACGTGGACGATTACATCACCGTTTAACTGTGTAATCAGCTTGACCGGAGTTCCCTCATTAAATCCCATAGACTGAAGATGGGAGCGCACCTCTGTATTACCGCTCACCTTCTTAATTGTGTAAGATGATCCAACCGTACCCATAGAAATCGGCATACTTACCTCCCTTTCCATGTCATCACCCTTTCGTGCATAACATTAGGACTGACAAACCAAAATTAGTTATATCTAACTCATTGATAAGGTTAGCACATACTAACTTTATTGTCAATCTCTTTTTGAGATTTTTTTCCACTATCTTCCAGAGCACTGCATTTTGTGTCCCCGTTTCTATCTTCTTTCTGTCTTGTAATCATTGCCCTGCCACTCTACTGCCAATGCTCCGGCGATCCTCTGCGGTTACTGTTCACTCCGTGCCCAGTAACACGCTGCGCGATGCACAGAAACGGCAAAAAACGCCGTTTCGCGCCGCAACCCTCGGGTTTTCTGTGACTTTCGCTACGCTCCACTCACAAAAAACACCTCGCGGAATACTACCTGTGAACAGTAACCCTCTGCGGCCTGTATACCTCAAACGCCGTATACTCCCGCTCAAAGTGGTATCCGAGCTTCTCGGCCAGCGCCAGTGAACCCCTGTTCTGTGCATCCCAGCCCGGATAAAGCCCCCTGTCCAGGCACTCCAGAATGAGCCTGGCAGCACCCGCCAGGGCAAGGCCTTTTCTGCGGTGTTCTTCCTTCGTGTCTATCTCGATCTCAATTCCGCCCAGATATACCGTATAGGAGGATACCCCCGCCACAAGAATGCCGTCATGCAGAACGGCCGTTCCCAGGCCTCTTTTTCTGTAAGTTTCCCAGTCCGGGAACTGGGAGCATAAATCCTCCGACCATTTTTCCGCCCGGGCCATGCGGTAAACCGCTTCGTCCATCATCCTCAGCTCATAGCCGGCCGGAAGCGCGGCAGCCATCTTTCTTAACTTATCCCGGTCAAAGATATCCGGCTCTTTTTTGATCGCATAGCGCACAATCTGCTTTGCATTTTCCCCATAGATCCGCCGGATTTCCTCCGACCATGCTTCATTCTCCGGAACCATGATCGTGAAGCCGGAAGCGGCCTCCTCCGGCCAGAACTCAGCCAGTTCCCCGGCAGGCTCTCCCGCCAGAAAGCTGAAATCCGCAATCGCCAGCCTGGCCGAACGCGGCTCCGTGAGGGAATCCGCCCAGGCGCTGCCCATTTCTCCCTGAAGAACCGACCATATCATCGTCTCTTCCCATCCCAGGTACAGCGGTTCCAATTTTTTAAGGTTCTCACCCGTTATATGATAGATAGCCATGATTTCTCCCCAGTTAAATTCAGGCAACCCTCTCCCGCCCCCGCGAACTGGATTTCCTGCCGGAGAGCCCCATCTGCACGAAAATACCTGCCACGATAAACATCAGGCCGATCACGGAATAGATATCAATCTCCTCTTTCAGGAACAGAGCCGAAAACAGGACTGCCATGAATGGTGTAATATAAACAAAATTTGACAAACTGGCCGTGTCCCCCTTCTGAAGGGCCAGGGCCCACATGAGAAATGCCGCGGCGTCCATAAAGACTCCAAGCCAGATGATCCCCGCCGTCTGTACCCCCGTCAGGGCAGCGGATTCTCCCTTTGCGAAGAACCAGATTCCGGAGAACAGCGCCGCCGTGAAGAAATAGACCGTCATGCTGACAAACTGATCCCTGTTGTCCTTCTTATTCAAAACATTGAACGCCCCATAGCAGACCGCCGCCAGGACACAGCTTAATATGCCTTTCAGATTTCCGCCCAAAAGCCCGGCCAGACTCCCCTTGGACGCCACAAGGACGACACCGGTAAACGAGATGGCGATTGCCATACTCTTTCTGACCGTAAATTTTTCTCCCAGCCAAAGGCAGGAAAATATCACGGTCATAACCGGCCACAGATAATTGACTATACAGGCGTCACCGGCGGTCAGTACGGAAAGCCCATAGAAATAGAGCACCGAGTACATGAACTTTCCCAGAAAACCAAGGGCAGCCATTTTCACGTAGTCTTTTACCCCGTACTCTAAAAATTTTTTACCTTTTCCCGTCGCCAGATTGACGGCAGCCAGAAATATAAAGGCAATGAGAGAGCTTAAGAATACCGTTTTCTCATTGCTCAGTCCGTTTAATAAAAGTTTTGCAAAAGGCGGCATCATTCCCCACAGAATAATGGTTCCCCCCGCCATCATATACTCTTTCTTCATCCCCGTTCTCCCTTTTGTTATTACTGCTTTACAGTATAACGCAAGGGCTTTTCACAAACTGTAATCTATGCTACAATTATCACAGAATCCGTTACAGTCCGGCCTTCGGCTAAACTGTAATAAATGATGCGCGAAAAGGAAAAGCGGAAAGGAAAAAAATGATGATAAAAGTACCGGAGTCCCTGTTCTTCTATTTTGAACGGGCCGGAATCACAAGAACGGTTCCTCCCGGCGGTATCGTCTATATGCAGGGCGAACCGGCCGGAACCATCTACCTGATCAAAAAAGGCCGCGTCCGGATCTACTATATGGGCGACGACGGCAGGGAAATTACACTCGCCGTCATGGAGGCGGGCCGTCTCGTAGGAGATTCCTCCTTCCTGTCCCAATCCTCCCGTCCCACCACGGTAAGCGCGGTCAATGAAGTGACTCTTATCTCATGCACGGCCCAGAGCCTTATGCCGTACCTGATGAAATCGGAGGAACTGTGCCTCATTCTGTTTCAGCTTCTCACCGATTCCTGCAACCACCTCTGCAGTCAGGTAAAACGCCTGACACTCTATGACCGGCGGCAGAAGGTGGCCAGTTTTCTTCTGGAAGAAACGGAATACCCGAATCCGGACAAGGGCATCATCGGTTCCACCCTGCCCTATTCCCATGAGGAGCTGGCAATCTGTGTCGGACTGAACCGCGTGACCGTGACAAAAATCCTGAACGAATTCTGCGGTCTCGGCTACATTGGCCTGGGATACCGCAAAATCACCGTCACAGACCGAACAGGCCTGGAAAGTCTCTTCCCCTGACCAGTTCCGCCCGCGGCGGTGAAAGACTGCCGCCTCACGGCAGTTAAATCACAAAACAATCCTAAGCCCTACTCCCACTTCCTCAACGGGAAGAACCTCGTTCATTTTCGCCTTGGCCCTGAAGGAAACGCAGTGGCAGGGGTAGAAGGAACTTACATTCAGCCTCCCAAGGTATTCTATCGTCCGTTCCAGCCGGCTGTCCGTGTCAAACAGATGGAAACCGCCCAGAATTCCGGCAATGCGCCTCTCGCCGCAAACTTCCATCGCATATTCCGTTATGTTGCAGATCCCGCTGTGGGAACAGCCCGTGACAATGAAAAGGCCCTGATCCGTTTTCAGCGCCAGCGCCGAATCATCCATCACATAATCCCGCTCCTTTATTCCCCGTATTTTGCAGGTTCCAATCTGTTTTCTCGTTTCAAAATCATTCTTCTGCGGGATTTCCCCCAGGAAGACACAGTTTTCAGTAATAAAATACGGAGCGGCGCTCGGTCTGTATCTGCCTGCCCTCCTCACCTCGTCTTCCGTGAGGGGCGAACCGATATCCAGGCCGGTTTCATCCGTCTTCTCGTCGAAACACCCGGGATGTGCAATGATTTCCACATTCCTTAAATCATTCTTCTCCGCCAGCCAACAAAAACCTCTCGTATGATCATTGTGTCCATGCGAAAACACCAGATGCGTGATTGCTTCCAGTTCGATTCCCATCTTCGACGCATTCGAGATGAATGCCGAAGAATAACCGGTATCAAAGAGGATGCGGCAGCCGTCTGCTTCTATATAATAGCTGACTGCCGGTTCTCCCAGAAAATATTGATCGATATACGTATTATTGTCTGCTAATACCCTGATTTCCATCTTATTAAAACCATCCCTGTCTTATGATTGCGCCGCTGCCCTGACGGATCCGTTTTCGGCGCTCTGTTGTTTTTCTTCCAGTCTTTCCAGTTCCTTCAGAAGCTTTCCGTCCTGAGGATTAAACGAGCGCTCATCATAGGTATTGAGAAAATAAATGACCACCTTTTCTCCGCTCACCCCTATGATTTCTTTGGCCGTCTGAGTAAGATAGTACTTCATTTCTCCTTTCGTGTCCAGCAGAACGCCGCCATCAAGGGACAGCTTCTTCTGTTTGAGATAGAGGTTCAGATATGTTTCTTTTTTTAATTCGGCCTGAACCGTCCCTATATATCTGCTGTTTTTTTCGTAATCCTCTTTTCTTATATCCCGCGCATCCTCCGTATCCTGCCTGTAGAAGATAACCCGCTCCGACCGGCATGCCATATTGGATGTGTCGATATAGAAACTGTATTCCTCTTCTCCCCATCCCAGCTCCTCCGGTCCCAGTCCCAGGGAAATCACTTCCCGCTCCTGCGCCGTGCTCCCCATGAGCCAGTCCGCACCCGAGGGCGCGTAACGGTACGTTCCCTGGTACGGATAAAAGCAGAACGCCGCAATCAGCAGCAGGGACGGTATTATGGAAATAAAACGCTTCACGCCATAATTCCGATCCCTCTTTTTTTTATATTCCTGATACAGAAATATCATATATACCGCCGTCACCAGAAATGCCGCCGCAGAAAGAGCCGTAGTCCTGAATGCCAGACTCTTCAGTCCGCAGGTAATCCCGATGATACCGACCACCATGCTTCCCACTGTATTCAGCGTCATCTCATCCCAAAACAGATAGAATTCCGGAACGCTTCCCGTCTCTCTCCGGTACCGTTTTGCTTCCCTCTGTCTGAGCTTCGTCGCGGCGGCGGGAGTCTCCCAAATCCAGAACAGTGTAAGAGCGATACAAAGGCAGGACACGAACTCCAACGGTTCATAATGATGATTTCGGCGAATCGGATTGATGGCAAAGAGGAACAGGTAGGGAATCGCCAGCAGTAAATTCATCAGGACCATGCCAAGCAGGGCCTTATTCTCCTCTTTTACGGTCACTTCACGTGGTCCCTCCGGACAGCAGGGAGGATATACCGTGTATGGCACAGTGGGACGCTCCTCTTCCCTACTGTAGAAAACCACGAGGTTTTTAAGCGCCGCGTCATAAATCCAGCCGCTCTCCTCCCACCGCTGCCGAAACTCCAAAAACTGCTCCGTCTTTTCCTCTTCCTTTGTCACCTTCTTACCGTATATTCCGATTGAAAAATGGTATTTCCCCTGAGCCGTCATCAGGAAATCCCCTCTTTGGCCAAAATTGGAGAGCATCTTAATCAGATAGCCTTCTGCCGCTTTCCGTTCAAAAAAGCGTTCCAGTTGTTCCGTCTCCGTAAGGCTGTACGGAATGCGGAATGAGTCATAATCTTTTACCAGTCCGGACATATGGAGTCCTCCTTTCTGTATTTCAGACGCATGAAAATCCACCCTTATTACTCCGGATATTGTTACTATTCACAGCCCTGCAAAAAAACGCAGTTCTGTAAACAGCATCACGCTTCGCGATGCACAGAAACGGTAAAAAGCACCGTTTCGCGCCGTACAACTCGGGATTTTCACGCAAAATACGCGTGAAAACACCTCGCGGAATAACGGCTGTGAATAGTAACCGGATATTACTTCTGAGCACATCCTTCTTCTACTCTTATCTTATCATACCGGGCTGCTGGAAGATCCTTACAAAAAGAGTGAATTTCTTACAGTTTCGCTCGAGTGCGCATCCTGCCCGGATGGCTTTTTATAGCATAGGTGTCCTATGAAACAACGAAAAGTACGCTTTGCGAACTTTTCATTGCCACTCAACAACGAAAAGCACGCTTCGCGAACTTTTCATTGCCACTCAATAAAAAATGGCCGGGATAAGCTTTTCACTCTTTCCCAACCATCTTTCAATATTTTATATCATTTTATATCTTATTAAACGTAAGTATCCCGAACATGGGCTCCCCTGCCCGCATCCGCCACAATCAGCGCGCCCAGAGCCGAAAGCGGGAGCTTCGAATCGGGATAAAATTCCTGGATATCCTTATAATAGCCGTCCTCTCTCAGCAAATCCGCAAATGCCCTTCCAAGCGGGAATTTCCCGCTGACAATAACGGGAACGTCACAGTCCGTCCAGGGCCTCCCGGACCTTTTCAGCGCTTCGATATCATTCTGCAAAACGGCTCCCAGAAGAAAACACGCAATCTTCCGGTGATCCGGCTCCACAAACTGATTCAAAATTCTGGCCTGGAAACATGCACGGGAAAAACCGGCCGCTGCCGCCGCCCTGCTGCCCTCAAGCACCATTGAGAGATCATAGGCATCCGGCTCCACAAAACCGTTCCCTACCGCATCGGCAATGACCGTGTGATGCGTCACCGCTGACAGCAGCTCCCCGCTGAGCGTGGTAAGGCAGCCGCTGATCTGCCCTTTTTCATTCATTGCCACAAGCTTCATATGAGAACCGGGCAATACAAGCAGACAGGGCCTGCCCTTGGGATACGCCTCCAATACGGCAATGCTCTCCACTTCCTCGCCGCGCATCATGTCCATTGTCCGGTAATGATCCATTGTAAGCGGAGCATTACAGTTTTTCACGCCGGGGATAAACAGGATTGGAAGCGGGCATACATCCTCGATCCGAACTTCCCGCATCCGCCCTGCCAGCTCAAGGGCTCCGGCCGGAGCCGTCACATGCGGAATCTCATACAGGCCGGAGCCGGACGTGATCATTCCGCTGGCAATCACCTGCTCCACCTCGTCAAAACCGGTAAGATGATTCTCCACCAGACGGTGAATACAGGTTCTGACCGCCTCCTTCAGTTTCCCGTTATGGCCATCCACGGCCGTATCTTTTACTCCCGTCCGGGACATCTCGGCCGCAACGAATTCCCGGTTTCCGTCGATGAGAACGGCTCTGGTATTAGTCGTCCCTCCGTCGATCGCGATTGTATACTTCTTCATCAGCCACCCGCTTCCCGTGCCTTTTCCACAAACTGTCCGGCCAGCTTTTCCAGCTCCTCGTAGCGTTCTTCCTGAATCAGCCTGGCATCCGTAAGGCATGAGCCCAGCCCGGCCCCGGTAAATCCGGCCCGCAGATAATCGGTCAGGTTATGTAGTCCAATCCCGCCTACTGCCAGCATCGGGATATGATTTACGGGTGCAAAAATTGCTTTGCAGTACGAAAGCCCCATATTGCCGGCCGGGAACAGCTTCACAAGGGCGGCGCCGTGTTCATATGCCAGGGCAATCTCCGACGGGGTAAGCGCTCCGGGGACGGACGAAAGCCCCAGCCGATCCGCCTCTTCCAGCACGGATATGTTCACATTGGGCGCCAGGATAAACTCCGCCCCGCTCTCATATGCCGCCTGAACTTCAGCGGCCGACATGACGGTCCCCGCGCCAATCCGCATCCGGCCGCCGAAGCTTCGTTTCAGCTCAGAGATGATCTCTTTTGTATCTGCAATCCTGGTATCCGACTTCTGGTTGAACGTTACCTCCAGACAGCGGATGCCGCCCCGGTACATTGCCTCCGCAGCCGGTACCGCCCGCGCCTTCTCCACTCCGCGCATAATCGCGATGAGCTTGTGTTCCTCAACCACACGAATCATTTCTTCTCTCTTCAACGGATTTCTCTCCTTCCCTCCCCCATCTGCCATCCCGGTTTCCACGGATACAACCGGATTTCCAGGTCAAACGCCATCACTTCTCCCGGCTGCAGCACCCGCAGGCGTTCATTGGCCGCGGCCGTCCCGATGCTGTCGTAATAGCCGCTGGCCGGTTCAAATGCACAGTTTTTATCGCCCCTGTATCCCCCCGTTGTAATCCAGAATCCAAGGTAGGGCAGCTCTTTCTCATCGTACTTAAGGTCTGCCGCCATCCCCGCCGAAGGATAGATAAAACCGCATTTTCCTTCCTTTACCTCTCCCCGCACGTAATATTTCTCCATTCCTTCCGTCTCCGCTCCCGGCACCCGGGTAAAATCCCAGGCACCCGGTTCCGGCGAGTGGGAAAATTGGTGAACCGTCCCGGCCGGACCGAGATGCCCCGAATCCAGAACCGCCTCGATCTCCCTCGTCCCAGCCGGATATACCAGCCGCATATCCGGCATATAGACAACCAGGCAGTGACAGGCCCAAATACAGGGAAGAGCATCCCTGCCCAGATTTTCTATCCGGTAGCTGCAATGCAGCGTATCCCCGCGGAGCGACAGGCGTTTTTCATACCGGTACGGCAGTATTTTACTCTGATAGCTTAAACAAAGTCCCTCTCCGTCTGCCAGGCAGTCAAACCCGGCAGACCAGATTTCACCGTGATCCGGATAAGCCACCTCCCGTCCGCCTATGGTAACGAATCCCGGATCAATCGACGGAAATGCGTCGTCAAAGCCGCAAGCCTCAAATTCCTCAAACGGACTTCCCGGCTCCGCCTTTTTAAAGTCCTTCCTGGGATTCTGGAACAATAATTCAAATCCGGTTTCCCTGGATTTTAAAGACAATACTTTTCCTCCGTGGCCTGGGAAAACGATGCAGGTTAACCGTTCACTGTTCAGTTCCCAGGCCGGTTCCCCAAAAAATTCTATCTGCTTTACTTTATCGGCCCATCCGGCCGGTTCCTTTGCATGATCCATCATTCGATCCCCATCCTTAAAAGTTTCCGGTCCTCAAAAGCTCCCGGTGCAGATGCACGCCCGGATGGTTTATGTCAAGCGCCTCAGCCTCGGCAAAACAGCGTTCCGCTTCCATTGTCTCCCGTTTGCCCAGAAGGCCCAGGCCGCGCATAAACAGGCAGTGCACCCGGTTACGGCGGTCCAAATCATCCTCAAAAATCATTAAATCCGGCAGGGAAACGGCAAAATAGTCGATCGTCACATGATCATCCAGATGCGTCTCGCCATAGTCGATCAGCCGGTGGAACCTTCCGTCCGCCTCCGCCTTTTTAGACAGCGCGGCCAGCGCAAGGCCCTGATAGAAGATTGTTTCCGGCGGCTGGTCATTATAATACATCATCCCGGCCGGCTCCGACAGGCCCGAGGCCGCATGGAGAAAGCATTCCTCCGCTTCCTTCTCTTTTCCCATCGCCCGATATGCTTTTCCCATATAATAATAGATGTCATTTTCCTGCGCCCCCGCAAGTTTTCCTTCACCCAGGTTATGCGGATAGCAGAGCGCCCGTTTAAACAGTTCCAGCGCCCCCGGGGCATCCCCGGCCCGCAGGGCCGCTCTTCCCAGACCCGATACCGCGCAGACATACTGAGCCGGTACCTTGCCTTCTCCGCCCTCCCATGGATGAAAATGGCGGCCCTCAATTAATTCCAGGGCCTTATCATGTCTTCCAAAGTAGTTGCAGAGTGTAATATACTCCAGATACAGATCATCCCTCTCCGTCACCACATCCAGATGGGCCTCATAAGCGGCAAGCCGTTTCTCCGGCGTTACTCCCATTCTTTTACAGAGCTGGTCAAGCTCCATGAACACCCGGGCGTCGGACGGATCAAGTTCAAACGCCCTTTTTAGTTCCTCCGCCGCCTCCTGTTTCCGATCCATTTTGTTGTAATACGCCAGTGACAAATTGCGGTGTACCGTGGCAAAACCGGGTTCCAGTTCCCGGCTCTTCTCCCAGCAAGTTACCGCTTCTTCGTACTGTCTCTTGTCATACCAGAGATTTCCCAGATAGTAAAATGCTTTTGCATCCTCCGGGTTTTCCTCCACGGCTCTCTGAAGGACAATCAAATCTTCCAGGCGGTGCGGGAAACAGTAAGCGGCATCATCCAGGGCCGCTGCCAGACGGTATCTCTCCGCCTCCTGCTCCTTTCCCGCTTCTTTGCAGACATAAGCCAGGTGGTAGTGGATCAGCGGATATATCTTGTCCCCCCACAATTCACACGGCAGACCAAGAATATCCTCCGCTTCACGGTAAAGACCGGCGTCACTGTATTCAAGCGACAGCTCAATGGTCCAGTTGGGACTCACAGAGAGACGCTGCGCCAGGGCTTTTCTGCCCTCCCCGTCCCTATTTATCAGACACAGCTCATAGCAGGCCGCAAAATCCATTCCGTCGATTAAAAGCGTTTCCTTTGCCGCGGCGGCCGCCTCCTCTGTTCTGCCAAGCCTCCGAAGCAGCGCCGTCTTAAGCGTCCTGGCCTCCAGATTATGGGCTTTTGTGCTCAGGGAACGCTCAGCATGGGCCAGCCCCTCCCCGAATTTTCCCTCCATCGCGCAGATACAGGCCATATGGTAAAATCCGCCCGACTGCCAGGCGTCATTCCAGACCGCCTTATAGAAGCTGTCGTATGCCTCCGGCAGTTTTCCCATGAGTTTCCGGCAAACTCCCAGAAGATAGAACGGCTCTCCGTCGCCGGGATTGGGATTCAGACGCGTCAGTTTTTCTGCCGCTCTCTCCAGATATTTTTCCGCCCGCGAAAACTGCCCCTGTCCCATGAGAAGCTTTCCGTAGGCGCAGTTTATCCTGGCATCCGTCGGATCGCGGCGCAGCCCCTCGCTGTAATATGCCTCCGGCCGGTACGTGGCGTGACGGTATTGCTCAATATGCTGTCCGGCTAAAAACAGCTCCTCATTGGTCCTCACCGCCTCCGGCTCCGGAATTGGGACGGCCGGGTCCGGAATCTTCGGGATCTCCTTACTCTCCGGGGTATAGGAAACAAGCTCGCCGCCGGTATTGTCACAAACCGTCAGAGTAATCGCCTCCGGCGCATGTCCGCCTGTGGGAGCCTCATCCGCAAACGTCTGCACCGGCGACAAATCCGTCTCGGCGTGATAAAGGACAACCGTTCCGTTTTCCGCCGTCAGCGTCACCGTGCAATGCGGATAAACCGCTGTGGCGTACACGGTAAACCGGGCGGTTCCATCCGTTATCTCCAGGCCGGCCGCCGCCTTATGTGTGGCGTTCTTTACCATTCCCACATCTTTATAAGGCATGAAATACTGGGTGAATACCTTCTCCTCATAAGGCGCCAGCCATGAAAAATCGGGCTGGTTGTCGGTATAGCACCCCGTCATTAACTCTATATAAGGTCCGTCTGTATCCGTTAAATTCCGATCCCATGCCTTGCCGAAATCTCCGCAGCCCCAGGTCCACTGTTTCTTTCCCGGCGCGATATGGTGGTCCGCCACATGCAGAATTCCGGCTTTTTTTCCGTGATCGTATCCGCCAACAAAATCGTAATCGGAATGATACGCCATATAAGAGGTGGGAACGGGGATATTTTTATAGCGGGAAATATCCACGCCGGCCGAATAATCCTGCTTATAATAGGTTCCCGTTGCAACAGGAAAACGCGATACGGCCCTTTTTCCGTGATCCATCACCGCGTGGACATCCGGAGGGAAGACCGACTGCGTATCATCGCCGGCCGGTACCGCCGGATTGGCCCACCAGAGAAAGGTCTGCGGCACACTGATCCTGTTAAAAAGCTGCGCGTCAATCCGGATATAGGCCTTGTCCGGAAACAGGGTAAACCCTGCCATTCCCTTGGTGCGGAACATATTCTCAATCTCCCCCACCCAGATGGTGCAGCTTCCGTCCTCCGACTCAGTCAGCTTATAATCCACCGGATCAAAGGTGCTGGGACGGTGGTGCTGCGGCCAGTTGAACTCAATCCCGCCCGAGATCCACGGCCCGGTAAGACCGACAAGCGCCGGCTTTATGACGTGATTATAGTAAACAAAATCGTATTTGTTTGTCTTGTCGTAGGCGCGCTGTATTCTGCCTCCCAGTTCCGGCAGTACCATGACAAAAAGATACCGGTTCTCCAGGCAGAGAGCCTTGTAAGACTGGTCCTTCTTCTCATCCGTAATTTTATCAATCACCGGGTGGGGATATACTTTTCCCGAGCTTCCCTGATACACCCGTTTTTCCAGAAACATGGGATTCTTGTCCGGCTTTCCCACCTGGTAGGTCGGGATGATCACTTCCTGCTCCCATATCCGGACTCCCTGCTCCACATGACGCAGCACTTGTTCCAGCATGACGTTTCCTCCTGTCATTTCAAATTCTCAATGGCCTCTGATACAACGGCGGTACATTGCAGAACCGCAAATTCCAGCAGACGCTCTCCCAGCTCCGCCGTGGAATCTCTCGGATCATAGCGCACACTGTAATCCTCATTCGGTCCGTTTATAAAGGTCTCATTGTCTACAATGGCAAACTTCGTATTATATAACTTTTCCGGTTTTGGCGGGAGGGCCGATAAATCCACCCCCTCCGGGCATACCGCCTGCATAATTGCAGTCTCCGCCAGTCCTGCATGTCCGATTCCCACCCCGCAGCCGTCAAACAGGGCCAGGATTGTAAGAACGCGGACCTTCCCCCGCTCCGTATATTCTTCCGACAGACGCTCCAAAATCTCTATCTGCCGGTCCGCTCCGTGGCCGTTCAGCAAAACGATTAATTTATATCCCATCCGGCATAGAAACTCTATATGCTGGCGGATTACCGCCTCAAACAGCTCCGGCGGCCAGTACATGCTCTTTACCGCGTTCCCGGGGAAATCCATCCCCGTAATCTGCTCATTTCCCTGAAAGCCCAGTTTCCGGAGCGTTTCCGGCGTTCTGGGGCTTTCCGTCCCGATGTAGAGGGGAGGATAGACCGTCCCTCCCGTGCGGGCGGCGGACCGTTTTGCCACTTCATAGGCATTTGCCGTATCCATCCCCATTCCCATGTGGGGACCGTGCCATTCCATCGACCCGACCGGCAGGTAAACAAGCGGTTTTTCCCTCTTCGCCGCCTCAAGCCGGGACGGGATCATCTCTTCAAACTTGATTATATTCATTTTATTCACCTTCCGTCAGGCTCTGAAAAGATAGAAAGGAACAGTTCAGCCTTGATGCATTCCGCGAGGTGTTTTCACCTGTTTTTCGTGAAAATCCCGAGTTATGCGGCGCGAAACGGCATTTTTGCCGTTTCTGTGCATCTTTTGTTGCAGTTTTGCCGAAGGCTGAACTGTAACGATAGAAAGTACGCCGCAGCGTACTTTCTATTGACCTGTCCTTAGTGGTATATCGACCTGTTTTTATTCGCTCAGACATTGCTGTCCGGCCGGATAGAAACAGACTCTAGTTCACATACTCCGGCATAATGGCTGCCAGATCGTCGCCAGGTTCCACAATCACAGCGTCCACCGCGTATTTTTCCGGAATCGGGGTTCCGTTCTGAAGGTAATCCAGCATGGCCTGAGCCGCTGTTCCGCCAACGCCCTTTGCGGAAAAATATGCCGCCGCCTTGAATGGGGAATTCTCTTTTGCAAATTCGTCAGGAGCCAGATATCCGCCGAGTCCTACGCATACGGAATCTTTTTCAAGTCCGGCCGCTTCCAGTGCCCGGGCCGCGCCCTGGGCGCCTTCGTCGGAAACGCCTAACACCAGCCATTTTTTAATCTGGGGATTGCCTGTAATAACCGTGGAAGCTGCCGTGTTGCCCTGCTCCGTGCTGGTGTCGTGATCCGCCTTAAAGATACGGTTGTCCGGGAAGTCCGGAATCGCCTCTTTTAACTTGGCAAGCTGGCCTTCCGTACGCGGCACACAGCTTGAAACAGTGTCCGCCGTAAGAAGCATCACGCCAAACGTATCATCCTTATCAAGTCCGTTCTCTGTTATATACTTGGCGGCCCATTCGCCTACTGCCGCGCCGATATTATATCCGTCGATTCCAACCCACGGCGCAAGCAGGGTGCCGTCCTCCGTCTGAAGCGCATCATCCACTGCAATTACCGGGATATTGGCTTCCTTTAATTTATCCACCGTCGTCTGGCTCAGGTTCTGATCCGGAAGGCACACCAGTACGCCGTCCACCTTGTCTGCGATACAGTTGTCAATCATCTGCATATAGGTGGCGCCGTTCTGTTTGGCATCCATATACTTCCATGTTCCGCCTGCCGCTTCCACTACTTCCTGGGAGGCCTTCCCCTCCTGGATGAACCAGGTAGCGTCTCCCATCTTATAAATACCGGCAATGACATAATTCTCTTTTGTACCGTCCTGTGTTTCCTCCGCTGCCTTCGTATCCTCTGCTGCGGTACTTTCCACCGCCTCCGCCTTTGTCTCCGGCGCCGCCGTGCCGGCCGTCTGGCTTGTTCCGCATGCCGTCAGCAGGCTGAACGCTGCTGCCGCTGCCGCCATCTTTGCAATCTGCATTTTCTTCATTTTACTCTCTCCTTTTTTTCATAATATGATATGTTTATCTCAGCATCAGGGCTGAGCAGTAACCTTCATACTCTCCTCCAACAGTTTTTTACTCCTCATTCTCTTACGGTAGAAGTCGAATGCCAGCGCCACTACAAGCAGGGAACCCTGGGCTACGTTCTGCCAGAAAACCTGCACATTCAGCATGACAAGACCCGTATTAAAGCACTGTAAGATCAGCATGCCGATAAATGTCCCCAGCATGGTCCCCACGCCGCCGGTGAACGCCGTGCCGCCCAGTACCGCCGCCGTAGCCGCGTCAAATTCCAGACCGTTGCAGGCCGAAGGCTGCCCCGAATTCATCCTGGCCGCCAAAAGCACTCCGGCCAGGGCTGCCAGCCCTCCCGACATAATATAGAGTTTAAAACGAATCAGCATGGGACTTAACCCGGCCAGGCGGGCTGCGTACGGATTACCTCCCAGTACGTAGATGCTCCGGCCGAAAAATGTCTTTTTCAGCACAAATCCAAACACAAGAAACGCCACAATTAATATAATGACCGGCAGAGGAATAATTCCAAACAGCCGGAATGTGCCGAACTTAATAAACATCTGGCTGCTGACGGCTACCGCTTTGCCGCCGCAGATAATATAGGCAAATCCCCTCACGATGGACATCGTGGCCAGCGTCGCAATAAACGGCTGCAGATTCAGGAAATTCACGGCTACCGCATTAAACGCCCCGATCACGCACCCGGCCAGCACCGCGGCCAGTATGGCCAGAACCGGATGAAAACCTGCCTTTACCAAAACGGCTCCAAGCACGCCGGCAAAAGCCGCCACCGACCCGGCCGATAAATCAATCTGGTTGGCAATGATCAGATTCGTCTCTGCAATCGCCACAAACCCGGTCAGGGAACAGGCCACCAGAATATTGATAAAGTTCTGCACTGTAAGGTAGTTCTTATTAAATACGGAAAATACAACCACGAGGAGTGCAAGCGCAATGATCAGGCTGATCTTTTCCGCAAAGTCGCTTTTTTTCAGTTTCGTCATAAAATGATCCATGTTTACCCCCATATATCAGGCCTTCCGGTTACACCACAGCCCGTTCTCCTGTCTTATCCGTCATTGCATAAGCGAGTATATGTTCCTCGGTAGCATCCGTTCTTAAAATCTCACCGCTGATACGGCCTTCCCTTACCACAATCACCCGGTCGCTGAGGCCGATGATCTCCGGCAGCTCCGAAGAAATCACGATCACCGCAATACCGTCCCTGGCACATTCGCAGATAATCTTATAAAATTCCGACTTCGCGCCCACGTCAATTCCCTTTGTCGGCTCATCCAGGATCAGCACCTTCGGCTTCGTTTCCAGCCACCTGGCCAGAATTACCTTCTGCTGGTTTCCTCCCGACAACTGGGCGATCAGTTTTTCACTGTCCGGCGTCTTAATATTAAATTTCTTTATATCTCCGTCCGCCGTCTCCTGCTCCCCTGCCTCATTCAGCACGCCAAGCCTGTTACAATAGCTCCTGAGCACGGACACCGTGATATTGCCCCTGACCGATATATTCGGCAGAATCCCCTGTTCCTTGCGGTCCTCGGGAACCAGTGCAATTCCCAAATCGACCGCCTGTTTCGGCGACCGGGGAGAAATGGCTTTACCGTCCATCAGAATCTCACCGGACAGTACCTTATCAATTCCAAATATGGCGCGCATAATCTCGGTTCTTCCAGAACCTACCAGACCGGAAAAACCCAGTATCTCGCCGCGCCTTATCCGGAAGGAGATATCCTTCACAAAGGCGGTTGTCAGATTTTTCACCTCAAGCACGGTTTCTCCGAAATCCGTATTGCGCGGCAGGGAATCAAAGATACTCCCCAGGGGACGCCCCACCATCATCCGTATCAGCTCGTCATTGCTCACCTTATCGCGTTCCACCAGATCCACTGTTTTTCCATCCTTAAAAACCACTACCTTCTGGGCAATCTGTTCAATTTCATTCATCCTGTGGGACACGTAAAATATAATTTTCTTTTCCGCCTGCAGCTCCCTGATAATACGGAACAGGATTTCAATTTCATCATCGCTCAGGCTGGCGGTAGGCTCATCAAATGCAATAATCCGGGAATCCCGGTTAACCGCTTTCATAATCTCCACCATCTGCTGATGGGCGATACTGAGCGTTCCTACCTTGGCATCCGGTTCAATTGAATGAAGCCCAAACCGCCCGGCTATCTCCTTCGTGCGCCGGTTCATCGTCTCAAAATCCACCATCCCGTTCTTCTTGATCCAGGAGCCTAAAAATACATTTTCCGCGACGGTCATCTCCATTAAAATCTGACGTTCCTGATAGATAACGCTCACTCCCGCTGCGATTGCCTCCTGAGGGGAGCTGAAATGCCTGGCCTGTCCGTCAATAATGTATTCTCCTTCGTCCGGCTGATAATCGCCGTTCAGGATTTTCAGCAGAGTTGACTTTCCCGCTCCGTTTTCGCCTAAAAAGGCATATACTTCGCCGCTTTCAGCCTTAAAACAGATGTCATCCAGCGCCTTAACTCCGGGGAAGTATTTGCTGATGTGTTTGAATTCCACATAGGTATCCACTGTTTCCGCCACCTCCTTTGACTTTTGCTTTATAATTCTGTCTTTTCGTCTATCTATTTTTTTCTTGTGCTGTATGCTGTGGTTTCATTCCTCTGTTTTACCCCGCCTCCGCTTCTGATTCGGTCTCATCCTCTGATTCGGCCTACATCGCTTTATCTGTTGTGCCATCTGCACCTATAAACCATTTTCTTTCCAATATTTTTAGTTAACTTTCTCAATTTTATTGTGTGTTCGTTAACACTTTATGTTGTGATTATAACTTTTTGAATAATAGTTGTCAATTGTTTTTTGTGTATTTTGCCTTTTTTATCTAATTTTTATCTCAATACCTTTATACCGTCAGTTAATTAACGAAGTGAAAAGATTGCTTTTCCTTGACATAAATCTATATTATTCGTATAATACCATTAACATATTGTGATGAATCGGGCTTATATCCGCTATTTTTATTATCATCACATTTTTTAAACGTTAAAAGTGTTATCGTTAACACTTTGCCAGTCACAATCAGAATGGAGGTTTGTTATGTACAGAAAAACAGCTCTCGTTACAGGAGCAGGACGTGGCATCGGCCGGGCCATCGCCATTGAACTCGCTAAAAACGGCTATGATGTTGGGGTGAATTACTTCCACAGCAGGGAAAGAGCTATGGAGGTCTGCCGGATCATCGGCGAATACGGTGGGAAAGCCGTCCCTATCTGCGCCGATGTCTCAGACTTTCAACAGCTGAACCAGATGTTTGATTCATTTTTTGAGGAATTCCCTTCTATTGACCTGCTGGTCAACAATGCGGGTATCAGCAAATTTTACCCATTTTTAGAGGTCACCGAAGAGCAGTGGGAAGAAATCACCCGGACGGACTGGAAAGGCGCTTTCTTCTGTACTCAGCGCGCGGCACAAAACATGATCAGTCAGAATAAATCCGGGGTGATTATCAACATTTCCTCCAACCATGCCGACGGCTGCTGGCCCAACGCCAACATTTACGCCCCTACGAAAGCTGCCCTGACCAAATTCGGCAGGAATGCCGCCATGGAACTGGCTCCTTACGGAATCCGCGTTATTACCGCCGCCCCGGGCTACACCGACGTCGGCTGGGATAAGTCGGATCCCATCCACCGGGCTGCTCCTAAAATCCCGTTAAAACGTTTTGCCCAGCCGGAAGAAATTGCCCGAATTATCGCATTTCTGGCCTCAGACGCCTGTGCCTATATGACAGGAAACTGTGTCACCATCGATGGAGGGTCCCTGCTTCCAATCCTGCCCGAGAACGATTACGAACCGATGGAGGAGTTAGTATGAAAATAACCAAAATAGATACATATCACGTCCTTCCCCGCTGGCTTTTCCTGCGTGTCGAGACCGATGACGGCTTTGTCGGATGGGGCGAACCCGTCGTGGAGGGGCGGGCCGATACAACGGAGACAGCCGTCCAGGAACTCATTCCTCTGCTGAAAGGTTCCGATCCCAGACAGGTCGAGGATATCTGGCAGACCATATACCGGGGCGGCTTCTACCGCGGCGGCCCTGTCCTAACCAGCGCCTTATCCGGAATCGACCAGGCTCTGTGGGATATCCGCGGAAAATATTTCGGCGCTCCCGTCTATGATTTGTTAGGGGGAAAGGTACGGGATAAAATGGAAGTTTACAGCTGGATTGACTCCGGTACCCCCGAAGAGGCTGCCGCCTGTGCCAAAGACCGCGTGGCCCACGGTTTCCGGAATATCAAGATGACCGGTGTGGATCAGATAGGCTGGATCAATGATTCCGCCCAGATCGACGCACTGCTGGCAAAGGTCCAGGCAATCCGCGATGCGGTGGGATACGGCATCGGCATTGCCATCGACTTTCACGGACGCGCCCATAAATCCACCGCCAAAACGCTGCTGCATGAGCTGGAACCTTTTAAACTACTATTTGTCGAAGAACCGGTTCTGATAGATAATGAGGAAGCCTTTGCAGAACTGCACGGCTGCACTCACATTCCCTTAGCCACAGGGGAACGCTGCTATACACGATGGGATTTTAAACGTATGCTCCATAGCGGATACGTAGATATTATCCAGCCGGATCTGAGCCACGCCGGAGGAATCTCCGAGGTCCGCCGGATCGCCGCCATGGCGGAAGCCTGCGATATTGCCCTGGCTCCCCACTGTCCGCTGGGTCCGATCGCGCTGGCCTCCTGCCTGCAAATCGACTTCACCTCGATTAATGCATGTCTCCAGGAACAGAGCCTTAATATGGCTTACAACCAGGGGACGGAAATTACAACCTATGTAAGAGATCCTTCCGTATTCCGGTATGAAAACGGCTTTGTACATGCGCTCACGGGACCCGGTCTGGGGCTTGAGATCAATGAGGAGGCAGTTTTAGCCGCCTCCAGGGAAAAACATCACTGGAAGAATCCAATCTATCACATGCCGGACGGCAGCGTAACCGAATGGTAGAAAGGAGGAAAAACGCATTGATTCGTACGATAGACGCACCGTCCTGCACTCTGGGTGAAAACCCGATGTGGAGGGCCGATACGGAAGAATTTTACTGGACTGATATCGTGAATGGGATAATCTATGCCGTCCCGGCCTCCGGCCAAAAACCGGCATATCCCGTATTGGAAACGCCGTACCAGACAGGCGCCTTCCTGTTTACATCATCCTGGGATCTCCTGCTGTTTACAGAGCGGGGAATATTTCTGTCCTCCTGGACCGGGGACAAATACGACACTGCTCTGCATAAACTCTGGGAGGTTCCCCGCGATATCCCCTTCATAAAGGGAGAACGTTTTAACGATGCCATCTGCGGACCGGACGGGCGCATCATGGCCGGAAGTAAAAGAGAAAATAATAAGGACGGCGCGCTGTACTGCTTCGAACCGGGCAGGAAACCGTATATTCTTCTGAATCACTTACAGATTTCCAACGGCATGGGCTTTTCTCCCGATGGAACCGTCTTTTACCATACTGACTCGGAACCGGGAACAATCACCGCCTACCGCTATAAACCGGAGAATGTGCCAGAAAAAATCGGCGTCGTTTATCAGGCTTCCGATCCTCAGGCAGTGCCGGATGGAATGACCGTAGACACACAGGGGAATATCTGGACTGCCATCTGGGGAGGCGGCTGTGTGCTGAAGCTTTCCCCAGACGGCAATATACTTTGCCGTTATCCCCTGGATGCCTCCCAGGTATCCAGCGTCTGTTTTGGAGGAGCAAACATGGATCAGTTGTTTGTAACCTCCGCTTCCATCGGAGCCGGAGAGCCTCCTGCGGCCTTTCCGGGAGGCCCCTCCTATCTGCTGGACGGAGCCGGCTGCGGGAAATCGGAATACCTGGTGTTTACTATTCACACCGCATTGGGCTGTGAACAATAACACGCGGAATACATCCCGAGTAAACAGTAACTCCCCGGTACAAATAGGAGCCGGCATTATTCCGCTTTCTTTACTTTTAGGCCAAAATCCTGTATAATCAATGTATTTCAAGCACTCAAAAATGACAATTAGGAGTTATATAATATGCTGCATCCAACGATAAAAGATGTTGCCAGAATTTCCGGCGTCTCCATCGGCACGGTAGACCGGGTTCTGCATGACAGAGGGCGCGTTTCTGCCAAAAATAAAGAGGCCGTACTTCAGGCTATTGAACAATTGAATTACCGCCCCAGCCAGATCGCCCGCGCCCTGGTCTCACGAAAGAATCCCCTTACCCTGGGCATTACCTACCCAATGGTGGACCGTGATTTCTGGCAGGAAGCGCAGATCGGCATCCAGTACGCCTGCTCCAAACTGGAAGCTTTCGGCGTCAAACTGGTTGTGGATTCATTTCCGGCGTATAATATTAAAGCGCAGATCGCTTCCATCGACCGGCTGCTGACGGAGGGTGTGAACGGAATTGTCTTAACCGCAGTTGACGACGGTACTTCCGGCCAGATTGACGAACACATTCCCGAGGATATTCCTTACGCCACCGTGATTAATGATACGGTCGGCGGCCGGCGCACCTTTTTCGTAGGACCTGACGATTTCGCACTGGGAAGGCTTGCCGCCAAACTGGTCAGCCTGTACGTACCCGGCCGTTGTCATGCCGCCATCCTCTCCCCTAACGCACTTTTTAACGGCACACAGCAGAGGATCTCCGGCTTTCTCAGTAAGATCAACCAGGAAGGACTGGATATCCAGGTTCAGCGCGTGATTCCGGTGGAGTCCGACGATTCGGAGGAAAGCGTCTACCGCAACATCTATCAGGCTGCTTCCGACTGCGTTGCGAACTATCCCGGCCTGAATGCCATCTATGTGACCAACGGCCTGATCGAACAGGCTGCCGCAGCCGTGGAAGACGCAGGCAAAGGTGGAGAAATTCTTTTATTCGGACACGAATATACCTCTAATATGTACCGCTATATACAGAACGGAACAATCGCCGCCTCTCTGTACCAGAAGCCGGCTTCCGAATGGTATCAGGCCATCTGTATGCTGTACGAGGTTTTGAGTAAAGAACGCACGGTCACCCAGCCGATCTGCACGACGGAATGCAGTATTATTGTAAAAGAGACTCTTCCTTTTATTAAGGTGAGCGGGGTGGATCTTTTATAACGGCCCGGTGAAACGAAACGCAAAGTGAGCCTGCGGACGCACTAAAAAGCGGCATCGATAAAATGGTATAGTATGACCCTGCTGAAGTTTAAAACGCTTCAGCAGGGTCATACTATACCGTCTGCCAACTATAGTTACAAACCGTCTCAACCGTACTCTTTTTACTCCTCACACCGGTTCTTTCCTGTTATTTTTCCGTTAATGCCATACAACACCAGACGGTTCTATTCTTTTACCGGCAATATATCCTGCAAAGTTCCCCGCTGTTTAACAGAAAGCTTTTCCGCCGTACAATAACAGAGAACCGCAACAATAATACATACAATCGGAGTCGGAATAATATCGCCAACGGATGTAAACCAGCCAAGCCCCACCGGTTTTGCCGTCATTGTTATTCCGACAAAGGAAGCGATTGCCCAGGAGGCCAGCGCGCCGTATTTGCAGCCCTCCACGCCGCCGTCGCCTTCCTTGTCATAGCTTTTTCTGTTGCACAGATAGAAGTCGGCTATCAGAATCCCCGTAATCGGAGCAATAAACACGCCCAGCAGGCTTAAAAAAGTTACAAAATATTTGTATACGCCCAGTCCGGCTATCATTGTGCTGATAATGCCCACGATAAAGGTCAGCTTCATACGGGAAATTTTCACTACGCCGTCCAGCGTATTCATCAGTCCCAAAACGCTTGTATACAGGTTGTTGTCATTCGTAGTCCACTGGCCGATAATCAGCACGATTGCGCCGAAGAATCCAAGCCCCAGAGATTCTATCATGATCTCCACGATATTCCAGTTGTGGAAGGCGTAGTTGAAGAAAGCTCCGCACATCAGCACCGGAATGTATCCCCAGAAATGGCCGATGCTCACTCCGATTGCGCAGTCCCTCTTTGTGGTGGAAAAACGGCTGAAGTCGCCTATCATCGCAATTCCTACCGCAAAGCTGCCCACTACGATGGAGATGCCCATCGGAATTGTGATCGGCTCCCCTACGGGACCCGCCTCGATGATGCTGTTCATCGGGATGATGCCGGCCGTCTTCCATACGGCGACAATACATAAGACAAATAAGAGCGGAAGCCCGATCTCACTCAGCTTTTTAATTGCCTTGAATCCCATAATCGCGGTCAGGGACATGGCCAGTCCGCCTATAATTGTGAAAATGACAGGATTGATTGCGGTTCCCTTCATTTCCCTGATAATAGAGGAAACCGTATTGCCGAACAAATCCGCCTGGAACGCATACCAGCCAAAGTTGGAGAAGCACAGGATGATACCGATAATCTTTGCTCCCTGCCTGCCAAAGGGCCTTCTGGCGGTAAACGAAGTGGACAGATGCGTATGTGTGCTTACCGCAGCGTTTAAAATCCCCAGGACCATAATAATCAAGGAGCCGAGCACACTGACAAGCAGCATGTTTTTAAATGATAACCCGTTGGCGAGTAAGCCTCCCGTTGCCAGGCCGCTCAGGCCGAAACCGGAACCCAGCCATACCATTCCCTGCTCAAACCAGGTCTGCCTGGCTTTTGGAGGAACCGGTGTCTTCTCGTAATCGTTAAATAGTTCCGCTAATGAATTTTCCCTGATTGTTTCACTCATCCGTATATCCCCCTCTCAATCATCTAAGAACCTGCAGTCCATATCAAATCCGAAAAAGCGCGGATTCAGAATATCCATTCCCCTGTCTCTTCTCCAAAGTTCGTGACACTTAAATCCCAGGACACACAATTCCATCCCCTCGTTACAGTTGGGATTTGTCACGGGCATTCCCGTCTTCTTCTCCACAATGCAGATTAAGTCGGGACAGGTCAGTTTCACCTCTTCATCTATCCAGAATACCATATTTTCATTCTTATACCAAACTCTTCCCAGAGAGTTTTTAAACTCACCCTGCCCCTGCAGATAAATATCGCCCAGGGTAAAGCCGTCCTTGATTTCCCAGGCAGTTTCTCCCGTCACAATTCCCTCAAAGAGGAGCTTTCCCTCCGCTGCGCCCAGGATAGCCGCAACAGGATCCCTTCCCTCTTCGCAGGCCTGTCTTCTGGCCTTTCCTACCTTCTCTGCATAGGTAAGAGCCGAGGGCACTACCGAGTGTTTCAGCTCCCTGCCCCGGATTGGATGATCCGCCATTCCCACCAGATTATCAGAACCAACGGCCATGAACCTCGACAGCGCTTCCGCTCTGGCGTCGCTCTCCACCTGTTTTACAATCACAACATCCCCATACTGCGTTGTGACCGAAAACGGCGTGATGGGCTGTTCCGTGACATAATAGGTGGAAAACTGAAGTTCCGGAACCGCGCGGCCGGCTGCGTCCGCATCCACCACATATTTTCCCAGATGGGCGGCGGCGGCCATTGCCTCACCTGTATTGCCTCCGCCGTACTCAATGGAAACAAGGCCGTCGAAAGTAATGCCCATATGCTCCTCGAGGGCCGTCACGGCAGCCGGAATCTCCTCGCCGGTGATCTCCACCTCCTGTCCCTCCGGCATGATTGAACCGCAGAAGTAGGGATTGGCAAACCAGGCCTCATCTTCAATCTCGTCAAATTCCAGCAGCCTGAACTCCTTTCCACCGTTCCATTCTTTCTCCACCGCTTCCATTCCGCTCTGCAGTGAACCGCCTCCCCCCGTACCCAGAATGGTACATCCTGTCAGGATATCTTTTATCTGCTGATAATCCAGTTTTCTCATTTCTTACCCCTCCGTTTTCATTTACTCTTCTCTTTTCATTAACGCTTTGTCTCTCATCAATGATTCTCTTTGATGGTATCAGTATAACAGTCATCCTTTAGCACTTCATTATAGTGCAGTACAAGTTCAACCGGAATTTCATTGTAAATTTCACAATGCATATTCTGTACTCTGGTTTGCACCCCGTTTTTCATGTATAATGGGAATAGAATACCTATGATTAGCACAAATGGAACGGGGGATTGCTATGAGCATAACAGTTCGTGATATTCTGGAATTAAGCCTGCTAAAAGACTCTGAGATCGTTTCCGGCGCAGGCGGCCTGGATCGCGAGGTGACAAGGGTTAACTTTACCGACTGTCCCATAAAATTTAATGATCTGGAATACAGCCTGGCGCTGAAAGGGGATCTGTACATCAGGAGCCTTTATTCGGTGAAGGACGATGAAAAAGAATTGTATGATACCTTTTATTTTTATGTAACGAGCGGCAGCTCCTGCTGTATTGTGACAAATGAGTATCTGACGGAATTTCCGGAGAATATCCTGGAGCTGACGGAAAAGAATCATTATCCTGTTATAAAAATCAGCAGCAATGTCCCTTATGGCGATTTGATACGTGATATCTCGGAGCTGCTGATGACCGAACAGTCCGAGCTTTTCTTTGAAAATAAGCTGAACCGTCTGCTGTATGAAACTCTTTCCCTTTCGGAAATATTGGAAATCGGGAAGTACGTCAACCCGATTTTTAAAAGGGAATATATTACCCTGTGTTTTCATCTTCCGGCGCTGAACAGCCGCAGATTCTACAGCCTCCAATCCGATTTAAAGACACAGTATCAGCTGCGTCTGCGCCGGTACCAGAACGGTGGGTTTCTCATCTTTAATTATCAGGAGCACACGGAGTTTGAAGCCGCTCTGCCCGGAATCCGGAAACTCTTCGCCTATTACTGCGCCGGATACTCCGCCGGAATCAGCGGTCCTTTTGAGAATGCCTCCGACTTCCAGCAAAGTATCCGCCAGGCCTGCTCTTCCCTGAAGATCGGTATGATGCTGAAACAGAATGTCACTTATTTCGATGATCTGCATATTTATAACCTGCTGATGGCAGTTCATGACAATGCGGCCTTAAAGAAATTTTATACAATGACGCTGGAGCCTCTTATCGGGTATGAAAAACGCCACAATGTGGATTTGATTGAGACAATTGAGACTTACCTTGCCTGCGACGGCGATTATAAGGCGGCCGCCGTCAGGATGAAACAGCATGAGAATACTATCCGTTTCCGGATTAATAAGGCAAAAAGCCTGCTGGGCATGGAACATTCCCATTATAAGTTTATTGAACAGGTTGCGCTGGCGCTTCAGGCGCGGAATGTGGAAAAATTCTCGGAAGAATAAGAGGGCAGGGGATAAGGAACCTGAGGCACAATTGAGCGGAGGGGAACGCTGAAGGGGAAACTCCGGGCGAAAAACATTGGGTCGGAGAATGCAGAGCCGGAAATGTAAGATGGGAAACGCGCGCCGCCAGGCGCACACAGAAAAACCCCAGAGACCGAAATCTCTGGGGTTATCTTACGCTTGGACACAATGTACCTGCATAGAACGGGTACGGGTATATCTATATGGAGCGGTGCCTCTTCTTGTCCACTTTGCGCACAAGAAGCCGCGCTTAACAGCGCTATGATAAATTCAACTGAACACCATCCGGAAATGAGCAAGCTCCTTCCCGGATTCCGCTCAATTAAATTTATCGCACCTCGGTTTTATAACCGATTGTTATTCGATGATAGAAACTACTCTACCTGAACCAACTGTACGTCCGCCTTCACGGATAGCGAAACGAAGTCCCTGCTCCATAGCTACTGGATGGATCAGTTCAACTGTCATTTCTACGTTGTCACCAGGCATACACATCTCAACGCCTTCTGGTAAATCGCAAACACCTGTAACGTCTGTTGTTCTGAAGTAGAACTGTGGACGGTAGTTGTTGAAGAATGGTGTATGACGGCCACCCTCGTCTTTTGTCAGAACGTAAACCTGAGCTGTAAATTTCTTATGGCATTTTACAGAACCTGGTTTAACGAGACACTGGCCTCTCTGGATCTCTGTTCTCTGAACGCCACGAAGAAGAGCACCGATGTTATCACCAGCCTGAGCCTCATCAAGGAGTTTACGGAACATCTCGATACCAGTTACAACTACTTTACGAACTTCTTCATGGATACCAACGATTTCAACTTCATCGGATACATGAAGAGTACCACGCTCAACACGGCCTGTAGCAACTGTACCACGGCCTGTGATAGAGAATACGTCCTCTACTGGCATAAGGAAAGGTTTGTCTGTTTCACGAACTGGGTCCGGAACATAGCTGTCAACTGCAGCCATAAGTTCAAGAACTTTGTCGCCCCACTCGCTCTTAGGATCTTCAAGAGCCTTTAAAGCAGAACCCTGGATGATTGGTGTATCATCGCCCGGGAATTCGTACTCGTTAAGAAGCTCACGGATCTCCATCTCTACTAATTCAAGAAGCTCTGGATCGTCAACCATATCACACTTGTTCATGAATACTACAATGTAAGGTACGCCTACCTGACGGGAAAGAAGGATATGCTCTCTTGTCTGAGCCATAACACCATCTGTAGCAGCTACTACAAGGATAGCGCCGTCCATCTGTGCAGCACCAGTGATCATGTTCTTTACATAGTCAGCATGGCCTGGGCAGTCAACGTGTGCGTAGTGTCTGTTCTCTGTCTCGTACTCAACGTGAGATGTAGAGATTGTAATTCCACGCTCTCTCTCTTCCGGAGCTTTATCAATGTTCTCAAATGCAACAGCCTCACCAGTACCTAATCTCTCATGAAGAGTTTTTGTGATAGCAGCTGTTAATGTTGTTTTACCATGGTCAACGTGTCCGATGGTACCAATGTTACAATGCGTTTTGTTTCTTTCAAACTTTGCTTTTGCCATTTTATAACGTCCTCCTTAATTTGCACCCATCAGGGGCTTCATAATTTATGTTAGGCTGTCTCTAATTATATTCGATCAGAGCATGTTTTTCAAGCCTATTATTTACTTTCCGGGCAGTTTCTTCACTGCCTGGAAAGTTTACAACGATTTGTTTTTCTCTTTATTTGTCTGACTTTGCAGCCAGAACTTTCTCCTGAACGCTCTTCGGTACCTGCTCGTATTTCTCGAAGAACATGGAGTAGTTACCACGTCCCTGTGTCTTGGAACGTAAGTCTGTGGAATAACCGAACATCTCGGATAACGGAACGTAAGCTCTTACAAGCTTTCCGCCGCCGATATCTTCCATTCCTTCGATACGGCCACGACGGGAGTTGATATCACCGATAACATCACCCATATACTCTTCAGGCATTGTTACTTCTACCTTCATAACCGGCTCAAGTAAGATAGCTCCTGCTTTGTGCATAGCATCTTTAAATGCCATGGAACCAGCAATGTGGAATGCCATCTCAGAGGAATCGACCTCATGATAGGAACCGTCATATACAGTAGCTTTAACGCCCAGTACCGGGAATCCGCCAAGGATACCTGCTTTTGCAGCCTCTTCGATACCTTCGCCTACAGCCGGAATGTATTCCTTCGGAATAGCACCGCCGACAACGGCAGACTCGAATTTGAATGTCTCTTCAGCGTTAGCGTCCATCGGCTCAAAACGTACCTTACAGTGTCCGTACTGACCACGTCCACCAGACTGTTTTGCATATTTGCTGTCTACGTCTACTGCCTTTGTAAATGTCTCCTTGTATGCTACCTGAGGAGCGCCTACGTTGGCCTCAACGTGGAACTCGCGGAGAAGACGGTCAACGATGATTTCAAGATGGAGCTCGCCCATACCTGCGATAATCGTCTGTCCTGTCTCTTTATCTGTATAAGCACGGAAAGTAGGATCCTCTTCTGCAAGTTTTGCAAGGGCCTCACCCATCTTATCCTGTCCTGCTTTTGTCTTAGGCTCGATAGCGATATCGATAACCGGCTCCGGGAATACCATGGATTCCAGGATTACAGGATGCTGTTCGTCACAGATTGTATCACCTGTTGTGGAGAACTTGAATCCGATTGCTGCTGCGATATCGCCGGAGAAAACTTTATCTAACTCCTGACGTTTGTTCGCATGCATCTGAAGGATACGTCCTACACGCTCTTTTTTGCCCTTTGTTGCGTTCAGTACGTAAGAACCGGAGTTCATAGTACCTGAGTAAACACGGAAATAAGCCAGTTTACCAACGAACGGGTCTGTCATAATCTTGAATACAAGTGCGGAGAATGGGTCAGCATCGGAAGATTTTCTCTCCACTTCGTTGCCGTCCAGGTCGGTTCCTTTAATAGAAGGAACGTCTACCGGTGAAGGCATGAATTCGATAACTGCATCCAGTAATTTCTGAACGCCCTTGTTTCTGTAAGCTGTACCACAGCAAACCGGGATAGCGAGGCACTCACATGTTGCCTTTCTTAATGCTTTCTTCAGTTCCTCTGTAGAAGGCTCTTCACCCTCAAGGTACTGCATCATTAATTCGTCATCCAGCTCGCAGATTTTCTCAACCAGCTCTGTACGGTACAGTTCAGCGTCGTCTTTCATATCGTCCGGAACATCAATTACGGAGATATCCTCGCCCTTGTCGTCGTTGTAGATGTATGCTTTCATCTCGAACAGGTCGATAATTCCCTTAAACTCATCTTCCTTACCGATTGGGAGCTGCAGACAGATGGCATTCTTACCAAGTCTGTTCTTAATCTGCTCTACAGTTCCATAGAAGTCTGCACCCAGGATATCCATCTTGTTGATGAATGCCATACGAGGTACATTATAAGTGTCGGCCTGACGCCATACGTTCTCGGACTGTGGCTCTACACCGCCCTTTGCACAGAATACACCTACAGCGCCATCAAGTACACGCAGGGAACGCTCAACCTCAACTGTGAAGTCAACGTGTCCTGGAGTGTCGATAATGTTGATACGGTGTTCCAGAGCGCCTGGCTTTTCTTTGCAGTATTCCTGCAGAGTCCAATGACATGTGGTAGCTGCAGAGGTGATGGTGATACCTCTCTCCTGCTCCTGAGCCATCCAGTCCATGGTAGCTGTACCTTCATGTGTATCACCGATTTTATAGTTTACACCGGTGTAATACAGGATACGCTCCGTAGTAGTGGTCTTACCGGCATCAATATGAGCCATAATACCAATGTTTCTGGTTCTCTCTAATGGATATTCTCTTTCAGCCAAAGCTTTTTCCTCCTATTAGAATCTGTAATGTGCAAATGCCTTATTAGCCTCTGCCATCTTATGCATGTCTTCTTTCTTCTTTACAGATGCGCCTGTGTTGTTGGAAGCATCCAGAATCTCTTTTGCAAGTCTTTCTTCCTGAGTCTTCTCGCCTCTCTTACGGGAGTAGAGAGTGATCCAGCGAAGCGCAAGAGCCTGTCTTCTCTCCGGCTTAACCTCGATCGGAACCTGATATGTGGCGCCGCCGATACGTTTTGCCTTAACTTCCAGTACAGGCATGATGTTGTTCATAGCCTCTTCGAATACTTCTACAGCCTCTTTACCTGTCTCAGCTGCTACACGGTCAAATGCGCCGTATACGATCTTCTGGGCAACACCCTTTTTACCATCTAACATGATGTTGTTGATTAACTTGGTAACAACCTTGTTATTGTAAAGCGGATCTGCTAATACGTCTCTTTTCTGAGTATGTCCTTTACGTGGCACGTTACTTCCCTCCTTAATATCTGCTCCAGCTCCGGAAACGGGCCGAAGCGTTTCATTAGATCTTAGGTACTCGCATACAATGTGCGTTCGCGCTCGAATCTATGATTACCTGCAACCTACAGGGTCAATATCAAAGTCCGGCACTAAATTCTAACGAATTTTACCTAAATTAACGTTTAATTACTTTTTGTCTTTCGGTCTCTTAGCGCCGTATTTGGAACGGGCCTGTTTTCTGTTAGCAACGCCTGCTGTATCAAGAGTACCTCTGATGATATGGTATCTTGTACCTGGTAAGTCTTTAACACGACCGCCACGGATCAGAACAACGCTATGCTCCTGTAAGTTGTGTCCCTCACCTGGGATATAGCTTGTTACTTCGATTCCGTTGGAAAGACGTACTCTGGCGATCTTTCTCAGAGCTGAGTTAGGTTTCTTAGGTGTAGCAGTCTTAACGGCTGTACACACACCTCTCTTCTGCGGTGCAGAGATATTGGTAGCTCTCTTCTGTAAAGAGTTGTATCCCTTCTGCAGAGCCGGTGCTGTAGATTTCTTCTCAGATGTCTGTCTTCCTTTTCTTACTAACTGGTTGAATGTTGGCATCCTTTTCACCTCCTGTGATATTGTCTGTGGTTGCTTTAAAAGCTGATATTTTTACGTACAAAAATCATTGCATTTTTACACGCCTACTTATTATAATCAGTTTGTCAATTTGTGTCAAGGCATAAAATGTAAAAAAATCCGGCTTTTTCGGCGTATTTATCATGTTTTTTCCGGTATCCGGCCACAGAACATGAAATCTGAATGGATTATTGACAATATGGAGGGAAAATATTCATTTCATTTTTTTATTTTAGATCGCAAAAGGCAGTCACAGCCGTGGTTTTGCTTTGAATTTGTTGCACTTTCAAAGTTTAAAACATTGCTGTGAACTGCCGTATTTTAGAAGCCCGGTGTCTCTACTATTCTATGTTTTTCCTGTACCAGGGGTGGCGCAGCCCGGTCGGAGGATAATAGCCGTCCCCGATATGCTCAAATCCCAGCTTCTTTAAAAGTTTCGCCGATGCCGCATTCTCCGGATGGTGGCCCGCCCTCAGTTCTTTTACCTTTATAACCGTGGGCATATAGGCCGTAACCGCACGGGAGGCTTCCTCGCCCAGCCCTTTTCCCCAGAACTCTTTCCGCAGATGAAATCCCGTTTCGAAAATCTCTGTTTCGTCTTCAAAGGGACGCAGTCCGCAGCATCCTATCAGTTTTCCGCTGTTTCGCTCAAACATGGGGAAATACTGTATCTTATATTTTTCAAAATTGCTGATTTCCGTCTCCAGCCGCTGTTCTATCTCTTCCTTTGTAAATCTTCCGTCTGCACAGAGATAGCGGGTTACATCCGGGTCTCCCCAGAGAAGCGCCGCCAGCTCCCTGTCCTCGGATTTCCAATGTGAAAATCCGATTCGTTCCGTCTCCATAAAATAATCGCGCATGATTCTGCCTTTCACTGCCTTCCCTTTAATCTGCGCATCGTTTCGCCACTAAAAAGTAGTTCACAGGATGCAGAAACAATTTTTCCCTCTCCACTATCTCAAACCCGTACGCCTCAATCATCTTCTCCAGGCTCTCCGGTGAGTAGAATTCCACAAACGGCATCTTACCGGTGTGGCTGCGGTACCATTTCCGAATTGCTTCTTTTGTAAAACTGTGCTTCAGGCAATCGGCCGCCACCGCCAGATAGCCGCCCGGTTTCACCAGTTCTTTGAGGCGTTTCATCGCTGCGTCCTGATCCGGCATGTATAAAAGCACGTTAAAAATCATTACCGTGTCAAAAGTCCCTGGTTCCAGTTTTTCCATAAACATGTCGCCCTGCATATATTTGATATTATGAACGCCCGCTTTTTCTGTCTTTTCAACCGCCTGGCGAAGCATCTCCGGCGCCGTATCCACAGCCGTCATCTCCGCCACACTGCCGGCCAGCTCGATCGTCGTCACACCGGTGCCGCAGCCGATATCCAGCGCTTTGTCCGTCTCTTTCAGGTATTTTTTGGTGTTGTCGATGGTCTTTCTGTACGCATCCTCGTAGGTTTTTAAAATCTGCGTGTCAAATATCTCCGACCTTTTGTTCCAGTACGCTTCATTCTCTGCATATTCTTCCTGTTTCATTTTACTAATCCCCTTCTCCTATTGTTTTTGTTTCATAAATATTTAAAACCTTTTTACGGTTCCTGAAGCTTCATATATAAAAGCGGATACGGAGCTCCCTGCCCGTCGTGCTCCGTCCTCCTGTAAACTTTGAATCCTTCATGCTCATAAAATCCCCTGGCCTGTGGGTTCTGTTCATTGACGCACACCTCATTCACGGCGTATTTCTCAACAGCATACCGGATCAGGCGGTGTCCCAGTCCCTTCCCCCTCGCCCCGGGCAGTAAGAAGAGCATTTCCAGCTTTCTTTCCGAGATTCCCATAAAACCGGCAGGCGCGCCGTTCTCATCCGTTATGGTCATCAGATAAGGCACCGTTTTGAGCGCTTCCGGCACATATCCGGCTATCTTCCCTATCTCCTGTTCCGACAGAAACAGATGGGTCTCCTTCACCGACTTTTTCCATATTTGAAACAGTTTCTCGGTTAACTCACCGTCTCTGTCCCGGTAATCCCAGGTCCTCACCAGCGCTCCCGATTCATGTCTTCCTTTTTCCATTATCTCATATACCAGCGCCACACCGTTCCCAACCAGCCATTTATCGTGCCTCAACGTTTTATATCCAAGCGCCTCATACAATCGGCAGGCCGGGAGGGACGCATCCAGAAATACCTTGTCATACTTTGAAAAGATCTCTTTCTCCAGCTTTCTTACAATAAAGCTGCCATATCCCTTTCCCTGAAAATCGGGATGGACATAAACTCTGGTAATGTGGTCTCCCCGGAGGCTTCCTGTCCCTGCCGGACGCTGTCCTTCATAAAGAATCCAGGTATTTCCGTCATTGATGTCTTCGCCGACCGACTCTTGTGAATGGAGCTCACAGAAAAATCCCACCACCTCTTCCGGGTAATACTTTGGATAGACCGTTTTAATTGTCTCCTGTACCAGGCCGGTTATCTGTGATGCATCTTCTTTCACGGCTTTTCTGTATTCCAGCGTCATTTCTTCCGGTGTCATCACTTCCAGTCTCCTCTCTTCCGTCTCTTCTCCGCTCAATCACAGATTCGGCTCCGATGTCCAGTCTTCCAGGAACACAATTCCCCTGAATGCATGGCTCTTTCCGTTTGATTTATGCAGATAGACATCGTCATCGGGGTAGTAACACGTATCTTCCTTTTCAACCGTCCCGATATCAAGTATCAGCAGCGGTTCCGAACCCGAATTATAATATGTATGGGAAATTTCTTTTCCCGACGGTTTTGCAATAAAATCACCTGCCGTCACTTCCTGTTCGGTATCGTTAAACCGGAGTGTCCCCTTTCCCGACAGGACATAGAAGAACTCCTCCTGCTGCGTGTGGCTGTGATATTTAGTACTGTACGCCCCAACAGGCACACTGTCCAGATTTACATAAATCTTTTCACTTCCCACACTTTTGCCAAGCTCTTTCGTAACCAGTCCCACGCTGTCGCTCATGGTAAATCCGTCCGGTATCTGATTAATATTTCCTATATAATTCATATATTGTCTCCTTTAAAATAAATTTTTCTCACTCTGGTTCCTGTTTTCTCCGGCACTCACTGCATTCTCTGTCATGAATGGAAAAAATTCCGCCGCAGGAAGGTTTTCCTCCTACTGTATCGGATTATTCCCGGTCAGATAATACTTTATCTCCTTATTAAGGCCGAGGGACAGCTCAAACTGATAGACGGCGGCGTCTCCCTCAAAATAGAAGTCTCCCTTCCCGTCTTTTACCTTGACGGTCATATCAATGGCGTGTTCCCCGGTTCCGTCCCCTTTTCCTTCGGCCAGGACGGTAATGGTTCCGTCGGAATCTCTGTAAACAAGCTTGATTTCACCGCTCTCTCTTACCATGCTGCCTTTCACCGAAATCTCCGTCCCCTTGGGCGCTTCCACACGCACCAGGCCGCGTTTATCCTGATTCTGATGGATAATGCCCTTCAGGAGGTATGCATCTCCCTTTGATTTACTTTCAAATTCATTATAATAACTCTGCTTTTTGTTCCCCTGTTCCTGGCCTCCAACAGCTTTCTCAACCTCAGACACCGCGCCTGTGCGAATTGCCTCCGCCGGTTTTAACGATGAATCTGAAAAATAATAGAGATAGTCGTGGCCCTTATCATCGGAGATCCGAATCGCTTCTTCAGCTTCTCCCGCGGCCGCTCCATTTACCTCCACACGCACGGCCCTGGCCGTTGCTGGATCCAGTTCCGTCTTTCCAAGTGCGTCGGAGATTGCTTCCATATTGGCCTGAAGATCATAGAGGTATGATGTTTCCACCACCTTTACCCTCGACATGCCTTCCCCATGGTAGGCCAATACGCCGTAACCGCATTTCCCATTGTCGGCCGAAAATGTGCAGTAATAAAGCTCTGCATCTTTCTCAACCCCGGTGAGATCCCGGTTCAGAACCTCATAGCGGGCAAAACTGTCATAATTCCAGACCGGATTTGAGATTCCCTCTTCCGTCCAGCCGCCTATCAGGTTCTTAAAAATTGATTTCTGCAGCATCTTATAAGCCCGTGAGCTCTGGCCTTCATAATAGGAAGTAACGGCGTGCTGCATATCCATCGCTGCCGTACTGGTATCCGTTACTGCCGTACTGCTTCCGGTACTCTCTTTACCGGAACCCGAGGTTTGCACCGTCGCTATTGCTCCCGATGTGGACTGGGGCACCGTATCAGAAACACCGCTGCCGGCACACGCCGTACTCATAAGACATCCTGAAAGCGCTGCGGCTAATAATATTTTTTTCATAGGAATCCCCCCTTAATTTCAAATTTGCTGTCCTAATAAATCCCGATACCTAACTTCTATTCTACATAACTTTATTCAAATAAGCTACTATAAATAAAGAAATACCTGATTACAAAATTATGAATCATGATATCCCCTCCACAGGCGGATATGTGGTATAATTTTTTATAGAATCGTTTTTTACCGGCATATTACGGTTTCTGTATTCTCAACAGAAATTCACTGCAGAAATCCTTATACTCCTATAATCCTGCCTATTCTTTTTTCGTATCCGCCGCAGAGAGCAAAGAGAAACCGGATGCTGATTAAAGCTTGCAGATATCAGGAGGCACCAAATATAAATATGAAAGGAAAAACCGCTGGAAGACTCCTTCCACCGGCAGCATACAATATGAGATGTAAAATAGAACGGATACGGCATGATTTGGAATCCCTGGCCGAATTTAACATGACTCCCGGTGACGGCTGTACCAGGCTCTCCTATACGAGGGAATTCGCCCTGGCCCGGGATTATATCAGGAACGAAATGGAGGCGGCCGGTCTTAAGGTACGCGAGGACGCGGCCGGCAATCTCATCGGGCGCTATCCCGGGAAACTGGATAAGCCCGTTATCATGACGGGCAGTCATTTTGATACCGTATTCCACGGAGGCAATTTTGACGGTCAGGCCGGCGTATGCGCGGCGATAGAGGTCGCCAGGATACTTGGGGAAAACAACTTTACTCCCTGTCATCCTATTGATTTTATCGCCATGCCGGAGGAAGAAGGCGCAAGATTCGGCGGAGGCCTGTTTGGAAGCAGGGCCATATGCAGCGGTGTTTCCACAGATGAACTGAAAACCCTTAAGGATGCGGACGGAGTCTCGCTATACCAGGCACTGGAAAACTACGGCCTGAATCCCGATGAAATAGGAAATGCCAGAATGCGGCCCGACGATATTGCAGCCTTTATTGAACTGCACATCGAACAGGGGCCCGTATTGGAACAAAACGGCAAAGATATCGGTATTGTAGATGCAATCGTCAGTCTGGAGGGCTTTGATATCCTGATTAAAGGGAGAGCCGACCATGCAGGCAGCACCCCGATGGCGATGCGTGCGGATGCCCTGGCAGCTGCGGCAAAGGCTATTTCCGCCGCCACCGACAAAGCGGTGGCGCTCGGTGACGGAACAGTCGTCACCTTTGGCTGTATCAAATCGGTTCCGGAGTCCGCCAATGTCGTTCCGTCGGAAGTACGGTTTACCGCAGACTGCAGAAGCCCCTACGTATCATCAATAGGCAGGGTCATGGAAACCTTTAGGGAAAGTCTGCGGGAAAGCGCCGGGGCCTTCCCAGATTTGTCATTCGAGATTAAAAGGAATCTCCAGGCGGAGCCTGCGATGATGGATGAAACCTTGAAAAAGCTGATTGAGGAGGCCGCCGATGAGTTGTCCTTATCCTCCATGCATCTTTTATCGGGAGCCGGACACGACACCATGAATTTCAAAGGGATATGCCCTCTGGCCATGATTTTTGTCCCAAGCAGGGGCGGAAGAAGCCACTGTCCACAGGAATGGACCGATTACCGGCAGGTTAGCGACGGAGCCGATGTGCTGCTCCGGACTGTCGTAAAAGCTGCCTCCCGGTAGGTTTCATAACAGCCGGTTCTTTCCTCCCGCCGGCTGATGGCACACTTACGGAAAGATAAGAGGAATTTATATGAACTTAATCAGCCTTTATTATTTTGTAGAGCTGGCAAAGGAGCTTCATGTTACCAACGAAAGAGGGATTCCCACCTACCGCGGCCAGATCTGTCTTCCCAAGATTCTCCCCCGCTTTTATCAGAAATGGCCCCATGTTCATATTCAACTGGTCCATGAAACCTCCGAAAAAATGGAAGCGATGCTGTTCAACGGTAATTAACCGTCGTGGGCGGTCTCGTGCTGAACCGGCAGGCCGGAGGGCTGAATCCTGTTGCGGTAGAACGCTGCGGACAGGCCGGGGGGACGCTTTTTATGGTTTCCTACACTGGATGCCCGCTGCTACCAGTCTTTTCGCCGCGGACATGATACCGGCTGTGACCTTTCCTCTTACCTCTCTGTCCTGGACGGGGACGGACGGCTGCTGCCTCAAGTGTATGAAATCTTTGAAGCCGTAAAACAGTATGGCATGATTCTCTGTACCGGTCATCTAGGTCCTGCGGAAGGAATGATACTGCTGCGCGAGGCCAGCCGCTGCGGAATAAAAAGAATGGTAATTACCCATGCGGATAACCCGGCCAACCGTTATTCCCTTGAAGAGCAGCGGGAATGCGTTTCGATGGGAGCCGTTGTTGAACACTCTTATTTTACTACCTACTATAACCGCACCTCCTGGGAGGATTTAACCGCACAAATCCATGGGATCGGCGCTTCCCACATCTACCTGACCACGGATTTCGGGCAGACAGAGTCCCCCTTCTCCGACGAGGGCATGGAATTGTATGCAAATGGTCTTTTAGAGCACGGGATTACACCGGAGGAACTGGATCTCATGATACGCCGCAATCCGGAAGAACTGCTGCAGGGGTAGGGCGGAAATCAACCCTTTATTCAACGGCATCTTACTATAATCAATCTACATAAATATAAAGAAAGAACCGGGTGTCTGTATGCCATACCCGGCTCTTTCTTTTCCTTAATTTATTATATCTTTTTCTATTACTCTCTTTTGCGTTGCAGCTGTTTTACTTCTCTGATACCGCTGCCGCGTCAGCGCCCTGGCTGTTATCGTTTCTTCCCGGTATTTCTTATTCTTCCGTCACATTATGGTCTGTATACATCATTGATAATTTCAAATCCTTTTTCTTCCAGGGACTTCTCAACCCAGCCGCGGTTCGCCGTTCCATTCTTCGCCGCCTCCAGTTTTTTCTCATCGGCAGCCTGAAATTTCTTTGCCTCCTCCAGAATCACAGCCGCGTCCTTTCTCGGAATACAAATCACTCCATCCGGATCCGCCAGAATAATGTCTCCCGGATTCACGCTGATGCCGCCACAGGAAATTGGAACGTTGATTTCACCTGGCCCCTCCTTATATGAGCCTCCCGGTGTCGTGCCGGTGCAGTAAACAGGGAAATCCCATTTTCCGATTTCATCGATGTCACGGATAGGGCCGTCCAGAATAATTCCGGCAATTTTTTTCGTATATTTTAAATAGGCCATCATTATCTCTCCCATCAGGGCTCTGGTATTATCCTCTTCATTGGAAACAACCAGCACATCTCCCTCTTCGCAGAAGTTCAGCGCCGCGTGAAGCGCCAGATTATCGCCGGCTCTGCCCTTTATCGTATAAGCCGGTCCCACCATCATCTGGTTTTTTGGACTGCTCACGAGCTTAATTCTGGGATTCATGGCACAGTTACGGCCCATCACATCCGCTGTATTTGATGCCGGAATACTTTTAAACTCTTCCATAATTTCCGGATCCGGCATTTCTCTCTTTAAGTAAATTCTTTTTCCCACTGACATTTTTAATTCCTCCTGTATTTTTAATCGATTTCCATAGCTATGTTTTTTCTTAATTTCATTCTAATCTAGGCATATTCATAAATCAAACAAAGAAAAACAAGCCAAGTTAACAATAAAAATTTGTTAAAATTTCCAGCATGTCAAAAATCATTATACCTTCCACATTCATCTCTGATAAATTTTAGTAATCCGTAAAATCTGCCGCCACAAAAAGACGTTTGTGTGGTATCATAAAAGCATAATTCTTTTACCGGCGGACACGTCCGGCCGCCATCACGCGGTTCGGCTTTCCGTCCTCCGTAAAGAGTTATTTTAACTTTACAAAAACGCCGTTATGATACGAATTTTGACGTTTTTCAAGCCTATAAGTAGAGCCGCGAAAGGAGATCTGTTATTATGAAACTTGTTATCATTGAACCTCTTGGAGTCCCGCAGGAAAAGCTCCTGTCCATGGCGCGCGAAGCGCTTCCGAAGGATTTGGAGATCGTATATTACGACACCCGCGTTACAGGTACGCAGGAATTGATTGAGAGAGGCAAAGACGCTGATATCATCGTTGTGTCCAACCTTCCGATGAACGGCGAAGTAATCGACGGATGCAAAAACTTAAAGCTCCTGTCCGTCGCATTTACGGGAGTTGATCACATTGCCATGGATCACTGCCGCAACAACGGCGTCATGGTCTGCAACTGTGCCGGATATTCCACCGTAGCCGTAGCCGACCTTGTATTTGGCATGGTCATCGCACTTTACAGAAATATCATCCCATGCAATGATGTGGTCAGAAAAGAGGGAACAAAAGACGGCCTTGTCGGCTTTGAGCTGGAAGGCAAGAAGTTTGGTATCGTGGGAACTGGCGCCATCGGGCTGCGCACGGCAAAGATTGCACAGGCCTTTGGCTGCGAAGTATATGCATACAGCAGAACGGTGAAAGAAATTGAGGGAATCAAATATGTTTCCCTGGATGAACTTCTCCCCACCTGCGACATTGTTTCACTGCACACACCGCTTACGCCGGAGACAAAGGGCCTGATTGGCAAAGAAGAACTGGCCAGGATGAAGGAAACGGCAATCCTGATTAATACGGCCCGCGGCCCTGTAGTGGACAGCGAGGCCCTGGCCGAAGCGCTGAATGCCGGCCGGATCGCCGGAGCCGGAATCGACGTATTTGAAAATGAGCCTCCGGTGAAAAAAGATCACCCGCTGCTGAATGCGAAAAATGTGATTGCGACGCCTCATATTGCGTTTGCTACAAAAGAAGCGCTGGTGAAGAGGGCTGTGATTGTGTTTGAAAATGTGGCGAAATGGGTGGATGGAACGCCTGTGAATGTGATGTGATTTAGTTGGGGGAAGGACGTTGATGGATGGATGGCGGACGGGGTGAGTTAGGGATTGGTTGTGTCTTCAGTCCCTATGTGAGGTTGTGGTGAGGGGAAATCCGGGAGAAAACTTTCCCGCATAATTTATTGATGGGACTGAAGTTCAGGCAGGGATCGGCCCGTCCGTCATTCCGGCATCGGCTGACTGTCTCTTCCGCCAAATGGGGGAGAGGTATTGTCGCGGCCACTGCTTGCTTATAAACTGCCCTTTTGGCGGATTGTATTTTATTGTTGATGAATAAGCGGAAGGGTATCGCTAAATCACAAAATAAAGTGATGGAACGATACCCTTGTTTTTATGGATAAAAAATGGACGGCTCCCCTGTTTAAGGGATTTCGTCCGTTTTTTTGTACTTTAATCAACCTCACGGTTCCTTTCTCTTTTATACGCTTTGCGGTGCAAAGGGATGGCTCCCGGTTGCTGCCCGATTGAAAAACGGAGTTGACAAAGAATATATGTTCGTTTAGAATGTTAGGGTGCTTACATCTTTTCAGTAAAGCCAGGGGCGGAAAAGCTGATTCGGATTGATTTAAGGCGCAGGCGGCCGCTCCCGGAACAGGCCCTATCTCTTTAAATATATGAAATAAGCATCCAGGAAGGAAATAAAGATGACAGTAAACACCCATGTCGGATTTGAAATCCGCGTATTATCCAATCTTATTTACCGCAGAATCAATCAGATGTCGGCCCAGGAAGGGGAGACGCTGACCGCGAATCAGGACTGGGTTCTGCACTTTTTAATTCAGTCGCAGGGAAGGGATATCATGCAGAGGGATATTGAAAAGGAATTTTCAATCCGCCGCTCCACGGCCAGCCGGACTCTGCAGCTGATGGAGCGCAACGGATATATCCGCCGTGAGCCGGTTTCCTATGACGCCAGGTTAAAAAAGCTGGTCGTGACGGAGAAGGGAGCCGAGGCACGGGCGAGAATGATCGACCGTCTGAACCGGTTTGAGGCAGAGCTTCAGTCCGGAATATCCCGGGAGGAGCTTAATCAGCTTACGAGCACGATAAGAAAGCTGGAAGAAAATATCAAGTAGTTATTGCAGGCAACGAAAAGGAGAATGATTTACATGAACACAAACAGAGAATTATTTGAGGAGGCGCCGGTCCCCAAAGCGGTAGCCCTCATGGCTGTCCCCACCATGATTTCCATGCTGGTGGTAGTTATTTATAACATGGCCGATACATTCTTTATCGGACAGACCGGAGATCCCCTTCAGGTGGCGGCCGTTTCTCTGGCTACACCGGTTTTTATGATTTACATGGCGCTGGGCAACCTGTTCGGTATCGGCGGAAGCTCCGCCATATCGCGGGCGCTGGGAGAAAAGCGGATGGATCGGGCCAGGAACCTGTCGTCCTTCTGCTGCTACGGCTCTCTCGGCCTGGGCGTAATAGTTGCGGTGCTCTTTATAGCCGCAATGGATTTGATTCTGAAGCTGATAGGAGCCAGCGCGAATACAATTGAGTATGCCAGACAGTATCTGACCTACATCTCCTTTGGAGGCCCCTTTATCATCTTCGCCACTGCCTTCGGCAACATTCTCCGGGGCGAGGGAGCAGCCCGGGAATCAATGATTGGAAATCTGATTGGTACCGTGGTCAATATCGTACTGGATCCGGTTATGATTCTGGGACTGGGCTGGGGTGTAAGCGGCGCAGCCATTGCCACCGTTATCGGAAATATCGCGGCCAGCGCCTTTTATCTTGTCTATTTCCTCAGGAAAAAATCTTCCCTCTCCATTAAGCTTAAGGATTTTAAGATGGGCGGACGGATCGCATCCGGCGTGGCTTCGATTGGAATTCCGGCATCCCTGAATAATATTTTGATGAGCTTTGCCAATATTATTTTAAATCTGGCATTGGTAGGATACGGAGACACTCCGGTTGCCGCCATGGGCGTGGCGATGAAGTCGAATATGCTGGTTGTGCTTCTTCAGATTGGCCTCTGTGCCGGCATCCAGCCGCTGATTGGTTATAATTACGGAGCCAGAAATAAAAAGCGTCTGATGCAGGTCTTTCGTTTTACCGGTATCTGCGCCGTGATCATGGGTACGGTGCTGACGATTATCATGATGATTGCACGCCGGACTCTGATCCAGGTATTTATAAACGATCCCGAGGTTATCGCCTATGGAATCCAGATGGTCATTGCCCTTCAGCTTTCCGGCCCGTTTATCGGCATTCTCTTTCTCTGTATCAACACAATCCAGGGAATGGGAAAGGCGCTTCCGTCATTGGTACTTACAGTCTGCCGTCAGGGCCTGATTTTTATCCCTCTCGTATTTATGCTGAACCGGATGTTTGGACTGGACGGTGTAATTTATGCGCAGCCTGCGGCCGATTATTTATCAATTATATTGGGCATTATCATTTGTTTCTGGCTGTTTAAGGCAATGTCGCACCGCAACGGCGCTGAGGAGGAATTCTGATATGGGAGAGCATGCGGTTGAACAGATAAAAGAAAATATATTCAGGCTGGGCGTCACGCTGCCTCAGAATCCCTTAAGGGAGCTCAACAGCTACCTGATCCGGGGCGGGGAGCGGGATCTTCTAATTGATACGGGATTCCGCCGTCCGGAATGCCGGGAGGCGCTGATGGCAGGCATTGAAGAAGCCGGCAGCAGTACAAGCCGGATCGATGTGCTTCTCACGCATCTCCACTCGGATCACACCGGACTTGCCAGGGAGGCAGCGGCCCCGGACGGACGGATTTATATCAGCGAGACGGATTTCAAGGTATTACAGGAGGGATTTCTTCCGCAGCGGAGTCTGCTCCGCCACCGCCAGTTTTTGGAGGCCGGTTTCCCCGAGGAGCTGTTAAATGAAACAGAGGCGGTTAATCCGGCGTCCCGCTATAAACTGGATGCACTGGACGGACGCTTTTGCCCGCTGCATGAAGGCGATAAGATTCAGGCCGGTCCATACAGCCTGACTATGATTTCCGTGCCCGGACATACGCCCGGCAACGCGATGTTCTGGGAAGAAAATCAGCGTTTTATGTTTACAGGAGATCATATCCTGTTTGACATTTCTCCAAATATTACATCCTGGCTGGGTGTGGAGGACTCTCTGGGTAATTATCTGGACAGCCTGAAGAAAGCAAAGAAGTATCCGGTGGTTTTTGCATTCCCGGGTCACAGGAAGACGGGAAATTATGGGGAGAGGATTGAACAGCTTCTGCTTCACCATGAAAAACGTCTGGAGGAGGTCATAAAACTTCTGAAGGAAAAACCGGATATGACAATTTATGAGCTGACCGGAAAAATGCGCTGGAAGATCCGGGCAAACAGCTGGGAGGAATTTCCCGCGGCCCAAAAGTGGTTTGCAGTAGGGGAATGCATGGCTCACGTGGATCATCTGGAGAAACTTGGAAAAATCAGCCGTTATTTTGAGGACGGCGTCTGGAGGTACCGGGCGGATGCCTGACAGAAGGCGCCTGACGAAAGATAAAGGGAGCATGTCACGGTTCAGTGACAGCTCCCTGTTTGTTTAGTTACGTCTTTTGCTGTTTGCCATTTTTAACAGCATATCCACCGGTCCGCGAAGTGATGTCACGACCATGATCCCGGCTGCCAGGGCTACCGCCAGGCCGAGGGCGGAGCGGGCTTTTTCGGCAAAGACGGGCATGTCCATCTTCAGGGCCGCGCTTACGGCGTAGTAGAGAGCACCTCCCGGGATGAAGGGAATGACCGTCGGCATCAGGACCGTGGTCGCCGGTGTTTTTAATATTCTGGCCCATATCTCGGCGTAGATTGTGATCAGGATGGCTGAGGTGAAGAAGCCGAGGTAGTCATTCTGCACATAGTGAAAAAAGACCAGGTAGAGTCCCCAGAAAGCGGCTCCTCCGAGGGAGGAAATCAGGATTCGCCTGCCTCTGGTGTTGTAAAGAATGGCAAAGCCCAGCGATCCGAAGAAGGATGCGGCGATTGAAAAACATGCATCTCTCATAAGCTGCCTCCCGTCAGGATAATCGCAATGATAAATCCGCCGGCCACACAGATTGCCGTGATGATCGCCTCTGAAAAGTGAAGAAGGCCGCTGATCATGTCACCGCTGATGAAGTCGCGGAATGAGTTTGTCAGAAGGACTCCCGGAATCAGCAGCATGATATTTCCTATCATGATTGCATCCAGGTTCCGCCCAAGGCCCACAAAGCATACAAAGATACAGCCGAGACCCGATAGGATGGAACAGATAATATTGGAAAAAATCTGTTTCATTTTCATGGCCTGCAGGCCGAACAGTGTCATTTTTAAGAGCACTCCGACAAAGGCGGCGGCGAGCCCGTCTCTTAAGGTTCCCCCGAAAAAAATGGTGAAAGCGGCGGCCACCATCGCGCAGACCGCGACCTGTACCGCAGGGGAATACTCCCTGCTCTGCACAATTGCCTCAAACTCCTCTTCCACCGTGTCCCAGGACGGACGCCCGGCGCAGATTTTCCGGGACAGGTTGTTCAGCCTGTCCAGTCTATACATATTGGTCCCGTAATTCAGGATCCTTCTCGTCTGGGTAATCCATTCGCCATCTGCCGTTTCCAGAGAGACTATGATACAGGAGGCAATGGAAAAAATATGGCTCTGGCGCACCCCGTATGCCCTGCAGATGCGGCTGATGGTATCCTCCACACGGCTGATCTCCGCACCGTTCACCAGAAGCTGTTCCCCTATATTGATCGCACAGGTCAGTATCTGTTCATTCGTCATATTATGATTCCTTAATCTTCTGAAAACGTTTCAGTGCATCACGGTAAGCGACGATGATCGCCTTTGTCGATGAACCAAAATACCGTCTTTTAACCTCCGCCTCAATTTTCTCCGAATCGAGTTCTATTCTTTTCCCCAGAAACAGCCTCCGTATGAAATCCTTTGTCAGCTCCAGAGTCCGTGAACAGTCCACGTCCACAATCTCCTCTGTCTCCGGTATGATTTCAAAGGCAATGTAGAATGTCCCATAGACCTTTGTAATCGCATTATCCAGGTTCGTCCTGGACTCACCGATGATGTACACCGTCTCCTCCTGATTCATCTCCCCTACCCCCATTAAACTGTATACTGTCCGCGAACAGCAGTTTAAAGTATGCGTCGCATCGCTCCGCATAACTCGTGATATTCACAGAACTCTGCGAAAACGCCTCGCGGATTGCATCATAGCTGAACTGTTATTTATTATACGGCAGGTATCATTTTCCTGTCAAGAAATGCAGCCGCAAATAAACTTCATTTGCGGCTGCCTCCATAAATATTCCTGACTTTCCACACAGGCCGCGCGGCCTATGAAAGTTCCTCGTATACGATCCTGGATATTCTGCCGATTGCCTCTCTGCCGTCCTTATTTGTCGGCATCCCGCTGGTAAGGATCACAAGAATGTAGGGATGATCCGGAAGCAGGATGATCCCGCCGTCATTTTCCAGGAAATCCAGATCTCCGCACTTGTGCGCCACCTCCACCTCTTCGGGCAGATAGAGCTGGAGGCGGCCGGACTGCTGCTGCCTTTTCAGGATATCAAGCATCATAGCGCTGGCCTCACCGTCCACGCAGTCTCCCGTATAGATTTTCCTGAGAATCAGGGCAATGTCGTCGGCGCAGATGTAATTATCACGCCCCTGCTTTTTGGCCTCGGAATCCATCATCTTCCGCCCCAGCGAGGCCTCTTTCAGTTCCAGTTCCCCCGCCATCTTATTAATGCCGTCCATTCCCAGCATTTCTATCAGGATATTGGTAGCCTCATTGTCACTGATAATAATCATCAGCGTCATAATCTCTTTTATCGTAAAGCAATGTCCCGGAGCCAGTTCCTTAAGTATTCCGTCGCCGCCCGTCTTCATCTCCTCGGTAACGGTAATTTTGTCGTCCAGCGACAGTTCTCCCCTGCGGACGCGGCGCATCAGCTCCGCCATGATAACCAGCTTGATCGTGCTGGCGGAGGGAACGCGCCGGCCGCCGTCTATCGAAAATCCGTCCTGTTCTTTCAGGTCGTAAAATGAGACGGAAATCGTTCCGCTCTGTGATTCGGTATATTCGTTTATCTTTCTTAAAAGGTTCTCCCTGTATGTCATCCTTCTTCTCCCCTATCCGAAAATTGCGCGTACGCCTACATAGATAATCGTAACGATGGTGATCGTGACGCCGAATTTCACCATATTCTTCAGATCCTTGGAGCGGGCGAGTCCCATCTGTCCCAGCATGTCCGCCTCGGGATAGGCAAAGGATGTAATCTGGGAGCCTACCAGCAGTACGGTTGCCCAAAGTCCCGTGGACATTCCGATATTATTTACAAGTTCTTTAAACATGCTGTCCATAACAACCGACTGTGCCGCAGCGGCTCCGCCCACGCCGAAGATTCCCGTCAGCGCGGTGATTAAAGAAACAATAATTTTACTGTTGGAACGGAGCAGCGGCTCGATCAATTTTACAAGCGCATCAAATGCTCCCGCCTCGGAAACAAAGCCGATAAACGGAGTAAATAATACGAACATGATAAAGAGCCACATCATCCTGCTGGCGCCCTCGATCATGACGTCGAACAGCTTGTCGGGATGAATTCCGCCTGCAAGACCGGTGATAATCGCCGTCACGGAGATGACCAGGATCGCATAGGAAGATCCCGACTGAAGGTAGATTCCATAACCAATCAGAAGTACCATACAGGCAAAAAATACGGCTGTCGCGCGTTTCGCTTCCGGACTTGCGGAATAATCTGTTTTTGCCTCTTCCACGTCCTCATATTTATACACGTTTCTCGTTTTATTCTGGATTCTGATGGAACAAACGAATGTCGTGATCCAGCAGAGCGCCGCCACGGGAAGGCCGACCTGGATAAAATAATTTCCGTATGTCATGCCCGTAAGGGACATAATCGTCACCACCTGGGGAGAGTACGGCCCGATAAAAAGGCCCGTGATTCCCGCTCCCATCAGTACCGCCGCCATTGTGGACGGCGTCAGTCCAATTATCGCCACCAGCGGAATAATCAGCGGCGCGATGATTGCATTGGCTCCGGCCAGTGTTCCGAGAAGAGCCACAACCACGATAGAAGTAATCATCGATGCAATGATTGCCTTCTTCTCACTGTCAATGCCGATTTTATGCATCAGGGCCATAATCAGGAATTCCGCAACGCCGGTTTCCTTTAACACGGCCCCCAGAGCCGAACCGAGCATGATAATGAATCCAATCATGCCCAGGAATGAGCCGATGGAGTCGGCCAGCACGCCGCCCATGGCGGAAAACGGCTGTTTTGTCATGATTGCGCTTAACACAACGCAGATAACCACATTCAGCACCGGGTTGATATCCTTAAACGCCAGTATGATGTAAATAATTAACGGCAGCAATGCAAATATGGGTGAAATTCCAAATATCATTGTAGATTCCATAGTATCCTCCTTAAAGACATTTCTTTATCTGATCAGTCTCAATACATTTTATTGTGCTTTGTCACTTGATTGGCGGCATTTTTAATGATATACAACTCCCCTGATTCCTTCAATCCCCATTCCCGGTCTGCCGCTTACACGGATCTCTTTCTCGTTGAATACGGCTCCTCCGATTACGGGATCTTCACTGCAGAGTACGGGACCGTCGAGATCGACTTTCGTAATTACCTGTTTTGCACAGGCCAGATGGACCGCGGCATTGACGCTTACCTTGGTCTCAAGCATGCAGCCGATCATACACTCGACGCCGTATATCTCGGCGGCCGAAGCTATCTTCAGCGCATTGTAGATTCCCCCGCATTTCATCAGCTTGATATTGACCAGATCGGCGGCCCGCATCTGCATGATTTTCACGGCGTCCTGAGGTGAAAATACGCTCTCGTCGGCCAGCACCGGAATGCAGGAATGTTCCGTTACATATTTCATGCCCTCGAAGTCGGCGGCCTTTACCGGCTGTTCGACAAACTCGATATCCAGACCGTATTCCTGCATCTGGTTCAGAAGCTTTACCGCCTCTCTGGGTGTCCACGCCTGGTTGGCGTCGATCCGGATACAGATATCCTTCCCCGCCGTCTCCCTCACGGCGCGGAGCCTCTCCACATCCATGGACGGGTCGCTTCCAACTTTAATCTTCAGGCAGTCATACCCGCGTTTCAGCGCTGTTTTTGTGTCCTCCGCCATCTGTTCCGGGGAATTCACGCTGATTGTGATATCGGTCCGGATGGTATCCCTGCAGCCGCCGAGCAGCTTGTACACCGGTATGCCGTAGAGCTGGCCGTACAGATCGTATAGCGCCATATCAAGCGCGGCTTTGGCGCTGCTGTTCTTGACCATACAGGCATTGAGGTCCTTCAGCAGCGACTCAAAATCATCTACTTCGCGCCCGATCAGGAGATGCCTCATATGCTCGTTAACTGCTCCCAGGATGCTCCCCCTGGTGTCTCCCGTGATCACCCCGGTAGGCGGCGCCTCCCCATATCCGGTATTTCCCGTATCGGTGTGGACCTCAACGATGATGTCCTCCACATGGGTCACGGTTCTCAGCGCCGTTTTAAACGGCACATGGAGCGGCACCGACAGCGTGCCTGTTCTTATCTCTGTTATCTTCATGTTCTCCCTGCTTTCTGTTTTCTTTATGTCGCCATGTTAATCTTCTTCACCGGCCATCCGGCTGATTGCATGTGCCATGAGCGTACAGGCGCGGATTAATTTTTCCCGCTCCACGTACTCATCCGGTTCGTGTTCACAGACCGGATCCCCGGGAAATACGGGGCCAAAGGCCAGAATATTCGGCATCATCTTGGCATATGTGCCTCCTCCGATGCACTTGGGTTTTCCGGAAAAACCGGTCACTTCCTCGTAGACGGATGAAAGGATTTTCACCAGAGGGCTGTCCTCCTCCATATAGAGGCTTTTTTTATGTACCAGTTCCGCTGTCGCAAATCCCGCCCCGTGCATCAGCTCTTCCAGCTTCCGCCCACAGGTTTCAAAGTCCAGGGTCACGGGATAGCGCATACTGAACCCGACGCGGAGCGTCTCCCCGTCATAGGCGATGGTTCCCAGGTTCAGGGTCAGATCCCCTGAAACAGCGTCGGAGCATTTCACTCCCGCGCTCTGTCCGTCCCATTCCGTTCCAAATCTTTCAGCAAGAAAATGAATGGTGTCATGCAGTTTTCCTCCTGATTCCAATCCGTCCAGCCCTGCAAGGAGCTTACCAACGGCATTGACGCCCTTATGCGGTATGCTGGCGTGGGCTCCCGTCCCCTCCTCCCACACTGTTTTTGTCTCTCCGTCTTCCTCTATGACGGCGGACGCCAGGGCCGGTACAACGTTGACCGCCGTGCCCCCATGGATTTCCAGGATTCGTATTCCTTTACCGGATACCGGCTCCTTCTGTGGAATCTTCTTTTCATAGACTGCGTTGACAATGCCCTTCTCCCCATTGATTAAGGGAAATTCCCCATCGGGTGTAAATCCCATGACGGGAACCTCGCCTCCGTGGGACAGATAATACTTCATGTCGGCGCTGCCGGTCTCCTCATTGAGGCCATAGAAAATCCTGACCCGGCGTTTAAGTGGGATCCCCGACTCTCTTACCGCCTTCAGAGCATACATGGCGGCTATCAAAGGGCCTTTGTCGTCAATGGCTCCGCGTCCGTAAATGCGCCCATTTTCTTCCTCCCCTCCATAGGGAGGACGCGTCCAGCCCTCCCCTTCCGGAACCACATCCAGATGTCCCAGCACAGCCGTCATCTCTTCTCCGCTGCCGTATTCACAGTATCCGAGCATGTTGTCGATATTGGCGGTCTGAAATCCCATCTTTTCCGCCAGGGAAAGACATTCTTTAAGACACCGGTGAACCCCGGTTCCAAAAGGATATCCGCCCTCCCCTTTCTGTCCTACGCTTTTGATGGCAATCAGCTTCTTCAGATCGCGGATCATCGCATCCGAATCCTTGCAGATCAATTCTTCAAATTTCAAGTTCCCTCCTTCCCAGAGCGTGTTTGAAAATCACTCTGGCACATGATGGCATCCCCCGGTCACTTCCCGGCAGGACGAAAAAAAGCCCAGCAAAAAACAGGATTACCTGTTCTTTGCTGGGTTTCATTTGCTCCAATATAGTGATTGCTATATCATACAAAATGAAGCAGCTCTTCATCTGTATTTGGTTTGTGCTTTATCTTTTGTATTTTGAAAATTTGTCTTTTGTACTTTTTGTCTTTTGTGAACGCTTGGTGTAGCTTTCTGTCTTCTGTACCTGAGTAGTTCTTATGTACTTTCTGATGCTGTTCTTTGGTATCTTCTGCTTTTTTCTTCTGTAAGTTATCTTTCGTAAGCTGTCTTATGTAAGTGATTAACCACAGGTTAAGTATAATATAAAAAAACAGGCTTGTCAATTCTTCTGAAATATTTGACAATTTATTTTTCCCGATTTTGACAAAATCTGTTTTTCCGGATGGATATCAGACTTTATACGACAGCAACGGAGGCCAGCCAGCCATTGAGGATGATGAAGACTTCTTCCTTGCCAGGCAAACATTTTCCGCCCGGCACCATTTAAAAACGGTGTCAGGCGGAAAGTTCTGTAGTATTGGCCGTATTCTTGTTTCAGTGTTACTATCGGATATTTTCAGGATGCAGCGGCTTGCCGAGGATAAAGCCCCAGTTGCCCGGCTGGATTACAGGGTAGCACCAATAGGAACAGATGTAGCAGTCAAAGGGAGCTATCATCTCGCTCACCTTATTGCCGAACAGATCCTCGATCTCCGACAACACGGTGCCCTCTTTGACAAACTCCATCGGTTTTACTTTTACTTTGTGGAAGCCGCCGTCCAGGGTATGCAGGTAGAGCGTCTCGATCTCAATGTGTTCGTCGATATAGGGAACGTCTCCCTCCAGCATATCAAACTCCATCATTACGTTTCTGATGGTGTCGGCCGCCATCGCAACCATTTCATCCCTGTGCTCATGACGGATGCACTGGCCGCCCAGTTCTACGGTGATACTGGCCACGCCGTCCGCATAGGCATTCGACTCCTGGAATCCGCAGCCTTCGGTGCTTTCCATGGTTTCGATCCAAATCAGCTTCGTTCCTGTGGCATAAGCCATCCTCCTGACCATGTCATTCAGCTTCGGATCGGAACCGCATGGGTACAGAGACAGAGGCTCGATCCAAAGGTGATTTCCGCCGCCGTGGAACGAGATGGAGAGATCTGCATTCTTGACAAAGTTCTCCCAATAGTAGTGAGCAACCTTTTTTGTAATGAAACTGCTTGGATCTCCCGGGAAGCAGCGGTTCATATCCTGATGGGACCAATCCTGCGGGGCGCTGCGGTCACCGGCATTGAATGACTCCAGGTTGAGGGCCGGAATGCCCACCAGAGTTCCCTTCAGCTTCATGGGATCCAGCTCCTTGTAAAGCTTAATCAGCCCCTCGGTTCCCTCCTGCTCGTCACCGTGGCAGCAGGCCTCCACCAGAATCGTCAGACCTTCCTCGGCGCCGGTCACGACCATGTACGGAATGCGGACATCCGATCCATCGACCTTCTTGGCGATGTTAACATAACCGAACTTCTTCGTGCCTCTCTCTTTCACCAAATCCTCGTAATTGAAATCCTTGCAATCTGTAATATCCATTGTTGTTTCCTCCATTTCATATTTATAATTATTTATTTGCTTTTCAATGATTCTTCGCCGTACACCGTCCCGGTTTAGTAGAGCTCTGTGTAGATTTTCAGCACGCGGTCATAGTCCAGCGGGACGAAACTGCCGGCCATCAGCCTGCCCTGGGTCTCCATCACGCTCTTTGAAAACGCACTCAAATCCTCCTCGGTGACGCCGTATTCGCGCAGTTTCTTTTTCGGTAAAATCCGGTTTAGCAAGTCTTCCAGACGGTCGTATACATTGTCTTTGCCGCAGTTAAGCAGTCCGGCAAGCCGGCTGTTCATTACGGCGATCTCCCCGTCTGATTTGAGTTCCATATAATTTTTCATCACTCCGGTAAAAATGGCGTAATTGCTCTCCCCGTGAGGTACATGGTATTTTCCACCCAGAGGATATGCCATGGCATGCACCGCCCCGCAGCCTGCGGTACCGAAGGAGATGCCTGCAAAATTCGAAGCAGTCAGGAAATCCTCCAGCAGGCCATTCCTGCTTTCCAGGCCGCACTCTGCCATTTTCTGATACCCGGAGAGAATCATCTCGATGGCCTGATACCCAAAGGTCTTCGTGTACACGGTGGCTTTTGGTGAGAGACAGGACTCCACCGCGTGAACCAGCGCATCGATGGAACTGGTGGCAAAAACACCGAAGGGCAGGCCGCTTAGCAGCTCCGGAATCAGAACCGCTTTATCCGCGTACATCGCCTCGCCGACCAGCCCCATCTTCGTCCCCATCCTGGTCCGGCTGAATACAGCCACATTGGTCATCTCACTTCCGGTGCCGCACGTCGTGGGCACAATAATCAGCTCACAGTTTTTCTTAAGATCCGGCATGGAATTGTAGAGTCCGTCCATGTTCCCGTCCTGAGAACCGACCGCCATGGCCTTGGCGATATCAATGACTGTCCCGCCGCCGATGGCGATGATACGCCTGTACCCGCCCAGTTTCGCGGCGTCCGCGATAATCTGCTCCGTCATAACATCCGTGGGCTCCCCAGCTCCATATTTCTCCTGATAAACCAGCTTTACATCCAGACCGAGTTTCCCAAAATACGGCTCGTAAATATATTGGTTGGTAAGTACCAGGTCTTCGCCGCACAGATGCAGTTCTTCGGCAAATTCCTTACAGCTTCCGAACTTGTGCAGCTCCGGCCTCATTAAAATCTGAACCATGTTATCCTCCTTTGTCTCTTCCCTACCTCAACAGGGTTACCAGGGCAAGTGTGACCGGTTCAAACACATTGACAACCACCAGCACTAACACCTCGGCAATCAGGAAGGGCAGAATCTCCCTCGCTATCTTTTCCAAAGGCATTTCGCCCATGACCGACGCGACAAACAGGCAGGTGCCTACCGGAGGCGTAATTGCGCTGATGCTCAGGTTCAGGCACAGGATGATACCGAACTGGATCGTGTTGATATCCATGGCCACCGCAACGGGGAGCAGCAGGGGCGCCAGAATGACCAGTGCGGCGCCGCCGTCCATAATACAGCCAATCAACAGCAGAAGGAGATTGATGAGCATCAGGGCAACGAACTTGTTTTGTGAAACAGAAAGTATCGCTGCCGACAACTGTTGGGGTACCTGGGCCAGTGTCATAATCTTGCCAAAAATACCTGCGGCAGAAAGCAGAATGAAAATGGTAGCGCTGGTAATGGCAGCTTCTGCAGCACAGTCCAGCAGGCTTTTAAGATTCAACGTCCGTTCGATGAGCAGGCCCACGATTATGGCATAGACACAGGCAACGGCCCCGGCCTCCGTCGGTGTGAAAACACCGGAATAGATACCGCCCAGAATGATTACGGGAACCATAATCGCCCACTTTGCGTCATACAGTGTGTGCAGGAATGCAGAGATGCTGAACTTATTGCCCCTGCCCTTCAGCCCTTCCGCTCTTGCAGTTATGGAAACAGCTATGCACAGGAACACAGCCATTAAAATACCAGGGACAATGCCGGCTAAAAACAGCTCGCCCACACCCACGCCGCACGCAACGCCGTACAGTACGAACATGTTGCTGGGCGGAATTACGGGGCCGATGACGCCGCCCGCAGCAGCAATAGCCAGAGCCTGGGGCTTACGGTACCCCTGCTCTTCCATCTCAGGCACCATCATGGAACCGATAGAAGCACAGGTGGCGGAGGCGGAGCCGCTAAGCGCGGCAAAGAAAGCGGAAGTCACGATTGTGACCATACCCTGTCCACCGGTAAACCGTCCAAACATTGTATCGATCCATTTGCACAGTTTTCTGGAGATTCCTCCGCGGGTCATGACCGAACCGGCAAAAATGTAAAAGGCGATTGCCAGCAGCGGATAAGAAAACAGCGAGTTCATGGCAGCCGCGGCAACTGTGCTGAGCGGAGCCAACTGCAGAATAAAGCAGCTGATAATCGAGGAAAGAACCAGGGCGAAGGCTACAGGCACTTTCAAAATGATAAGTATAAAAAATAGTCCGAGAATCAATGCCGTATTCATGCGTCAGTCTCCTCCTTAATGATTTCTTCGATTGAGCGCTCATCGCTCTTCCCGCGCACTGTATCCACCATGGCAAGAATGACGCGGATTGACATCAAAATCATGCCGACGGGAATCGAAATTGATGCAATCCAATAGGGATACCCTCCGCCCAGAGACGCAGCCTTATGGGCAATATATCCAGAAGTGACGATATATCCCAAATAGATTAAAAACAGGGCGCAGATTACCCACAGGATATCAGCGAGCAAAGATACCACTTTCTGGACCGGCTTCGGCATAAATCCGACAAAGAGGCCGACCCGGACATGCTTACGCTCGTTCGCTGCGGCGCTGGCTCCCAGATATGCGATCCATACCATGCAGAAGAGCATAAATTCCTCCGCCCAGGCCAGAGGCACCCTGAGGACAAAGCGGCAGACCACAGAAATAAAACCCATAAAAATCAACACAATCAAAATCAGTCCCAGGATTGTCCTTTCGATCTGATTATAAATTTGGTATATTTTTTTCATACAACCCTCCTATCAAAAGCACAGCGGAATGGATTAATCTATCGGGCGCGGTACTCCTTAAGCCACGCTACACACTGATCCCAGACTTCTGCTCCGATATCTTCGCGCATTTTATCGTAGCAATATGCCTCTACCTTTTCCACAAAGCGCTGGTAGTCTTCTTCGGTGACCTCGTTCACCTCAACACCCTCGGCTTCGATCTCGGCGTAGACGCTTTCCTTAACCTCCGGGCTTACCACCTTCTGGCAATGCTCTTCCGTTCGTTTAGCGGCCTCCGCCAGAGCGTCCTTCAAATCCTGCGGATAGCTTTCGAGGGATTTTGAATTCCAAATCAGCGTCATGCCGAGGTTTGTAATACTCATCTTCGTATGGTACTTGGTAACCTCGCACAGCTTATCAGCCACAAAGCTGGAAGTCGTGGTATAGGTGCCGTCGATGGCTCCCTGCTGCAGGCTTGTGTAGACCTCACTGAAAGCCATTGCCACGGGCAGGCCGCCGCAGGCCTCCACGAAGTTGTACGGGCCCGGAGAATCATACACGCGGATTTTTAACCCGACCATATCTTCGGGAGTGGTGACAGGGCGTTTTGTGTTCTCAATTTCCTGTCCCATGAAATACTCAAAGAACATCGTGGTAAATCCGTAAGGCTCGCATTCTTTGTTGATCATATCCCGGTACCACTCGTTGGTGGCGGCATACAGCTCGTCCTGATCTTTAAACAGGAAAGGAACGTCCTGAAGACGGACCGCGTTCATAGGCGCAAAAGCCGTGATATTCGACGGTCCCTGCAGAGAGGCATCCAGGCCTCCGTTCATAACCATCTCACCAAGTTCGCGCTCGGAACCCATCGAGCTGTTGGTATAATTAACCCACTCCACACGGCCTGGCAGAATTTCGTCCACCTGCTCCTCAAAATAGTAAATCAGATCCTGCATGGGATCGCCGTCCACATTGGTGGTGGCAATGCTGATCTTGACTTTCTCACCGGAAGCTTCCCCTGCAGCCTCGCTTGCAGGAGACGTTCCGCCTCCGTTGTTACTTGCGGGCGCTTTGCCGCCGCAGGCAGTTAAAGATAACAGGATTGCCATTGACATGGTAACAGAAAAGATTTGACGCATTTTTCGTTTCATATTTCTCTCCCTCTCTTTTTTTAGGTGAAATCATTTAGCTGATTTCTCAACCCTTTTTATTAAAAATACACAAAAATATGCAAATCGTCCAATATATTTTCTGCCATGCTTCACATACCATTTTTGGTATGATATACTTATGCCGTAACTTGTTTAGTAAAATGTCACATTATTTGCCTTGGTACGTCATTCGTTACCGGAAAAGGAGCAATTTTCATGAATGAAAAAGATTTCCAGTATATTCTGACCGTCGCACAATGTGGAAGTTTCAGCCGCGCGGCGGAAATTCTCTATGTCTCTCAGCCTTCCCTGAGCCGCTACATCAGCACACTGGAAAAAAGATTGGGAACGAACTTGTTCGATCGAAGTTCAACCCCTGTCCAATTAACAGAGTCCGGGACAATTTTCTGCAATTATGGTAAAAAGATTCTCAGTTTGGAAAGATCCCTGTATCGGGATCTTCAGGAACAGAACGCCCTGGGAGAGAGGATTCTCAGAGTCGGAGTCCCCCATATCAGTGGAGATTATATTCTGTCACGCATCTTGCCACGGATGGCAAAAAATTATCCGGCTATCAGGATTGACCCTATTTCCGACTACAGCTATAACCTGTACCATCAGCTGGCTGCCCAGAAGATAGATATTGCCTGTGTTGCCGCGCCAAACACCGATCCCTCCATTATGGTCGAACTGCTCTTGTACGAGCCGGTGCTGCTTATCGGAGCAAAAAATCATCCGGCGCTGAAAAATTATGACATTACCCATGCGGATATCGATCATCCCATCTTCATAAATCCTTCCGAGCTGAATGATATACCCATGATCCAATATAAGGCCAGCTATGCAGAGGCCGCTTTACGCCAGAAATCCTACGCGCCGAAAACTACCATTAAGGCCTCGTCGGCCCCTCTGGCCCTTGACCTGGCAGCAAAAGGCGTAGGACTCACCAGCGTGATCTTCAGCCAGCTGAAATACAGCCGTCCTGATATCACTCAGTCGCTGTGCCCTATTTCGATTGGAGACTGCAAGCTGCCTGTCTATTTGGCTTACAACAAGCTTGCAGATAAAGCAATTCCGGAAATTGAGCGTTTTATCCAGGAGGTGAAAGAAGAATACCACAATGCCACCGGATTATAACCGCGCCCTAAAACGATAAACTGAAAAGGAAATGTAAGAATTCTTAGGACGGCCGTAATAGGATCATGGCCTCAAATCGTTTAAAATAGCAATATGTATTTACCGGTACCCGCTGCAGCGGTTCTGCCGGCCGAAAGGGGTGTTAAGATATGAAATTGAAACAAGCTGCCGTCCTGTCCGTACTATGGGTACTTATAGCCCTGTCCGTCTCGGCCTGCTCCGAAAAGGGAGACGAGTATTTTAATGCCGTGGTCACGAAAGTTACGGAAGACGGATACACCGTGGAACCGTTCAAGGGGGAAGCGATTCTAAAAAAAGCGTCCGTCATCGCGCTTTCGGACACCGTCCTCTCCACCAATGAGGTTCCCGATCTGAAACCGGGTGACACCGCCCGCATCGTATGGAACGGGAAGGTGGAAAAGGGGGAACCTGCCTCACTGGGGACTGTCTTTGCGGTTTACAGACTGCCCCCTCTGTACAGCGAAGAACTTTACCAGGCAAAGAATAAGTATATCGGCGACGCCTCTGCGGACGGCCGTCTGTTCGGCCTGCTGTCCGACTGTTTTAACATAGGGGAAGAGAGAACCACCGAACTTCAGACCTCGGAGGAACCTTACACGTACATAATTCATTTTAAAAGCGAACCGGATACCAGACGCATGTATCAGGCCGCAGGCTGCCTCCTGGCTCTGATTGAGAACTGCGGGGAAGTCCGCTGGGATTATCCGTCCGACGGCGGCGGAGTCAAAGAGAGCAAAAGCCTCACCGCAGAAAGCGCCGAAGAACTTCTGGGCATTGAACATATTGCGGAATACGGTAAAAGCGAGGAATCACTGTCACAGCTTCTTGATACGCTCTGCCGTCTGCCCGAGATTAACCGCTGACCCGATCATTGCCGATAACTGCCGTTAGCAGAGAAAGGAAACGTGATTTTATGGTATTTCCCACCAGTTCCTCCCGCAGGAAAGCGGTAAGAAGTTTGACCGCCCTGCCCCTCATTCTCCTGCTGTGCCTTGTCTTTACACTGACCGCCCTGGCCCACGACGCCGAGTACGGGATGTGGCACGGAGAGCAGAATGCGCTTATCATCGGAACAGTTGAAGAGATAGATGGAACCCTGTGCCGGGTGACGGTAAACCACGCATTCACCTGCGGCCCGGAGGGCGCTGAGAAAAATGTAATAGACCGTATGCTGCCGGTTGATGAAATTCCGGCCTCATTGACCGCCGACCTGACCGGCTATGACGGACAAATTTTCTCCTATCTGATTTCTTACCATGGCAAAACCCGGCCGGAAAAGGGTGATTTCGTTCTTCTTTCCCTGGACAAAAAGGGGGATATCTGGGACGCCGTCTGGGGCCCCTATGAGGTGAGCGGAACCGATCCAAACACATTGGAGCTTCTGCCCGAAAAAGAAAAAGGCGGCACGGCGGCCGCCTGGGAAGTTTTTATCCATTCCGGCGGAGCCATAAACGACTTTAAATCCATCGAAAGTGATAGGATCGCCGCGTACATACGCCAGGAGGATGGAACCACTGTGGAAGAAACCGTCTGGGAAAAGGCGGCGGATACTTCTGATGCAGAGGCTGACGGAACACCGGAAAGCCAGGATGTCTCAGCATCTGACAGAACGGAAGAAAGTATGGCCGCCGCAGACGGACAGGATAACCGGACAAGAGAAACCGGGGAAGGAAGTTACCATTCCAATTTCTGGCCGCTTATCGCCATTTTTGCCGTAATCTTCCTTATCAGTATTGCCCTGGGGATCCGGCTTCGAAAACATTTCCGTAAAAAATAGTACGACAAGTACAGAATGGAGAAATGCTATGCCCCGATGTCAGGAATGTTATTCCGAAAAAAACAGGATTACTCCGCTTTTGAAACCGTTCGACTGTCTACAAAACCATACGCAGTACATCTGCGGGACCTGCGGCCGCTGTATCTGTATCGAACATGATCCGATCCGGAATTTACAGAGGTGGAATTTCCCGTTTAAGTCCGCCGAAATCGCAGCGCTTTACCTTCGCACCGCAGATTACACGTCCAAAAAGCCCTGTGGTGTCTATGAGCTTAAAAGCAAAACAGGCAGGGCCTCCTATAAGATTTTTGAGGACGCCGAAAGCCTGCGTCTTTACCTTCAAAAGAACAAAGACAAGACATGCGAACGAATGGAACCTGTTTATACGGCGGATCAATATCGGGAATATCCGCACACCAGGATCCGGAAACTGACTGCCGGCGAAGTTGAACGCTATATGGCGGAAAGAAAAGAATAGAAAAAACAGGAGAGGTCCAGGTTGTTTTGCAGTCTGCGCCTCTCCTGTTTTTTCTATTCTTTTCTATTTTCCCCCACTTCTTCCTGTTGATTCCTGTTCCTCTTTCAGGAAACAAACAAGAGCGCCCAGCAGATTGGATGCATTCAGATATTGGCAGGCCACTACTTCCGCTCTTCTGACAATATAGGTAAACCCACTGTATATCTCGTCCAGGTTCTTTTCAATATACTGCATCAGCAGAGGCTGGCCGCTGATGCCGCCTCCAATGGCGAACCGCTCAGGGTCCAGGATGTTCTGGAGATTAAATATCTGGACTGCAATCTCTTTTGTATAGTCATCCAGACATTGCAGCGCTTCCTCGTCCCCATCCCCGGCAAGTTGAAAAACCCTTTTTCCGTCCATCTCGCTGTATGGAATCTTCTTTTTCTCCGCCACTCTCTTTGCCAGGGACACGCCCCCGCAGCGGTTGCCCCAAATATTTCCGGCGCCGGGCCGCTCCGTCCCTGCCGTGCAGACAAAGGAAACCTCTCCGGCCGAAAAATGGCTTCCTCTGTAGAGCTTTCCGCCTGCGATAATCCCTCCGCCTATCATTGTGCCGAGCACAAGCACGACGCCGTTTTCCACGTCGGACAGGCTGCCCAGCTCCGCCTCGGCCATAGCGGCGCACTTTCCGTCATTCTCAATATGGATTCTGGTCGGACAGCGTCTTAAAAGCGCCTCCTTCATTGCAAAACCTTCATTATACCGCAGCGCTCCCCCGGTATAAAAATAACCTTTTTCACTGTCGATAATTCCCGGAGCCGCCAGCGCCATGCCGCTTATCTCCCCGGCAAACTTATCGTAAAGTCCTCCGACGGCCTCGATCAGAGCCTCCCTCCCCTCCTTCGGAGTGGGAAGCTGATCGGTCATCATCACGTTGTACGCCTCATCCATCAGCGCATATTTTATAAAAGATCCCCCAATGTCTATCACAAGATATTTCATCCTGTCTCCCCTTTTATTACGCCTCAGCCACATGTTTAAAACGCGGTGCCGCGGACGGCGGCATACCTTTACAGCTGTGTCAAATCCTTGTCTCCAAACACACTCTCCCAGTCATGATGGAAATCATCCACGGCCTTTCCGATGGCCGCCATTCCCATCGCCTCATGCAGAAGCTCCGGAGGGAGCGTCGCCGTCTGGGCGCCAGCTGCGAAAGCCGCATTTACCTGTGCAATATTTTTAAAGCTGGCCGCCAGTATTTTCGTCTTATAACCGTAATTTCTAATCTGTTCCGCCAGGGACGCAATGGTCCCAAAGGAGTCAATGTCCAGATTTTCCATACGGTTATAGTAAGGCGCTATGAAATCGGCCCCTGCCTCCAGCGCGAGATAACCTTGGATTTTCGAGTACACGGCCGTAGCGGTCACTCCGGCTTTTTCATTTTTAAGAGCCCTCATCACCTTCAGTCCCGTCTCATTCGTGGGGACTTTGATGAATACCCGGTCATCCACCCGGTTCAGGACGGCGTCGGCCTCCCTCATCATCGTCGCCTCATCCGGCGCCGTGAGCTGGATATGCAGGGAGCGTTCCATGCCGATCAGTGACCGGATTTCCCTGAAATGGCTGTAAAAATCGATTTTACCTTCCTTTTTAATGATAGAGGGGTTGCTGGTAACGCCCGTGATCGGATAGATGGCGCTGTATTTTCTGATGTCTTCGATATTGGCTGTATCAAATAAAAATTCCATGATTTCTGTATCCTCCGCTTTGATCTGTGTTATTTCGTTACTGTTCACACAGGATGTATTCCGCGAGGTGTTTTCACGTTTTTTCGTGAAAATCCCGAGTTGTGTCGCGCGAAACGGCATTTTTTGTCGTTTCTGTGCATCGCGAAGCGTGTTATTGTTCGCAGCACAGCTGCTTTTAGCTGGGGGGTGAACAGTAACGTTTTTTGCCGGCTGCATCCGGTCCTTACAGACTCTGCTCCGTCCTCTCTATAATATCATCCTGCGTCTGACGTGACAATGCATTAAAGAATGCCGAATACCCGGCAACGCGGACGATCAGGTCGCGGTACTCTTCCGGATTTTTCTGCGCTGCCTTAAGTGTCTCCTTTGATACAACATTGTACTGGACATGATACCCGTGGAGGCGGTTGAAAAATGTGCGCAAAAGCATCGTGAGCTTCATCCTGTCTTCCGGTTTTGAGAGGAGCTGCGGCGTTATCTTCTGGTTTAACAGAACTCCGCCGGTAATCTCTTTTGTGGGCAGTTTGGCAACGGTCTTAAAAACGGCCGTCGGTCCTTTCCGATCCATCCCATGGCTCGGGGAACATCCTTCCGCCAGCGGTTCCCTGGCTTTCCTTCCGTCCGGTGTGGCTAACGTCCCCAGGCCCTGGCCCACGTTGGCCGATATGGAGGAGGTTCCCGCATAGTAGACACCGCCCACAGGACCTCTGCCATAGCGGGTGTTGTGGTATTTTTTAATCTCGTCAATATAGACGTCGTAGGCGCTCCGGATCAGGGAATCCACATAATCCTCGTCATTGCCGTACTTCGGGGCTGCAAGAAGCTGATTTCTGATCCAGTTCCCCCTCTCCCCCTCAAAGTTGTTCATCAGGGCATCCCACAATTCCCCGGCCGTAAAGCTTTTATCCTCAAACACACATTTCTTAATGGCGGCAAGGGAGTCCGCCATATTGGCAATTCCCACCTGGAGGCCGCTGATAAAGTCATAAACGGCGCCGCCTTCCTTCAAGGTCTTTCCTCTGCCGATGCAGTCCTCCACCAGGGAAGAACAGAGCACGTCGGGCACGTTTTCTTCCAGGACCATATCACAGCAGGTTTCAATAATGACACTGTGTTTTGTGAAGATTCTGATAATCTTATCCCAGGCCCGCTCCACGTCCCCGTAACATGTCATATCTCTGAAATGTCCGGCCCCCTCGCACAGCTTCACTCCCGACTCCGGATCCACTCCGTCGTTCAGTGCAATCAGAAGTGATTTGGGGAAATTAAGAAAGCTCATTCCCGTACAACGGTATCCCCATTTTCCCGGAACCGCCGTTTCGACACAGCCGATGGCGCTGTAATTATAAGCGTCCTCCTCCTTTACCCCCTTTTCAATAAATGATGGAATAATAATCTCATCGTTATTAAAGGCGGGCATTCCAAAGCCCAGGCGCACCACTTCAATGCATTCTTCCATGAATTCCTCACTCAGGCCGGCATGATAGCGCACGGTCAGGTTCGGCTGGGGCAGCCTCGTCTGTGCCACACTCCGGAGAATCAGATAGGTCATCGGATTGACCGCGTCTTGTTTCCCGGCTGTCTGTCCTCCGACCGTAACATTCTGGTAGAGCGGGCTTCCTGCGCTGAACTGGGTGTGGGACCAGCTTCTAATCTTATTAATTGTAAATGTTTTAAGCCATAGATTTGTCATCAGTTCACAGGCCGATTCTTCCGTTACCCTGCCACTCTCAAGATCCCTCTGGTAAAATGGGTTCAGATATTGATCCATTCTTCCATAGGAAAGGGAATGGCCGTTGGACTCAATCTGGAGCACCAGATGGACGAGCCACATAGACTGAATCGCCTCGGCAAACGTATCCGCCGGTTCATAGGGCACTTTGGTAAGGATACGCGCCATCTCCCTAAGCTCCCCGGCTCTCTTTTGCTCTCTTTTGTCCTCCAGCGCTTCGGCTTGTGAGAGGGCGAGCTTTGCATACCGTGCGGCAAAATTCCTGACGGCGTCTATGACAATTAAAATGGCCTGATAGAAATAGAATTTCTTCAGACTCTCCATCTCGGTCAGCTCAAGACTCTTCATCGCCTCCCGGGTGCGTTTTTCATAATCTTTCAGACCGAGTTTCAGCACTTTCTCATACTCTACTGCGAGATGGGCGTCACCCGAGGTGATGTTTCCTTCCGCCTTGATAATTCCAAGGTCATAGAAGATCCGGCTCTGCTCCGGCATTGCCGCAAGGCCTCTGTCCTTTGTCGTGTTATGCTCCCAGTATGGAGCCAGTTCCCTGAGCTCTTTCCTGGTCTCCTCCGTGATATAAAAGACATCCCCGTCCCTCTGCTCAAATTGATCCAGTTCATCAATCACCCAGTCCATCGCGTATTCGGGAAAAATGGGGGCCGAACGGTTCGCGGATGCCTGGTTCCCGGCAATCAGCGTCTGCGGCTCGATAAAAATGGTCATATGCTCCAGAATGTTCTGCAGCATGTAAGCCCTCTTAAGGACAACCGGTTTATCCGCATGCTGTCTGTAACTCTCCGTCGTCAGGACGGCCCGCTCCGCGCAGACATAGGGCCTGGCATCGAGAAGTTCTTCTCTGAAATGATGCATACGCTCCGTCAGCTTTCCAAAATGATTGTTTTCCATGGTCATATCCTCCTCAAAACCGCACTATGTAAATTTAACATCTCTTTTTAAATTATTTTTTCCTGCCGTTTTTTCTTCATATGAAAGAAGCTGTTTCACTGCGCTCCCTTTCATTCAGGCACTTTGCCTATAAAAACAGTTTTACTCAATCCAGCAAAGACATTTTGCCGATTTTTTTTCTTTTTAATGATTTCAGTTTACGCTCTTTATTTCATTTTGTCAATATTATATTTTCATTTGAAACTTATTTACTTTTGAATTCGGTTGTGCTATAGTATGCAATAGTTGTTTTTCATACGTACATTAACTGTTAAGAGTAGCAGGAGCTTACCAATATGAAGGCGAATATCTTTAATATCCAGAAATTCAGTATCCATGACGGTCCGGGAATCAGGACGGTCGTATTTTTCAAAGGATGTCCCTTACGATGTCCCTGGTGTTCGAACCCTGAGTCGCAGCAGCGCCCTACTCAGATACTCTGGGACAAAAAGAAATGTCTGTACGGCCATCTGTGCGAGGTCAAATGCCCCGCCGGCTGTATCAGCTTCAAGAACAACAATCTGGTATTTGACCCGGAGCACTGTACCGGGTGTAAAAGCTGCATTACCCAATGTCCCGGAAGGGCATTGACTTTCGTCGGCAATATGATGGAAGTGGATGAGGTGATGGAAGAAGTATTAAAAGACATGGATTTTTACCAGGAATCCGGCGGCGGCGTCACACTCTCGGGTGGAGAGGTCCTGATGCAGTCTGCTTTTGCCGCCGAGCTTCTAAAGAAGTGCAGGGAACAGAAAATCCATACCGCACTGGAAACCACGGCATTCGCAACCCCTCTTGTCTTCTCCAGGGTGATTGCAGGAACGGATTTACTTCTGCTGGATATCAAGCACCACAGTGACAGGGAACATATCAAATACACCGGCGTCTCCAACCAGTCCATCCTGGAAAACCTGGATTTTGCCATCGCAATGAAGGTTCCGGTGATCGCCCGTATCCCGGTCATCCCGCATATCAACGACAGCCTGCATGATGCGAGGGAGTTTGTAAAACTTCTCAAAGCACACAGGGTAGATACGGTTAATCTGCTTCCATTCCATCAGTTTGGCGAGAAAAAGTATGAGGAGCTGCAGGTCCCGTATGAGCTGAAAGACGTAAAAGCTCTTCACCCGGAAGATTTAACCGAGTATTTCAACGTATTTAAAGAAGCCGGGCTGGATGTTTCCATGTAGCCGGCATTCCTAAAAGAGCAAGCGCCTTATCCCTCCACCGGATAAAGCGCCTGCTCTTTTTTATCGTATTTTTCATTATATTATTCTCTTATTATATCACTCGCCTGCCAGGCACACTTTCAGTCCCTGCTCTTCCAGCAGTTCCTTCGCCTCCCTTGAAAGTCCGCTGTCCGTATAGACGCTGTGGACCTCCGAAAGTTTGAACTGCACGACCACGCCCTGTTTACAGAACTTGCTGGAATCCGTGACTACAATTACTTTCTTTGCCGACTGCGCCATGCTCTTCATGGCCTCGGTCCTCATCATATCACCGCCGGTAAACCCGATCTCCGGCACAAAACCGTCCGTTCCCACGAACAGCTTATCTACGTAAAATTCTCCGGCACACTGCCTGACAAGAGGACCGACCATGACCTGGGACTCTTTTTGATACTCTCCCCCCAGCAGGATGACTCTCCCTACGGATATCTCCCTTATATAATTGGCTATAAATGCGGAATTGGTGATAATCGTCACATCCTTCTTATCCACGGCCAGCTGCTCCGCCAAAAGTGCACAGCTGGAACCGGATTCGATCATGATCGTCTCACCGTTCACGACGCTCTTTGCCGCCTCTTTTGCAATTTTCAGTTTCGTATCGTAGCGGACCGCCATTCTGTTGTTGATGTCATCTACATTCTTCATGACTGCATAGCCATGCTCACGTGAAAGAAGCCCTCTCTCTTCCAGCATATCAAGATCCTTGCGGATCGTCACCTGTGAAACGCCCAGGAGTTCCGACAACCGGTTTACCTCCACCTTTTTCTCCTCGCTGACTATATCAAGTATTTTCGTATGGCGTTCTGTCATTATCACTCCCTGCGGCAGATGCCGCTCTCCTTTCTGTATTATGTGCCACAAATCGCGGCCGCCCTCTTCCGCTCTGTGCCTGTTGTTTTTTAGTATAACATATCAGACTTTCATCCGTAAATAGGGATTTAATTGAGGAATGAGAACGCCGCCGGGACGGTCGGGGGGCGGGATGGTGAGAGGGAGGTTGTGAGTCTTCAGTCCCGGCTTGCAGGTTGTCGCGGGTGGGGAATCCGGGCAGAAAAAGTTCCTGCGGGAAACGCTTGCGCTCTTTGGAGTGCATAACGGACACTAACCTCGAAAAGACCTCGGTAAGTGCCGATGAACTTCAGGTTCCCTGCGGAATCTTTTTCTCCCTTCTTCCCCACAGGCAGGTTATGGACCGTGACTGAAGACGCCGAGGTTTTCGCCATCCCGAACCCCGGCCTGCGGCCGCTGATTTATTCTTATTCCTTCAGGGGGGAGAGGTACTGTCGCTGCCACTACGTTTTCTCGATTTTAGGAGAATGTCTCACGTTTGGTATTAAATTGATGAGTCTTAGTTTTAGTGCCTGACCTGTCCTTGAATTACCATTGAATTTTTAGATTAATCATAAAATTTAGCTTTGGATTTATCTTTGAATTCAGCCCGAAACACCTTCAAAAGGTAAAAGGTTCACGATTACATAGTGGCCGAGACAATACCCCCCCCTTACTTGACGAAAGAGACAATCAGCCCCTGAAGCCGACGGACAGGGCGACAACCTTCGCTGAGTCTTCAGTCCCGTCGACAGCCTGCCCGGGGAAGGAAGGAGAAAACTTTCCGAAGGGGGCCTTGGAGCCCGCCGGTGCTTAGACGGCGTTCTTTGACGTCTTAGCATCCGCTGTGCGCTCCACAAGCGGGAGCGAGTCCCCGTAGGAATTTTTTCTCCTGGATTCCCCCTCACCACAACCTACCAACCGGGACTGAAGACTCATAAATAACCTCCCACTCCCCCGTCCGCCGTCTTACAGAGGCGTCCTCGCATCTCAACTAAATCCTCATCCCCGTCATGATATCATATTTTCTCAGAATACCTCTTGTAATTCTAAAAGTTCAATGATATAATGTGTTCATTATTTAATATAAATTGTAAAAATTGAACATCAAGGAGGCAGCTATGAATGACACCACTAATAAAAATGTAAAACGGCAGCTGGACTGGATCACAATGATAATTCCATTTATTATCATCCTGTTCCTCTGCATCAGCTTTGTGTTCCTGCCGGATTCTTCCAAAAGAATTATTGAAGGGATCCGAACTTTCCTGGGCGAGGAATTGGGTACCTATTACCTGGCCGTTGGACTTGGAGTCTTTCTCCTCTCACTTTACCTGGCCTTTTCCAAATACGGCGGCATCCGGCTCGGAAAGAAGGATGAGAAGCCGAAATACTCGAATTTTGCCTGGGGTTCCATGATGTTTACTTCCGGACTGGCGGCCGATATTCTTTTTTACTCACTCTGTGAGTGGATTCTCTATGCACAGGATCCCCACATGGCCGAGATTGGTTCCATCCAGGAATGGTCCGGTACATATCCGCTGTTCCACTGGGGTCCGATACCGTGGAGTTTTTACGTTGTCCTGGCCGTATCCTTTGGTTTCATGCTGCATGTCCGTGGCTGCCACAAACAGAAATTTTCCGAGGCCTGCCGTCCTCTGCTCGGCAATAAAACAGACGGGATTCCCGGAAAAATCATTGACCTTATCGCCGTATTCGCGCTGATGGCCGGCACAGCCACCACATTCAGTCTGGCGACTCCGCTGATGAGCCAGATCGCGTCCAGCCTGCTGGGACTCCCAAGCTCCAAATGGATTACGATTGCCATTCTGGTCGTCACCTGCATTGTTTACACTTTCTGCGTGGTCCGGGGAATGCACGGGATTATGAAGCTCGCCGCATCCTGCGTTTACCTGTTCTTCGCCCTGCTTGCCTATGTCCTTCTCTTCGGGGGTGAGACAAGATACATTATTGAGACCGGTTTTTCTTCCATCGGAAACCTGGTGCAGAATTTCTTCAGCCTGTCCACCTTTACCGATCCCCAGAGAACCACCTCATTCCCCCAGACATGGACCATATTCTACTGGGCCTACTGGATGGTGTGGTGTGTTGCGGCTCCGTTTTTCATCGGCAACATCTCCAAAGGACGCACCGTGAAACAGACCATTCTGGGCGGTTATATATTCGGCCTCGGCGGCACCTTCACCAGTTTTATCATCCTCGGCAATTACAGCCTGGGCCTGCAGGTCTTCGGCAAACTGGATGTGATGGGACTCTATGCCTCTACGGGAGATCTCTACACGACGATTATCGCCATCATCCACACCCTGCCCCTGGCTCCGTTGGTGCTGATTCTCCTGGCGCTCACAATGATCGCTTTTTATGCAACCAGCTTCGACGCCATTGCCCTGGTTGCCTCGTCTTACTCTTACAAGGAGCTGGACAACGATGAAGAACCTTACATGGGAATCAAAGTATTCTGGTCCATCATGCTGATTCTGCTGCCGATTGCCCTGGTATTCAGTGATAATTCCATGGCAAACCTGCAGACGGTCTCAATCATCGCCGCCTTTCCCATTGCAGTGATTATCGTCCTGATTATCGCTTCATTCCTGAAAGACGCCAGGAAGGTTTTATAACGGACGCAGGTTAACCGAAGACCTGTCTGCAACATATATTAAAAGAAAAAGGGATAATTATGCCCGGTTTAATTGACTATATCGCCGCCCAGGGCAGCCAGACATTGGACGAATCTCCATTGTCCGCCGTGGACGGCCTTGTTTTTTCTGCAATGTCGTACATTCATCTCGACGGCCTGATACCAGACAATCCCGCTCAGGCCCCGACTGTAAAAGAAGTCGCGGATACCATCGCTTCGCTGCCGGAGAGAGAACGCCTTGCACGGGTCCGCTCCCTGGAACATCAGCAGTTACTCGAAGCCATGGCCGAAAGCGCCCGGTTTTCCGGCCTCAGGCTGACCGGTTTCAGGGATATCAAATCACCGGATCTGGAAATGCAGTTTTCCGCACTCACCGTTCTGATGGGGAACGACGCCTTTGTCGTGTTTCGCGGCACCGACGGCACGCTCATCGGCTGGAAGGAAGATTTCAACCTGGGTTTTCTCGATACCGTGCCGGGGCAATGGGAGGCCTGCAATTACCTGTCCCACATGGCGGCCCTCGTCCCCGGTTCCCTGTGGGTGGGCGGCCATTCCAAAGGCGGCAATTTGGCCGTATTTGCAGCCGCATGTGCCTCACCCGGCATTATGGACCGACTGATAGCCGTGTACAACTATGACGGTCCGGGGCTCAGCCAGGCGGTGCTCTCCACCTCCGGCTACCGCGATATTCTGCCTCTCATCCGCACCTTTGTCCCTCAGTCCTCGGTAATCGGAATGCTTCTGGGACATGAAGAATGCTATACGGTTGTTTTAAGCAACCGGAAAGGGCTGATGCAGCACGATCCCTATTCCTGGGAAATAAAAGACGGCGGTTTTGTCCGGCTGAGGGAAGTCACACAGAAGAGCTGCCTGGTGGATCAGGCGTTAAAGAAATGGATTACCTCCCTCTCCCCCCGGGAGCGCGAGGCCTTTGTGGACACTGTCTATGAAATTCTCCAATCCTCCGGAGCCAGCCGTACCGGGGAACTGCTGCTCCCCGACAACATCCTGGAAATAGCGAAGAGCCTTCTTAAGGAGTCTCCCGAGGTGACACTCGACAAAATCCTTCTTCCCCTGATGGCGCTTGTGAGGGCCGCCGGTGAAACACTGGCCTCCTTTTATCTGGGCGAAATCCAGCTATAAGCGGATGCAGCCTGATAAACCGTAACAGAGGGCGGAAAAACGCAAGCCCTGCGGCCTTCAATGCAAGCTCTGCGGCTTTCAATAAAAAGAAAGAACCGAAAGAGTATGGATGCTCTTCCGGTTCTTTTTGATTCTCACTCAACTGTGATGGCTGAATAAACGGTAAATATGTTTTTACCATGGGATTTTGAATAGTATAACGCCTTGTCAGCATATTTGATGACCGTTTGAAGCTCTGTGCTGTCCTCCGGATAAATGGATGCCCCTATGCTGCATCCAACGTGGATTTCATTGTTTTCCAAAAAGAAAGGATAATTGATTTCTTTAATAATCCGCAAGGCTGCATACTCCACGGCCGAAGCCGTATCATCCGTCGGAACGGTCAGTGCAATCAGGAATTCATCACCTCCGATCCTGGAAAGGATTTCATCGCTCTGTACGGCTTTTTTAAGCCGGTTCGACACCTCTGAAAGTAATTTATCTCCAATATCATGGCCATATTGGTCATTCACGACTTTGAATCCGTCTAAATCCAAATAAAGAATCGCCAGAGAGTGTGCCGAACGGTCAAACGTCCTGCTGCACTCATCGATATCATTTTCAAAGGCTCTTCTGTTTTTGAGGCCAGTCAGCGGGTCGGTGATTGCTATAGTCTTCATTTTGCTCAGTGCAGCATCGGTAAGATTCAAATCACTGAACAAATTTGACAGGGCCGATTCTAGATTTTCCAGCTCATAAATGCCGTTATGGTCAGGCATAGCCGCCTTCTGTCCCGACTTTAAAAGCGTGGCCACCTCAGATAGCCGGTTCAAAGGTTCGGTGAGTTTTTTAGTTATAATCGTACCGAGAATAATAAACAGGAACAGAAGAACCCCTCCGCTTGCAAAGACCAGAAACATCAGCTGAGCAATATCTTTATAGGCAATCTTAATCGGCTGGCGTACCACAACGGTCCATCCAAGACCATTATAGTCATCGTAACCGGTTGAAGTGACAAAACCCGTCAGATATTTTTGATGATCCGGCCATGTTATTGAGGCCCAATGAGAATTGCCATCCTCGCTTATTTGTGAAAACATCTGTGCCAGTGACCGGCCAATCAGCTTTTCCGGCCCCAGCAAAACATCGAAATCCTTACTGAGCACAAGCACTTCCATCTTTTTGCTGTCGCTAAAAGATTCGGTCGTCATTGCAACGCGTTCCTGGGCCCAGTCCCAATTTAAGTGGGCGGCCAAAACGCCATTGAAGTTCCCCTCCTTATCATAAAGCGGCGTGCTGATATCAACAAAACGGAGTGGTTCTCCCGACGGATTCGGCAGTAAATCGGAAAGCAGTTTGGCATCGTGGACATCACCAATAAACTCCCCCTTTGCCCCTTCGATGAATACCGGCCTCTCTGAGATATCCGATTCCAGCAGGATGCCACCGCTGGACGCCTTAACTATACCATCCGCATCGGTGATTCCAATCCAGGAAAAAGACGGGAATGATTCGTGAAGCTGATTAATCAGCCCCGATGCAATCTCATAATCTCCGTCGGAGACAAGCGAATTCGCCGCTTCCAGCAAATCCAGCTGATGGTAGTGATTCCACATAAACTGATCGAGCTGCACCGAAATCTGCCCGGCCATTTCAGTCAGGTTTTCACCTGTTTCTGTCTGCAGCTTATAGCTTGAGTATAAGCCTATCACCGCCGACACCGTTATAATGATGCAGATAATGAATACTGTAAAATACTTATTTATTTTTGTCTGCAGCTTCTCTGATTTCATAAGGTTCCTGTTCCCATCACAACGTGCCGTTGCAATGCTCAATTTGAAAATACACTCACCAGGTATGTTCCTATTCCTGTTGATTTCATTCTATCATATCTTATCGGTGCACTCAACTGCAATCACCGGGCAAGTTGAGGAATGGGAACGGCGCCGGTACCGCCGGAGTTCGGGATGGTGTTAAGAAGGTTATGAGTCTTCAGTCCCGGGATTTTGGGTTGTCGCAGATGGAGAATCCGGGCAAAAAAAAGCAGATATCTTCATATCTGCTTTTTCTTAAACTCTCTCGTCACTTGCGTTTCCCGGCCTCGCTGATACGGGACATGGCTCTTGCCAGCTCCATCTTGCTTCTGTGGTACTCCGCAATGGACTGCTTCTGGCGCAGCTGCTCTTCGGCACGCTCCTTGGCCTCTCTGGCCCTGTTGATATCAATCTCATCGGGATATTCTGCCGAATGGACAAAAACCTGGACACGGTTGTTGATCATCTCGGCAAATCCGGAACCCGTGACAGCCGTGATCTCCTCCCCGTTCTCCGTGATAATCGTCGTCGTACCCGGTACAAGGGCAACGATTACATTCTCATGGTGAGGCAGGAAGGTATGCCCGCCGTCCGTTGCCGGAAGGTTGATAAAACGCGCCCTCCCTTTATAAAACATCTGCGTGCTGGAATACAGTTCTAGGCCAAATGTGGATATCTGTTCCATACTTACTGCCCTCCCGTCTTCTCCTGCTCCGCTTTTGCCTTCACATCCTCAATGGAACCAACGTTGAAGAATGCATTTTCCGGGTACTCATCCATCTCACCGTCCAGGATCATCTTGAATCCCTTGATCGTCTCCTTCAGCGGCACGAATTTTCCCGGTACACCGGTAAATGTCTCAGCCACATGGAACGGCTGTGAAAGGAATTTCTGGATTTTTCTGGCTCTGTAAACCGTTATCTTATCTTCCTCGGAAAGCTCTTCCATACCAAGGATAGCAATAATATCCTGAAGCTCTTTATATTTCTGGAGGATCTCCTGGACGCGTCTGGCCGTCTCATAGTGCTCCTCACCGACTACCTCCGCCTCCAGAATGCGGGAGGTGGATTCCAGTGGATCCACCGCTGGATAGATACCCTGCTCCACAATCTTTCTGGAAAGTACCGTCGTGGCGTCCAGATGGGCGAATGTCGTGGCCGGCGCCGGGTCGGTCAAATCGTCCGCAGGGACATAAACCGCCTGGACGCTTGTTACGGAACCTTCTTTCGTCGATGCAATTCTCTCCTGCAGTTCTCCCATCTCATTGGCAAGCGTCGGCTGGTAGCCTACTGCCGACGGCATACGGCCGAGCAGCGCCGAAACCTCGGAGCCCGCCTGGACGAAACGGAAAATATTATCAATAAACAGAAGCACATCCTGGTGCTCTTTGTCACGGAAATACTCAGCCATCGTAAGACCGGTCTCCGCAACCCTCATACGGGCTCCCGGCGGCTCGTTCATCTGTCCGAATACCAAAGCCGTCTTCTCGAGAACTCCCGACTCCTTCATCTCAACCCAGAGGTCGTTGCCTTCCCTGGAACGCTCTCCAACTCCGGTGAATATAGAATAGCCGCCGTGTTCCGTGGCGATATTCTGAATCAGCTCCTGAATCAGAACTGTCTTGCCGACTCCGGCCCCTCCAAACAGACCGATTTTTCCGCCTTTTGCATAGGGAGCCAGAAGATCGATTACCTTGATTCCCGTCTCCAGAACCTCAACTACCGGGCTCTGGTCCTCAAATGACGGCGGATCCCGGTGGATTACCCAGTGCTCCTCGCCATCCAGCCCTTCTCCTCCGTCGATAGTCTCCCCAAGGACATTGAAAAGACGTCCCAGGTTATGATCTCCTACCGGAACACTGATTCCCTGTCCCGTAGGAATTACTTCCATATCTTTATGAAGGCCCTCACTGGCGGCCAGCATAATGCAGCGGACCACATTATTGCCCATATGCTGGGCGGCCTCCATGATGCAGGTTCTGTCCCCGTTCTGAACTTTCAGGGCATCCCTCAAGTGGGGCAGAACACCGCCTTCAAATGAAACATCCACAACAGGTCCCATGACCTGAATAATTCTGCCTGTGTCCATAATTATCCCTTTCTTTTTTGCGCGTTCGCACCGCTGACAACTTCCGTGATTTCCTGGGTGATGGCGGCCTGTCTGGCCCGGTTATACTGGATCGACAGTTCTTTAAGCATCTCCCCCGCGTTGTCCGTGGAAGAGCGCATTGCCATCATACGGGCGTTATGCTCACTGGCGTATGCCTCCACCAGGCAGCCGTAGATAATGCCGGTCAGATAGTTCGGCACCATATTGTCCATCACTTCGTCCGCAGACGGGAACAGGCTGATATTCTCCTGCATGACTCCCGTCAGCATCTGGGACGGTTCAAAATCAGCCCTTTTGAGCGGAAGCAGCTGTTTCAGCCTCGGTTCTTCCTTCATCGAGTTGACCATCTCCGTAAACAGGATATACACCTCATCCAGCTCCCTGTTTAAGAAGCCGTCGACCATGGTCTCGGATATCAGTCTCGCCCGGTGCATCGTCGGTTTCTGGACCGTATACCTGAAACTGCCGTCCATGTCCACGCCCTTCACCTTGTCGAAATACTGCCGTCCCACGACTCCCAGCACATACAGTTTCCTGTGTCCCGGAAGTTTCAGCCTCTCCTCGGCCATCTTAATGATATTATGGTTGTAAGCTCCGTTTAATCCTTTATCGGCAGTGACCACAATCAGTCCGAATTTCCGTTCTTCCGGTGGAATTTCGGGGCGCTGATCCAGATACCGGTTCTCCTTCTCATTTTCGGGAAGATGGCGGAGCAATCTGTCCATTGCGCGCTGCACGCCAAAGAAATACGGTTCCGTATCCGTCAGCGTCTTTTTCGCCTTTTTCATCTTGGATGAGGATATCAGGTACATGGCATTTGTGATCTTCATCGTATCCTGGATGCTCTTCATCCTGGTCTGGATCTCTTTCATACTTGCCATCTGTATCACCTGCCTCTGTCAGCTTTATATTCCTCCGCCGCTTTTGCGATTCTGTCAATCAGCGTCTGCGGCAGTTCCTTCTTCTCATCTATTTCTTTTACAATCTCGGGATGGATCTCCTCAAAATAGCGGAGCATATCTTCCTGAAACGGTTTAATCTCTTTCACTTCCACATCCATAAAAATCCTGTGAGTGGCCGCACACAGCGTGATGACCTGCTCGTGAAGGCTGAGCGGATGGTAAAGCGGCTGTTTTAAAAGTTCCATCAGAGATTTTCCGTACTGCAGCTGATTCTTCGTTGATGCGTCCAAATCAGAACTGAACTGGGTAAAGACTTCCATCTCACGGTACTGGGCCAAATCGATACGGATACTTCCCGACGCCTTTTTCATCGCCTTAAACTGTGCGGCTCCGCCGACACGCGATACGGAAAGCCCGACGTTTACCGCCGGCCTCATGCCTGCGAAGAACAGATCGCTCTCCAGAAAGATCTGGCCGTCGGTGATGGAGATAACGTTGGTCGGAATATAGGCCGACACATCTCCAGCCTGCGTCTCGATGATGGGCAGGGCCGTGATGGAACCTCCGCCCAGAGCCTCGCTCAGACGGCTGGAACGCTCCAGCAGCCTGGAATGCAGGTAGAATACGTCACCCGGATATGCCTCACGTCCCGGTGAACGTCCTAACAGTAAGGACAGGGCGCGGTATGCCACCGCATGTTTGGACAGGTCGTCGTATACAATCAGCACATCTTTTCCCTTATGCATAAAATACTCCGCCAGAGCAGTTCCCGCATAGGGCGCAATGTACTGAAGCGGCGCACAGTCGCTGGCCGTGGAGGCCATAACCGTCGTGTAATCCATGGCTCCGTATTTCTCAAAGGTGGATACCAGCTTTGCAATGGTGGACGCCTTCTGTCCGATTGCCACATAGATACAGATTACATCCTTCCCCTTCTGGTTCAGGATCGTATCGGTGGCGATCGATGTCTTACCGGTCTGGCGGTCACCGATGATAAGCTCTCTCTGTCCCCTTCCTATGGGGAACATGGAGTCGATGGACAGGATTCCGGTCTCCAGGGGCTGGTTGACCGCCTGACGGTCGATAATTCCCGGAGCCTCCTGTTCTACGGGACGGTAGTCATCCGTCTTTATCTCACCCTTGCCGTCAATCGGAGCTCCCAGGGCGTCGATAACACGGCCGATGCAGGCATCCCCTACCGGGATTCCGGCTTTCTTACCGGTTCTTGCAACGCGGGTTCCCTCGCCGACCTCGGTATCCTTGCCGAACAGGATACAGCCGATGCTGTCCTGGCGGACATCCTGCACCATTCCCTTGAGGCCCGACTCAAAAGTTACGACCTCGCCATACATGGCATGATCCATGCCGTAAATTCTGGCAATTCCATCGCCCACGGAGATGACGGTTCCCGTCTCCTGCTCCTTGCATATATCGTCATAATTTGCTATTTCCTCTTTCAGTATGGAAATAATTTCATCTGAATTAATCGAACTCACTTTTCTCACCTCCGCGTTAATTGCTGTTTAAGCCTCTTAAGCCGTCCGTCCAGGCTGTAATCATATTCATAATCTCCGGCCTTCAGGACAAAACCGCCCAGCAGCGACGGATCCTTTTTAATCTCAAAAATCACGTCTTTTTTCTGATATTTACTGCACAGAAACTTCTCTATTCCCTGAAGCTGCTCTTTGGAAGGAGGTGTCACACAGGTAAGCAGGACTTTCATGATTCCTTCCTGCTGCCTTAAATATTCCTCGTAGCATTCAAAAATTTCCTCAATTTGTCCTGTCTTTTCATGCAGACAGGCCACCTTCAGAAAATTTCTGACAGGCTCCGGAAATATCCGGTCAATCACCCTCTCTTTCTTGTCCCGGGAAACCAATGGGCTTTCCAGAATCCGTCTCAAAGCAGGTGTCTCATTAAGCAGCCTCACAGCCTCTCTTAAATCTTCCACCGGAACAGACAGGTCTGCCAGAACGCGGGCATAATTAACGGATGTCTGTCTCATATTTCTCACCTGCTTTCGCCATTACCTTCGGGTTTCATCACCGCATCCATTGCTGCATTATTCAGGAACTGATCGTACAGAAGCATGTCATCTGCCTCACGTTCCGTACTCCCGGCCACTTTTCTGGCTGCGGCCAAAGCCAGCTCTGCAATGCGGGACTGGAGGTCAGCCATGGTTTTTTCTTTTTCGCTTTCGATATTCTTCTCTGCTTTCCTCATAATGTCTGCCGCCTGATCACCGGCCTCTTTAAGAATCCGATCCGATTCTTCCCGTGCACGCTTTTTCGCTTCTTCAATCATGCGTCCGGACTCGCTTCTGGCATTCTTGAGGGCATCTTCATAACGGCCCTTAAGCTCATTTGCCTGGGCCTCGCTGTTTCTGGCGTTCAAAAGCCCCTCGGAAATCTCCGCCTGCCTCTTATCCATAACGGCAGTCACAGGTTTAATCAGAAATTTTTTAAGTAGAAGACAGAGGATAATCAGGTTAATGATTTCAAAGACAAGGCTCCAGTTTAACTGTAACACTTCTCCCACCTGCCTTTCACATTTATTTTAAGAATAAGATAATTACAAGGGCAATAACGAAACCGTAAATAGCGGTAGCCTCTGCCAGAGCACATCCAAGAAGTAAGGCCTTGCTGATTTTACTCTCAGCCTCAGGCTGCCTTGCAATGGCTTCCACTGCTTTAGAAGTTGCGATACCGATACCAATACCTGCTCCAATACCTGTAAGTACAGCGACTGCTGCTCCGATTGCGATTAATGTAGACATAATAATACTCTCCTTTTTAATTGTTTTCTTTACTCTTTTTCCGGACTGTTATCAGTCCAGTTGTTCCTTAATAAACAGGGCGGTCAGGAAGACAAATACATACGCCTGAATCAGACCGTCAAAAATATCAAAATAAAAACTGAACGGTATCGGCACAATGAGCGGGGCCACCAATTTGATTAATTCCATTACTACGAATGAGCCCAGCACGTTGCCGAAAAGCCGCATGCACAGAGACACGGGACGAATGGCAATCTCCATAATATTGATTGGCAGTATAAACGCCACCGGTTCTGCAAAACTCTTCATGAATCCCTTCATGCCTTTCTTATGAAACCCGGCATACTCGATTACCGCGATGCTGATGACAGCCAGTGCGGCAGTTACATTCAAATCCTTCGTGGGCGGTGTGATGCCTGCGATGCCAATCAGGTTGGCTACGCCGATAAATAGCGCCGTTGAAATCAGATAAGGAATGTACCCTTTTCCTTCTTCCCCGACCAAATCCAGGAAGAAATCTCTTAAAAACCCGATTGAAGTTTCCAGGAACAACTGAAGCTTCCCGGGGTTCTCAACCTTGAGATTTCTTACAAAGATGATGGAAAGGAGAACCAGAACCGCCATGATAAACCATGTAGCCACCACGGACTCGTAAATCGGGATTCCTCCAAATACGGGTATCGTAAATGCGACTTTAGCGTTCAGCTCTTCCATCAGGGCCTTTGAAAGTGTGTCCGTCTTATATCCCTCCCCTTTGAGAATATTTTTAAAGCGCGTCAATAAGAATTTTTCTTTTAGCAGAGTTTTTTACTTCACCGGAAGTCTTATTTTGGTGAAATAAAAAAAACCTCCGCCGGTTTCCTGTAATCGGATTCCCGGAAAAGGTCTCTTGTTTCTTCGCTTTCCCATATTATGTTACTTTAAGCCGAGAAATGCAATAACATTTGGAAAGAAATTTGGTTGTAAAATCCAACAAAATTAAGCATTTTGTACAAATTTCCATACAATCCCAGTAATTTTTAACGCCCTGTTAACACAAAAAGCGGAAAAAGAGCATCGTTCCTGCCGGAGAAGACAAACTTCTTAAGGCATTTTACGATGCTCTCTGTTTAATTTACTTCTTAAAATCCGAAAAATGAATTCACGCCGGACACCAGCCCGTCCGCCAGCTGGTTCAGCGTATCCGTGGAATGGCTGGACGCCTTGTCACCCAGTTCGATATCAATGCTCGGAATCGTCGAGAAGGAAGTCTGTGTCAGATCCATCTCCATACTCCCGCCCGAGAAAATCTTGTTTCCCGCGCCCTTCAGTCCCGTTATCAGCGCCTCGCCCAGCTTGTTGTGCTGCTGCCAGTGGGAGGCCACCGGCTCCATGGCCCGGTAAGAGGCGTTGTTTGGAACGCTCATGAAAAAGCACCCCTTATTGCTGCTGGTGGAATCCCAGTGCAGGGCAATATGGCAGTCCGCATTGTTATTGGCAATTACAGTCCTCGCAATATTATCAAGCTGTACATCGTCCGACTCGCGGATCATCAGCACATCGTACCCCTGTGCAAGGAGACGGTCTTTTAAGATCTTCGCCATCGCCAGAGTCACCTTGCTCTCCGCCGTACCGTCTGCAAATGTCATGCCGCTGGAAACGGCAACGGCTGTGGTTGCTCCTGCACTGGTCGTGCCGCCTGTCACCTTCGCGGTTCCGTCCGGATGGCAGAGGGTCTTCACGCTGCCGCCGCCCTTTGTTCCGTGGCCCGCGTTGACACAGACCGTCTTATTCTTTCTGGAAGCCGCCGTACTTTTATAGAGGATGGCCTTCCCACTGTTGATCTTGGAAAAATCCGCATATTTATACCCGCTGAACAAGCCGATCTCGGTTCCCGATGAAGTGGATGCCGAAGCTCCGGTCTCGGTTCCTGCGGATGATGTACTCTGGCCGGACGGTTTTCCGGCAGGCTGTGAGGTGCTCAGATAGGCGGTTGCCACATAGCGTTTCTGTCCGTTTACCAAAACCACGGTCCAGTCCCCATTCGTGGAAATGCGCTCCAGCTTATCTCCATAATGGAAATTTGTTACAATATTGCTGTCTTTAATCTCTTCCGACGAACGGCACCTGAGTACGTCACAGTTTACATAAACCGTGTCCCCGGCAAAAACCGTCTGGGCCGGACCGGCAAGCAGCATGGCTGTTACGAGGGCAGCCGTCCACTTTAACTTTGTTCCCGATATGTTCTTACGATTCATTCAATTCTCTCCTTATAAGAGCCGGAAAAAGCCCCGGCCATATGATTCATGCTGCACATTTTCCAGTATAATGCATTCGGAAGGCGGTTTCAAGCGTCTAAAGGCGAAGGCTTCCTTACGATTTTATGACGCCGGAACCGGATGCTCACCATTCATTGCCGTGAAACTTGTTTTCAATATCCGCAATCAGTTTTTTCAGCCCGGTAGACAGGAATTTGTCTTTGTGATAGACGATTTTGAAGCTTCTTTTCAGCGGAAAATCATTGATCGTGATCTGATTAACCTCCTCATGATGCCTCAGCAGTGACTTCGAAAGAATCGAAACGCCCTGGCCCGAGGCGACGATATTAATAATGGAGTCTGAACTGTGGCAGATCCATTTTTCTATAAAGGATATCCCCCGTTCCTCCATCAAATCGGTAAAAAATTCCCTTGTGCCGGAGCCTTCTTCCCTTAGTACGAAAGCCTTTCCCTCCAAATCAGTGAGGTTTACCGAGGACATACCGGCAAACGGATGCGTTTTTCCGCAAATCAGAACCATTTCATCCTCGAACACATCTTTAAATATCACATTTTTTGTCTTGACTTTTCCTTCGATCACGGCGACATCCAGAATTCCCTCGGAAATCTTACGGATGATATTCATAGAATTATCTATATAAACACGTATGCTCACATTCGGGTTTTCCGCCTCATATCCGGTGATGATATCACTCAGGAAATAGCTGCCCACAGTCAGGGACGCGCCTACATGGATACACTGCTGGCTGGATGCATGGTACAGAAACTGCTCCAGCTCCTGATAGGTCGTGGTAATATGTTTTGCATATTCCAGAAACTCCCGTCCCGTTTCCGTTATGTAAAGTTTCTTGGAAAGCCGTTCAAATAATTTGACATGATATTCTTTTTCTATCTGCATAATCGCATGGCTGACCGTCGGCTGTGTAATATACAGCTTCCTGGATGCTACTCCCATCTGCCCTGTTTCGGCCACAGCGATAAAAATTTCAAAATCACGGATTGTCATTATCTCTTCTCCTTTGTGTCCCCCTGCAATACATAGATAATCTGCTATGAGTTTATAACAAGTTTAGCATTTTACGAATGGCAGGGCAAGCCCTATAATAGACTTATAATAGCTGTTAATACCAGCTTAATCTTGAACCGCCATTGCACTTCAGCCCGCAGGGCAAAAACAGGAAAGGAAGTAAAAGAAATGAGAAGCTCAAAAACCTATCAGCTCAAATCAGCAGATATAAATAAACTTTTTGATGCGCTGAAAGAAAAATATGCTATTTATGCACCTGTCAGAATTCCCTCCGGAGGGAGATATGCCGGACAGGACTCGATTCTCTACAAAGAAATTGAACGGTATGAAGATATTGAGTTCCGCGAGAGATCCACTTATGCAATGAAAGAGGTTATCACGCCGATTACACAGACATTATTTTATTTTACCGACGATGAGTTCAGGGAAAGCAAGCTGGAGGAAACAAGAGATTTTCTCATTTTTGGAAGAGCCTGCGATATTAATGCAGTAAAAATTCAGGACCAGATTTATTGTGAAAACGGCGGTATCACAGATCCTTTCTATCAGAGAAGAAGGGAAAAAGTAAAGTTTGCTCTGATGGAATGTACGGAAGAATTTGACGGCTGCTTCTGCTGCAGCGTGGGTTCCAATGTCACAGACATGCACTCCATTGCATTTTCCTTTGGGGAAGAAGGGGCTTATATTGAGGTAAAAGATGAGAGCTTCGACAATTATTTTGCAGGATGTGAGGAAAGCGATTACGAAATCACCTTCCCGATGGAAAATAAGCTGAAAGTCGATTTCCCGGTGATTGATTCTCTCGACATGGCGAACAAATTAAAGGAACATCCGATGTGGGAGGAGTTCGACGCCAGATGTATCGCCTGCGGGGCTTGTACCGTAGCGTGCAGCACCTGTACGTGTTTTGAAACCACCGATATTATTTATACGCAGAACGGGAAAGCCGGCGAAAGAAGAAGGACCTGCTCTTCCTGTATGGTGGATGGATTTGACCGTATGGCCGGCGGGGCCTGTTTCAGACACAAAATATCTGAAAAATACCGCTATAAAATCTTACATAAAGTATATGGACATGACGCCCGGTTCCATACCGGCCCGATGTGCGTGGGCTGCGGAAGGTGTTCGGCCAGGTGTCCGCAGCTCATCGGATATCCCGAAACACTGAATAAGCTGTCAAGGGCAATTGAAGAAATAAAGCAAGAGGAGGAAGTTTGCCATGCTTAATAATCCGGTAAAACCACAGGCACATAAAATTATAGATATTTTTAAGCAGACGGAAGCAGAATGGACCTTCCGGATCGAAAATGAACTCCCCATCAGGCATGGACAGTTCATGCAGCTTTCCCTGCCTAAAATCGGCGAGGCCCCCATCTCCATCAGCGGCTTTGGCGATGGATATGCCGACTTTACAATCCGAAAAGTTGGAAAGGTAACGGATGAACTTTTCAGTTTAAAAAAGGGCGGCACCATTTTTGTCAGAGGATGCTACGGTAATGGCTGGCCGACGGAACAGCTGAAGGGAAAAAATGTTGTAATTATTGCGGGCGGAACCGGCGTTTCACCTGTTAAGAGCCTGATCAACCAGCTTTACTCCGAACCTGGCTATGCAGAGGAAATCTATTTAATTCTCGGCTTTAAGAATTCTCAGAGCATTCTGTTTACGGATGAGATAGAACAATGGAAAACAGCCCCGAATTTCCACGTTATCCGTACTCTTGACAATGAGGACTATCCGGGCTGGAACAAGGGAATGGTCACCGAATTTGTGAAGGATATCCCGTTTGGCTCCTTTGGTGATAATTATGAATGTCTTGTAGTGGGACCTCCCATTATGATGAAATTCGCCGCCAAAAGCCTGCTGGATCACCAGGTTCCTGAAGATAAAATCTGGATGTCCTTTGAGCGGAAAATGTCCTGTGCCATCGGTAAATGCGGACACTGCAGAATTGATGAAACTTATGTCTGTTTAGACGGTCCTGTATTCAATTACACGATTGGCAAAAAGCTGGTAGATTAGGAGGTAAATTGCGGTGAGCGATATCAATATAGGTAAATTGAGAAATAATTGTTTCCGTCAGTCCAAGATTGCAGGCGAGTTCATGCTGCAGCTTCGTGTACCGGGAGCAGTGATTGATGCAAAATGGCTGGATCTTGTCAGTCACGTATGCAATACCTGGGGCAACGGCTCTTTCCATCTGGGAATGCGCCAGACCCTGAATATTCCCGGCATCAAAGCGGAAAATATTCCGGCGGTAAATGAATATATACGTCCTTATCTGGATGCAATTGAGTGTGATATGTGCGATGTGGAGATGGATACGTCGAATGGCTACCCCTTCATCGGGCCAAGAAATATCATGGCCTGCATCGGAGGCATCCACTGTATCAAGGGTAATGTAAATACGCAGGAAATGGCGCATAAGATTGAAAAACTAATCTATCCCAATCCGTACCATATCAAAGTTTCCATAGCGGGATGTCCCAATGACTGCGCCAAAGGCCATTTCCAGGATTTTGGAATCATCGGCTGCACGAAGCCGATTTACGATATCGACCGGTGTATCGGCTGTGGAGCCTGCGTCGACAAGTGCAAAGGAGCCGCAACCCGGGTTCTCTCACTGAACGATAAAGGAAAGGTTGATAAAGATCCCTGCTGCTGCGTGGGCTGTGGTGAATGTGTCATCGCCTGTCCCGCCGGAGCATGGAGACGCCCCAATAAAGACTTTTATAAGATTGTCATCGGCGGAAGAACCGGCAAGCAGTATCCCCGAATGGGAAAAATGTTTGCAAACTGGCTGACGGAGGAAAGCGTTCTGGCCATCATGAGCAACTGGCCGAAATTCTCCGAGTGGGTTCTGGGCGGCAAACCCGTCTACCTTCACGGCGGCCATCTGATTGACAGGGCCGGGTATCAGAAGTTCAAAGACTTTATGCTGGAGGGCGTAACACTGAATCCGGAGGCGTATATTGCGGAGACAATCAACTGGGCGGAGACAGAATACCGGAGCAATATTCATGTTAAACCGCTGGAAATGCATGAGACGGTGAGATAAGGAATTGATGTTTGAGTCTTTGATTCCTGTATGATTTTATCGTGAGAGGGCAGCCGGAGGCAGCCCGCTGTGGGATTCGATGTGAGCGCTCTTCCTTTCATGTAAATTTTTCTTATATAGCAAACATAAAAGCGATCAACCAGAAACGGCTGGTCGTTTTTATGTTTACTGTTGTTTCTTATTCCTTTACTGTTATTCCTTTTTCGCCATTCCTTTATTGCCCTTCTCACTTTCCCGTCCTCTGCTACATTTTCCGGACTTCCATCGTCCTCATTCTCATGATACAATCAGTATAACTTAACTGTGATTTCCATTGAAAAGGGAAACTATCATGAAGAAAAAAATATCTATCGTTCTTAACGCACCGGTATCACCAAGCCTGGTTCCCAATCTGACCCGGGATCTGCGGCTTGTGTTTGGTGACGCCGTCGAAATATCCGTAATATACAGCAGTGAACTAAAAGAAAAGGAACAGTTAAACAGTGACGTCATCCTTATTATGCGTCCGGGTATTATGAAGCTTCTCCAGAATCACCTGCCGGATCCCGGTAAGGTGGTGCTCGTAACCCGCACTATATCCGAGGATGCCGTCTACCAGCTCTACGATATTCCCGCAGGGTCCCGCGTTTTAGTCGTAAATGATTCCCGTGAGACCACGGCCGATACGGTAGCCATGCTCTGCCAGCTCGGAATCGCCCATCTGGAACTGATTCCCTACCTGGATGCGGAGGCCGACTTTTCCGATATTCAGTTTGCCGTCACTCCAGGAGAGGCGCGGATGATTCCCCGCTCTATTCCCAATATCATTGATATCGGAGACCGCCGCCTGGATATGCAGACCTTTCTGGATATGCTCCCTCTGTTAAACCTCAGTTCGGATTCTATCAGCCAGGCTCTAATCCGGTACTCGGAAAATAAGCTTGAACTGCATACGGGAATTAAGAAGCGCTATATCCAAAATTACATGCTCAGTGAAACACTGACTCAAATTCTGAGTCTCCAGAAATCGGGAATTATTGTTACGGATGCCCAGTATCATATCAGCTATTGGAATACCGAGGCGGAACGTATTCTGGAAAAAACTCCGGGAAACCATCTTAACCTCTCCCTCTGTCTTCCTGCCGATATTGCGGGGCGTTTAACCGCCTCCTCTTTTACCGATGATCTCTTCACCCTGGGCGGAAGCTCTTTTATGATCAGCCGTATCCCCCTGCATACAATGGGCCAGGTTTCCGGCTACTGCCTTACCTTTGAATCCGCTTCCCAGATCAGAAAAAGCGGAAGTGAGCTGAGCCGGAGGCTGCGCAACCAGGGGCTTTCCGCCAGGTATTATTTTGACGATATTATTTATAACAGTCCCGCCATGGAACACTGCATTACACTTGCAAAAAGGGTGGCGGCCAGCGATTACACCGTATTGATCACGGGTGAAACCGGCACGGGAAAAGAACTCTTCGCCCAGGCCATCCACAATTATTCATCCAGAAAAAACGGTCCCTTTGTAGCGGTAAACTGTGCCGCTCTGCCCGAAAGTCTCCTGGAAAGTGAATTGTTCGGATATGAAGAAGGCGCTTTTACAGGAGCACGGCGCGGCGGTAAAATGGGACTTTTTGAACAGGCTGACGGCGGCACCCTGTTTCTGGATGAAATCGGGGATATGCCCTATTCCCTGCAGTCCCGTCTTCTCCGTGTACTTCAGGAACAGCAGATTGTACGCATCGGAGGAGGAGGCGCCATCAATATCAATGTACGGGTTTTAACTGCCACCAACTGTAATTTAGTGGAACTGACAAAAGAAAAAAAGTTCCGGGAAGATCTCTATTTCCGTCTGAACGTATTTCCGCTTTCACTGCCTCCCCTCCGCCTGAGAAAAGAAGATATTATACCGCTGTTCTCATTTTTAAGTGGCATCGAGTCACAGGCGCTTGAGCCGCAAATAAAAAACCGGCTGCTTTCCTATCGGTGGCCCGGCAACGTCAGAGAACTCCGGAACGCGGCGAATTACTACCAGCTGATGGGGAATTTGGAATGCCTCCCAGCGGCCGAAGAATCTGAGGCTGCCTTCATACCGGTGGATGCCTCTTCCCCCACCCGCATTACCGATCAGATTCTGGATATCGTCCGCACTTTTAACGGACTTAAACAGACCATCGGACGGACCGGGCTTATCACGGAAATGGAGAAGAGGGGATTTACCATCAGCCAGAAGCGAATGGAGTATTTTATTAAAATGCTTCTGGATTCCGGTTATATTACCCGCAGCAGAGGACGCAGCGGAATTTATCTGACGGAATCCGGCAAACGGCACTTCAATAATGCCGGTATTGACTTCAAAACACTCTGCTAATCTTCCCTTCATAATTATTTATAAATTGTTTATAAATAGCTTGCAAATTATTTTTTAAACAATTTGCAAGCTATTTGTTTTTATTTCACATTCCCCTTCTATCTTTTTACGACTGTTTTTTCCTTTTTTCCCGAAAAAACGCCATTCTATTCCCCCTTGATATTACAAGAAAAATCCGAGCCTTACTTTACAAAATTCTATTTCTTTTAATTTTCACAATATTTTTGGCACGTAAATTGCTTTTCTTATAAGACAAACGCGTTTTTATTTTAATTGAAATTAGATTTGGAGGATTTTACAAATGAACCAGCAACCTGTTATCGGCCTGACTTCGGCCAGAATGTTTATGGAAGATACTTTTTTGAATGGAATACCCAAGGCGTCTGTCAACACCGACTATATAGATGCCGTTATCAAAGCCGGAGGAATTCCCATTTCCCTGCCCCCGGTATGCGGATTACCGGAAATCCGACGCTATATTGAACTGTGCGACGGAATACTCGTAACCGGGGGAATGGACGTATCCCCCATCCTCTATCATGAACTTCCCCATTCTCAATGCGGCAGTTTTGATCTAGAGATGGATCGCACCCACATAGCCCTGATTCAGGAAACGATTAGGGCCGACAAGCCGCTTCTTGGAATCTGCCGCGGGATGCAGCTGATTAACGTTGCTCTGGGAGGCACACTCTATCAGGATATTCCCGCCCAATGCCCGGGCTGCGGAGGCCATTCCTTCGCCCATGTCAGAAGTGATGCCGTACATACCGTTACATTAGAAGAAGGCTCACCGCTCCACCGGATTTATGGCCGCACGGAACTTGAAGTCAACAGCATCCACCATCAGTCGGTGAAGGATCCCGGAACAGGCGTAAAGCTTTGTGCCATAGCTCCCGACGGTGTTGCGGAGGGGCTCTGGGTTCCGGGTAAAAAAATAACCGCAGTTCAGTGGCATCCTGAAATGCTTCTGCTGAAATCGGAAGAATCACTGTGCCTCTTCAAAAATTTTATCGGCCTGTGCCGCTAAGCATCTACTATAATCAATCTATTGGGGGATCTTTTTATGGAAAACAAAAAAACTTTTAAGACACCATCATTTCAGTATTCGCTCTTTGTGCTTCTTGCCCTGGCGGTCAGCACGTTCGCGGGCATGAAGCTTTTCGGGGCTTCTTTAAACGTTATTATGTTTTTAAACTGGCTTTTGATGACCGTTCTGGCGGTTCCGCTCGGTTTCAGCTATGACATCCTGGAGAAAAAAGCGGCAGAAAGCCTTTCCGGTATCCTGACCACGCTCTTTATTATTTTCGCCATCGGCGGCCTGACCGGCACCTGGATGGCATCCGGAACCGTTCCTTCCATCGTTTATTACGGAATGAACATCATGAGCGCCAAATTCTTTCTTCCCGCCTCTTTGATTCTCTGTTCCATCGTTTCGGTCTCAACCGGAACTTCCTGGGGGACGCTGGGAACCATGGGTGTTGCCCTCGTCGGGATCGGGGCCGGTCTGGGTGTTCCTGCCGGAATGACCGCAGGTGCGGCTATCTGCGGCGCCTGGTTTGGAGACAAAATCTCCCCGCTGTCCGATACCACCAATTTTACGGCTGCCATCGTAGGCGCTCCTCTCAGCACCCATATCCGCCATATGATGTATACGACGGGACCTTCTTACCTCATCACGCTCGGCCTTTTCACCGTCTTAGGACTCCGGGTGTCTCAGACAAGCAGCCTGGATACCTCTTTAATTCTGGCTACCCAGGAAGGCATTGCCGCCAACTTTCATTTAGGTATTCCGGTTATGATTCCCGTTGCCATTGTACTCATTTTGCTCCTCATGCGTAAAAATCCGACCATGGCCCTGCTGGCCGGTTCCTTTGCCGGAATTCTCGTTGCCATTCTGTACCAGGGTTCCACCACTCCGCTGGCATTCAACAGTCTTTACAACGGCTTTAGCAGAGAATTTGAAAATCCGTTTCTCGCTTCCTTACTGAACCGCGGAGGCATTACCAGCATGCTCGGGACCTGTATGACGATTATTTTCTGTGTCGGCATCGGCGGAATGATGAAGGAAATGGGCGTCATCCACGTCATTGTAACCCAGCTGGCAAAATTAATCCGTTCCACCGGGAGCCTGATACTGATATCGGAAATAATTGCATATGTTGCCCAGATGCTTTCCGGTTCCCATTATTTTTCCGACGTTATGCTGCAGTCCACCATGCTCGATATCTACAAAGAAAAACGTTTAAAACCTGAAAACTTATCAAGACTCATGGAAGACTGTAATACCATTGGAGGCACTATGATTCCATGGAGTTCCACGGCGCTTTATATTGTCGCCACCATCAATGTACCCTTTATGGAATACCTGCCGTACATTTTCCTGTGCTACCTGACCCCGTTGATTGGCTTGTTCTGCGGTTTTACCGGCTGGGGGATTGCGAGATATAAAGACAACGAAGAAATTTCATAAAATAACACGATATGTGCGGAGGAACGTAACATCATGAACCATAAAAAAGCTATGCTTTTGACCTGTATTATTGCCCTTTTGTGGAGCCTGGCCGGATGGAATATCAAAATGATCGCCTGGAGTCCCTATGCAATTGCCACCGGACGCAGTATTATTGCCTCTGTACTGCTTGCTCCCCTCATTCTAAAAAAGAAAAATCTGCATATCAGCCGTTATGTCGTCGGCGGCGCCGTCTGCTATGCCGCCTTTAACTACAGTTTTATCGTTTCGACAAAACTGGCTTCTTCCGCCATCGCCATCATGATGCAGTATACCGCCCCGATTTACGTAGCGGTGTTGGCCTGGATCTTTCTAAGGGAGCGGATTATAAAAGCGGATATTTTCAGCATGGTCTTTGTTTTTGGCGGAATGATCCTGTTTTTTACCGACTCTGCGGGCGGCGGGAGCCTGATGGGAAAGCTGATCGCCATGTTAAACGGAGTCACCTTTGCCGGAATATCCATCTTTCTCCGTCTTGAAAAGGATGGCAGCCCGGCGCTGGCCATGTTTTTCGGAAATGTGATTTCCGGTGTCATCGGTATCCCCTTTGTCTGCTTCGCCGGAATGCCTGATACCAGAAGCATCCTTTTCCTGCTTCTGGCCGGAACCTTATGCGCCGTTACCTACACCCTCTATGCCATCGCCAGCACGGGACTCTCCGCTCTTGAAACCGTTCTGCTGCCGATTATTGATCCGGTGATGAATCCGGTATGGGTCTTCTTATTTCTCGGAGAAGCCCCCGGGTTCCGCTCCATGATTGGAGCCTTCATCGTACTCATATCCGTTACGGCCCGCGTTCTCTACGGCATTCAAAATGACAAACGCCGGATTCTCACGGCCTGAGATTTTATTCCATTATATAAAAACCAGCAGCCCGGTTCCACTTGTCCGGTCCGCTGGTTTTTATTGATGGCGTCAGCCTCCGGTCATTTCTCCGTCAGGCCTCACTGTCTTTATTGATCAGTTCCATAATCCTTGCGATCTCTTCCTTCTCATCTCCGGAAATTCTGCCGTAATTTTCATGTTCCTTTTTGTCCGTCCATCTGCATAAAAACCATTCATCCTTACCGCCTTTTGGGAGCGCGCCCCCCTTTTCAACAGTGAAATAGTAAACCTTTTTAAATTCTTCCCCGAATACAATGTACACTCTGCTGCAAAGAGGCTCCGACCCAGGCTCGGGCATTATAATCTGTGCCATAAACCACGGCTCCTCCAGCCTGTAAAGCCGGACGGAGAAATCTTCTTTTTTATAAGGATTTTCTATCTTTTCTGCGTTGGAAAGAATATCATACAGTTTCCAGATAAGTTCTTCCTTTTTATGTGACAGTGTGCCAATTATCTGCGCCGGATCCCGGAACAGTTCATCCGGCAAAAAACGATGTTCAACTACATATCTTAATTCCCGTGCATCCATACTCCCCCTCCTCTCTTATATTACGCAATGGGACACTTACCCTCCTATTATTCCGTCTCTATTCATTCTAATCACTCACGTCTCCGGTGTCAAACCTTCATTGAATTTGTGTATCAGTATCTGCCAGACGCTTCACAAAACATTGGACGAATTATTCTGGGAGGAGGAAGATAAATGAAATTATTTAAGAATAACATGGATGAAAGACAAACATTGGAAATGCTTCAGTCAAGAAAAATAACATGCTGGATCTTTTACACACTGCTAATCGCATCTCTAATCATACAGTCCTGGTTACTGAATCTACCGTTTGCCTATTATGCCCCCGAATTTTCGATCCTGCTGATTGGTGGCATTTATTTAATTATTTCCGATATACGCAGGGGCGAATGGGAGGACTTTACCCACATGAAGCCGGGAATCAAGTCTTATCTGTTCTGGTCGGCAGGTTCGGCAGTTATTGCTTCCATTATTTTTACGATACTACAGTATATCCGTCTGTCGGCCTCCGGCAAAGTATTGCCGTTTTCGGATATACTCCTGTCTTCCGGCATATTTATGATATTTATATTTTGCTTTGCCTTTGCAGCCCTTACTTTGGTCGGAACATTGACCCAAAAGCAGAGAAAAAAACTGGAGCAGAAATATGAAGACACTGAGGATTAGAAGTTGTTGTAAGGGACCGGGCTAATTTTGCAGAAAAAACTTATCATCTTGAAGTGCAAAAAACGGCAGACCGGACTGAACATCCGGCCTGCCGTTTATTTTATTCTTCGCTCAAATCATCCTCATTCAGAACAATTCTGTCTGCTTCGTCGAGAATATCCAGGTCGATTTCATCGTCGGCCAGCATAATCTCATCCTCTTCTTCCACATCTGTATTCAGCTTGATGGAACGGTATCTCTTCATACCGGTTCCCGCAGGAATCAGCTTACCGATGATAACGTTCTCTTTCAGACCGATCAGCTTATCAACTTTACCGTTGATGGCTGCTTCTGTCAGAACCTTTGTCGTCTCCTGGAAGGAAGCGGCCGACAGGAAGGAATCCGTAGCCAGGGAAGCCTTTGTGATACCGAGCATAACCTGACGGCCGATTGCCGGTTCTTTGCCTTCCGCGATCAGAGCCTCGTTCATATCGTTGTAATCCAGAACGTCCATAGAGGTTCCCGGAAGTACATCGGCGTCTCCGCTCTCCTCGACCTTAATCTTCTTCAGCATCTGGCGTACAATCATCTCGATATGCTTATCGTTGATTTCTACACCCTGCAGACGGTAAACTCGCTGAACCTCCTGGATCATGTAATCCTGAACGGCGCGGACGCCCTTAATCTTCAGAATATCATGCGGGTTTACACTACCTTCCGTCAGCTCATCGCCGGCCTCAAGGTAAGCGCCGTCCTGAATCTTGATCCTGGAACCGTAAGGGATCAGATAAGCCTTGGAATTTCCTGTCTCATTATCTGTAATGATGATCTCACGTTTCTTCTTTGTATCTTTGATTGTTGCAATGCCTGCAAATTCAGCAATGATTGCAAGTCCCTTCGGCTTACGTGCCTCGAAAAGCTCCTCGACACGGGGAAGACCCTGTGTGATATCGCCGCCGGCAACACCGCCCGTATGGAACGTACGCATGGTCAGCTGTGTACCAGGCTCACCGATGGACTGAGCGGCAATGATACCGACTGCCTCACCTACCTGGACCGGCTGTCCCGTCGCCATGTTGGCGCCGTAGCACTTCGCACATACACCGATATGGGATTTACAGGTCAGGACGGTACGGATCTTGATGCTGTCCCTTCCCTGTTTCCTGAGTGCCGCCATAACGGCTGCCGCACGCTTCGGAGTGCACATATGGTTTGCTTTAACAACAATTTCTCCCGTATCGGGATCCGTGATTGTTTCTGCGATGAAACGGCCTGTAATACGCTCTTCAAGCGCCTCGATCGTCTCCTGTCCGTCCATGAAGCCTTTGATCTCCATGAATGGGATTTCTTTTCCTTCACAGCAGTCCTCTTCACGTACGATCAGATCCTGTGAAACGTCTACAAGACGTCTTGTCAGGTAACCCGAGTCGGCCGTACGCAGCGCCGTATCGGACAGACCTTTACGCGCTCCATGGGCGGAGATAAAGTACTCCAGTACGTCAAGACCCTCACGGAAGTTGGACTTGATAGGAAGTTCGATGGTATGGCCTGTTGTATCGGCCATAAGTCCACGCATACCTGCCAGCTGTTTAATCTGTTTATCAGAACCACGGGCTCCGGAATCGGCCATCATGTAGATGTTGTTGTACTTGTCAAGTCCGGTTAACAGGTCGTGGGTCAGCTGATCATCGGTCGCCTTCCATGTCTCGATAACTTCTTTGTAACGCTCTTCCTCTGTGATAAGGCCACGGCGGAAGTTCTTGGCAATCTGGTCAACGGTAGCCTGGGCATCTTCAATGAGCTGCTTCTTGCTCTCCGGCACGGTCATATCAGAAATAGATACGGTCATGGCCGCCCTTGTGGAGTATTTGTAACCAATTGCCTTGATATCGTCAAGTGTCACGGCTGTCTGTGTTGCTCCATGAATATTGATAACTTTTTCAAGAATCTGTTTTAACTGCTTCTTGCCTACGTGGAAGTCAACTTCCAGCTTTAACTCATTTTCTTCGATGCTTCTGTCCACAAAACCGAGGTCCTGAGGAATAATCTCATTGAAAATGAAGCGGCCTACGGTAGACTCGATAATACCGGTCTTAACGGTACCGTCCGGCATTCTCTTCTGCACTCTCACTTTAACCTTGGAATGAAGTGTAACCTCACCGTTCTCATAAGCCAGAATCGCCTCATTTACACTCTTGAAGGCCATGCCTTCGCCCTTTGCTCCCGGCCTTTCCTGTGTCAGGTAATAGATACCAAGAACCATATCCTGTGAAGGAACGGCTACAGGTCCGCCATCCGACGGTTTTAACAGGTTGTTAGGAGACAGGAGGAGGAAACGGCACTCTGCCTGGGCCTCTACGGACAGCGGCAGATGGACGGCCATCTGGTCACCGTCGAAGTCGGCGTTGAAAGCGGTACAAACAAGCGGATGAAGCTTGATCGCCTTACCTTCTACCAGAATCGGCTCGAAAGCCTGAATACCAAGTCTGTGCAGTGTAGGGGCACGGTTTAACATAACCGGATGCTCCTTGATAACGTCTTCCAGTACATCCCAGACTTCGGGCTGGAGACGCTCTACCATCTTCTTTGCATTTTTAATGTTGTGCGCCGTACCGTTGGAAACGAGTTCCTTCATAACGAACGGCTTGAACAGCTCGATCGCCATCTCTTTCGGAAGGCCGCACTGGTAAATCTTCAGTTCCGGTCCAACGACGATAACGGAACGTCCCGAATAGTCAACTCGTTTGCCCAGAAGGTTCTGGCGGAAACGGCCCTGTTTACCCTTTAACATATCGGAGAGGGATTTGAGGGCTCTGTTTCCAGGACCTGTAACAGGTCTGCCCCGTCTGCCGTTGTCGATGAGTGCGTCGACTGCTTCCTGGAGCATACGTTTCTCGTTCCTGACAATGATGTCGGGAGCGCCCAGTTCCAGAAGGCGTGCAAGACGGTTGTTACGGTTGATGATTCTTCTATATAAGTCGTTTAAGTCGGATGTTGCAAAACGGCCGCCGTCCAGCTGTACCATAGGACGGATATCCGGCGGAATAACCGGAACCACGGTCATAATCATCCACTCCGGTTTGTTGCCGGAGTTTCTGAATGCTTCAACTACTTCCAGTCTCTTGATGATACGGGCGCGCTTCTGGCCTGTGGCATCCTTTAACTGCTTTCTTAAGTCTTCGGAATCCTTCTCAAGGTCAATGGCCTGTAAAAGTTCCTGGATCGCCTCGGCTCCCATTCCCACACGGAAATTGCCGTAGCCGTATTTCTCAAGCTCATCGCGGTATTCCTTCTCGGATAATACCTGTTTGTACTGAAGGCTGGTCTTGCCCGGATCCAGTACAACATAGGAAGCAAAGTAAAGAACTTTCTCCAGTGTTCTTGGAGATATATCGAGAATCAGGCCCATACGGCTTGGGATTCCCTTGAAATACCAGATATGGGAAACAGGCGCCGCGAGGGCGATATGGCCCACGCGCTCCCTGCGGACACTGGCTTTTGTTACTTCTACGCCGCATCGGTCACAGATTACACCTTTATATCTGATTTTTTTATATTTACCACAATGGCACTCCCAGTCTTTGCTGGGTCCGAAAATCTTCTCACAGAACAGACCGTCTTTCTCCGGCTTTAATGTCCTGTAGTTGATGGTCTCCGGCTTCTTTACCTCGCCGTGGGACCATTCAAGGATCTTCTCAGGGGATGCCAAACCAATCTTGATTGCATCAAATGTCAATGGCTGATAAGTTTCGTTTGTCTCTGGCATGAACAGTACTCCCTCCTATTTATTCTTCATCATCAGAATAATCATCGTCCTGAACGTCGTCAAAATCATCCTGAATTTCTGCAAAGTCGTCGCTGTCATCTGTAGTTTCTACAGCCGCTAATTCTCCGTCCTTAAATTCCTGCTCCTGGTAACCAAGGGTTCCGAGAGACTCGTTCTGGGAGTAATGTTTGCTGTCACTTTCAAGGATAGAACGGATATCTGTATCGCCATAGTCGATTGTTTCGGCCAGTTCCACTTCGGAACCGTCCTCTTTGAGGACTCTGACATCCAGGCCCAGGGACTGAAGCTCTTTAAGAAGTACCTTAAAGGACTCAGGGATACCAGGCTCAGGGATATTCTCACCCTTGATGATTGCCTCATAAGTCTTAACACGGCCTACAACGTCATCAGACTTCACTGTCAGGATCTCCTGCAGTGTGTAGGATGCACCGTATGCCTCGAGAGCCCAAACCTCCATCTCTCCGAAACGCTGGCCGCCGAACTGAGCTTTACCACCCAGAGGCTGCTGTGTAACGAGGGAGTATGGTCCGGTAGAACGTGCATGGATCTTATCATCTACCAGATGGTGGAGCTTGAGGTAATGCATGTGTCCGATTGTTACAGGGCTGTCGAAATATTCTCCTGTACGGCCGTCGCGCAGACGCACCTTACCGTCGCGCCCCAGAGGCACGCCTTTCCAGAGCGCTCTGTGTTCCAGATGGCTTCCCAGGTATTCCATCAGCTTCGGATCAGCCTTATCTTTGTATTTCTCTTCAAATTCCTCCCAGGAGCTGTTGACATAGTCATTGGCCAGTTCCAGGGTATCCTGAATATCTATCTCGTTTGCGCCGTCGAAAATCGGTGTGGACACGTTGAATCCAAGCGCTCTTGCAGCAAGGCTTAAATGGATTTCCAGAACCTGTCCGATATTCATACGTGAAGGCACGCCCAGAGGGTTAAGAACGATATCCAGCGGACGTCCGTTCGGAAGAAACGGCATATCCTCTACAGGGAGCACACGGGAAACAACACCCTTATTACCGTGACGGCCGGCCATCTTATCACCTACGGAAATCTTACGTTTCTGTGCGATGTAGATGCGGACTGTCTCGTTCACGCCTGGAGAAAGCTCATCACCGTTCTCTCTTGTAAATACCTTGGCATCTACGATAATACCGTAAGCGCCGTGAGGTACCTTCAACGAAGTGTCACGCACTTCTCTGGCCTTCTCACCAAAGATGGCACGCAGCAGTCTCTCTTCAGCGGTAAGCTCCGTCTCTCCCTTTGGAGTAACCTTGCCCACTAGGATGTCCCCTGCACGGACCTCGGCACCGATACGGATGATACCTCTCTCGTCCAGATCTTTTAATGCGTCCTCGCCGACACCAGGAACATCTCTTGTGATCTCCTCCGGTCCCAGCTTGGTGTCACGTGCTTCTGCCTCATATTCTTCAATATGGACGGAAGTATAGACATCTTCCTGTACCAGCCGCTCGCTTAAAAGAACGGCATCCTCGTAGTTGTAACCTTCCCAGGTCATGAATCCGATTAACGGGTTCTTGCCCAGAGCGATCTCACCGTTGTCTGTGGACGGGCCGTCTGCGATAACTTCTCCAGCCTCGATATGATCACCCTTGTAAACAATCGGTTTCTGGTTATAACAGTTACTCTGGTTGCTTCTCTTGAATTTTGTAAGATGGTAAACATCTCTGTTTCCATCGGAATCTCTCTTGATAATGATCTCGTTGGATGCGGAACGCTCAACCACGCCTGCATTCTTTGCAACTACGCAGACACCGGAGTCAACCGCCGCTTTTCCCTCGATACCTGTACCAACGACTGCCGCCTCTGTCTTAAGAAGCGGAACGGCCTGACGCTGCATGTTGGAACCCATCAGCGCACGGTTGGCATCGTCGTTCTCCAGGAAAGGAATCATGGACGTAGCAACAGAGAATACCATCTTAGGAGAAACGTCCATCAGGTCGATTCTCTTCTTCTGGAACTCAGATGTCTCCTCGCGGAAACGTCCTGATACGTTATTATGAATGAAGTGGCCTTCCTCGTCTAACGGCTCATTCGCCTGTGCGACAACGAAGTTATCCTCTTCATCTGCCGTCAGGTATACAACTTCTTCTGTTACGACAGGGTTGTGAGGATCTGTCTTGTCAACGACACGGTAAGGCGCCTCTACAAATCCGTACTGGTTTACTCTTGCATAGGTTGCAAGGGAGTTGATAAGACCGATGTTCGGACCCTCGGGGGTCTCGATAGGGCACATGCGGCCGTAATGTGTATAGTGAACATCTCGTACCTCGAATCCGGCACGATCTCTGGAAAGACCGCCAGGTCCCAATGCGGAAAGACGTCTCTTATGTGTCAGCTCGGCCAGAGGGTTATTCTGATCCATGAACTGGGACAGCTGGGAGCTTCCGAAGAACTCCTTCACTGCTGCAGTTACCGGCTTGATATTAATTAAGGACTGTGCGGAAACACCTTCCATATCCTGTGTGGTCATTCTCTCACGAACCACACGCTCCATTCTGGAGAGACCGATACGGTACTGGTTCTGTAAGAGTTCACCTACGGCACGGATACGTCTGTTGCCCAGATGGTCAATGTCGTCCGCGTTGCCGATGCCGCCTTCCAGGTGCATATTATAGTTGATGGAAGCAATGATGTCTTCTTTCGTAATATGCTTTGGAATCAGATCGTGGATATCCCTCTTAATCAGTTCTTTTAATTCTTCCTGAGATCCAGCTTCTGCCAGAATACCTTCGAGGATTGGGTAGAATACTAACTCTGTAACGCCAACCTCTTCCGGATCGAAATCCACATAGGAAGCAAGGTCTACCATCATATTGGAGAGAACTTTGTGGTTCTTTCTCTCGCCCTGAATCCAAACGTAAGGGATGGCTGCGTTCTGGATATCGGTTGCGAGCTGTTTATCAACTACCGTACCTTTTTCCGCAAGAATTTCACCGGTTGACATGTCTACGACATCTTCACCCAGTGTCTGGCCGGAAATACGGTTTTTAAAATGAAGTTTCTTATTGAATTTATAACGGCCTACCTTTGCAAGGTCATATCTTCTGGGGTCGAAGAACATGCTGTTTAATAAGCTCTCTGCACTGTCTACGGAAAGAGGCTCGCCCGGACGGATCTTCTTATATAATTCCAGAAGGCCATCCTGGTAGTTGCTGGAAGGATCTTTCTCAAAGCTCTTCTCCAGCTTCAGCTCTTCACCGAACAGCTCAATGATCTCTGCATTGGTTCCATAACCCAGGGCACGGATCAGGACGGTAACCGGAACTTTTCTCGTTCTGTCCACGCGGACATAGAAAATATCGTTGGAATCCGTCTCATACTCAAGCCATGCTCCACGGTTCGGGATAACTGTACAGCTGTAAAGCTCCGTACCAACCTTATCATGTGCAATACCGTAATATATACCAGGGGAACGTACTAACTGGCTTACGATAACACGCTCAGCGCCGTTGATTACAAAGGAACCGGTGTCGGTCATAAGCGGCAGATCGCCCATGAAAATCTCATGTTCATTAATCTCGTCTTTATCCTTATTGCAAAGTCTAACCTTTACTTTTAAAGGAGCAGCATAAGTTGCATCACGTTCCTTACACTCTTCGATCGTATATTTGATGTCATCTTTACACAGTGTAAAATCTACAAAGTCCAAACTCAAGTGCCCGGCAAAGTCTGCAATCGGGGAGATGTCAGCAAACACTTCACGAAGGCCCTCATCGAGGAACCACTGATAAGAGTTTTTCTGAATCTCAATCAAGTTCGGCATTTCCAGAACTTCTTTTTGTCTTGAGAAGGTCATTCTTACACCTTTACCGGCTTTCACCGGACGCATCCTGCTTTTCTCCATTCGACGTTTCACCCCTGTTTTCTTTCTATGGTTTAATTTTGGGCATACTACGGCCTTATGAGCCTAGCTTACCACAATAGTGCATTTTTCATCTTATCATGAAATAATTTGTGTGTCAAGGAAATTTTTGCCCAGATTTCCTGTATTTATGCGGGTGGGGGATGAAAAGGCCGGACGCTGGATTGGCATGGATGGGCGGTCCTTGGGAAGGGGGAGCGCTGGGGAGAAGGGCAGATATGATTATTCCGGGAAACGCTTTCGCTCGGTGAAGTGCGTAGCTGCGCTAGACTCGTGGAATACCTCGTCAAGTGCAGACGGACTTCAAGGTTCCCTGCATAATCATATCTGCCCTTCTCCCCCTCCACTAAGTTTTCGCAGGACCGTCCTTCCATGCAATCCGGCTGGTTGTCCTCTTTTTCATGGGGAAGGTATTTGTCGAGATCGCGTAGGTTTTGTAGAAATAAAAAGGGGGTGGCTGGATGATTTATAATGTCTATGTCGAATTTGTCCGTAATGGTTTATATGTAGTGGTTCGGCTGTGTAATCGTTCCTCTATATAATGATTCATCTACGTAATGATTCATCTATGTAGTTGCTTATATTTATAAACCGGCTTGTCGCTCATACTTTATCTGTCTGTGTTTTATATTTATTTATGTTTTATATTTATTTATGTTTTATATTTATTATAGAAAGAAGTCTTGAGAATTTGCAAAACAGACCTTAATGAAAAGCAGCGGCCGGCTGTTCGTGATTTTGTTTCCGGCTGTGGTTGTTCTTAAGGTCCGTTTTGGGTTTATTAAGCTTGATTCGGTTTTATTGAGTTTTTTGACTTTATTTAGTATTGTTTTATTTCTTTTGTATAAGTGGTTTTTTAGCTATCTTCCATTTCTATTTACTATGTTTTGTTCTTATACTGTTATGTTTGTTCTCACCTTTAGCCATGTTTCGGCGCTTTTAGTTTTAAACATAGTTTATGAAATATTCCCCCAGCAGGGCCAGGGCTTCTTTCAGGGTGGCTTCTTTGGGGAGGAATTTTTCGTTGTGCAGTGGGTATTCACTTTCGCAGCCCATGAAAAAATACATGGTTGGAAGGATCCGGCCGTAGAAGGAGAAGTCTTCGCCGATTAGGCTGGGGGAGATTTCTGTGTGGACAGAATCTTTTCCCAGTATGGTTTCGGCGGCGTCCCGGAATTTGGCTGTGAGGCGGGTGTCGTTGTTTACCAGGGCATAGCCGTCTTCTATGGTGACGGTTGTGGTCCCGCGGTAGGCCGTCGCTATGTTATGGGCCAGTTCTTCTATTCTTTTGTGTATGAATAACCGGATTTCCGGGTTCAGGCTGCGGATTGTTCCCTCAATCAGCACCTCATCACATATGATGTTGTAACGGCCCGATGTTTTGATGGAACCGATTGAAATGAGCACAGTTTCAAAGGGGCTGATTTCACGCCGGATTTTATGTTCCACCGCGCTGATGATCTCTGCTGCGATTGAGATGGCATCTACCCCTTTCTGCGGTTCGGCAGCGTGCGCTTTTTTGCCGGTCACCTGAATCAGGAGTTTATCGGATGATGCCATGATGGGGCCTGGTTTTACGGCGATTTCCCCGACTCTCAGTTCTGGCCACATGTGCAGTCCGTAGAATTCTGTTACACCGTATTTTTCAAATATTCCACGGGCGATTACGGCCCTGGCGCCCCCGGTGGGGTTGCACTCCTCCGCGGGCTGGAATACGAGCAGCACGTTTACGTTTAAAAAAGCTCTGAATTTCCAGAGAATTACGGAGAGTCCCGCTGCGATGGATGCATGCATGTCATGGCCGCAGGCGTGCATGACGCCCATGTTGACGGATTTAAATTCTATCTCGTTTTTTTCCTCAATCGGCAGGGCATCAATGTCGGCGCGGAAGCCGACCGTGCGCTCTTTCCGGCAATTGATCCATACATAGCCGCCGGTCATATTTTCGAATCCGTAAAATGGCACTCCATATTCTTCCAGAAACAGTTTTATCCGCGAAGTAGTCCCCGTCTCCCGATAACCCTGTTCCGGATGCGCATGGATTTCCCGCCTGAGCGTTCTGACACCAGGGAGAATTTCCTGCAAAAATGCCTGTATCTGCGGATTATTTAAAAATGCTTTCATCTACTTCGATTCCCAGGCCTGGCAATTGGGGGACTTCTACAAAACCATCCTTGACTTTAAAATCTTCTATTATAATATCATGCTGGTGCAGCGGACCCCCGAGCAGTAAATCATTGGGAATATCCGCATTCGGCGTGCTGGCCACAAAATGGATGCTGGCGGCCGATCCAATTCCCACTTCCAGGTTGCTTCCTGCCGTTGCAGACAGGCCTTCCGCCTCCAGGCATGCGGCAATCTTCTTCGCCATTGTCAGACCTCCAACTTTTCCGACCTTTATGTTTACACTGTCGCAGGCTTTTTCGCGGATCACCGTGTTTACGGCATGGTAATCTGAAACCGACTCATCCGCCATGATGGGAGTTTTCAGGCGTTCACGCAGCATTCTCATGCCCTGGATATCCCACCGTTTTACCGGCTGTTCGATGCTCTCCAGGCCGAACTCTTCCAGCCTTTGAAATGTCTGATACGCGGCGCTGTAATTGTATCCCTGGTTGGCATCCAGACGCAGCGGAAAGCCGTCTCCCAGTTCATCACGAATGCGTTTTACCAATTTTATATCGACTTCCGGTGATTTTCCCACTTTTACTTTCAGAACACGGTATCCCTCCTGCAGTTTTTCCCTGGCCTCCTGGATGGATGCATCTAAATCCTGCATACCAACCACCCAGCTAAGGGCCACTTTCTCCCGGTATAATCCTCCGAGCAGCCGATATGCCGGGACATCCAGCATTTTTCCCATGATGTCGTATAGTGCCATGTCTGCCGCCGACTTCGCCGCATAATTTCCGTATATGGCAAAATTCATTTTTTCATGAATTACTTCCGTATCAAAAACATTCATTCCGATCAGCGCGTCCCTCAGATAGCGGTTGACGGCCACCTCCATCGTATAGCCTGTTTCTCCCATAAAGGCCGGCGACGGAGCCGCTTCTCCGAATCCTACGATGCCGTCCTCCGTTGTGATTCTAATTACGCCATGGGCCCTGGTGCTCTGCTCGTACAGCGAGATTTTCCACTGTTTCTTCAGCGGAAGTTCCAGAACCTTGATTTCCACATTTTTTATGATTCCTCTGTTCATGTTTTTATTCCTCTATTCTTTTACATTAAAATTTCTTATACTTTCTTTTTTTATACCCTCTTCTTTCGTGCCTTCTTATTTGTGCCTTCTTATTTTTACCTTCTTTCTATGCAGCTTCTTTCTTTGCAGCTTCTTTTAATATTTAAAGCTTCTTTTTATCCCTTCTCTTGTTTGAAAATAACAAAACCTCTCGTTTAATCACTCAGCCCGTCTTCTAATATAAATTCCTGTAGAGCAATTTCCCGATTTCCTGATTCAGCCAAATCCCCTCCTGATTGTCGGCAAGATCTTTTGTAAGCACAATAACGATGATTTCTTCCCCATTTGCACATATAATACCCGCATCATGTTCCACTCCCGGCAAATCCCCGGTCTTATGTGCAAAGCGGATTTCTTCTCCCATAAAAACCGGGAGTTTATTATTGCACTGCTGACGGAACAGGATATCCAGAATCTCCTCCCTGAATGGGCTCTTTAAAACCGCCTTCAGAATCTTCCTGATATCCGCGGCGCTTGTGTCGTTGTCAAGTCCCACCTTTTTTGCCTCCGCATCCATCATCTTCCTGAGAAGAGCCGTATCATTCATCTCCAGTGCTTTAATTTCACAATTGATCTCAGGCATTCCTATCCTATCAATTAAGAGGTTCGTGGCAATATTGTCGCTCAGGGTGATCATCAACACGGCTAAATCACGGATCGTCGGGTTAAGACCGTTTTCCAAATCTTTGAGCACCCCGAATCCCCCCACATGGCAGTCTTTTGTCACCTCTACGCGGGTTTCCAAAACGATCTGCCCTTTTTCCGCCATCGAAAATAATGTTAAGAGTATCGGAAGCTTGATAAGACTGGCGGCCGGAAAAATTTCATTCCCGTTTATTTCAATTTTCTCTCCGGTTCTCATGTTTTCGACAATGACGGACTTACTTCCGGACACACGGGAACAGAGGTTTGTAATCTCTTTTTCCAGCTTTACCGCATCCATTCCCATTACTCCTCCCCGGCCAGAATCTCACCGTAGCTTCCCGGTCTGCGGTCGCGGAACATGTGGATGGTTTCACGTATTTCTTTTACCGCGGAAAGATCCACCGTTCCGGTAATAATTTCTTCACCGTCTCCTCCCTCCGCAATCACCGTTCCCCAAGGATCAATGATAATTGAATGGCCGCAGTAGGTGCCCATCGGGCTTTCCCCCACACGGTTGCAGGCCACAATAAACATCTGGTTTTCTATGGCTCTTGCCATTAAAAGCGTTCTCCAGTGAGATACCCTGGGATTGGGAAAATTGGATGTGACGATCACCATTTCTGCCCCCTTCAGCGCATAGGTGCGGGACAGCTCGCAGAACCGGATATCGTAACAGATCATAAAGCCGACCCGGCCCAGCTCCGTATCGTAAACCTCCGTCTTTGTGCCATGCAGATACGGCACATCCTCATCCATATCGCTGTATAGATGCATTTTACTGTAATCACCTACAATTTTTCCCTCCCGGTTAATCAGAAACGTCGTATTTCTCATACCGTCGTCAAACTGAATTCCGATTGAGCCTGCCACGATCCATACAGAATGTTTTTTTGCACATTCTTTTAATACGGTGACTGCAGGACCGTCAATTGTTTCGATATAATCTCCCATGTGATGAAACATTTCATCTGAGAAACCCGAGGACCAGTCCTCCGGCAGCACGATCACATCAGGTCTCGGCGTCTTCTTCATTGCCGTATTAATTAAATCAGTTACATGCGCGGCGTTATATTCAAAATCACAAAATTTAATATCTGTCTGAAGTAATGCAAAATTTGTCATTTTATCCCCTTTTATACCTTTCCTTCTGTTGTTTTTAAACTCAATTCCTGGCCACGATCCGGCGCCTTCAGAGGCATTCCGGACTACTTCCTTTTAATTTGGACCGGGGATTCTGCTCCCCAGCTAGTTCCCCGATCCCCTGATGCAGTTCTCGTTTAAAATTCTCCGGATGTTCAATACCATCGCAGCTTCCACCACGCAAAATGCCGCCGCTTGAACAGCCATGTCATACTTTTTTTGTCATCCATTATACATTACAGCCCGAATCAACACATAGATAAATGTAATGATCGTAATAACCCAGCCGTTTTTCAGCATTGCCTTGATGTCCTTTGATCTGGCGAGTCCCATATTTCCAACCATGTCGACCGTCGGGGTGACAAAAAATGTGATCTGGCAGCCTACCAGCACGACCAGCGCCCAAATATCCATTTTTACAGAGAGTACTACTACGAGAGGCAGGAAGAGATCGTGAATCATCTTTGCCTGCGCAACACCGGCTCCCGATATTCCAAACACGCCGATCGCGGTGCTCAACATCAGGAATACCACAACTCCACCCGCATCGATGAGCGGCTGCATGTATCCGGCAATCGCGTCAAATGCCCCGGATGCGGCCACATAGTTGAGGAACGGATCAAAGAGAATAAACATGAAAAACATCCAGAACATCTTGGACGCTCCCTGAACAAGAGTTGTCAGCCCCTGTGCAATTCCCATTCCCGACGCCATCGCCGTTACAAGAGAAGCCACCAGCATTACCACAATGGCATAAGAAGCTCCCGCCTTTACCATGACGCCGTAAATAAGCATGATAAGCATTGTGATTCCAAATGCCCAGGTTGCCCTGTTAATCTCCGGTGTCACCTGAAAATCTTCGGCGACTGAATCTTCTTTATTATAAGTAATTTTTCCTTCCGTCAGTTTCTGGGTGCGGCAGGCCACAAAAAAAGTACAGACCCATATGATCAGTCCCAACGGCAGTCCGGCCGTTTTCATATACTGGCTGTAATTAAGCCCCGTTAACCCCATCACAGTTGCAACCGGAGGAACAAAAGGGCCAATCTGCAGTCCGGCGGCACCGGCTCCGTGCAGAATAACGCCGAGTGTGCTGGGAGTAATGCCCAGACTGGCCATGATTGGTATCAGAATCGGCGCAATGATTGCATTGGAACCGGAAAGTGTCCCAAGCATGGAAACAAGAAGCGTCGACGTGCACATCGCAATTAAAATTGCCTGCTTCTGGGATTTTAATTTTGCTTTTCCAATGACAAGGTGGACAATATTGTGTGCAACTTTTGTTTTGGTAAGTACCTCGCCCAGTCCTGAGCCAAGTACAATGATAAATCCAATCAGTGACAAAAATGAACTGAGTGAGTTTTGGAGTACGGTTCCAAATCCACTCACAGTCTCCCCCGTCATGACAGCGCCAAGAATGACACAAATCAAGACGGAAAGGTTCATATCTTTTCCCTTCATCATCAGGATGATATAGAGAATCAAAGGCAAAAATCCTAAAATAGGCGGTAACCCTAAAATCATTACAGCATCTCCTTCCACTACCCCATCTTTTTACACCACGGCTTTCTGCCGTGGTGAAATCGGTTCCTATTCAGTTTTATTTATAACTTTTTCAGGGAAATACCGGCTTCCGTCAGACGATGGAAACCTTCTAAGACAGTACCGCCCGGCTTCTTGCAATTTGCCTGTTTTTAGCGTATACTAAAAGAAGGGGGGGAGCTCTTTAAAGATTGTCTGAATGGGCCAACATGCAGCGCTTTATTAGTTCCTTCCTTTATTGTCCTGAATATTCTGAAAATGTTATATTTCTTTCTTACAAATATAATCCATACTCGAGTGCTATCTCGTCCTGGCGTTCTAATTTCTTTAATGTATTCTCTTTATCCCTCCTTCCTGCCGCCGTTATCAGAGCGTTAGCCACCGTCATTGAATTAACAAAAGAATAAGTGTCCACCGCGTGTTTTGCCAAAAGGACATTTGTCGCTTTGAGCGCGATCGGTGATGAATGACTGTCCGTGATCGCGATAATTTTGCATCCCTTTTTATTCAGGTATGACACAATATTATAGGTCGCCCGCGTATATCTCTCATAGCTGATTGCAATGAGGCAGTCATTTTCTTCTATATACTGAAGCTTATTTGAAATATCTCCCGTTCCCTCTGTCAGCAGTTCCACCTGCTCCATGAACTCTTTCAGCATAAAATACAGGTAATAAGCCACGCTGTACGAGGAACGTGCTGCTGTAATATACAGTTTCCGGCAATTTGTTATCAGTTCCACCGATTCCTGAAAATTCTTTTTCAAATCTTCGCTGTTCAGAGTTTCCAAGGAGTTGATATTCAGTCTTATCATCCGGCTGAGAATGTCCTCCTCCCCCTCCTCCGTGATCGAGTGCTTCAGCTCCCGCATCGGCACTACATCCTTGCGGATCAAATCCGCCGCACTTTTCTGGAATTCCGAGTAGCCGTTAAAGCCCAGTTCTCTGGTGAATCTGGTGATACTGGCCATACTGACCCCAGTCTTCCCACCCAGTTCCGTGATCGATAAAAACGGCAGTATATGTATATTATCTTTTATAAAATCAGCCAGCTTTTTTTGAGTTTTAGTCAGGTTTTCATAGCTTTCACCTATGATACTCAATACGTTTTTTTCCATCTGTATTCCTCCATGGTTTCATTATAAAAACTATGTATCTGAAAGTCAATAGAAATGTAAATTTATTTTCATTTTTTAATTATTATGGTAATCATTTTTCATCCCCTTCTTGCCATTATGTAAGCTTTCGGTTGTCCGGCTCAATTTTCAACTTATTTCGAGGCCGGCCGACACGCAAAAAAGGACGGCTGTTATGATTCAGAGAAACCACCATGTTCCCTGAGCATAATAACCGCCCTTTTTCACATTTTCGCGTTTATCCCACCATTCTTTCCTGATCCCGCGCTTCTGCATTACTTTAATTTATAATCCCATATTTCCGTATCCGGTATTGCAGGCTCTGACGTTTAAGTCCCAGTTTTTTGGCTGCCTGGGTGACGTTTCCGCAGTAATGGCGCAGCGTCTCCGTGATGATTTCCGACTCATAGTCTTCCATCTGTTCCTGGAGCGTGCCTCCGGCCAGTTTCCCGGGCCGCCCGCTTCCCGGCGCTGCCTCTCCTGTCCGCGCCGTTTCTTCCGTTCCCCGAGCCGCACCCGTCTCTGTTTTCCGGAAACAATACGCCGGAAGATATTCCAGGCGGAATACACGGTCCGCGGCCACGTTCATCGCGTAATCCACCGCATGGAACAGTTCCCGGACATTGCCCGGCCAGGAATACTGCTGTAACTGCCAGAGCACCGCCGGTTCTATCTCGTTGAACGGGAAGGCATACTCCCCTTTAATCTGGGCAATATGGTACAGGATCAGTTCTTCTATATCCTCCGGCCTCTCACGCAGAGGCGGTATTTCCAGAATAATGGTTGCCAGACGGTAAAATAAGTCGGAGCGGAGCTTCTGCTGCTCCATCAGCAGAAACGGATTCTCGTTGCAGCTTGAGATCACCCTCACATCCGTCCTGTATTCCCTGCTTCCGTCCACCCGTCTATACGTCCCTTCCTGGAGGGCGCGCAGTACCTTGGCCTGCATGCTGAGGCTCATGGAATTCAGCTCATCCAGAAACAGGGTACCTTTATCCGCTTCTTCCAAAAGGCCTTTTTTATCGGCGCTTCCGGTAAACGAGCCTTTTGCCGTCCCAAATAAAATACTTTCTATCAGGCCCTCCGGTATGGCCGCACAATTGAGGGCTACAAACGGCGCTTTCTTCCTGGCGCTTGCCCGGTGGATGCTCTGTGCGATAATCTCTTTTCCCGTTCCTGTCTCGCCAACGATCAGGACATTATTATTCTGATACGCCACTTTTTTCGCCAGTTCTCTCAGCTTTTTAATTCCGGGATGATGGCCTATCATATTGTCAAAGCTGTATCCGGTGTCCCGGCGGTAATCGGAGGACTCGGAGACCTTCTCTTTCACCGCATTCTGAAGCTTTTCAAGCTGTTCCGCCTTGCGGTAAATGACTGAAATATTTTCTTCCAGGGCCAGGGCCGCAATTGTCTTCCCATCCATTTTTACCGGAAAAGCAGAATTAACCGTAAACAGTTCCGTCCCCTTTCTGGAATAGTAATGCTTGAATCTGTACCTCACCGGCGCCTCCATGCGAAGGGCCTCCAGGGTCGTGCTGTCGTCGGCCTCCACGTCGAACACATCCAGGAGATGTTTTCCTTCCACCGCCCCGTCATTTTCAATAATCTCTCTCGCCACACTGTTAAAATAAAGAATATTGCCATGTTCATCATAAATCTGAATGCTCTCGTCCAGTGTATCAAACACCTTCTCATAAAGCAAACGCCTGCCCAGTCCCCTCTTCAGCAGAAAGAGACGCCTGCCCTCCTCCAGTTCCTCCGTCTGATACTGGAAAAGTTCATTGTGCCAGGTGACGCTCTCCTCTTCCCTGTTCCATGAAAACTCAGTCAGGGTCTCCAGGGGACGTCCCGTATATTTACTCCAAAACGAATTATATTTCTTTTCAAGCGCTCCGTTCTCCCAACGGATTCTGAGCAGTCTGCCTTCGGAATCCGTAAGAAGACTGATATCATACAAATCTGCCATATCTCCACCTCCGCCTGTTCTTTGGTCTTAACTTAGCATAACTGCCATGTTTTGTCCATCTCAACTGCAAAATATTTATGCAATTGCAAAATTTTTTTGCAGTTTTAGGTAACAAGAGACTTTTTTTCGCTCTTATATTTGGAGAATGCCGCCCTTATATTTGGAGAATATCGCTCTCATATTTAGAGAATGCCTTGTATTTTTTCTTAACATAATGCGAATTTTCCTGTTTTTTAAATCTTTATTTCTGTTGTCCTATGATACCTTTCATTCATTTGGACACCTATTTTCCGCCTTCCGTCTCCGGTTATCCGGCCAACGGACACCGTTTTCCCGATATGCCTTCATCCGCCTTGCATTTTACAATTGTAAAGTTTTTTTATATTTTTTCATCATTCCAAAAATTCTGGCACGCCTCTTGCTTATTAATCAGGTATAAATTCAAAGGAGGAATCTTTCATGTTAACGGTAATTCTAATCTCGTATCTGGTAATCATGTTTGGTGTCAGCGTGTGGGCAAACAAGTTCAATTCTTCCACCGAGGACTTCCTGCTCGCCGGGCGGCGGCTGGGCGTTTTCCTGGCCGCATTTACCCTGGCTGCGACCTACTTCGGAGGCGGTTATGTGGTAGGCCTCGGTGCCGAGGCCTATTCGTCGGGAATGATTGCATGGTACAACGGGCTGGCCGGAGCCGTCGGCATCCTGGCCGTATGCCTGGTACTTAAGAAAATGGAGGGTATGCAGCTTTACACGGTTGCTGAAATTCTGGAGACAAGATACGGCAGCCCATTGCTCCGTTTTCTCTGCGCGATGCTGTCGCTCCTGGCCCTGGTTGGAATTCTGGCCGGACAGGTAAACTCTGCCGGAAGTATTCTTTCTTCCATCGGTATCGGCAGCCCGGTTGTGGGAGGGCTCATCGCCGCCGCATTCTTTATCGGCTACACCGTAGTCGGAGGGCTGTGGGCCGTCACGATTACGGATTTTATCCAGATTATCGTAGCCGGAGCGGGAATTATTGCCGCAACCTTTTTCACGATTCATCACCTGGGCGGATGGGGCGGCCTGGTGGATGCCGTGAATGCACAGACAACAACGAATTATTTCACAATGACACAGGGCGTTGAACCTTCCTATATTCTCTACCTGATCCTTCCGATGTTCATCTACACCCTGATTGGACAGGACGTTTACCAGAGATTATTTGCCGCGAAAGACACAGGCACAGCCAAAAAGGCCGGAATCATGGCATGCGTGATTGTGGGGATCCTCACCTTTTTCCCGGTTCTTCTGGGTATCGCGGGCAAGGCCCTGTTCCCGGAGCTTGCCAATCCGTCCCTGGTGGTTCCGCAGATTATTTCCACCATACTGCCTCCTGCTCTGGGCGGAATTACGCTGGCAGCCGTTATCGCGGCCATCCTCTCAACCGCCGACTCCATCCTGACAGCCGCCACCTCCCATGTAATCGGCGACGTCTACCTGCGCTTTATCCTGAGGGGAGAGGCGGCCGACGATGCAAAACTGCTTAAAATGTCCCGTCTCTGGACGCTGATTATCGGCCTGATTTCCGTATTTGTCGCTCTGATGCTGCCGAATATCCTGAACCTGTTACTACTTTCCTACACCATTTACACCGCCGGCGTATTTGCCCCGGTCGTAGGCGGCCTCCTGTGGAAAAAGGCAACAAAAGAGGGGGCATTCGCCGGTTTGGCAGGCGGTCTGCTGTTCGTAGTCCTGGGAATGAACGGCTTTTCCGTTTTCGGCGTGCCGTCCGATATCATGAGCTGCTTTTTCTCCGTGATTATCTTTGCCATTGTTTCATTATTAACCTACCGGCCGGAAAAAAACGGAACGGCCGCTGCAGAAAAATAGCTTAAATGGAACGGGACTATGGCGGGAATATAACGGAACTGTCTCCGGGGCAGCAGTTCTAAAAACCTGCGGCGCCGTGTCCGGATAGTCAGGATACGCGCCGGACTATATACAAATAAATTATTAAAGGAGCCTGAATTATGAAAATCGAATTGAAAAATCCATCCGCATTAAAGGAAATCACTCTTACAGACTGCAAGAAACTGGGATTGGACGACTTTATGGCCGTTGTCCGTTTCCACGCAAAAGTTACTTTTTCGGAAGAGTTCTGTGAAAAAATCAGAGCCAACCGCCGCCTGATCGACCGGTTTCTGGAGGAAGGGCGTATTATCTACGGCGTAACCACCGGTTTCGGCGAAAATGTCAGGTATACAATCAAACCAGAGGATGCCAGGACTCTACAGAAAAATATTGTCCGCTCCCACGCCTGCGCCGTTGGGACTCCGCTTACCGAAGAACAGGCCAGAGCCGTCATGTTCATGACAATCATCAACCTGGGCCACGGCCATTCCGGCATCCGTCTGGAAACCCTTGAACTGATCCGCGATTTTCTCAACAACAACCTGGTTCCCTTTGCCCCCGGCGAAGGAAGCGTAGGGTATCTCGGAGTGGAGGCGCATCTTGTCATGGCCTATATTGGAGAAGGCCATGTGCTTGAGAACGGAGAAAAAATTCCGGCGATCCAGGCAATGGCCGCAAAGGGACTGGCCCCCATTGAACTTCAGTGTAAAGAGGGACTGTCCATGTTAAACGGCACTATCACCGTTACCGCCCTTGCCCTGCTGGCATCCTACGACTCCATCATCTCGATGAAGAACCTGGAGATCGCAGGCGCCCTTTGTTTTGAGGCGCTGCGCGGCACGACAAAGGCCCTGGATGAAAGAATCCACAACAACAAGGAACATGATGAACAGAGAACATCCGCCGCTAACCTGCTGCGCATGCTGGAAGGCAGTGAAATCAGTGAGACACATAAAGACTCCAAGGTTCAGGACGCCTATGTGATGAGAGGTATGCCTCATATCCACGGCGCCGCTTACCGGCTTGTCAAGGAGGCATATGAAGTGATTTTAGAGGAGATGCATTCCGTCAGCGACAATCCGGAGATCTTTGATACGGAAGACGGAAGGGGCGAGGCCCTGATGTGCGGCAACTTCGACGGTTCCTTTGTCGGTTCCCATGCAGACATGATTGGAATGGCGGCTGCAATCGCCGGAAACCAGGCCGAGAGAAGTATCGACCGCATGGTAAACCGCAACTTAAATGACGGTCTTCCCGCTTTTCTCGTTGCAAACCCGGGCCTGAACAACGGTTTCATGATTCCTCAGTATACGGCCGCCGGGCTGCAGAACGAAATCAAGCTGCTGGCCGTCCCGGCTTCCATCGACTCCATTCCCACCTGCGCCGGACAGGAAGATCCCGTCTCCATGGCGTATAACGCCGCAAAAAGAGCTGGTGAGGCGGTACGGAAGCTCCAGTACATCATCGCAATCGACATCATGGTTTCCCTGCAGGCCATCGACCTCCTGAAACCGCTGAAACAGGGAAAAGCAACCGCGAAAATTCATGATTTTATCCGCGAAAAAGTTGCCTTTGCCGAAAATGACCGGTTCTTTTATCCGGATATCGAATACATTTACTCGCTTGTCAAGGATGGTACCCTGATTCAGCTCGTTGAAGAGGAAACGGGAGCGATCAACCTTTAAAAAACTCTCATACTGCTAATTTCATACTTCAGAAGGACGGGGGAACTGCTGCGGCAGTTTCCCCGTTCCTTCTGGTATATGATAAAGCGGTCAGGTATATTGGGTTACATCGGCTTTCCTGCCTAAACGGTTCAGCAGACACCTCTCATCACCTCATACAAATTGCTCTTCAGCTCAAAACCGATTCCCGGCACATCGGGCAGCGTAATATACCCATCCACCACAGGCACATCATCGGCAAAGCCGCCGAATGGCTGGAACACGTCGGGATAGCACTCATTTCCTCCCAGCCCCATGCCTCCGGCAATGTTCAGGCAGAACATATGGCCTCCGTGAGGGATACAGCGCCGCTTATTCCATCCGTGGATATCCAGCATATCCAGAATTTTCATATATTCCACCAGTCCATAACTCAGGGGACAGTCAATCTGGATGTAATCACGGTCCGGCCTCAGGCCGCTGTAACGTATCATATTCTGGGCATCCTGGAGAGAAAATATATTCTCCCCCGTTGCCAGAGAGCCGCTGAAATGTTCCGCAACAATGGCGGTAGAAGCAAAGTCGAGGGGATCCAGCGGTTCTTCATACCATTTGATGCCATACGGTTCCAGCGCCCTGGCGTATGCCAGGGCTTCTTCCAGGCAGAACCGGCCGTTAGCGTCCACCGCCACATCGGAAGGGCTGCCCACCACGGAGACGACGGCTTCCAGACGTTTAAGATCCTCACCAAGCGGCGCTCCTCCAATCTTCATTTTGACCTGTCTGAATCCACGATCCAGGTAGCTCTTCATTTCATCCTTCAGTTTATCAATGCTGCTGTCCGGATAATAATATCCCCCGGCAGCGTATGTATAGATTTTTTCATCGTACCTGCCATTGTTAAAGCGTTCTGAGAGGAGCTTCCACAGGGGTTTTCCCTCTATCTTTGCCACTGTGTCCCAGACCGCCATATCGATGGCTCCGACCGCGTGGGCCCTGTCCCCATGGCCGCCCGGTTTCTCATTGCTTTTGAGGATCTGGTTAATTTTAAACGGATCGAGGTTTGAACCGTCCTCCGTATAGATATCAACGGCATCCAGCAGTCTGGGAATCATCCTGTCCCTCAGGATACTGGTGGGCGCATATCGGCCAATTGAGTTAAATCCGTAGCCGACCACCGGCTTCCCATTTCTGATTACATCCGTTTCAATTGCCACAATGCTTCCCGTCATCTGGTTGAAATTAATATACGCATTGGCAATGGCCGTGCCAAATGGAATCGTTTTTTCTTTGATGCTGATAATCTTCATTATTTTCTATATTCCTTTCGTTTACTTCGGGTATCCGTCTAATTCGCCCCGGCCACTTTTTCTATCATATCTGCTCCAACTGTCCCGGCAAAATCATCCCACATGGGTTTGACAGATTTGATTATCTCCTGAAGTGCATCATCTGAAAGCTCCGTCACTTCCACTCCAGCCGCTTTCATTTCCTCAATTAATTTGTCTTCCTCTTCTGCGGAACGTACGCGTTCCCATTCGCAGGCCTCTCTGCAGGTATCGTAAAGCATCTGCCGTACCGGATCCGGAAACTGATCCAATGTTTTTTTGCTGATGAGAATCGGGTTCGCTGCATAAATATGATTGTCAATGGTCAGGTATTTGGCTGCTTCATAGTAACGGTTGCTGGCTATCGTTGCAATCGGTGACTCCATGCCGTCCACAGTCCCGTTTTGCAGCGCCGTAAACAGTTCACCCATGGCCATGGCTGTCGGGATCGCTCCGAGCTTCTCGTATAATCCCAGATATACCTTGCTCTCGGGAACCCGGAATTTGAGCTTGGAGTAACCAGCCAAATCCGCTATCGTGTGGACCGAATTAATGGACTGTCGGAATCCTCCCTCAAAAGAGGCCAGTACATAATATCCTTCCTGCTCTTCCGCTTTTTTGAAGATTTCCCTGCCTATTTCACCGTCCAACACCTTGTAGGCATGTTCCCGGCTCTGGAAAATGTAGGGCAGATCCAGAATCGCTACAGATGGAACGGCTGCGGACATCGTGGCCGGTGAATTGTAGCTGATATCGATGGTTCCCATTTTTAAGCCGTCCAGCATATCGGCCTGGCTGCCGAGTGTATTCGATTCATAAACTTCGATCTTAATCTTCCCGTCCGTTTTTTCCGCCACCAGATCAGCCCAGTAATTACAGCCGTCCAGGGCTGGGGAGCCTGCCGCCTGATTAGTGCCGAATTTAAGAGTAACGGACTTCATTGAATCTACGGCTGCCGAAAGTTCGGCGTCCTGCCCGGATGCTGAGCCTGCTTTATCAGCGGCAGACGACTGGGAATCCTGGCCGCTGCTGCTTTTAGCCTGCTCCTCCTGCTGCTTTGGCGCAGTCCCCTGTTCCTGGCCGTTTTCTTCCCGAGTCTCTCCCGCTCCTCCGCAGGCCGTCATCGCAACGGACAAACATGACAGAACAATTGCCAATGAGTTTCTTTTCCATTTTTTCATGATTTTCTCCTTTTTCGTATTAAACTTATATTTTATGCTTAAATTTAATTCCTCCCTACATAGCACCGAGCAGTTTCGGCAGTCCCAGAGACAGTACCGGCACATAGGTAATCAGCAGTAAAACCAGAATCAGTGCAATCAAATAGGGAACAATATTTTTACATATCACGTTAAACGGCGTCCCGGAGATTGTCTGGACCACGAACAAACTCACTCCCACCGGCGGCGTGATACAACCGACGGCCAGGTTGACCACCATGATAATGCCGAGCAGAATCGGATCAACGTTCATCGCGCTGAGTAGCGGAACCAGGATCGGCGCCAGAATGATCACGGCGGACGATGCATTCAGGAAGGTTCCCACAATCAGCAGCAAAATATTTACCAGGAAAAGCATTACATATTTATTATCCGTCACCGACAAAAAGAATGCGGTCACAAGCTGGGGAACCCGGTATGCCGTGATGAGCCAGCTGAAAAGTCCGGCTGCGTTCATCACGAACATAACAACGGCAGTAGATAAAACGGAATCCATAAAGATTTTGGGCAAATCTTTTAAATGCAGTTCCCTGTAGATAAAGGCGCTGACGATCAGGGCATAAATACAGGAAGCCGCAGCAGCCTCCGTAGCAGTAAAAATCCCGCCGTAAATGCCGCCGATAATGATGACGGGAGTCAGAAGTCCCCATACGCTTGAAAAGAAGGTCCGTACAATCTCCCTGGGACTACTCTTCTCCGATGCAGGATAGCCGCGCTTTTTCGCCTGGTGATGAAGCACAATCATAACCGCCACACCCATGAGAATTCCCGGAATAAAACCGGCTAAAAACAGAGTTCCGACAGAGACTCCCGCAGCCACGGCATAGAGAACCATACTGACGCTGGGCGGAATAACGATGCCCGTGGTGGAAGCAGCCGCCACTACACTGGCCGAAAATTCGGTGTCATAGCCCTCCCGCTTCATTTCCGGTATCAGGGTGCCTCCCACTGCGGCAGCGGTGGCGCTGGAGGAACCCGAGATGGCGGCAAAAAACATGGCGGTCAGCGTGGCAACCATTCCCAGCCCGCCGGTAATCCATCCCACCAGTGTATTTGAAAAATCCACCAGACGTTTGGAAATGCCTCCGGCCGTCATAATTGAACCGGCCAACATAAAGAAGGGAACCGCCATCATGGAGATGGAATCATTGGAGGTAAACATCCTCTGTGCCACCAGTGCAATCGGAATAGTCCCGTCCACAAAGATTGCGGCGATCGTTCCCAGCCCAAGAGCCACGGCAATGGGCACTCCCAGAGCCAGCATCAGGATCAGAACGAGAAATAGAATTGCAACAGCCATTATAAATCACTCCCCTTTCGTATCATTTTCTCTAACAGTACCTGAAATTGAAATAAGAACATCAACACCCCCGAGAGAGGCACGATTAAATAAACAAGAGCCATCGGAATACTGCACGCCACGGAATTGGACGTCGCTCCCGCCTGCACCAGAGTAATTCCTCCTTTGACAACAACTGCATAAAAGAACAGACAGAGTAAATCCACCAGGATTCCGTGATAACATTTAGCCTGTCCGGTCAGGGCATTTCCCAAAATTTCCACGCTGGAATGGCCGCCCTTCTGGACGAGGTAGGCACAGCCGAGCATGGTTGACCAGATAAAACAGTACCGAGCCACCTCATCCGTCCATGCAAGGGGCGTCTGAAATACAAAGCGCATGATAATCTGAAGACTCGCCGCCGCAAGCATGACGGCAAAGGCGGCAATTGAGATCCACTTTATCAGCTTCATGAAAATACTGTTCATCCATCTGAGTTGTTTTGTAAGTACGTTCATAGATGTCTTCCTTTCTTAATTACTGTATTCAAGTGTTTTTTCCTTATTTTTCCATCTGATCTGCTGCAGTTCATCGCGTATCATGGAAACTAGCCTAATTAAATCATAACCGGGAAAAATTGTCTAATAACGAAACATTATTATAGTTATAAATATATTTTTCATAACAATTATCTATCTATTAATAAGAAAAAGTGATGATAAAATAAATGAAATCAGAATTTTCATATGGTACAATGGGCAAAGGGGGAGGAATATTTAATATGGAGTTTAGACAACTGGAATACTTTATCGCCGTGTGCAGGCACAAGAGTTTTACCCGGGCATCGGAAGTGCTGTTTGTTTCTCAGCCCGCCATCACAAACGCGATTAATAATCTGGAAAACGAATTGGGAATTAAACTTTTTAACAGGACGAAACGGAATGTAGATTTGACTGCAGAAGGGCAGACTTTTTACCGCCATGTATCAGTGGTGTTAAATGATGTGGATCATATTCTGCTTCAGATGAATCAATTGAAGGAACAGAAGCGTCAGGTGCTCAAAACGGCAGTGGATTCATGTCTGGCTCTTCCTGTGTTTCTGCCGGGACGCCGCGCTTTTCAGGAAAAATACCCTCAGATCCGGCTAAGCTGCCTCTACTGCAGCTGCTCTGAGATCCAGGCGGCGCTGGAACGCGAGGGATACCAGGTCGGCATCGGTCTGGGAGATTCGGATTCCTTCCACTCCGGCAGGCTGGCGGCAAAGCCCGTGCTGTCCGGCAAACTGTGCGCTGTGTGCCGCAGCCAGCCGGAGGAAGCCATGGCTATGGAGAATGCCAGGACACCGAAAAAAACTGGGGCACCGGAGCAGATAATCCTGATGAGCCCCGGATATACCTTTACCAGGAAGGCGGCCGCCTTTTTCCAAAACATGGGCAAGCCGGTAACCCTATCCTACAGTGGTAATTTCTCCATTACCGCAGAACTTTTGAGACAGGGTAAATGCGCGGCCCTGGTTCCCGACTTTCTTCTTGATTTTTTTGAAGACTACAGTCCGGCTCCCATCGAGATACCGGATTGGGAAATCAATATTTATCTTCTTTCAGGGCAGGAGCTTTCGGAACATGCGCAGTTATTCCACCGTGAACTGGAAGATTTCATTACAGGGAGGCAGTTTTATGACATATAAATTATATACTGTGGGCAGTAACCAGATTCTGGCGGATGAACTAAAGGATGCGCTCACTTCGATATTGCAGGACCATATCCCGGTCTATGCCTGCCCTCTTGGCGAACTGACGGCAAGGACGGACGGGGTTCTCTACGTATGCAACCAGTCACAAATGCCACATATCCTGCGCCACATCAGTCCTGAAAAGGTGATATTACTGGATATGCAGCCCTCCGCCCAGTTTTATCTGCAAATCACTTCCATACCGGCCGGATCGGATATTTATGTTTTTAATAACCGGCAGCCCTATATTGATTCCCTGATCGGGCGCTGCTGTGAAATGGGGCTGAACCAGTATCACTATATCCCGGTCCCCTATGCATCACTTTCAGAGGAAGTTCTGACACACTATCTGTCCGAAGCGGAATATATCATCGGGGTGGACCGGATTCTGGACGCCGTGCTATGGTCGGAAAAATACCGGGGCTGTCTGCGGGAAAATGTGATGACAATCGGAGCAAAACGCGTGGTCTCCATCGAGTCCACCTGCAATATGATAAAAAAGGTCAATGAAACGCTGTTCGATTACTTCACTGTGCAGCTGGATGAGCTCTTAGTCTCATTCCATCAGGCCAAACACGGGGAGACGCTCTATACTCATTTTAAAGAGCTGGAACAGAGGCTCTGCGCCGTCCGCGAGCCCATCTGCCCGGAGAAAACAACGTATAAAGATAAAAATATGAAAAGCATTATACTGCGTTCCGCAATGAGCCAGCTTGTGTCCAACAGGGATGTGTAACTCAGGATTTCATACAAAATATGCATGGAAACACTCCGCGGTATACTGCCAGAGGGCGTTAGGGATAAGTTGTGCCGGCTAAGTTGTGCCGGTCTTATTTTCCTTGCCAATTCCACCTTCTGATGCTATAATAGCGATAAGTGCGGTTATTTTTTATGGTGTTTAAGGACAGGCTGTAGTTTTCAACGGAAAGGGGCTGTTTTCCTGTCGCTTTTTATTTTCGCCATATCCCACCGCTATAATTTACGGAGGTATTTTTATGCAGACAATTCTGAACGTAGTGCTCATCATCCTGGTCATTGCAGTCATCGCTCTGGCAGTACTTTATTACTTCGGCAGGAAGATGGAAAAGCGTCAGGCAGAGCAGCAGACCATGATGGAAGCTGCAAAACAGACGGTTTCGATTCTCGTTATTGATAAGAAGAAGCTGAAAGTTAAAGAGTCCGGTCTTCCTAAGACGGTAATCGATCAGACTCCCTGGTATATGAAAAGAGCCAAGCTCCCGATTGTCAAGGCAAAAGTCGGACCGAAGGTCTTAACACTTATTGCAGATGACAAGGCATTTTTACAGCTCCCTGTAAAGACAGAAGCCAAAGTTGTAATCAGCGGCTTGTACATAACGGATGTCAAGAGCGTCCGCGGTGGTATCCCGCCGATTCCAAAGAAGAAGGGATTCTTCGCCCGGTTTAAGAAAGATAAGAGCGAGAAAAAGAGTTAATTTATAACAGACGTAGAAGGACTGCCGCGCAGATGGTAAATCTGCTGACGGCAGTTCTTTTTTAATCCCTCAGATTATAATACCATATTTTTTAATCCGGTACTGCAGCCCCTGCCGGTGGATTCCGAGCGCCTGGGCGGTCTGCGTGATATTGTAGTTATACTCTTTCAGCGCCAGCCGGAGCACCTTCCCTTCAAATTCATCCATAGTTTCCTGGAGTGTCTGATGTGCATATTCCCGCTGCATTGCGGGCAAAGCTTTCTCTTCCACTCCCTTCTCGTTAAAAAGGAAGTCCGGCAGGTGCTCCGGGCGGATTGTATCATCGTCGATCACATTCAGCACATAGTCCAGAACGTGAAACAGCTCCCTCACATTTCCCGGCCAGTTGTAGGATATGAACCGCTCCACCACCTCGGGGCTGATATGACGGATCGCTTTTGCATAGGTAAATGAATTCTGTCCGATATAATAATAAACCAGCTCTTCAATATCCTCCGGATGTTCCCTGAGCGGAGGGAGATTGATCGTGATTGTGGACAGGCGGTAAAAAAGATCCTTGCGCAATAAATTCTTCTCCAGCAGGGTATAGGGATTTTCGTTGCAAGAGGAAATAATCCGCACATTGAAAGGAATATCCTTAGTCCCTCCCACTCTGCGGAATGTCCCTTCCTGGATAACCCGCAGAAGTTTGGACTGCATCGCCATGCTCATGGATATGGAAGAATCCGTTTCGGCGGCCCGAATGCCAAGGCCAAGTACTCCTTCGGGAGCTGGTTTGCCATGACGCTGACGGGAGGAATCGCCACGGGCCTTATCACATACGGAGTAAATGAAGTGCTCGTTTATTACGGGGACGTGTGGGGAGAACTGAGTGGAATGGGCATCGAACCGTTTTCCGACAAAGCGGCGTTCTTTTCCATGGGAAGGGTCTTTTACCACTGGACGTTTATCCCCTACGCAATGTACGCTTTATCGGGTTTAATCATCGCCTACATGTATTTTAACCGCCAGAAAGAGCTGTCCGTCTCAGCCTCCCTGACTCCCCTTTTTGGCGATGCCGTCACAAAAGGATTCTTTAGAGGGCTGGTGGACACGCTCTCCGTACTCTCCATCGGACTCGGCCTCGCCGCTTCCCTGGGAGCCGGACTTGCACTGATTGGCAGTGGCCTTCACGCCGTTTACGGAATCCCGCAGGGACCGGTTTTGTGGTTCCTTCTGGCCGCAGTCATCACCGTTACCTTTACCATTGCTTCCGTATCCGGCCTGGATAAGGGAATCAAATGGCTGGCAGGCCTTACCTCGAAAATTTTCTATATCCTGCTGTTTGTCCTTTTTATCATCGGCCCCACGCTCTACATTATGAATCTCGCCAACGTGGGTATCGGTGAATGGATGGATCATTTCTGGACCTGGGGATTTGATCCCTATCTGGCAGGAGGAAAACCTCTCGTTATGTGGTGGACCATGTACGCCTGGGCCATGTGGATTGCATATGCCCCTCTTATGGGAATTTTCTTTGCCATGATCGCCTATGGCAGGACGGTCCGGCAGTTCCTCGTCATCAACTGGATTCTCCCTTCCGTCTTCGGCGGCGTGTGGTTTGCCGTATGGGGCGGTACTGCTCTTGACTGGCAGATGTCGGGAAAGGTCGATCTGGTGGCCGCGATCCAGGCCAACGGTGCAATGGCCGGACTCTGGGAATTTTTAAAGGCAGTTCCCCTGGGATTTATCATTATCCCGGTGGTCATGATAACGCTGATAGCCGCATTCGCCACCACGGCCGACACCATGTCCACCACGATCGCGGCCGTCTGTACCAAGGGAGCCAGACATGATGAGGAACCCGCACTCTGGCAAAAAGTCCTCTGGGGCGTTACCATCGGCCTGATAGCCGCCATCATGGTAGCCTTCGGAGGTGGAGAACAGGGAATTAACGGTGTAAAATATTTATCCGCCTGCGGCGCCTTTGCCGTCCTGGGTGTGTTTATCCTTCAGATATTTTCTACAATTAAAGTATTCTTTTTCGATAAAAATACGCAGAAGGACATTGAGGACGCAGACAGTGGGGAGAAGCCGGAAAACTTTGAAGAACCGGATACCGGTATCCATACGGAGGCCGAAACAATCGGCTAAATTATAGGTAACATTGGAGGTAACACATTTATGAATACTGCTAATAGAATTGAGTCTGTAACTCTCGGAGACAGAATAACGATAGAAGAACTGGTTGCCATTGCAAGGTTCAATGCCACCGTTGAATTCTCGGAAACATATAAAGACAGGGTAAAAAGCGCCAGAGAGCTGGTTGAAAAATGGACGCGGGAAAAACGGGTCATGTACGGCATTACCACCGGTTTGGGTATCCTATGTGACAAGCTTATCTCACCGGAAGAGACGTCCCTGCTCCAGAAAAATGTCATCGAATCTTCCGCAACTTCCATAGGGGAACCTTACACCGTTGAACAGTCGCGCGCCGTCATGGTTGCGGTGCTTCAGAACCTGGGCAGCGGTTACAGCGGGGTGCGTCTTGAAGTGCTTGAAATGTACCGTGAATTTTTAAACCGCGGACTGACTCCATGGGCTCCCCGTGAAGGTTCCGTCGGCTATCTTTGCACGGAAGCCCACCTGGCCAGAACTCTGTACGGAGCCGGTAAAATGTATTTTCGCGATCAACTGATGGATGCCTCCGAAGCGCTGAAACTGGCGGGCCTGGAACCGATTACCCTGGAATCCAAGGAGGGACTGTCCCTGATCTCGGGGACGGCCTCCCCCACCGCTCTGGCTTCCCTGGCTCTGTATGACATGCAAAAAGCGGCAAAAGCCGCTGATATCATCGGCGCCATGACCCTGGAAATATCCAGGGGGCAGCTACCCGCCTTCGATGAACGTGTCTCAAAAGTCCGGCCGCATCGCCATCAGGCAGAAACGGCCGCAAACGTGCGCAGGCTCCTCTCCGCCTCTGCGTTCAGCGCCTCCGCCCAGGGACATCACCTGCAGGATCCGCTGTCGCTGCGCGGCATCCCCCAGCTTCACGGGGCTGCTAAAAAAACGCTGGAGGATGCAAGAGTAACTTTAGAGGTTGAGCTTAACTCCTGCAACGACAATCCCTTTGTATGGCCCGATATCAGCGATCCCGATATTCTCTCCAGCTGTAACTGTGACGCTTCCTATGTAGGACTTGCCATGGATTCAAGCTGCATCGCCGCCACCATGCTCGCCAAGATGTCCGAGCGCAGAAATACCCACATGATAGACGGCAATATGTCCGGCTACCCCTGGTTTCTGGTAAAACAGCCGGGCCTCAACTGCGGAATGATGGTTCCCCAGTATTCCCAGGCGGCTATCCTGAACGATATGAAAATCCTGTCCGCCCCCGCCACCGTAGACAGTATCCCAACCTGCGGCAACCAGGAAGATTATGTATCCATGGGATATAATGCGGCAAAGAAAGCCGTCACCGTCGCCGGGAAACTGGAATCCGTTCTCGCCTATGAACTTTTATCGGTCTTTGCGGCTCATCAGTTTATGGAGGAAGGAGTGAAACCGGGAAAGGCGACCGAAGCTCTTCTGAAGGAGATGTCCCTGCATATACCGGCTTTAGACAAGGATATGTTTTTCCATCCTTATATCTGCTATTTGAAAGAATTTATCCACAGCGGAGAAATCCTTAGCATCGCCGAGGAAGCCGTGGGGGAACTGCTCTGAATGCCCTGAAAGGAGATTCTATGAAAACATCCGTTAAATATGTAGAAATCGACCTGATACGCATTTTTACCACACCGCCGAATACCAGAAAAGAGAAGATCACTCTTTTTTCTATGATGCTTATTGTTTTTATCCTCTTTTTTGGTCCTCTCTGCTTCACCGATGTCTCACCCTGGAGGGCCATTGCGGTTTCCTGTCTTCCGGCTTTGTCCATCTCCTGGGGATGGGTGGTTCTGCTGAGAGGGTTATTCCGGAAAGAGGAATATTCAATGTTCAGAAAAAATCAACCCGGCACTTGCCAGAGCTTTGTTAAAATGAAGGTTGAATCAAAAAACTGAAACTCAGACCAGACATCCCTGGCAAACACGTTAAACAGATCCGCTGCGATGTCCGGAGTATGGCACTTTTATGTTTATTTTGGAAGTCTGCCAAAAGCTGCACTATTTGAACACTATCAAAGGTTATGAGATAAGGATCGTTCCATACACCTTTTCTTTCCCTTCCGTCAGATAGTGCAGCCTAAACAAAAAACAACATACCGACAATTGATTTACTTATATCGTATGGACATCTTATTCTAATAAGTATTGGCGTCTTATTCCAATATGCATGCTAAAACCACTTGCACGGGATGCTCAAAAAAACACATTCAATCACCTCCAAATTCCAATTACACCCAGTTCTTTTTCAAAGGCATTCTCGTTATATGTTTATCAGACTATGCCTAATGCATTTATTGTCAAACAGCCCCATAATTTGTTAAATCTTCTTATGCAATCCGCAACTGCTCTGTTCATTGGTCTTTCCGCGCTCTACATAGAGCCAGTTTAGGAGAACACAAAAAACACTATTTTTTATTCTTTACCGCCTCATATGCCAGCAAATGCAGCTTATCCCCTTTTTCATGGAATCCCAGTCCCAGATTTGCCCCTGAATCGGTGGAGTAACCACAGTCAAACTGTGATAACAACTGATAATTTGAGCAAATTCCTTTCTGGAAAAAGCTGCGGTTAAAATTATTAGAGCTTGACTCGGGATAACTTCTCAATAAATTTCTCCGTGAACGCTCTCCCCCGTCAAAATAGAAATACACTCCGGCCGCGCGGCCGCCGTCTTTTAAATACGAATACATATAATCCGGCCAAAAATCATCGTGATAAAAATTATGTTCATTCGTTGCAAAAAAATCAACTGCTATATCCACGCTCTTTCTTTTGATTGGCGGCGCCACCCCGGCATCTGCGATATAGAGAATATCATAGCCGCGGCCGCTCCTGTCAATCAGCTCTTTATAAGCAGCCAGTGTTTCCGGAAACTTGTCAGTAACAATCAGTTCCGTCCCTTCATTCAAAAGCTCCATATGATTGTGGAGAAAAAACCAGGCGTTAACGTAGCTTTCCCACATCACCTTGCCCGCAGTCCCGGCCTTTATCAGGCTCTCACCCAGCCAGTTGTAGGAACGCTCAAAGAGACTGAGAGTGGCGGACGGCAGGTCACGGTAGAGTTCCCGTATCGTATCAGGTTTGTCATAAAAACTGGTATTCCTGTTTGGAGTTAACAGAATGCCATCCTGTATCCTGGCGCTGTAACCGCAACGGCAGCTCATCTCGGCCTCAAAAATATATCTGCTGTCCATTGATGCGTTCTGGGCGCGCAGTTCTCCCCCGCATACCGGACAAACCAGCAGTCTCAGCATTTTAAGAGGCACCCCCGTGTTCACAGCCTCCCCGTCTCCTGCCCGGAACATACTCATTGAGGAACGGAGTACCTGCTGCGCCCGTGCAAGAGTCTCGATGCGTTCGCCCAGCGCGGTGTCCTGTTCCGCAAACAGCCTCAGCACCTCCGCCCTGTCCTCCTGGGGAACCAGGCCGGAAATCCGTCTGAGAGATAGCAGCCTGTGAATTACCTCAAGAGGAAATTCCATCTTTTTAAGCTCCAAAAGCCATTCCAGATCACCCAGTGTTTTTTCATCAAAGATATATTGTCCACGGTTAACAGGCGGGACTAAAAGACCATGTTTAATATAATAATAAATACTGGTCACCGGTACCGAAAATTTCTTAGCTGCCTGTCCTATCTTCATATCTATTCCCCCTTTTTCCAAAACTATCATGGATTTAGACCCCAGTCAAGGTTTTTAATAAAAAGACTGAATTTTCAGTATTGACATTAACTTTGGTCTTGAATTTATACTATTAATAACTTATCAAGGTCATCGGAAAAAATAATTCCTATTTTCCTGTTTATAAAGCAACGAAAAGCATGCATCGCGAACTTTTCATTGCCGCTCAACAAAAGACCTGTTCCTATAACATAGGGCCTGTCCATAAGGCCGTATCAATTACTAAACAAACCTTAAGGGAGGATTAAACATATGGAATACCTGAAAAAATCAATTAAACGTTCAACACAGGAAAGCCGGGCGCTGACGGAAAATGTGGCGGAAATTATCCGTAATGTACGTGAAAACGGTGATTCTGCCATTCTTGAATACAATACGCGTTTTGACGGCAATACAAGACAGAATTTCCGCGTGACTCCTGAGGAAATAAAAGCCGCCTATGACGCTGTGCCGCCGCAGAGCCTGCATGACATGCGTGAAGCCGCCGCACATATCAAAGCATTTGCCCAGGCTCAGAAAGAATGCCTGAAACCGTTAGATAACTTTTCCACCATCCCAGGCGCTGTTCTCGGGCACAGAATTATTCCGGTAACCTCTTGCTGCTGCTATGTTCCAGGCGGCGGCTATCCGCTTTATTCCTCCGCCCTGATGCTGATTATTCCGGCAAAAACAGCCGGCGTCGGGCGGGTAGCGGCCTGTGCTCCTGCAGTCAAAGAAACCGGATGTATTCATCCGCTGACACTGGCTGCCATGGATATTGCCGGTGCGGATGAGATTTATGTCATGGGCGGAGCGCACAGCATTGCCGCATTTTCATACGGCACACGTCAGATTTCCCCGGTTGACATCATCGTAGGACCTGGAAATCAATATGTGGCAGAGGCGAAACGCCAGTGTTACGGCCAGATTGGAATCGACTTCATCGCGGGTCCCAGCGAGGTCCTGGTGATTGCCGACAAGAGTGCCAATCCCGCCATCTTAGCTGCCGATCTTCTGGCTCAGTCGGAGCACGACAAAATGGCAAAAGGTATCCTTATCACGACCGACAGGGAACTTGGCCTCGAAGTCATCCGGGCCGTTGAAGCAGAACTTGAAACCATTGAAACAGCCCGGATTGCCCGTGCCTCCTGGGAATCCTACGGTGAGGCCGTACTTGCCGATAACCTCACCGAGGCTGTTGCCCTGGCAAATGAATACGCACCGGAACATCTGGAGGTCATTTTGGAAAATCCCGATGCGGTTCTGGATCAACTCCATAACTTCGGCTCTCTCTTCATCGGCCAGGAAACCGGGGAAGTGTTCGGAGACTACGCGTCCGGCACGAACCATACGCTGCCCACCGTCCGCGCATCCCGCTATACCGGAGGCGTCTGGGTCGGGACGTTTCTGAAAACCTGTACTTATCAGCGTTATGACAGGGCTGCTATGAAAGAAACCGCACCGTTGGTATCACGGATGGCCAGGGGGGAGGGGCTGATTGGACATGCACGGGCAGCGGAGGTGAGAAAAGAGCTGCTGGACTAAGGGGAGAAATCGTAGTCACAGATATGATTGGAAACTGTCAAAGAAAGGAGATTTTCAGATGTACCAAGCTACAGATCGGGAAAAACAGCTACTTGAGCTGGTTGATGTGGAAGGAGCCATTCAATTTTTACAGAAAATAGTTCAGACGGACAGTCAGAATCCTCCGGGAAATGAGATGTCTGTTGCCCAGATGATCAAGGAAAAGCTGGACGAAATCGGACTGGTAACCGAAATCCAGGAAGTGGAAAAAGGACGTTTCAATGTGCTCGGCCTGCTTCCGGGAGAAAACGACGAGCAGCTTCTTTTTAACGGCCACATGGACACGGTAAAAATCGGCAGTCCTGAGCATTGGACAAAGCTTCCTCTCGGAGGCCAGATTGAAAACGGTAAACTCTACGGAAGAGGTTCCTGCGACATGAAGTCGGGACTGGCCGCAATGATTTTTGCGATAGAAGCCATTGTCAAAAGCGGAATCGCTCCTAAAAAAAGTATTTTATTTACGGCTGTCATCGATGAGGAGGTATTTTTCAAGGGTACACAGGCCCTGATCGATGCCGGAAAATTAAAAAAATGTACCCGCGCCTATATCAGCGAGCCCACCTCCGTATGTATTGCCACCAGTCTTCAGGGCGCCGCAGAATTTACAGCCAGAACTTATGGAAAGGCCTCCCATTGCGGTATGGCCGAGAACGGGATCAATGCGATAATACCAATGGCCGATTTCGCAACCCAGCTGAACGCGTTAAATGAAAAGCTGAAAAAGAAAGGCGCTGTTCTGGGCTTTCCCGTCAATCCCAGCCTGAATGTCGGCTCTATCCAGGGCGGCGTGGATGTTCTTCTTGTTCCCGATTACTGTGAAATGCATTTTGACCGCCAGGTATTTCCCGGCGAAGACATGCAGGAGGCAATCAATGAAATCAGGACAATTTTTGACGGTGTCTGTTCCAAATACAGCGCAAAGAGCGAGCTGACCTGCAACCAGTATTTTAATTACTGGAAAGTAGATAAGGAACATCCGGTCGCGCAGACTGCAATCCGGTGTCATGAAACCGTCACAGGAAAACAGCCGGAGGATATTCTGTTCCGGGCTTACGCCGAAGTTGAAATGATCGCCAACCAGGGAATCCCCGGAGTTATCTATGGCCCTGGCAGCATTCTCCAGGCCCACCGGCCGGATGAATATGTACTGATTGAGGAATTTATTACTGCGATGAAAACTTATGCATTGATTGGATATGAATTCATAAGTTAAATAACACGGCTTGTGCAAGGAGGGCTACTATGAGTAATCAAAAACCACAGAAACTGGGACTTAAGAAATCTCTATCTTATGGCATGGGAGCTATAGGAGAAGGAATTGGATATAATTTTTTCTACAGTTATTTTATATTTTTTATGATCAATATCGCCGGAGTCAATCCGGCCGTCGCCGGAACCGTCTCCCTCATCGCAGTCTTCTGGGACGCGATTACCGACCCGATTATCGGTTCCATGTCCGACCGCTGCCGAAACAAAAAAGGAAGAAGGACGCCATTTATCAAATATGGCTCTATCTTCCTCGGAATCTCACTGGCGCTTATGTTTATCAATATCGACTTGCCTGCCGGTGCAAAGGTAGGATATTATATCATCATTAACATTGCCTACTGGACGTTCCTGACCTCCGCCGTTATCCCTCATATCGCATTAGGCTCCGAGCTGACCGATGACTTCGAGGAGAGAACCACTCTGCGGACCTGCGCAAATTTTCTGATGAATATCGGTATGCTTATCGCAATTAGCGGCTCACTCATGATTGTACAATTTTTTGCAAAAATCTTTGGCAGCGAAAGCATGGGCTGGACGGCAACGGGAGTGCTGTTTGCGATAATCATCGTTTTCGTCTATAACTTCTGCTGCTTTTCCGTGCGGAGCTTTGAGCCGGAAAACCCAAATCTGCAGGAAGGATATATACCGGAGAAATTATCATTTAAATCCGTCCTTTCCAATTATCTGGATGCGTTGAAGGTAAAACCCTTTAACAAGCTGCTGGTTATCACATTCTGCGTTAATTTTGCCGTCGGAGCAGGATCCAGCCTGATGATTTTTCTCTACACCTACGTCTTTCACTATACTGAAACGAAAACATCCTTCATGCTGCTTGTGACAACACTCTTTCTGCTTTTCACTACCGTCATGGCCGGTGTGATTGCAAATAAATTCGGCAAAAAACAGATGATGCTCGGTGGAATGGTTTGCTACACCGCCTGCTATCTTATCATGGCGTTCCTTCCGGCAAGCGATTTTACCGCTTATCTTTATATCCTGTTCTACGGAATTGGAAATGCCACTTACTGGACTCTGATCTACTCGATGTCCTACGATACGGCTCTGATCGAAAAGTTTAAATCCGGCAATTCACCGGATGGCCTGTATACCTCAATGATAGGCTTTTTCATGAAAGCCGGAAGCGCAATCGGCATGTGGATTACCGGTATCGTTCTCAGCGCAATCGGTTTTAACGCCGAAGCCGCCGAGCAGGCGGCGGATACGATAGCAAAGCTGAAACTGGCCTTTGGCTTTGTTCCGGCCGGGATGCTGGCTGTTGCTGTGATCGCTGCTGTTCTGTATTCGCTGACAAAGGAAAAATACGGGTTGCTGCTGGCGGCAACGGAGGCAAAGGAAAGTGGGCTGGAATATCGGACAGAGGGGTTGGAGAAAGTGCTGTAAGAGGAGGTGGGCTGCACTGGGGCTTCGAAATTTTATTATGACTGGATTGAGTGCCTGAATGCCGAAATTAAGTGATCGATGGAAATTTAATTGGAAGCTACTCCAGAAATGCTCGAAAACTTTACTGAATATGATGTCGACTATCCCAAAGGTAGTAAACCTTTAAACTTAAGTAATAAACTCTTACTCAGTTTGGAGGTTTACTTTACGACAAGAAAAAGATTCGACAGGGCTGAAGCTACAGTTCAAGATTTTTTTGAGAAACGTCTAAGTGGGTTAAAAACCGAATTCCGGAAACACAGGACTGCGCGGGACTTGCCCTGAATCTTGCTTATAATTCAGATAATGGCAACGCCAAATAACTACTTTACCTATAGAAACATTCTATCAGTTCTTTCTCTTTACTACTCGAATGCCTTCTGCTTCCCGACTTAAAGCCAGACCAACTGCCAACAACGTCCACATAACTGGCGTCGCAATAGGAAGATTAATATTCACAATATTCTGTACATTATAGCAAAGAACAGCCGCTATCGGAGCAAGAATGAAGGGTCTTTCCTCATAAATACGCAGCATACGTACCAGCCCTCCCCCCACAAACAGTAGATATGCGATGACTGCAAAAGGTCCCATAGTTACTAGATACTGCAAATACTCATTATGGGCATTCTCATAGAACACTCCCTGAAGAGCGATGGTCTCCTCCCGAAAATCCCATGTTAAGAGCCCAAAGGTATCAGGTCCAAAGCCAAAAAGTTTATGTATCATCGGCTGCTTCATGTATGATTCCAAACCGATCCGCCAGCAGTATCCCCGATTTGAACCCCAATTATCATTAAATACAAGATATCGTGAAAGGGCTGCATATCGTTCCGGATTATCACCAAAATTAGCATCGTACAGTACATAGACAATCAGAACTGCTGCAGATAGTACAATAAGGAGCCAAATAATGCGTAGCCATGCCCCGATTCTGTCGTTCTTCTTTAGCGTACCCGCACGGCTTGATGCAAATAGCAACACCACGCTCCCCCATAGTATAATAAGAATCACTCCCAGCTTCTCGTATCCTGCCATATAGTCAAAGATTCCATGAAGGCCGATAACCTTATCCGTCATCTTTATATTAATATCTGCAATTATGCGAATGGTACTCATAAAGGATGCCACCAGTATTATATACTGCATCACTCCTCTTCTGCTCCTAAAAAGCACAAACGGTAAAAATATAAATAGAGCTCCCAGAGCCAAGTAGGCATTATCACTCTGTCCCATAATGATTGCGAAAAAGCTGATGAGAAGTACTACATAGTACCAAATGCATCGCAATATATTTTTTTCTGCTACGAAAAGGCCACAGGATGTTCCCATAAGCATTGCCACATAGGCTGTATAGGTATTTACATTTCCTAGAAACGAAGTGAAGAAATTCCCCTGTTCCTGTGCCACATTATTCTTCCAACCAAGAATATCCATTTGAAAATAATCGGTAATTCCAAAAAGGCAAACGAATATACCACTTATAAGAAACAGATCCAGATGCCATTTTTTAAACCTCCCTAACTTACCAATAAAATACACGCTGAGTACATACAGCGTAATTAAAAATAGTCCGCTGAATCGTCCCTCATTTCCCCAAAAAGACTCAAATTTATAATCTGATAGGGCTGTTGACAACGCCGCAAATATCCAAAATGCTGCCAAAGCCTTGTACTCAATGGGCTGGTTCTTCAGAGTACTCGGCCGTAAATGGGAGAAAAACTTCTTCATATTCAGTCCATTGTACTCTAAGCGATCTACAAACAAAAATACAATTCCTAATAAAATACATACTGCAATCATAGTAAGGACTGTAATCCAGTAAAACTTATACTTCGCCTTTAATATATTAAAATAATAATTCTCATAATATAAAGGAAAGACCACCAAAATAATGCATGTAAATACCACAATGACTCTGGAAAACACTTTCCCAGCCACTTCAGACAGCACAGTAGACTCTTTTCCTTCTGTAAATTTTTCCATTTCTTCAGTCTCCTTCACGTTCTGAATGTTCTTATTTGCAGGACTTATTATAAATAATATTATAGTCAAACATGAATTTATCACTTATTTTATAACATATAAGATAGCCATTTCTTGTTGGTGGATTTAAAATTGCTTCTGATAATTACTGTTCCCACTATTCCTAATACTAAAATAATAAGGTCAAACAGTAAGGTTTCTTGGAATAGCTATTGAGCATCAATATATTTAGCGTTTTACCTGTTAGCAGATGTAGACAATATATCCCCATTGTGCAAGAACCAAACCAATTTATAATAATCCTTATGTTCCCTTTAAAAATATCAGGTAAATTTAACACAAATAAACAGATTGAAGTAGCAGATAGCATTAAATATAAACCATTATATCCGAAGCCTGATATCTCCGGAATGATCTTTCTTGAGACAACTTGTCCCATAACATGGGCGCACCCCTTTCTTAACTTTCGCCATAGCGGGAAGAGCCCCATATAATATGGACCTCTACACGGCAGAGATGGAATTCTTTTTTACTACTTTGACCATAAAGTATAAAGCCAATTGTGATGATAGCATATAATAAAAACGACTTATTATTACACCTAAACAAATACTAACACTTCATGAATCAAGATTTTTATAACTAATATCATATAGTATGCAGCCTTTTAATTGCATACAAAGTACGTATTTAATACTTTCACAATCTTTTCTTCCATCAATTTAGCAGCCCCTCTATCCTCAGCACTTATACTAATATATACTTTCATCTTTGGTTCAGTTCCAGATGGACGTATCACAACAGAGCAATCATCTTCGAGCATATATTTTAAAACATTAGATTTTGGTAACCCGTCCCGACCTTCCGCATAATCTAGAATCTTAATAACCCTTTTAGGCCCTATCTTTTCTATACCATTTTTAAATTTCTTCATAATACTATGCATCTTGCTCAATCCAGCAATCCCCTCAAACTCATAACTATGAAGCGTGTTGAGATAGCAACCATATTCATCATATAGTTCAGCCAGCTTATTAAACAGACTGATGCCTCGACTCTTATAATATGCAAACATTTCGCAAATAAGATATGTGCCGCTCACCGCATCTTTATCTCTAACATAAGTCCCTGATAAATATCCATAACTTTCTTCAAAACCAAATATATATGAGTCTACTTTTCCTGCAGCTTCCAGTAACCCAATTTGCTCTCCTATAAATTTGAATCCAGTTAATACATTAATACTACGAACACCATACTTTGCTGCAATTCTCTCTGCCATGTCACTTGTCACAATAGTTTTTACCAGTATAGGATTTTCTGGCATCTTTCCGTGTTTTATTCTTTGTGAACATATATAGTCAAAAAGAAGCATTCCAGTTTCATTTCCGGTTAATAGCACCATTTCTCCAGCTGCGTCTTGAACTGCAATTCCAACACGATCACAGTCTGGATCAGTCGCCAGTACCAGCTCCGCATCAACTTTTTCTGCATACTCCATTCCTAGTTTCATAGCTTCTTTCATTTCTGGATTGGGATATGGACAGGTGGGAAATTCTCCATTTGGTTGCGCCTGCTCCTTAACCACAGTAACTTTTGTAAATCCCACTTCATTTAAGGTCGTCAATACCGGCTTCAACCCAGTACCATTTAGTGGAGAGTATACAATTGAGACATCTTCGTCAATCTCCTCTCCAAACAGAACCGACTGTGCCTTTACTTCTTCAATAAAATTGCGAAATACGTCCTGGCTTATGTAACCAATTTTTCCATTTTTCACGCCAGTGTCAAAATCCAATTGTTTTATATCTGAAAAAATATCTAGCTTCTCAATCTCAAATGATATCTCTTCTGCTATTTTTGTAGTAATCTGACAACCATCTGAATTATAGACTTTATATCCATTATACCTGGCTGGATTGTGAGATGCTGTTACCATAATTCCCGCTGCACAATCAAGCGTACGAACTGCGTAAGATAAACATGGCGTCGGCATCAACTCTGAAAAGAAAGCAACATCAATTCCATTAGCTGCAAATACACCTGCTGCCGTTTTAGCAAACAGTTCAGACTTAATACGGCTATCATAAGAAATTGCTATTTTCCGTTTAAAAATAGGGAAATGCTTATTTACATAATTTGCCAAACCCTGTGATGCTTTTGCTACCGTAAATACATTCATCCGGTTTGTACCTGCACCAATGACACCCCTGAGTCCGCCAGTGCCAAATGATAAGTCACAATAAAATGCATCCTCAATTGCAGCATCATTATCCTTGATGTGATTTAACTCTTGTGCAACATCCAAATCAGCAACCGCCTTCTTAATCCATCGTAAATATTCAATATGATAGTCTTTTATAGCCACCATTTAATCACCTCATTAATCTTTTGAAAAGCATTTTATTATAAATATTTAGGATATAGCCGTCAACAACTGACACATAATAATTCTGCCTTTCCATGAAGGCTAAATTTTACCGATTCTGCCGGAACAAATATACAATCTCCACGAAAAAAATCCTGTTCACCTCCGTCCCACCGAATACAGCCGCATCCCTCCAAACAAAGCAATACATGAAAGGAATTACTTCCCGTTTGAAACCATGCCAGTTCTCTGCATCTTTGTGTATCTAAGGTAATTTTTTCAACCTGGAAATACTTACAGCGGCAAAGTAACTCAATCATTGCTCCTCTGCGGAAACGGATCACTTTCATCGGCTGCCTTGGTGCAATACTTCCATTCAAATTAGCAACAGATAATGCCTTTTCAACGTGAAGCTCTCGTTTGTTTCCATTTCTATCTACACGATTATAGTCATAAAGGCGATAAGTCAGGTTCGAACTTTCCTGCACTTCCGCAACCAAACAACCAGCACAAATGGCATGTATCTGACCTGATGGAATAAAAAAAATGTCTCCTTTTTTTACCGGCACTTTCTGTAAAAACTTTTCCAAATTCTCTTCCTGCAGACTTTTCAATACGCTGTTTCTATCCATATCGTGTCGAAATCCATACACCAACTCTGCATTTTTTGAAGCTTCGACGATATACCACATCTCGGTCTTTCCCCATGATCCATTTTCATATAATGCAGCAAAATCATCTGAAGGATGAACCTGAACAGACAAATCGGATTTCGCATCTATGAATTTAACAAGCACTGGCAGTCCATTATTCATTTTTGGATGAGTTCCGGCTAGTTCTGGGTATCTCTTTAAAACATCTGATAGTAACTGTCCTGTAAAAACACCAGAACAAACTATACTTTGTCCATCTGGATGTGTCGAGCATTCCCAAGTTTCTGCCAAAGAATCCAAATTAAAATTCTTGGAAAAGTCATCTCTCAATCTGGTTCCCCCCCAAAGATAATCTTTTCCAGCCGGTAATAAGAAAAACGGGACATGATGAATCTTTTTTTTCTCAGTATTCGAGTTCATACTTATGTTTATCATGGACACTAATTTCCTTACCAATCTGTAGTTCCAATACCTTCAGCTCTGTTTCCGCAAAAATTGTGTGCCTACAGCCTGCCTGCATAGTAACCACGTCTCCTTCAGCAACTAGATGTTCCATACCATCTACAATTACCTTACCTGTACCAGACATAACCGTCCAAACTTCGTCTCTTCGCTCATGACTGTGGTAGTTCATCCGCTGACCTGGATTTAACGTCACTTTGATGGTTAAACTATCCTCTTCGACATCCAACACTCTGAAATTCCCCCATGATTTTTCCGCAAACATAATCTGTTGGTGAATCTCATCTACAATCGGCTTGATATAGCTGGATTGCTCTTTATCTGCTACCAAAATTCCTTCCGGTGATGCAGATATAATAATATCCTTCAGCCCCATGCATACTATAGGTACGCCCATCTCATTAATTACATGTACATTTTTACAAGTTTCATTAAGCACAGCTTCTCCAACATTCGACTCTGCCATAGCTTCCGTAAGTGTATTCCATGTCCCAAGGTCTTTCCAACTTCCTCTAAAGCGCTGCACTTGAATCTTATCCTCTTTTTCTACAACCGCATAATCAAACGAAATCTTTGTCAATGTGTCATACTTTGCAAACAAATCTTCATAATCTGTAAATTGTATCAATTCATGGGCCTTCTGAAGTACATAACCCACTCTGTATGCAAACACGCCACCATTCCATAATGCACCTTGCCTAATATATTTTTGTGCAGTCGCTACGTCTGGTTTTTCTTTAAATGTAGAAACAAAGCTGGTCGATGCCAAATCGCGTGGGATAATATATCCATATTTCTCACTTGCATAGGTCGGTTCTATCCCCATTAGAACCAGATTTGCCTCTCCTTTTTCAGCCTGTTCTCCTAATTTTTTTAATGCAAAAAAATATTCATCTTCCACATATGGATCTACCGGGCAGACTACAACAGACTCCTCAAGGCCCATTCCTTTTATATCATGTAAATAAGCAGTTGCCAGCGCTATTGCGGGAAAAGTATCCCTTCTGCAAGGTTCTACGCAAATACCAATATCTTCACCTAACTGGTTACAAATAGCTGAGACCTGAGCTTTCGATGTAGCAATTATAACGTTTGCATCTTTATCGGCCGTTCGTATCTGGCGGTATACACGTTGTACCATTGATTCATAGGAGCCATCCTCCCTTTTAAAAATCTTTATAAATTGCTTAGAACGAATATCATTCGAAAGGGGCCAAAGGCGCTTACCCGATCCTCCTGAGAGTAAAACTATATTCATCGATAGAATTCCCCTACTTTCTTTTGTAGTTTACTCAGTAATATTTAAGTAAATAAATAGCTCAGAACACTTTCTCAAGAGTTTCTGAGCTGTTTAATCGCTTCTACCTATTTTTTATTATTTCAGATAATGTCTCAATAAAGTAATCTACTTCCTTATTATTATTCTGACTATGATTACCGACAAAAAATCCACAATCATGAATCTCATCAGCATTGACCAGTCTTTCCGGAATAGAATAATCCATATATTGGATTACCTTATTTCGTGTAAAGTTTCCAGCTACAATTGGGCGGCACTCTATCTCTGATTTACCCAATCTATCTACGATAATACTTCTTTTACCTGCAAGACTGCCCGTCAAAATCATTCCAAATCCAAACCAAGATGATTGGCCTACCTCCTTCTGTATTCGGACCTCTGGAAACTGCTTCATCTTTTCAATAAAATATTCGGCATTCTTTCTCCTGTTCACAATCATTCCATCAATCTTATCCAACTGCTCAATGCCAATGGCTCCCTCCATATCAAGAGGTCTGAGATTAAATCCCGGAACTATAAAATTATAGCTCTCATAGAAAGGGTCCTCTTTTTTCTTATAGATGGAACTTCCTTCTGGTAGATTTCGAGTCCAGCCATGCGCTCGTATTGCTAACATATATTCATACAACTCATTATCGTCAGTCGTAACAACTCCCCCCTCCATTGTACACATATGATGAGAATAGAAAGTTGAGTATGTACCCATTAATCCGATTGTTCCAAGATACTTATCTTTGTATTTTGCTCCAAGGGACTCACAGTTGTCTTCTATAAGAATTATATTATTATTTTCGCATATATCAAGCAATGCATCATAGTCATTTGAATTGCCTAAAAGATTTACAGCAAAAATCATCTTTGTATTCGGAGTAATAATTCTTTTGACACTTTCTATATTTAAATTGAAAGTCTCCTTATCAATATCAACAAAGACTAATTTCATTCCAAATTGCTCAAGCGGAGCATACGTGGTACTCCACGAAACAGCAGGAACAATAACCTCTGCTCCTCTGGGAATTCTACCTGAATACACAAGTGCCGCAATGGCCAGTAAATTAGCTGCTGAACCTGAACTTACCATAATAGCATTTTTTGCCCCAAAATGTTTTGCAAATTTTTTCTCATAACTTGCAACATTCTTCCCCATTGTAAACATTCCTGACTCAATAACTTTATTAATAGCCTCAATCTCTTCTCTTCCCCATGGGTTGTCACATAATGGAAATCTCATCTTTATTCCTCCGATCAATTAAATCTATTATAATTATCTAAATACCACTTGTATGTCAACTCTATTCCTCTCTCAAGCTCTGTCTTATAACGCCACCCAGCATTGGCAAGCTTATCTACATTTAATAACTTTTGTGGCATTCCATCCGGCTTTGAAGTATCATATACTAATTTTCCTTTATATCCAATTACCTTCATTACCACTTCTGTTAATTCTGTTATGCTATAGTCTTTTGCCGTTCCAACATTAAACCATTCATTTCCAGAGTAAGAGTTTAGTAGATAATAACATGCATCTGCGGCATCATCTACAAACATCAATTCTCTCCTGGCATTCCCAGTCCCCCATACTACAATTTCTTTATTATTCCTCAGTTTGGCCTCATGGACTTTTCTTATTGTCGCTGCTACCACATGCGATCGAATTGGATCAAAATTATCTTCATAGCCGTACAAATTACATGGCATGACACTGATATAATCCGTTCCATACTGCTTATTGTAATACTCACATAATTTCAAACCGGCAATCTTGGCAATTGCATAGCCCTCATTGGTTGGTTCAACTTTACCATCAAGCAAGCATTCTTCTACCATGGGCTGAGAAGCTAATCTTGGATAGATACAAGAAGAACCTAAAAATAGAAGCTTTCTCACATCATTTTCATATGCCGAATTAATAACGTTATTCTGTATTGTCAAATTATCATACAAGAATGTCGCCGGTTGTTTTATGTTTGCCATAATGCCCCCGACGCGAGCTGCAGCCAAAACTACTACTTCTGGCCGTTCTTTCTGAAAGAACTCCTGAACATCTCTTTGATTCCTTAAATCTAATTCTTTTGATGTTCTAAATATAAAATTAGTATATCCTTCTTCTACAAATTTTCTATAAATTGCCGATCCAACCATTCCCCTATGACCCGCGATATATATTTTTGCATTTTTATCAATCATTACTGCACTATCCTCCTTATGGGGATTCTTCTATACTTATAACTTATTTATTGCCTTTTCTCTCTTGGCAAGCTCACGATCATGCTTTGCCATTATATTGACTAAAGCAGCATAAGAGGTCTTCTGAGGATTCCAACCAAGAACCGTCTTTGCCTTAGTCGGATCTCCCCAAAGATTGTCCACATCCGTAGGTCTAAACCATTCCTTGTTTACGCAAATAAGCAATCTGCCATTATCTGCATCATAGCCTTTTTCTTCAATGCCCGTCCCTTCCCATCTTAAAGTAATTCCATTTGCTAAAAATGCTCTCTCTGTAAAGTCTCTAACTGTGTGCTGCTCTCCCGTCGCAATAACAAAATCCTCTGGTGTATAATGTTGAAGCATCATCCACATACACTCCACATAATCTTTTGCATACCCCCAATCGCGAAGAGAATCCAGGTTTCCAAGTTCAAGACGATCTTGAATCCCTTCTGCAATGCGTCCGGCCGCAAGTGTTATTTTTCTTGTAACAAAATTCTCTCCACGACGCTCAGATTCATGATTAAACAGAATGCCATTGACTGCAAACATACCATAAGCTTCACGATATTCTTTTGTAATCCAGAAACCATACTGTTTCGCTATAGCGTACGGACTATAAGGATGAAATGGAGTTGTTTCTTTCTGCGGTATTTCTTCTACTTTACCGTATAATTCCGACGTTGACGCTTGATATATCCTCGTTTTCTTAGTAAGTCCAAGAATACGGCAAGCCTCTAAAATTCTTAGAACACCAAGTGCATCAACATCTCCTGAATATTCAGGTACATCAAAAGAGACCTGTACATGAGATTGTGCTGCAAGATTGTAAATTTCATCTGGTTGAACAATATTGATAATCCGAATCAAACTACTAGAATCAGAAAGATCACCGTCGTGCAACGTTATATGATTAATAATGTGATTGATTCTTCCTGTATTTAAAATAGATGCACGGCGAATAATTCCATGCACCTCATAACCCTTGTCCAGTAAAAATTCTGATAAATAAGAGCCGTCTTGTCCTGTTATTCCTGTAATTAATGCTTTTTTCATTATGTTAATCTCCCTTAATAAAACTTTTTTCTGAAAATAATTGACAGATTTCAGTCGTACATTCCATAGTAAGGAATGCCCCTTCTAATCTAAAATTCTGTAATGTACTATCTTAATAATTGGCTTTAAAATACCATTGATTTTATCAAGCATCAAAAATAATGGTATCATTAATATTTCTCGTACAGAATCTATTACGAGACAAATCACAAAAATTGCAATTGCTTCGATGGTAATATATAATGGTAATAAAGGAGAATAAAAATCAAAAACCACCCCTATACTTTCCATTAATATTTCTATTGTTCCTTCTAGCAGATATATACCCAGTGTTCGTTTTGCAATTTTATTAATAAAATGATTTTGATAATTACTTTTCTTAGCTAATAAAAAAATCAAAGAACTGGAAATGACTATAAACATAGAACAATCATATGAAAAAGGAAGGTACCATCCTCCCCGATATTTGGTAGTAATACAATTCATTACAAACTGAGTAAAAAAAAGGCCTAAAAGTGTAGTTACTATTTTGTTCTTATTCATATCAACATCATATTTTTTAATATAGCCACCTATGAAATATATTAATAAAAGATTAAGCGGACCTTTTCCACAGTCATTCATTACTTGCAACTGCGTCAATGTTGGTAACACAGAAAAAACAAATGCCAAGGAAGCTATTAATAAACCGAGTTGCTTTTTTTCCAAAAACTCCACTGCCATATTTAAAAACCTGCTAAAAAACATCAATAACAGATACGAAGAAATAAACCAGTATTTTCTAGTCGAAAACGGAAAAAATGCTAACCAGAGTTCCCGGATGTTAAATTCATGCGTTATCATTACCATACTTACAATCACCTGCATTAGTGAATAAAATACGGTAATAATCCACAATTTAACAATAGAATTTACACTAAACTTTATCCCATAGTACCCTGAAATTAAAATAAATATTGATACCCCACAATTGAATAAAGTATTGATACCTATTCCAAACAATAAATTAGTACCTGAGCTTTCAAAACGATATATTCCAAATAAATGCATCATTATAATGCCAAAAATAGAAATAAGGCGCAGCAATTCAGGCATCGTATCACGCTCTACTTTTCTATTCATCGTTCATCCTCTTCTTGTTTAAACTTACATGTGTCAGCACAATTTTTTATACTAGAAATCATGTCAATATAGGCATCCTTTAAATCATACTTTGGATTCCATCCAAGTGAATTTAGTTTTGTTGTATCTAAATCCATATATAAAATATCCGCATAGGCACTGTTTTTCTCGCTTACATCTGAGAACTTTACTTGTATTGCATTATCCGATAATTGAGTGACAGTTTCCGCCATCTGCCTTATCGAGCAATATGTGTTTTCGTTCGCAGCAGTATACACTTCTCCTGGAATTCCTTTCAATAATACAGTCACGATTGCTCCTGCTGCATCCGTAACATGTAAATAAGAACGTTCTGTTTCACCATTTGTTTTAAGAACTATATCTTTTTTTTCCACAAGGCATCGCATAAATTCGGCAAATACCCGTCCATCATTGTACTCAACACCCGGACCAAAGGTTTGTGTTAACCTAATAATGTTTGTATTTACTCCGTATTCCTTAAAATATGAATAGCAAAGGTTTTCACACTGTACTTTGCTTAGTGGATAACTATTTCTACATACTGTTGGTAAAAAACAACCTATTTGTTCCTCAGTAACCTTTTTACCCTTTTGCGGAAATCCATAAACTTCCATGGTTGATAAAAAAACCATATTTAAAACATCATTTGCCTTTGCCAATTCAAGAGTTGATAAGGTTCCAAGTAAAAATGTTTTGATTGTTTCTACAGGATAATTATGAAAAAAACAACTCGAAGTCGGACCGGCGCCGTGTATAATATAATCCACATGTTCTTTAATTGTATGTAGTTTTGTTAAATCAGTCTTTATGATTATCAAATTATCATATTCAGCAAATTCTTTTTTTGCTTTGTTAATATCCCTAGTCGGTACTATTATTATAAGACTCAAACTATAAGCAATGTCTGCCTCTTTAATAATTCTAATCAGGCTTTTTCCGATCAAACCAGTCCCACCAGTAATGAGGATTGTTTTTCCTTTCATTTGTTTCCAGTCTGATTCTCTCAAATAATCAAGCAAATATAAGTGCTTCTCATTATTAAATCCCATATCTTCACTCCTCACCTTTACTAGAAATGTTTTCAATAAAATACTTTATTATACTATGTTTTGTTAGAAAAAGGCTTAAGGTGTAGACTAAGCTTTCCAATATCCCAGTTACCATCAATTTCAAAAACGTATTTTCGACTCTAAAATAATTTCGAAAAACATAACCAGCTGACAAAGTCACGATCAATGCAATAATTACTTTTAGTATGTTGAAGGCTATATTCTTTGTTACAAGCTTTCTGCCTAAGTATTTATTAATAGATTTTACGAGCATTAAAGTAATTAAAAAAACCGATATTGTACTTGCCAGTGCAATACCTTTTATCCCCAATCTCTTAGCCAACAAAAAACTTAAAACCAAGTTAATTAACATTCCTACTATACTGTTTTTCATTGGTGTTATTGTATCCTGATACGCATAAAGTATTTTCGTAAAAACTTCACGACAAATCATAAAAGGAAATCCCAACGCGTAGCAACATGCCACTAAATTAACCGTGTTCGTATCACCAGGTAGAAAATTCCCTCTTTCAAAACAAATTTTAGCTAAATCAATTCCTTCTATTAAATATAAAGCAACCACCAATCCCATAATCGCAATGGAAGAGTCTACTATTTTTCTAATAAGCTGAATCAAGATTTCATTGTCTATTTTTCGTGAAATACTTTTCGTGATTTTCGGAAGTAATATTGTTCCTAAGGTGGTTATTATCGTAGCATTTACAATATCATTGCTCATAACTTGACCATAGTATAGTAATGAGACGGAACCACTTTTTCCTGAAGATGCAATGATCCTATCTATCAAATTCCCAAGGTCAATAATTGAATTTCCAATAACCAGTGTCAATGTACCCTTAATTACTTTCTTGAAATCCCTGTTTTTTAACGGATTAATCCACACATAATCTATGTGCTTCAGAGCAAGAATAAGTACGTAAACAGCATGCAAACAGTAGCCTGTTAAAAAACCAATAACTAAAGAATAAATACCCAATGTAGAATTAAACAAAACAATCGATAAAACAATCGATACACTGAAAAATAGTGTCAGGAGTTTTGAAGGAATAAATCGCTCATTGCCATCAAGTATTCCTTGCGATACGCCAATTATACAGGTACAAACTATACCCGGTGTTAAAAATATTAAAAATTCACCAAGTTGTTTTTTTTCTGCTACTGTATAAGATATACCTAGCACTCCGGATATCTTGTCAGAAAATAGAACAATCAAAATAACAAGAATTAATGCTATCACAGTAAATACAGCAAATGCATTACAGGCCAAAGCATTGGCTCTATCAGGGTTCTTCTTTTCTTTTAATTGTACATATTTTGTGATCAAACTTAATGATATTGCCGAGGACTGTATTTGACCTAACATAGACATAAATCCATCAGCTGCAAAGTACAGATCTGTAACAACAGAAGCTCCAAATGCCCAAGCTATTACTGATTGTTTTACAAACCCAAGGACTTTACCCACTAAAACAACAGCACTCATAATGATGGCACTTTTTGTAGTCTTTTTGCTTAAAACAGTATTATTTCGTTTCTTTTCTTTCACCATCATTTAATACCATTAAGATACAAACTTAAAGCCAAACAATTTTAGAAGTTTTTTGACCTGTTTTCTTGTTTTATAACTCATAAATGAGTGAGCGGATGTTTTTACGTAGTCATAAAGCTCAAGCATTATTCCCATACATTCTCTACTCCCCTTATTAAGCTTTAATTCCGTTTTTTTATTATAATATCTCATAACACGCCCAACCCATTTACCTTGAATAACCGCATTTTTGTATCCCATAATATCTCTTGTATCATACATTATGCCTGGAATTCGATTTACTTCTTTTGACTTAGAAAACTTTTCAATAAAATATTTTTCAAATTCCCAGGGTGTATCCATACCATTCTGTCTTAATAATTCAAGATAATTGATAAAGTCTTTTTTTCTCCAAATAGCTGGTTGCAAATTAATTGCATAAACAAAATCACTATTCACATAGCATCTTGTTGACTGTTTATGAAAGTCTCGAACAGGTGACAATCTATAGAAATACAGGTCTTCATTTTCCATCAAAGTAATAATTTCATCTAAATCGGAATTATTCACTTGTTTGCTAAAATAATAATCATCAAATAAAAATAAGATATACTCTTCTTCAACTAAATACAATGCTTTTAACGTGCAGTCAAACCATCCCATATCACTACCCGTTTTTAATATATTTACATTATTATTTGTATAATCTATTTTATTTGTGACCAGATATTTACTATATTTACAATCGGGCCAATAATAATTAAATACAGAAAAAAAGTTTTGCCATAAATCACTATTTTTATCATAAGAATCAATAAAAACTCCTAATTTTTCTTTCATTTTCTATTCCTCTTCCTGTAACTTATGAGTCAAATTCACTGCATTTGTTTCCATTAGCATACATTTTTCTATTACAAAAAAATAATCCTCACATAAAACAGCCATAGCAAACATAAACCAAAAATTTTGTCCATACATATTAGGGTCAATGAAAGACAGACAAACATGAAATACCAAAATTACAAATGGAAAAATGATTAATTTTTTGAGAATCGCCGGATATGCTTTCTTATATTTAATTGATAAAATTTTTCGGATAGCCTGATAAATTAATAATATAATTGGAAAAGTGATAAGCACTGTGCCAATAAAGCCAGTCTCACATAATAATTGTAACAAAACATTATGTGTTTCCCGAATTTCTTGTCCCGCATATACCTGTAGAAATTCTCCAGTTGTATAATTAGCAAACCTTCCCCAACCAATTCCCCAAATAGGATTATTACAAAATAACTTCCAAGCTGTTTCCCATAAAAAAATCCTTCCACTACTAAAATCTATACCAGCAGAACCATTAGACTGTAGAATTCTTTCAAACATAATTTGAAATCTTGCAAAATATCCTTTAGAATAAAATACAAATAGCCCTATTAATACTCCTGGTAGTAATATCATTAAATTGATGCCCTTATTTTTAGCATATTTTATCTTTTTAAAATCAAAAAAAATAGAATATGTGATTAAAATTGTAACAATAGCAGACAGCAACTCTCCTTTTCGTCCTTCCAATATCAGTCCAGCTATTAGAACAGCCAATACTAATTTATTAATTAATTTACGGCCATAGCTCGCTATGTCGTCAGCCAATACTGCACCAACTCCAAGCATTATAACGCAATCCCCCCAAGTATAACTATTTCCAATAGCAGGACCATATCCAAAGTTGTAATTTAAAAGAACTTTTTCTGCTAAATCTGGCGCTAAATGGGGGACAATTAACCTAAAATAAAGGGTTGAATAAATTCTAAAGAAGGAAATATACATGGCGACACAGATTCCAACAATTTGTACAACTTTAAAAAATCGCGCAACCTCAACATTGCTCAGCTCTGCAAACAATACAACCATGGACATGGAAATTACATATATGATCATATTAAATACATATCCATCATGTAACGCTAAAGGATTTAATATTTGAATCAAAATGATAAATGCCATTGCCACAAAACTTAGCCTTGCTGTACTTACCTTTATTCGTAATCTTCTGCTTCCTAAGATAAAAATAACAGTACCTATCACTGTAGCAAGCCAAATATATCTGCTCCGCACCCCAAAACTGCCAGCGGCAAAGCCATAATAGCAGAACAATAACAAAGATAATAAATAATTAGACTTGGTTTTGCTATCATTTATCAGCATAAGCCTTTCCCTTTCTTCATAGCATAATATAATGCCTCAAAAGAATAAAAATCATTAGGTGTAGTAATTTTTATATTTTCCGAACCACATTCTGTGGTATATAAAGTAAAACCTCTGGCTGACATTAATGTTGCAGAGTCTATATATGAATTATCACCACACGTGATGGCCCACTTATGAGCTTCATATAAATCCCCTACTCTAAAACATTGTGGTGCCTTGGCATATCTACATTCAGAACGATCAATTGTTTCTCTTAATTTACCATCTCTTTCAATACGAATGATAGTTTCTATGGCCTTTGAAACTGCTATGCTATTACCATATCTCCTACATGTCTCAATACTTTTTGTTATTAATTCTTCTGTAATTAAAGGTCTAACTCCATCATGCACAAGGACAATATCTTTATCTTCAACATAATTAGTGCATGTCACTAGATAATCTAATCCATTATAAATAGAATTTTGACCTGTTTTGCCTCCTGGTATAATACATCTTACTTTATTCAAATTAAATTTTTGTTTTAAATCTTTGCTAAAGTTAATCCAATCTTTATTGACTACCACAACTATTCCATCAATGTCTGGATGATTCTCAAACTTTTCAATAGTATGTACCAAGATAGGCTTATCATCGACATTGAGAAACTGTTTCGGCATTTCACTTTTCATTCTGGTGCCAACACCGCCAGCAAATATAATCACATAGTTCACGTTATATCACTTGTTTGATGTTCATGATAAAAAAACATCACTTTTCCTTCCCTTTTAATATTGTAATTTATTCCTGTAAGTACTGAATTATTTTCATTATAATCTGACCTCCGAAATAAAATGGCTTTCTTTTGCTTTATCGGGTGGAGGAGTCATATAATCTGCTCCGTATAGACCAGATAAATACTGTTTAATATCTCTGGGGGCATAAAAATTATGATCCATAAACTTCATCTCTACTACCGGAAAGAAACAATCCAAAGGATAAATTTCGCCGAAATAATGTTTTCTACCAGTCGCACTAGTAATTTTGGCTGTCTCCTTTTTATACATGATAGTTCTATCAACTAAATCAAACCACTTTTCAGGTGAGAGGAAACTAAAAAAGCTTCCAATTACATTCCTAAATAGCAGCATCTGCCTTCCTGACTTTGTTTTTTTCATATATTTACAAAGAAGTTTATCTGGATATTTCCAATCCATTACACACGATGCAATTCCCATTAACATATTAGCCGTATTACCTGTTACCATTCTGCTTAATAAATTATCCGGTACAAAATCATACGGAAAAATATCAATATATACGCTCTTTGGCTGAAATGGATTATTATCGCCAAGAGAGCGAAGCACTGTTCCCTTCTTAAAAATTTGCATGAATCTATTTCCGTTCGGATATTTTGAATTAGGACAACGTAGTTCATATTTGTCGCTAAATTCATCATCAAAAATTTCAATTATCTTTAAATAATCAGCTCTGCTTAAACCAAAGTCCATATCATCATCCCAAGGAATAAAGGTTCCATATCTTAAAGCGCCTAAAAGTGTCCCTCCAACCATAAAAAGTTTGATACCATTTTTTTTACACCGTCTGTCTAAGTCACATGCCATTTCATAAAGGCAACCTTTTAATTCTTTTTTTTCATTTTCGCTTATGGTTCTGAACTCTCTTTCATTTTTTGAAATTTCATTCAGCAGACCTTTATAGTCAAAAGACATTGGTTTCCCCCCTTAAACATTTATAGCTACAGAATCCTCCACAATACCATAATAGTTAAAAAGAAAACATAACAAATTCTTCTTACATAATTATTCATAAAACTTTTAAACTAAATCTTATCTGTCATTAAATGGCATATTTGTAAGTATGTCTTAGCTCTGTCAAACCTTTCTATACCAAGTTTTCTACTGTTCTTCCCCATTCTACTGCGCAGTTCTGAATTTTCTGAAAGCAGCTTAATCCTTGTTGCCAATTCTCCCACATTTCCATTCTCGCAGGTAAAACCGCATTGATATTCTATAAGAAGATTTTTATATTCTTCACACTCTTGCGTACTTATTACTGGAAGTCCCGCTGCAGCATAGTCTCCAACTTTATTGATAATGCTTTGAGCTGCCCCGCTCATGATAGGATTTATTGCAATATCACACTGGCACAAAAGCGACACCATCTGTGGATATGGAAGCCTTCCAGTAAAGGTACAGTAAAGGTTTTTAACCTTTGCGTATTCCTCGAATTTATTTTTTAGTGGTCCATCTCCTAATATCATAAATCGAATACATGGATTATTAAGCTGTTCCAGCGCATCTAATACCCCTGTTAAGTCATAACTATGGCCAAGCGTCCCAACATAAACCAGCCATATTTCATCCTTATTTTTTAATACTTTATGTATTTCTTTGAATTGCTCAAATTTCTTTAAATCTGTTCCCAAGTAGACGCTTAATCCGTTTTTTTCTTTTGTATTTACCCTCTTTCCTCTAATAAGGTAAGTTTCTGATACCGCAACTATTCTGTCTGCTCTCGAATAAATTTTTTCCGCTTTTCTTTTTAACGATGAAAAGAGGATCGATCCAAGGGGGCGATACGGCAGTACAAGTTCAAAAGCTTCTGGCCATAAATCTTGAATATCAATAATAAATTCCACTTTATTCTTTTTAGCATACTCAGATGCCTCCCATGCCAAATCTAATGATGGAACAGCGCAATAAATCACATCTGGTTTTCTTCTTTTTTTCAAATATTCGCGCAGTCTGGCACCTAGTTCCCTATGACTTTTTATCCGTTTCAAACAAACATTTTTTCTGTATCCTGTTTCATGTAGAAGCGTTATTTTAAAATTTACCTTTTCTGCCAACACTCTTTCCAGTTTTCTATGTTCTTTTTGAATATGAATAAAATCAGAAGTTACAACTTCCACCTCTGCTCCCTGAGAGACAAGCATGTCTGCAATATACAGAAATCTATCATTTCCCTTTTCCCATGGAAAATCCACAAAATGGGATATAATTATAATATCTTTTTTATTACATTTCATTAAAGAACCTGCTTCCGATCATTCACCAATTTTAAATCTAAATATTTCATCATATAAATATTTTCTTTGTAATTGCCTAAGTCTGGCTTATTTTCTATACCATTCATATTATTGAGCATTAATTTAATAAAATTAATACCGCATTCATAAGCATGCGGATATCCGCCTCCAAATCTGGGATTAACCTCTGATATATACATCTTTCCATCCTGTTCAAATAAATCTATATCAATCGGACCAATAGTCCCTAATTTGCTTACAAATCTCTCTACAAAGTCAAACATGTCTCTTCGTACAACTGATACTGCTTTATCCGTCTCTCCTGCACGCATTAAAAGTTTTTTCTTCACAAAAACTGAAGTTACCTTTTTAGAAATCAAATCTGTATATACATCTATTCCATATTCCTGCCCTTTCATCAGCCTTTGTATCATCATTTCTGGCTCTCTTTCACAAAGCAGTTCCAATGTCTTAATATCTGTCACTATTTGAGCCTGTACGCTGCAACTTCCATGAATTGGTTTTACAAACACTGGAAATGTTTCTTTTTCTTTTGTATATTCGCCAATAAATTCCGACAAGCTTTTATAGGTTGGTACGGTATTTATAGAATGAACTCTACAAAAATCAAACATTCTTCCTTTATCAAAACAAGTTTCCACCACCTCATAATCTGATACAAAAACTGAGACGCCGATTTTCTCAAACCTATCTCTATTTTTTGATAAAAGGCTAAGTTCTGGATCAATTAACGACAAAACTCCTTTAACATTCTCTTCTTGGCATATTTTTAAAATTATATCTAAATATTTTTCATCATTGATTTTAGGCACAATAAAATGTTTATCTGCCTCGTATAAAGCCGGCGCCAGTTCCCAGCAATCTGCAGCAATCACATTTCCACTACCGTTTAATTCATGCTTAAAGTATTGAACTATTTTGTTTCTTGTTCCACAACTTAAAATAAGAATATTCATTTTATTATTAAACCTCACCATATAAACTACTGCCTGCCAAATAATCATCCTCTGTCCATTTACGCCGGACACAATAATATTTTTCGTTTTCCTCTACATACACGGTTGGAAAAAATTGTATAAATAAGGGTGTCAGACATAACGTGTACGCCCCTACTTTGTGATATATAATTTGATCCTCTCTTTGAATATCTTTTTCATTTTTCAGCTGAAAAAGACGGTCATGTTCCATACAGGTAAATCCGGATATTGTTTGCTTCTTGATAATCTTTCGCTCTTCATTCTTTCGCAAAACTTCATAGAAATATGAACTTTTATTCATGAGCGGGTCTATATTCGTCCTACTTCCATCCGTTACAATAAAACGATTATGTAAAGTCTCTTTGACATCCATTACAGAGGTGACATAATCAATATATGCTCCTACAACTGACATGCCCGGTTCTATAATTAAAAGCGTTTCTTCTATATCCACAAATGGCGAAAAGCCTTCCGATATTACTTTTAAGTAGTCATCAAATGACGGCTTTCCTGGAAGACCACCAAAAAATCCACCTCCTACATCTATAAAATTCAATTTTAAGTTATACTTTTTAATTACATCGACTGTTTTTTTGACAATAGCTGCATAAATATTAAGACTTCTCGTCTTGGAACTACAATGCAAGTGGAGTCCCGAAACAGAAATTTTTCTATCATTCATGTATATGAGTGCCTGTTCTAATTCTCCATTTTCATAGCAAAAGCCAAATCTTCCGTCTTCACTACCGCACTGTGTTTCTCCAATACATTCACTTTCTATATTAAAATTAACCCTCAATCCAATATTATAATTGGGAGAAGATCCGGCCTCGACTAACCATTCAAGTTCTCTCTTTGAATCAATATTTACTATTGCCCCTCCTTTCACAGCCTCAATAAATGTTTTTTTGCTCTTAGCCAGTCCATTATATATAATCTCATCGACCCGATACCCAAGTTTTTTTGCAAGTGCATATTCATCCTCTGATACCACTTCGGCTAAAGAACCATGGTATTTCATGAAAGTAATTATCCACGGAAGTGAATTTGTTTTAAACGAGTAACCAATCATAGACTTCATCCAATATTTGTCTAAAGCTTTTTTCAAACTTCCCAAATTCTGTTCCATTTCCTTTTTATGTATTACATAGTATGGTGTTTTCACGAAAGCTTCTCCTTATATGATCCTTTAAAATCTTCCATTGTCTCACTTGTCTCTGAATGGATCCCCTCCTGTTTTAAAACAACCCTCACTGATTCAAAAAGGATAAACAGGTCCATCCGTAATGATAGTTTGCGAACATAAGACACGTCCCACCGAAAACGTTCTTCCCAGCTAATTGCATTCCTACCCTTAACTTGTGCCAGTCCTGTAAGCCCCGGTTTCACATCATGCCTATGCTTCTGTTCCTCATTGTATAAAGGTAAGTACTCTACCAATAACGGTCGTGGCCCCACTACACTCATATCCCCTTTCAAAATATTAAACAATTCCGGAAGCTCGTCTATACTGGCCGATCTTAGCTTCTTTCCAAAGCTTGTCAGTCTTACATCGTCCGGCAATAGATTTCCGTCTTGATCTTTTGTATCCGTCATCGTTCTGAATTTGTACATTTCAAAAATATTTTCATTTTTTCCTGGGCGCTTCTGGCGAAATATAACAGGACTTCCCAGCCTCATTCTGACCAAAAACGCCGTTATCAGCATAATTGGCGATAGAACAATTATTCCGAGAAACGAAAGAATGATATCCATAAGTCTTTTTCCATATTTTTTATAAAAAAAGCATGTTTTTTGTAGCTTTCTTTTGTTTCTTCTCTTTTTCATCTATTCCTCCAGAACATCTAATTCGAAAATCACTTTTCCAAATCAAAACAATAATTAAAAGCATTCTCTAACGATTCCAATAACCCGTTCCATATCCTCATCCGTATTTTTCACATCGCTGGGCAAGCATACCCCTCTGTCAAAAATATCCTGGCCAATCGACTTACCATTGAAACTCTCCACCTGTATAAAATCATTTTCCTGATAAACCGGCTGTAAATCCATCGGTTTCCAAATCGGCCTGCTTTCAATATTTTCCTTTTCCAACGCCTCCATAATAACAAGCGGCGATATTCCCCTCTGGATACATTCCGGTTCCAGGGTAATGCATGACAGCCAGTTATTAGCCTCACCGTCGGGATTCAATGGATTCATCCGAATCTCTGGTATATCCGCAAAAGCCTCCTGATATCTTCGGTAAATATGCTGCTTCTTCTCCTTATATTTATCTAAGGTCAGCAGCTGCCCGCGGCCGATTCCGGCGACGATATTACTCATCCGGTAATTGTATCCTATCTCTTTATGTTCATAATGCCTTGCTGCTTCTCTGGCCTGTGTTGCCCAGAATCTGGCCTTTATTATGTCCTTTTCACTATCTGACACCAGCATTCCGCCGCCGGAGGTCGTAATTATCTTATTTCCGTTAAATGAAAAAATGCCGTACTTTCCAAAAGTACCGCATCCTCTTCCTTTATATGTACTGCCGAGCGCTTCCGCCGCATCTTCAATCAACGGCACGCCATGTTTCTCACAGATACCCATAATCTCATCCATTTTAGCAGGTGTACCGTAAAGATGAGCCAGCAATACGGCTTTTGTTTCAGGATATTTCCGAAAGCCTTCTTCCAGCGCTTCGGGCGACATATTCCATGTATCCTTTTCCGCGTCGATAAAAACCAGCTTTCCTCCTTCATAGGTAACAGGATTACAGGTTGCGGCAAATGTAAGAGAAGATGAAAGTACCACATCCCCTGGCCCTATTCCTGCCAGCTTGACTGCAAGATGCAGTGCTGCCGTCCCGGCGCTTAATGCTGCTGCATGCTTTGAGGCGACATATGCCGCAAGTTCATTTTCAAATTCATCAACATTTTTTCCAAGGGGCGCCACCCAGTTTGTATCAAAGGCCTCCTGGATATACTCCATTTCATGCCCATTCATTGTCGGACTGGATAAAAATATTCTTTTTTGCTTTCCCATCCTTCACCCTCTCTTCCTTAATACCATCACATTCGTTTTATTAATCTATTTTTATTATTTAATTCATAGAAAAAAGGCCTCCCCCATGCACATTGCATGCCGGTCAGCCTTTCGTATCCATTTATTTTAATATATTTAATTATTTATTTCTTCTCGTGTGGGCTTCTCAATCTCCACCAGTTCAATCCCAAGCTTCACATCCATCATTCTCCCCGCAAATGGCATTTGAACCGTAACCTCACGCTTATGCAGATTCACTTTGGTCACATGCCCTTCCAGCCCCTTCAGAGGCCCATCCCGGACAACTACATTCTTTCCTCTGTCAATTCCATCAATCTTACCGCTGTACTCTCCCCCAACAACCTGGACTTTAGACACCCTGGTCACATGGCGGCAGTCCCCAATTGCTTTAATTCTCTGCTCTTCATCCTCTGAAAGGGACAAAAAAAGAAAGTTCCCGTCCTGCAGAACTTTCGTCAATCTGCTAACCTGCTTCAGCCGCCTGTACAGCTCCTCCGCATTCCCTGAATCGGCAAACACATATCCTGGAAATAAAAGTTCTTCCACCTGCTGCCAGCGCCCCTTAAATTTTTTCACCCGTTCTTTCTTCGGTATAAAGCATTCCCTCAAGCTGTCATCACAGAGCGTCAATTGCTTTTTGATCAGCTCCGCCGTCTTCTCCTCCTGTCCCCCCTGGACTTGTATTACATACCACATATCTGTCGTTTTTCCTTCCCGCACAAGCGGAAGCGTCCAGAGCTGTTGTTTCATTTTGGGTAAAATAGGGTAAGCTTCGCCATTTGCACGCAATGCAAAATACAAATTGCGCGTGCAACTGCCGTTGTTATCCCCTATTACCATATAGCCCGGAATCTGTGTGCCAATGCTTCACGTCATCTGCCTATAATCCTGTATTCTCAAAAAGATGTATCTTCATTAATCTAGCCGCATTCGTGCTGAACATCCATGCTGAAACTGCATCCTGCATTTCAATTTCAAATGCTGTTCAAACGTATGCCGCTTAACAGATATATTAAGCGACATCTTTCGATACGATATTATAGAATCTTCTGAGTTTCGTAAATTATAACACCAATTTTATGGGAGGTCAATATTCCCCCTCCCATTCTAACAGTAAGTTATTCCTAATATTTTCTTATTTTTTCTTGAATCCCAGTATTTACCGCTTCTTTCCCTACAAGACACCTATTCCCCAAGCCTCAAATCCGCCTTCGCCTTCGACCGTATATCAATCACAATATGGCACTGCGAAACCGTTTCGTAATTCACTTCCAGCGAATACTCAATCTCCACCAGCAGCCGATCCGGACTTTCTTCTATTACAATATCGTCCGTATTCACTCCGACCATCATCTGTCCAAACGGCATTGCGTAACAGCAGACATTTGTCTTTTCTTTCTCAAATACCATGTGGGAGCGGGCGCTTCCGTTTTTGATTATCTCTACCGTCCCGTCGCCAACCTTGATCGTGTTGCGGATAGCTCCCTCTACGCCCTCGATCAGCTCGTCATAGAGAATATAGTGTTTCCCATTTTTCAGATAATAGGTGCCCGCCGTAATTACGGATACATCGTCGCTTTCGCCGTCCACCATATGGGCTCCGCTGATGCTTACAAGTACATCCTTTGTCATATCAGTACTCCTCAATATTGATCTTTTTTGTCTCTTTGACCTCTTTCGGAAGAATTGATGTTGCGAAATTCGTGAATTTCTCGGCCAGGTCACTTACAAAGAACTGATACTGATCTCTGTGTTTTTCCCCAGCCCCATGTGCATGACAGCCTTGTTCACTGCCCCCGTGTTCACAGTCACCGTGCCCACAACTCCCCTGCTCACTGCCGCCATGTCCACAATTCCCCTGCTTACTTCCTCCATGTCCACAGCTTCCATGCTCAAAGCCACCATGTCCGCTACTTCCATCTTCACCATTCCCATCTCCAAAACTCTCCCCAGTACACGTCATCTCATTCTTTTCCAAAAGTTCTCTCAACTCCACAGCCGTCTCATAGGCCGGATTGACCAGTGTAACATCGTCACCCATCAGGCGTTTGAATGTGGATCGCAGAAGCGGATAATGTGTGCAGCCCATCACCAGTGTGTCTATATACTTTCCTTTAAGACACGCCAGATAGCGGGAGGCAATCTCATCCGTTACGGAATCGTGAAGCAGTCCCTCTTCCACTAATGGCACGAAAAGAGGACAGGGTTTTCCCGTCACTTCTATATCTTCCCTCAAACGTTTCATTTCTTCGGAATATACGCCGCTGCGAATCGTGGCCTCTGTTCCGATAATGCCGATTTTCCCATTTCTGGTGGCTTCCACGGCGGCTCTGGAGCCGGCGGAAATCACTCCGATGATCGGGATGTCCAGACTCTTCTCCACGGCCTCCAGGGCACAGGCAGACGCGGTGTTGCAGGCAATAACAATCGCCTTTACATCCTTGGTCTGCAAAAAGCGGATAATCTGCTGTGAATAGCGGATCACCGTCTCTTTCGATTTATTTCCATAAGGCACCCTGGCCGTATCTCCAAAATATACAATCCTCTCATCCGGCATCTGGCGCATAATCTCCCTCATCACAGTAAGGCCGCCCACACCGGAATCAAAGACTCCAATTGGTGCATTTCTATCCATATATATCCTCCATTTTTGTCCTGGCAGACATCCCCGGGGAATGTTCCCCGGATGAAATTCTCAAAGCGATGCTTTCAGGATGAGATTTCCAACCTAACATTCCCTAATAAGTTTTCCAACCTGTCATTCCCAGATAAGTTTTCCACCCTGACATCCCCTGAATCAACTCCCCAAACCGACATCCCCCAGAATTACCATACTGTCCGCCATCTTCCCCTTAGAGCCGAACCCAAGGCCCTATTACAAGACTAAAACCGTTTAAGCCCATGCTCAATCAGCTTTCCAACCAGCTCTGTCTTGCTGATTCCCGCTGCCTCAAACAGCATTGGATACATGCTGATGGCCGTAAATCCCGGCATTGTGTTGATTTCATTGAATACAACATCCCCGTCGGCCGTCACGAAGAAATCCACTCTGGCCAGACCATAGCCATCGACTGCCTTAAAAATCTCAACCGCTGCCTTTCTGACTCTCTCGGCGCTGTCACCAGGAAGCTCCGGATTTACAACGGTTCTGGACTCCGCATTAAAATATTTGGCCTCAAAATCATAGAATTCTGCGGCAGCCAGGACTTCGCCGACACCGGATGCAATCACCGGTTCTTTGCCATTTCCAAAAACTGCACACTCTATCTCATGGCCGACAATCGTCTCTTCCACAAGAATTTTCCTGTCATGAAGGGCTGCCTCCACAAGTCCCTTTTCAAGTTGTTCTCTGTTCTCCGCCTTGGATACACCCCGGGAAGAACCGGCATTGGACGGTTTGATGAATACAGGATAGGAAAAACGGGTTTCCACCCTCTTGACGGCATCCTCCATTCCCTCTGCATCTGCAATCTCTTCTTTCATAACCGGCTCATATGCCGCCTGACGGACACCAACCCGGTCCGCAATGATTTTTGTAAAGAATTTATCCATCGAAACAGCGGATGCCAGCACCCCGCAGCCTACATAGGGGAGCTGTACCAGCTCAAAAAGCCCCTGGATCGTTCCGTCCTCCCCATACAGGCCGTGGAGAACCGGAAATGCTCCGTCTACCTTTATCTTCTCTATTTTGCTTCCATCCATGACAATCACGGATTTCTCCGTGGCATCCGGTGAAAGGATAGCCTGCACGGTTCCGTTTCTCCAGCTCTCATCCTTAATAGCCTCCACCGAATCTACCAGGAGCCAGCGCCCTTCTTCCGTGATTCCCACGATAAGAACCTCATATGTATCTCTGTCTATATTGTTGATTACATTTACTGCGGACATGCAGGAAACTATATGCTCCGAGGACTGTCCGCCGAAAATAACAAGAATTCTTTTTTTCATAATTATTTGATCTGCCTTTCTGTTGAATTCTGCCGGATATCGTTGATCGCTTCACCTTATCTTCCGTTTTTCCGGATATCGTTTCAAACTGTTTAGATTATATCACAACTGTCAATACTTGGGATAAGTAAGATAGAAATATGAAATAAATTGTAAGAAATAAAGCAGTAACTGAAATATCACTCAAGGAGGTAACCCAATGTCACACCCACATATTACATATTATATGAATCAATTACAGAAAAGGAATCTAAAAAAACTTGCCCTTCTTTTCAGTGCCTCTCTTTCCCTCGCCCTGCTGGCTTCGGTGCCCGTCGCCCTGAACTGTGCGCGGACGGCGGAGGAGACGCTTTCCGGCGAGCTGGCGCCGCAGATTCTCCGTTTTCATGTGCTGGCCAACAGCAACAGTGAAGCGGATCAGAATCTAAAATTAGAGGTAAAACAGCTTCTCATCGATACCATGTACGAGGATTTGGAAAATGAGGAACTCTCCAAAGAGGAGCTTATCTCTTATATAAATGAGCATAAAACCGAGCTGGAAAATACCGCCGAATCCTATATGTTCTCCAAAGGTTTTAATTATTCCGCGGACATACGGATCGAACAGTGTTATTTTCCAACCAAAATCTACGGTGACGTTACATTTCCCTGCGGAACATATGACGCCGTCCGCGTCCTCCTGGGAAATGGCAGCGGAAAAAACTGGTGGTGCGTCCTCTATCCGCCGCTGTGTTTTTCACAGGCATCCGTCTGCGAGGTACCTGATTCTTCAAAAGAAGAGCTTAGAAATCTTCTGACTGAAAACGATTACCGAGACTTAATGAAACACCGCCGCGTAGTCTTCGGGGAGACGAAGCCCTCCGACACGAACGCCTCCAGCCCAAATCCCCCGGATAAAAATTCCGTAAGCGTTTCAGGCCAAAAAGCTCAGACAGACGCAGGCAAAAAAACGCAGACAGAAACTTCTTCAGAACCAGAAGTCACTGTCCGCGTCCGTTTCCGCCTTGCGGAGCTGTTATCGCGAAATTAAGTATCCATTACTTTAAGCTTAAACCGGTGTCCATTTTCATCTCCGGTTCCCGGCTATTGCCCGGCGCCCGACATCATCCCCTTAAGCGCCCAGTCATATGTCTCAAGCGCCTGGAACAGGGATATCTCTGCCGTCTGGCGGTCAATCTGTTTGCCGAGGAAGGCCGCCTGCTCCTGGAGGTATTCCAGCTGGCTTGCCATTCCAAGCTGGTACTTTCTCTCCATTGCATTCATGGCGGTAGTCTCGGTCGCCAGAGCCGCGTCTGCAAGCTCCAGAGCCGTCTGCTTCTGGTAAATATCATTATAGAGATTTACCATTGTGGCTCCGATTGTCTCTTCCAGGTTTTTGATCGTCCGCTCCATGTTCTTTTTGTCTGTGGAACCTTCGGTCATGTTCTTTAAGATCTTGTTGTCGTATCTTAAATCATAGTTGTTTTCCAGCGCCGTCTTTTTGTCTGCTTCCAGATTAAGGGCGGCGATTCTGTTCATATCGATAGGCGGAACTTCCCTGATATCCGGGTCGGCATTAAACTGCCAGCCGGTAGCGATGCAGAGACTCTGTTTCACTGAATCCAAAGAACTGCGGGTCTGGGTGTAGGTGGACTGGAGCGACTGTACATTTTTCTTCGCCGTCAGGATATCCGCCTGCGTTGCCATACCGAGTCCGGCTCTTGTTTCTGTGGAACGCTGCACGGCTTCCATAATCTCGATGTTTTTCTGGATGACATCCAGGCTGCTTTTCATCTGATTGTAGGAAGCGAACATGGTCTGTACCGACATGATAAGGCCGTTCTGTGTTTTTAAATATTTAAGTTTCCTGGATTCATCGTCGTCGTAAGTGCTGTCTGCCGAAATGTTCTGCTTCAGAGCGCTGTTATCCATCATGGCGGCGCCCATATACATGGCATTGTAGGACGACATCAGACTGTTGATACTGCTGATTCCCGCCTGCTTGAGAACGGCGTCGGCCTGATCTTTGGACATGTACTGAAGAGAATTTGCCAAATCCAGAAGGGAATCCGCCGTATCCCTCATATCTTCCGCCTGGCTGGATAAATCGTCGGCCGCATCTTTTAAATCCTGTCTTACGGTTTCCGCATCGTCTTTTGTCTTGGAATCCTTATAGGAAACCTGGTTGTTCATATAGGTAGGGTTATATTCCTCCACCAGCATCTGAAGTTCGTCATACTCCATCACGTTGTCCCTGAGCCTGGCCCAGGTCGCTTCGTCATGGGCAAATTCCGGATTTTCCGCCATTACCTGCAGCGGCGACATTACGGCCAGTGAGACTGCCGCCAGTATCGAAAGAACTTTTTTGTTGCAAAGGGCTTTTTTATAACAAAGGACCTTCTTATTGTGCTTCATTTCTACTCTCCTTCTGCGCTTCCCTTAAGACATGATCAGGCCTTTTACCGCCCAATCATACTTCTCCATGGCTGAAAATAACTCTATGTCTGCAATTTCTTTGTTCGATTTTGAAGTAAGGTATTCCGCCTGGGCGCTCAGATATTCAAGTTTTCCCATCATTCCCAGGGAATATTTTCTGTCTGCCGCCTGCATTTTCTGCTCTGCCGCTCCGTACTCGGAGAGGGCCGCCTCGTAGGACTGGCGCTTGGAAATCACTGTATTATAGAGGCTCTGCAGAGTGGATGCCACATCCTGCTGGGACTGGGCAACGTTTCTCTTCTTCACGTTCCTGGCCGATGAGCCGGTAGCGGAAGCGCTCTTTACCGCCTGCAGATCGTAATTGGCTCCGACCGCCGCGCTGAGATCGTTCTGCGGGTTCATCTGGTCGATCCTTGCCAAATCAGCGGAAGGCACCGGCCTTATCTCAGGCGTTGAATCATGGTTCCATCCGGTCAGGAGCAGAAGGTTCTGCCTCATATTATCGAGGCCGTATTTCAGCTGGGCCGCGCCGCTCTCCACCTGTTTTAGCGTCTCCTGGGCCGACTGGATATCCTGGGTCGATTTCATACCCATTCCGGCCATCCTGTTTGCCGCATCCAGATTCGCCTGCGCAAGCTCAATCTGCTTATTCATCAGCTCCTGTTTGGCCAGCGTCTCGCTGTACTGGATCATAAGCTGCTGCGTCGACGCCACCAGCTTGCTCTTCATCTGCCTCAGCGTTTTCTGGGCCGATTTACTGAGTTCTTCATTCGTGAGCTTCTGAGCCTGCTTGCGGAGTTCCTTGGCAGTCTCTTTATAGCTGTTGTACAATTCCCGGCTGGTCTCATTCAGACCGTCGGAACGCAGCTCGGCCGCCTCGTCCATCAGCTCAGACGCATCCTCTCTCAGCTCTCTCGCCGCATCCAGTGACTGCGAACTGTTTACAAGAGTGGAGTTTAGCTGCTTGTAATTCACGTTGTAATTCGCAATCCTGTTGTCAATATCGTTGTAATCCAGAACCGTATCTTCTGCTCCGGCTCCTGCGCCGTTTATGTAAGTGGTCTGGCCCGAGGGCCCCGCAGCCGCATAAGCGGGAACGGTTAAAGATATTGCCGTCAGGGCTGCAAGAGCCGTTACAGCTATCTGTTTCCGTCTTCTTTTCATTTATATTTTTTCACCTCCGCAGCTTTTTTGTCCACGGTTTCCATCTGTGTGCAGCCGTCCCGACAGGGGCGGCTGCAGTCTAACATCTTACCACGCTACCATTTTACCACACATTTACCATTAATCCACATCCAATTCTTCCCTGTGGCCTCTGTTCATCAGAGTGTAGTAAATCGGCAGCATTAAAAGGGATAATGTCGTGGATGCCATCAGGCCGCCCACATTTACAAGGGCCATGCCCTGCATCATCTCACCGCTGTCACCGATTGCAAGAGCCATAGGAATCATGGCTACAACGGTCGTCAGAGTTGTCATGAGGATAGGACGGAGCCTTGTCGCTCCGGCTTCAATCAGGGCCGTATCACGATCCATATCGCTTCTGTACTGGTTGGCCGTATCCACATAGAGAATACCGTTGTTAACAACCGTACCGACCAGCATCAGGAATCCCAGAAGGGACGGCATACTGATGGTCGCATCGGCCAGGAACATGAGGCCGAATGAACCAATCAGGCTGAACGGGATTGTCGTCATAACCATGATTGAGAACTTCGGTGACTCAAACTGGGCCGCCATAACTACGAAAATCAGGAAGATAGCAAGGGCAATCGCACCTGCCAGTGCGGAGAATTCTTCCGCCATCGCTTCATCCATGCTGTTCTGGGCTCTTGTAATGCTCTCGGACATGTTTGGAAGCACCACCTCTTTATAAATCGTGGTTTCAAGTGCATCCTGATCATCTTTGGCAATTCCCTTTACAAAATCGCCTGTAATTGTTACCTGATACTCTTTATCGCTTCTGATAATGTTCTGCGGGCTGTCTTTAAAATATATATCGGCAATGTCGGTCAGGGCTACGGAACCGCCTGTCGGTGTGTCTAACACGATACCCTTTACCTGGTCGATGGCATCGTATTCCCCGTCGGGATACTCCACCATGACACTGATCTCGCCGCCGTCCACATCCAGCGTGGTGGCTTCCTTGCCGCTCAGCATCAGATTGACCGTACCGCCCACCTGTGCAGGGGTCAGTCCCTCGGCCGCCGCCTTCAGCGGATCCACATCAATCTTTACTACCGGCGCGGAGTTTTCCAGGGATGAATGGATTCTTGTAACTTCGGAGCGGTGCTTCAGCGCCTGGACAATCTTATCCGACGCCTCTTTCAACTCGTCATACTGGGTACTCTGCAGAATATACTCTACTCCGTCATTTCCACCGCCCATCATGCTCATTGCGCTCTGGGAGGACAGTGTAATATTGGTGTCCGGAATCATGGTAAGAACCGGTCTCCACTCATCCACCACCTCATTCGTAGTCCGTTTTCTGTCATCTTTTAAGTAGGCTGTCAGGGATGCCGACGAACCTCCTCCAATACTGAGTCCGCTGCTTCCGTAGGAGAGCATGTAGGACTCCACATCCTCGTCTTTGGAGACGTAATCTTCCACTTTGGTCAGTATTTCATTGGCCTTCTCAATTCCCAACCCCGGCCTAAGTTCTACCGTTATGGAGACGGTACCCTGGTCGTTAGCAGGCATCAGCTCCATTTTAAGCTGGGTTGCAAGAAAAATGGAAATAACCAGCAAGCCGACTGTCGTAAACATAACCGTTTTCTTCTTCGGAAGAAGCGATTTCATGATGTTTCTGTATCCATTCTGCATCTTCTCCACGAGACCGGAAAGAGGTGCGTTATTTCGTTCCTTCGGCCGGTACATCGTGTAGCACAACGGCACGATGGTCATAGCGGAAATCAGGGATGCAACCATACAGAATACAATCGTAAAGCCAAGCGGTTTAAACATCTGTCCCGTCATACCGGACAGGAATGCCAGCGGCAGGAATACAACGCAGGTTGTGGCCGTCGAACCGATGATGGACTGAATCACAATGCTGCTGCCTTCCAGGGCCGCCTTGTGGAATTCGTTGAATCCTTTTCCCTTTGTTGAACGGAAACAGCTCTCCAAAACTACGATGGAGTTATCTACCATCATACCGACGCCCAGCACCAGGCTGCCCAGCGTGATAACGTTGAGCGAAAATCCCATTACCCTCATCATGACGAGAGCCGCCAGGATTGACACGGGAATGGACGTACCTACGATCAGGGACGCCTTCAGGTCTCCGAAGAACAGGAAAATAATCACCATGGAAATGATGACTGCCGCTATCATCGTCTGCAGCACGCTGATCAGCGAACTGTTGATCTGATCACTGTTGTCATTTACTACAACGATTTCAAGGTCTGGGTTTACTTCAGTTAAATGAGAAATTGTTCTGTTAACTGCTTTGGATACCTCCATCGCCGAACTTTTCTGCTGTTTTTTTACGCCAAGGGCAATGGTATCCTTACCGTTATAGCGTCCGATACCGGCCGCGTCCTTAAGTGTGGAGTTGATGTTCGCCACATCTTCAAGGTAAATGGTATTGCCGTTACCAAGTGTGATCGGGATCCGTTTCAGGCTCTCCATATCTTTAAAATCCACACCCGTGGTGACGGAAAGGCTCTGACTTCCCACCTCGGTGCTTCCGGCCGGATATGCCAGGTTGGCGGATGCTACGGCCGTAACCAGGGAATTTATGTTCAGGTGATACTGTTTGAGCTTCTCCGGAATCACTTCCACCTTGATGTACTCTTCACGTCCGCCGCTGATGTCCACGCTGGCAACGGAAGAAATTTTCTCAATCTCGGGAACGATTTTCTCGTCCACATAGTTATAAAGGTTATCTGCCTTGTCATTGTTGACGGCCAGATACATGGTTGCCTGGTCGTTGATATTGAACTCCATGATTGTCGGGGTATCCACATCGTCCGGCAGGCTGTTCTTCATGGCATCCGTCTTTTTCTTTAAGTCGGAGTACGCTTTATCCATATCCGTGCCGTATTCATACTGCAAAAGGACCATGGACATATTTTCATTGGAATAGCTGTTTACGGATTTAATGCCGTTCAGTGTTCCAATCTCATCTTCTATCGGTTTGGTAACCAGTTGGTCAACGTCCTCCGGGTTGGCCCCCGGATAAACAGCAAATACTACCACCATCGGCATTTCCATCTCCGGAGTCAGCTCCAGTTTTGATGAAAAAACGGATGAAATACCAAATACGATCAGACAAAGAACTGCCAGGATCGTTGTGACCGGGCGTTTCAGGACGCTTCTTGTTAATCCCATTTAATGGCCTCCTTATTTCGCATCTGCTTCTGTCGTGTTTTCTGTCGTGTTTTCTGTCGTGTCTGTTGATGCGCCGTCTGCTTCGCCGGCAGTATCCGCTCCGGCTGTCTCTCCCAGGATATCTACCTGTGAACCTTCAAACAGCTCGGAACTCCATGTAACAATTACATCATCTTCCGCAGTAAGGCCGTCCGTAATCTCTGTTTTATCCGCATCGTAGATGCCCACTTCCACCGGCACTTCATGTACCGCGTTATCTTTATATGTATAAACCATGGCATTTCCGCCCTGATAATAAATGGCGTCGGTCGGAACCATCATGACATTCTCGGCCTTGCTGGATGTCACATAAAGTTTTACCTGCGCTCCCGTGGCCAGGGCATCGGCTCCTTCCAGGGATGCTTTTACCTTGAAAAGGCCTGTGGATGCATCTACCATGGAACTGATTTCCGTGATCACGCCGTGGTATTCACTGCCGTTTTTCTCTACTCTGATTGGATCACCCATGCTCAGGCCGTTTACAACACGCTCGGTAACATTAAAGGATACCGCTTTTGTGCCTTCTCCGGAAATAACACAGAGAACATTGGACTGTGCCACATTGTCATGCACTTCCACATTAAAACTTTCTACAAGACCTCCGATAGGGGCCGTGATGGTGCTGAATTCAATCTGGTTGTCATAGGCCAGCTTTGCCGCATCATACTGAAGCTTTGCCAGCTTCGCACTGCTCTGCACCTGCTCATACTGCTGCTGGGAAATATCGCCGCTCTGAAGCAGGACGCTCATCCTCTGAAGATTTGTATTGGCATCCTGGAGAGATACCGACGCGGTATCCAGCTGGATCTTTGCGCCATCCACCTGTTTGGTGTCGATATGGAGCAATTTCTGTCCTTCCTCCACATAATCTCCTGCCTTTACATAGACATCGGTGACCTCTCCGGCTACCTTCGGTATAATATATACGATGTCAGATGGTTCTACGGTACCGGTTAACCCGGTAAACAGCTCAATATTTCCAATCTCAGGCTTCTGTATGGAAACCAGTGGAATGGATGCTGCCACCACCTGCTCCTTCGGCTTTAAGAACCTGGGCACGATAATTGCCGCTGCTGCCACAATCACTACGGCTGTAATGATTACACTTTTTTTCTTCATGTTGTCCTCCTGTTTCGTCCTCTTTCTTTGTTTCAAAATTTTTGTTCTGAATCTTTGATTGCTAAAATCTCTGTTTCAAAATTCTATGGTGTTCCAAATTATATAATTATTGGTATTCTATGATTTCTATGACTATAAAAAGCGGGCGTCCGGCTGTTTATCTTTTTTCCATCAATTCCCCGCCCGTCCTTCCGAGCCGCTGTTGCATATCCCGTATTTCAGAATCTGCAGTTTGATGGCAAAACGCTCCTTAATCCTTTCCACCGGCACTTCTTCAAAATAAGACTTTATTTCCATGGCGATATTGAACATCGCAAGCTGGAAAAAGCAGTGGAATTCTTCATAATCCCTGGCTGCCATAAGCCGTTTGTCAGTGTTTTCGTAAATCCAATGCTCGATTTCTTCATTTTTATGCCCGTATGCATTGTTGATTCTTTCCGAAAAGCCCTTTAAGATCTCTTCCGAACCCGTGTGGCACATCACGCTTTTGATAAATGCGAACTGCTCTTTTCCGGAACAATAGTCAAGCGTTTTCAGCAGCAGTTTCTCAAGCATCTTCCAGATATCTCCATCCGACTCCGTCAGCGCTTCCCTGCAGAATTCCCTGAGCCTGTTCTGGCTGTCCTCAAAGATACAGCCCAGAAGATCCCATTTATCTTCAAAATATGTATAGAAACTTCCCCTGGAGATCTCCGCTTCCTTGATAATCTGGTTGATAGACACCTTATCAACCGGAACACGCGCAAACTCTTTTACCGCTGCGCTGCAGATAATTCTCTTTTTCTCGTCCGGGAGCCTGTAAAACCGTTCTGTTGGCATAAACCTTCCCCCCTGATATTCATATTTTCAACGTCTGCCGTCACCCTGCGTAAAAATAACACAATGCTGTAAATTTTACCAGCGGTAGTATTTACCAGCAGATGGCCGGCAGTAATAAAACATACCCTCCGCAAGCTTTGCATTGCCACTCAGGAACCAGGAATCCCGCCCTCGGGATTCCTGCGCTGCCGCGCGGCTGCTTCTGCAACTATTTACCTCTGTGCGGCATGTGCATCCCCGCGGAGCGTTTTTCGATTCTTAGGACATAATTTCCTATGAATTAAAAAAGGTGACAGGCTGTCATTTATTATAGTGACAGCCTGTCACCTTGTCAATAGGCTTATGAAAAGTTTATACAATTTTAACTTTATTGTAACGATCATTCTCCGTCAGGCGTACAAATGCAGGTATATCCTCAGTTTTTCACCGACTTTCCAGCCAGAACTTCCTGATAATCTTTGTAATTATCCTCCAAAAGGGTGGGTGTGTCAAGTCCATACGGACATTTGGACTTACATTGTCCGCAATGGATGCAGTCCTCAATCTTCTTCATCTTTGCCTGCCCCTCTTCAGTCAGAAATTCTTCCGGCGGCATGCGTCTTAAAAGAAGTGACATCCTGGCACACATATTGATCTCAATTCCGGCCGGGCACGGCAGACAGTAACCGCAGGCGCGGCAGAAGGATCCAGCCAGCTCATTCCTGTCTTTCTCAATCACTGCCTTTCTCTCCTCCGTCAGTTCGGGGGGATTACCAATATAGCTGACGAACTCGTCCAGCTCACTCTCCCGCTGCACGCCCCAGATAGGAAGTACATTTTCATAGTTGAGCATCCACGCATAAATCACGGCTGAATCGGTAATAAGTCCGCCGGAAAGGCCCTTCATGGCAATAAAGCCCACATTCTGCTTCAGGCAGGCATCCGCCAGTGCAATTTCCCTCTCTGTGGAAAGATAGTTAAACGGGAACTGCAGCGTATCGTATAGCCCCGATTCCACCGCCTCTTCAGCCACGGCCATTCTGTGGTTTGTGATACCGATATACCGGATCTTCCCCTGAGCCTTTGCCTCCAGCATCGCTTCATAGAGGCCGCTGCCGTCCCCCGGCTTCGGACAGAACGCAGGATTGTGGAACTGGTAAATATCCACATAGTCTGTTTTTAAATTATGTAAACTTGTTTCAAGATCGGCCCAGAATTTCTCCACTGTTTTCGCCGATGTCTTTGTAGCAATATAAATTTTTTCCCTCACGTCACTCAGCGCATATCCGATTTTTTCCTCGCTGTCGGTGTAATCCCTCGCCGTATCAAAGAAACGGATTCCGGCTGCATAAGCTTTCTTAAGCAGGCTGCCGGCTGCCTCCACCGACACTCTCTGCATCGGAAGAGCGCCAAAGCCGTTCTTATTGACGATAATTCCGGTTCTCCCGAGCGTCACCGGAGTTCCGGCGACTTTTTCATAAGAATCCAGCATGTCCTGGAGCGCCTCATCGCTTTCCTCGATCCAAACGTCCTCCTCCTCTGCGTTGAGCCCGAGGTATTTGGCCAGCGTCCTCTCGTCATCGGAATTGTTCCATCTGGAAATATGGCGGTCGATCTCTTCAAACTCTATCTGGCCCGACAAATATAACTCTTTAAATGTCATTCTTCTTCCTGCTCCTTTATATTCTTAAGAACCGTAATTTCCTGGTTGTCAATATGTTCGCGCACAGCCGCCCTGGCCTCGGCCACATGCCTGTTCCTGAGCGCTTTTAAAATCTTCTCGTGTTCAATCAGAAGAATCTGCCTCTTGTCCTCATCCTTAATATATTCCAGACGGAAACGGTACATCTGCTCCCGCAGGTTGTTTAAAATCTGTACCAGCCTTGTATTTCTGGTGCAATTATAAATTACATCATGGTATGCCTCATCCGTCTCGGCAATCTCCATGGCATTTCCATTGTCAACGGCGTCCTGAAACACCTTTTCCGCCTTCTCCATCTCCAGCAGATCGGCGTCCGTCATTCTCTGGCAGGCCAGTTCAATGGCCAGTTCCTCCAGGGAACGTCTCACCTCTAAAACATCCTTTAAGCTCTTTTCGGAGATTTTGGCCACCTCGGCTCCCTTACGGGGGATCATCAGCACCAGGCCCTCCAGTTCCAGCTTTCTGATGGCCTCACGGATTGGGGTTCTGCTTACTCCCAGCTTTTCTGCAAGCTGTATTTCCATCAGTCTTTCTCCCGGAGCCAGTTCCCCTTTCAAAATGGCCTGCCGGAGTGTGTTGAATACGACATCCCTGAGCGGGAGGTACTCATTCATATTTACTTCAAAATCGTTTCCCATAAATAATTCCCCTGTCCTAAATTATTTTGTAACATTATAGAAGCTGGTCAGATATACCTGCTTTACAAGATTGCTTCCGCTTCCGTAGCGCATCTCCTCATATGCATCCTGGGCGGCAGCCGGATTTACAAACAGTCCAAACACCGTTGGGCCGCTCCCGCTCATCAGGGCATTCACAGCTCCCAGTTCCATCATCTTTTCCTTGATTTCACGGATAATCGGGTGGGCCGGAATCGTCACCGTCTCCAATATGTTTCCCAGATTCTCCGCAATCCCGTAAAAATCTCTGGATGATATGGCCTTCGCAATTCTGTCAATATCCGGGTGTGCATCCCGGGGAAGCGAAGGTAAATTCAGGTTTTCGTAAACAAATTTTGTAGAAACGCTGATTGGCGGCTTAGCAATCAGAATCTGACACTGCGGCATCGGTGGCAGCGGCGTCAGAATTTCCCCAATTCCTTCCGAAAGAGCCGTGCCTCTCATAATACAGTAGGGCACGTCCGCTCCCAGTTTAACGCCCCGCTCCATCAGTTCTTCCATCGTAAGCCCAAGTGAGAACATCTTGTTAATTCCAAACATAACCGCCGCCGCATCGCTGCTGCCGCCCGCCATGCCGGCCGCCACAGGGATGAATTTCTTCATCTTAATCTCCACTCCCTCGGTGACCCCAAACTCATCCATCAGAAGCTTCGCCGCCCTGTATCCCAGGTTGTTTTCGTTGTCAGGCAGGTAGTAAAGGTTCGTTTCCAGCCTGATTCCAGGCTGATCGCTGCGCTCTAAGTCGATCTTGTCGTATACGCGCACCGTCTGCATAATCATCCGCACTTCGTGGTAACCGTCTTCCCTCTTCCTGACCACGTCGAGCCCCAGATTAATCTTACCATAGGCTTTAAGCCCCAGGTGCTTTATCATTCCTATTCCTCCGGTCTGTGGTATAGATGGATACAATTCGTTACCGTTCACTCTGTGCCCAGTAACAACGCTCCGCGGGAAACATCCGGTGTGAACTGTAATTACAATTCAAACGGTGCATCAGGTGGATTGTATCCGTGCATTATTTTGTATACAATATATTATATACGTCGTACATACAAAATACAATAGTATTCCTTGGTATTTTTGTGTGAATCTGCATTTAGTTGAAAAATGGGGAGGCTGATGGGGGCAGAGGGGATGGGGAGGGGAGGGTATGGATCTTCAGTCCCGGATTTTAGGTTGTCGCGGGTGGGGAATCCGGGCAGAAAAAGTTCCTACGGGAAACGCTTGCGCTCTTTGGAGTACATAGTGGTACTAACCTCGAAAAAACCTCGGTAAGTACCAATGAACTCCCAGGTTCCCTCCGGAATCTTTTTCTCCCGGATTCCCCACGGGAAGGTTTACGCCGGGGCTGAAGACGCGTAGGTGATCGGCCATCCCGTTCTCTGACGGCATCAGAGGAGCATCCCTCTGTTTTCAATGGGCAGAGGTATTGTCGCGGCCACTATACTTTTCCGGAAAAGGTATTGTAGCAATCATTAGGATTTTCCGAAAATGCATATTTTCAATTAACGGATATAAAATAGGAACTGAATTTGTTATTTAACTATATCTTCTGGTCTTCTGGTTATAATGTGAAACCGCAGTTGTAAGCTGCGGTTTCTGGCTCTATTGGTACGCATATCAAACAGCAATATCTAAGATACAGAATTACCCTGCCAGTCATTAAAAAAGCGCATTCTAAACCATTTAGAACCGCGGCAATACGCCGGTCCGCACTTGGCGAAGGTGGTAAACAGCGGCGGCAGGATGGCGGGCGGCAGCGATCTCTTCCGGGTTTCAGTCCCGCCGGCAACCTTCCCCGGGGGGAAGGAGGGGGAAAACTTTCCGAAGGGGACATTGGAATCCGCCGGTGCTTGCTGAGGTTTCCCACGAAGCTAGCATCCGCTGCGCATTCCACTAGCGGGAGCGGGTCCCCGCAGGAATTTTTTCCCCCGGATTCCCCCTGCGACTATCTCCCCACCGGGACTGAAACCCCAGAAGAACTCGCCCCCGGAGCGCTCCTGCCAAAAGCGCCCCATCCCAACTAAACCATATACCTCTTGAACACCCTGCAAAGCAGGACCGAATTGATATAAAGCGGCCCGGAAAGCGCCCAGAAGGCCAGCCAGGATGCATAATTAACCGCAACATAGAAAAATGCCGCATTTAGGATTACCATCAATACCGTTGACGGCAGATGGCGCACCGACATCATAAAGGCGTTGCTGATCGTCCGATGTACAGGATTAACGAACCGGGCCTGGACGGCGTATACGTACAGTGATGTAAACATGTACATCACGAGCAGAGCCAGGAATATCACCGCCATTGCCAGACGCACCGGGCTGCCTGTTGAGAAGATTCCCGACAGAGCGGCCCCTGAACCAGCAAAACCGGTGGACGGGTTTACCGGCAGTCCTGTCCCACCAAGGACGACGTACCAGAAGTCTACCATGAGCACAGCCCCTATCAGCCAGAGTATAATATTAATGGCTGTGGACTGTAAGAAATTGTCTTTGAATGCCTTGAGAAAACTCCGGTATATATGGGATTCCCGATCCTCCGCCATTTTCAGGGTAACATAATATAACGCCGTCACTGACGCCCCGGCCGTTATGACCGGAAGACAGAACAGGACCGCAAGAAAATTCAATATCATTAAATCCCAGACCCTCGACATCAGCATGAAGAAGGGATTGTCATAATCGAACAGTTTGGATGCCATTGTAAATTGCCTTTCTCTCTATAAAAAATGCCTTTCTTCCCAGTTACTCCAGAAACCCGGATTTTTCTGTGTATTTCTAAATGTTCTCAGAGATCTATGCTCAAAGTTCTCAAAGTCCTTTTCCTAACGTTCTCAAAGATACTTATCAAAAACCAGAAGTCCTTCCTCCGCTTCCGCAGTACTTCCGGATAACGTAAATCCCAGTTTCTGCGCCAGGTTGGCCGACGCCTTATTTTCACTCCCGGTTTTTACCACCAGCCGCCTCAGCCCCAACACTTCCCGGGCATATCCGATAATTGCGCCGCAGGCCTCCAGGGCGTATCCCTGAGACCGGAACGGCCCATAGATATGATATCCCAGTTCCCCATCCGTGATACCGGCCTTGCCGATGACGGCTCCGCTTTGTCTTTCCACCAGCGCCCACAGGCCGCATTCATGAAAGCGGTACTGTCCGGCTATATAATTTTCTCTCAGAATCCGATCGGAAAATACTCCTCCTCCGTCGTACGGGGATTCCGGTTCCAGCGGATCTTCTAAGGTAAATTCCCGTATGAGCAGTCTGTCCGTCTCTGCGATAACCCACGGCAGCCCGGCATTCCTCCTTACCGCGCGCTCTAAAAGCATTTCATCCGCCGCGCCGGGTTCACCGATCAGATACAGGCAGGCGTCAAATCCTGCCCCCGAACCTCCACGTTCCGGATCCCATATTCCAACAATGGCTCTTCCTGCCGCTGCTGCGGCCAGAAGAGCCTCGTTCTCGTCCGAAACAGTGACCGGGTATTGTTTCCCTTCTACTGTAACTTCCTTTATAATTGTCATACTCTTATCTTTTTCAGAAAAGCCGGTTTAGCATTTCTCCGGTTCCGGATACTCCTGGCCAAATGTTTCTACCGTCATTGTCTTGATCTTCTGCTCTTTCATCGGTCTGTCGTTCCAGTCTGTCTTCATTCCGGCAATTTTGTCCACAATATCAAGGCCTTCCGTCACTTTCCCGAAAGCTGCATAGGAACCGTCCAGGTGCGGAGCGTCGTCATGCATGATGAAGAACTGGGAACCTGCTGAATCCGGAGCCATTGATCTTGCCATGGACAGCACGCCTTTTGTGTGTTTAAACTGGTTGGTAAAGCCGTTCTGGCTGAACTCGCCCTTGATAGAGTATCCCGGGCCGCCCATACCGTTGCCGTCCGGGCATCCGCCCTGGATCATAAACCCTTTGATAACACGGTGGAAAATAAGACCGTTGTAATATCCTTTTTTAATCAGGCTGATAAAGTTATTTACTGTATTTGGGGCGATTTCCGGATAAAGCTCGGCTTTCATGATATCGCCGTTTTCCATCTCAATTGTTACGATTGGATTCTGCATTTGATTTCCTCCTAAAGTTTTTGCATTTGTTCTATAAGTTTAGCAAACTGCGGAGGATTTGTCCAGATATCTCGGGATTTTCACGCATATTACGCATCCCCCCTCGCGGGATATTGCCATTGAACAGTAACATTCCTCTCCCGAAATGCTGAAACCATTGCACCGTCCTTTCCCGATATGATATACTGGACATGGGACGGCCGGTACTGCCGGCTGCCGGGCGAAAGGCCCGCGAAACGGTAACCTGCATGCTCCGCGCACAGGTTGTCACACCAATAAAGCAATCAAAGGAGGGCGTTACTTATGGGTGAAATGATTTCATCATACGACGGCACAAAATTATACCTGAACAAAGAGGTGGGGAACGGTTGTAAGGCAGTCGCCGTCATTGTCCACGGGCTCTGTGAACATCAGGGACGGTACGACTATTTTGCCGGACTTTTCCACAATGCGGGGATCGGAACTTACCGCTTTGATCACCGCGGCCATGGACGTTCCGAGGGGGAGCGCACTTATTACAAAGATTTTAATGAACTGTTGGACGACACCAATGTGGTTGTGGATATGGCGATCGCCGAGAATCCGGAGCTTCCCGTATTTCTGATCGGACACAGCATGGGCGGTTTTACCGTTGCCCTGTACGGCGCCAAGTATCCGGATAAGAAGCTGCGCGGACTCGTAACCAGCGGAGCTCTTACCGTGGATAACGGTAAGCTGATCACCGGTGTTCCAAAGGATTTGGATCCCCATACACAGCTTCCGAACGAACTGGGCGCCGGAGTCTGCTCCGTGCAGGAGGTTGTGGACTGGTATGGCAAGGATCCCTATAATACAAAGACATTTACCACCGGCCTTTGCTATGCAATCTGCGATGGGCTGGCCTGGTTTGAGGACAGCATCCAAAACTTTAAATATCCCGTCCTGATGCTTCACGGTGAGAAAGACGGCCTGGTAAGTGTACAGGATACTTATGATTTCTTTAAAAATGCCCCATCAGCCGATAAACAGATGAAGATTTATGGTGGATTGTTCCATGAGATTTTCAATGAATACTGTAAAGATGAGGTTATCTCGGATGTGATTAACTGGATTTCCGGCCGCTGTTGACAGTGCTTCAGCCCCGGTTCCGGACACCGCGTAAAAACGCATTGTGCCTGGAACCGGGGCTGAAAAAACTTCCGGCTCTAACTGTTAACCGGTAGCGGACATTTTGCACGCCTGGTCAAATTCCCTTAACTTACGTTTGGCCTCCTGAGTCAGTTTTTCCGGCGCCTGGATTTCAATCGTCACATACTGGTCGCCTTTTGCGGACGAATTTCCCATGGCGACAATTCCTTTTCCTTTCAGCCGTATCTTGCTGCCCGGTTTTGTGCCTTCTTTTATCTTACATACAACATTGCCGTAAATCGTCGGAATCGTTGCCTCACCGCCCAAAACGGCCGTTACAAACGGGATTCTGACGGTGGAATAAACATCCTGCCCTTTTCTGCTGAAGCCCGGTTTTTCTTTTACCGTAACCTTAAGAAGCAGATCTCCGGCCTCGCCGCCCTGGATTCCGGGATTTCCCTTCCCTTTCAGGCGGATGATTTTGCCCGGCTCAATACCGGCAGGAATGTTGACTTCGAGTGATTTGACCGTTCCGCTGCCGTCCTTCAGGTGGATTAACTGGCTGCCGCCTAACGCAGCTTTTTCAAAACTGATTTCCAGCTCCGCGTTTAAATCGGAGCCTTTTCTCTTAAATCCATGGCTGAAATCGCGATCCCGATATCCGCCGCCATAAAAACCGCTGCCGAAATCATCGCCGTAGGAGCCGCTTCTGTAGAATTTTTCCGAACCGCTGCCGTGGAAGTTTCCTCCAAACAGGTTCTTCAGAATATCATCCATATCATCTCCGCTCTCAAAATGATATTCATGGAAACCGCTCTTCGGTCCGCCGTAAGAACCATGGAAACCATTCCCGGAGGTTCCTCCCCCGGCACCGCCGTAAGCCCCGGCCTCTCCCTCAAAGGCGGCATGCCCGAACTGATCGTACAGTTTTCGTTTTTCCTCATCCCCGAGCACGCCATACGCCTCATTCACTTCTTTGAACTGTTCCGCCGCACGTGCATTGCCTTCATTGCTGTCGGGGTGAAATTTTTTTGCAAGTTTTCTATATGCCTTTTTAATTGCCTGCGCATCCGCACTTCTGCCGACGCCCAAAACCTCATAATAATCCCTTTTCAATCTCATCACTTCCCTTCCGGTTTACGTTATATATAAAGCGAGAGGCCAGACCCGCTGACCCCCCGCCGCATCAATTGTGTTCCACACTTACTCAATGGTAATATATTTCCTGGTCTCCACTGCAGGCTTTGCCTCTTTCTTCGGGATAAAAATCTTCAGGATGCCGTGTTTAAACTCGCCCCTGATCTCATCCTGGGTCACTTCCTCGCCTACGTAGAAGGAACGCTCACAAGCGCCCGCATAGCGCTCCCTGCGGATATACCTGCCCGTCTTCTTATCCTGTTCATCCTGATCAAGGCCCTTGGCCGCGCTGACGGTCAGGGTGCCTTCTTCCAGGGAAACCTTCACCTCGTCTTTCGCAAAGCCCGGGAGATCCATCTCCAGCATATAGCCGGAATCGGTTTCCCTGATATCCGTTTTCATCAGATTCTTGCTGTGATGGCCATACAGCTTTTTCTCCAGCCGTCTCTGTTCCTTGTCGTCAAAGAATGGGAAATCTTTCATAAAATCATCAAACAAATCCTCACCAAAAATACTAGGCATTAACATAAGTCATCTCTCCTTTTCAATATGCTGTTTACCTTGTTTCTTTGGACTGGGAATCGGGATGTAAAGTTTTTCTTTCCTGGTGTCTTTCTATCCTTTTTCCTTGTTCTGATTACGTTATATCACTTGTTGTTAGCACTGTCAAGAGGTGAGTGCTAATTTTTTTGTGAAATATTTGTGTCTCTTTTGTGTCTTTCAAATACGCCTGTAAAACAACGAAAAGCACGCTTCGCGAACTTTTCATTGCCACTCAACAAGGGGGCTGCCGCACTGAGCCGTTTCAGCTCATGCGGCAGCCCTCTGTTTTCCCTGATAAAGCAGATACAGCCGGCACCGATTTTATTTAAGATACATGTTTCTCACGTTTTTTAATCTCCGGCAGAATCAGGCCGAGTGCGGTCAGCACAAACGGAGTGACGATATTCAGCGCCGTGGAAGCGATATCTCCCTCCACATACATTCCCAGGATACAGCAGACCGCCGTAACCAGGAAACACCAGCCTCCGGCCGTAAACGCCAGCCACTGGCTCTTCGTAAACCGGTATTCCGGCTGGAATTTTGTAAAATGGACACGCAGCGCGATATAAGCCCCAAACACCCACAGATAACGCAGGGGCATTGTCACGGAATTCAGTTTATTAAGCTGTGTCAGCACGGCCGCCGCGCCCGGAACAAAGGACTGAATCAGGATGATACTTCCGGACAGGAACACGACCATCCATATTCCGTTGATATAAGCCCCATATTTGTTCTTTTTCAAAAGTCCGGACGGAATATATTTTCTCGCCTCTTCATTGTCCAGCAGCATGCGCAGCGGCGCATCAATGCTCAGAACCAGTGTGGAGAACTGGCCAATTGCATTGCAGGCGGCGTAGACAATCAGAAGGAAGTTTCCCACATGGTAATACTCTCCCAGCTTCTGGAATGCCCAGTAAGAGCCATTGGAAACATAGGAATTAAAGCTTTCCCTGCTTTCGTTGATAAGCGCAGGGTCAAACATCTGCCCCATGGCGACTGTGCCTAAAATCGCGCAGACCATAACCATGACGGCCAGCATAATCATGCCCTTGGGAAATCCCCTCGACGGATCCTTGACCTTATTTACATAGGGAGAAATCTTTTCACAGCCTCCCACCGCAAATACCAGGATTGATAAAGAGGTAAAGTATCCGACGTTAAACTGCGGAATCACCTGTTTAATTCCAAAATTTAACGGAACATATTCTGCGCGGGGATTGATAACCGGCGCCGCGAACATCATTAAAATATAGAGCAGTGACATGATAAACATGCTCGTCCCGGCAATGGTGGCCAGTTTTTTCAGAGGATTCAGGCCGCGGCTTGCCACCCAGCAGAAAAACAGGAACACAGCCAGTGTTGCAAGCTGTACCCACTGCGTCGGAAACATGTCATAGGTCGTGCCGTTCTGGAATGCCATCCAGCTCAGGGCCTTTAAGCCTCCGCTTCCCTTACTTGCAATGTACGTCACATGGCAGGCCCAATACGTCCAGCCCGCATAGTAGGCAAATTTGGAACCGATTGTCTGGTGAATCCAGGAACTTACCCCTCCGCCGTATGTCTTAAAGGCGGAACCAAGTTCCCCCACCATCAGCGTGTAAGGGATAAAATACAGGATAAACATCAGGATCCAGCTGAAAATAACCTGCGTTCCGTTAAAATAGACGAAACCATTTGTTACGTTACCAAATCCCCAAACGGTAGAAAAGGCCATAAAAGCCAGCATATACCAACTGATTTTCTGCGATTTATCTTTTTCCATAATTCCCCGTTTTCCCTTCTGCCACATTATTCTTTCCGTTTTTTTATTTACCGGTAATATTTATCTTCTCCGGTAACGGTTTTTCATCTTTGCCGTTACCTTTTCTGTTACATTCTTTCCCATTTTCATACATTCTAGTACTTTACTTCGCAAGTTTCGTTTATTTACGCCGCATGGGTTTTCCTGTATTTCAAAGGGAGCTCCCACCGCACAAACATCCTCTGCACAGTCCGGAAGGCCGTTTCACCCTCTCCCGGATTACTTCGTCCCGAGACGGTAGCGTCCATTTCCCTCGCAGAAGATACCGGAGGAGAAAAACGTCTCCATTGCGGAGAGCAGATACGCCGTATCCTTCACGCCGCAGGTCTCATATGGTGAATGCATGGCAAGTTCCGGGAGGCCGATGTCCACCGTATTCAGGGATACATGGGAATTGGAAATGTTCCCAAGGGTCGATCCGCCCAGGATATCGGAGCGGTTGACAAAAGTCTGGAACGGTACGCCCGCCGCCTTGCAGACCGCCTTAAAAAGGCCGGCTGAAATGCTGTCCGTCGTATATTTCTGGTTGGCGCTATGCTTGATGACAATGCCTCCGTTCAGGAACGGGCGGTTGTCCACGTCGGCTTTATCCATGTAGTTCGGATGCAGGGCATGGCCGTTGTCGGCCGAAACCATGAAACTGTCGGCCACGGAGATCAGATACTCTTCGCGGTTTCTGCCCATCGCCTCGCTGATGCGGCCCATCACGTCCTCCAGCAGAGTGGAACCGGCTCCCTGTTTTGTTCCGCTTCCCACTTCCTCATTGTCAAAGACGGCGCACATAGCCACATGCGTCCTGTTTTCTGCTTTCAGAAGACCCTTCATCGTCCCGTAGGCACACTGCAGGTCGTCCAGTCTGGAACAGGAGATGAATTCATTTTCCGCTCCCCAGACCGTACCCGGGACACGGTTATAAAGAAACAGATCGCTGCTTAAAATCTGCTCCGGCCGGACTCCGGCCTGTCCCGCCGCCATCCGCATCAGCCTGTCTTTTTCCCCCGCCATCCCAAACAGGGGAAGCATATCCTTCTGCGGATTCAGAGCCACTCCTTCATTCGCCTCGCGGTTCATGTGGATTGCCAGGTTGGGAATCAGGACCAGATCCCGGTCGATGTTGACGAGACGGCTCTCAAAGCTGCCTTCACATTCCACCAGGACACGGCCCGCCACCGACAGAGGCCGGTCCATCCAGGGGGCCATCAGCATTCCGCCGTATTTCTCCACGTTCAGTTTGACATACTGCCCGCCGGCATCCATTTCATGTTTTTCCTTCAGTTTAAAAGAAGGAGAATCACTGTGGGAAGCCGCAATCATAAATCCCCTGTATGAGCATTCGGGAATACGGAACGCGATGATGGATGAACCGTTGCGGGTGGTAAAATACTTTCCGCCCTCCGAGATCTTCCAGTGTTCCTGCTCCATCAGCTCCTCAAATCCATCTTCCTTAAGCATGCTGCGGAAATTCTCCACCACATGGTAGCAGGTGGGACTCGCATCAATAAACTTCATCATATCGCGTGAAACCGCTTCAAACATTTTTACTGTTCTCCTCTCTGCGTCTCTTTAACGGACTCTCCGGCCAGGCTGACCAGCACATAGCAGATAATGGCATGGATTTTCCGGATATCAACATATGATAGGATGTACCTTTTGCTAGAATTACATACATAAGGCTACGCCTGCCATAGCTCCATGGAACACATCACGGCCGAGGCGCTGGAATCCGTTACACGGATTATTGTGGAACTGATACGCTCCTATGCGGAATACCGGCTATAATTAAAAAATAATTTTAACGCGTGCAATTTGTCGGATGCAGGAGATGTATAGAACAAATATGGGGAATCCAGCGGTTTTAGCCACCGGATTCCCCATTCTACCTTTTCTAATTGTTATAACAGTATTACATCATTCCAGTATTCTTAATATATAACTTTAAATAAATTATCATTCTCGAGCATTTTCACAAAATCATTTACTGAAAAGCTATATTCCTTACATTCTAAATCATTTTGTCCTGCAGCAAAGCATCTAAGCTCACTATTAACATAGGAAACTGATACAAATTCTTTTAATTCTGTGTAATTCATATACTCGTTTTTGTATAATAAATATGCCAGGTTACAAGTCGTCCGACACATAAAAGCATCCCACTTATACTTATTATTGATGTATTTCTTTGTTGAAGATAGACTATAATAAAAATTACGGTCATTACTTAGTAATTCATATTTACAGGGTTTTAATTCTTTTATGTTAGATAACAAAATTACGACTAAGGCAGTCAGTTCTTCACCCAGACTGTCCCCTGTCTCTTTCATAGTCCGCATGTCAGTAAAAAAATCCGTATATACTTCAACTGTAGGTGTATTTTTAAAATATTTTTCAATCTGTAAGTCATTATTAAAAAACTCATCGACACAATTACTAAATATAGTTTTTATAGCTTTCATTGTATCTATTAAAATTGTGTTTAATTCCTTATCTGTCATATTAAAGACTAATTTTAAGAAAGTGTAACACCATTCCTCGTCAAAAATATATACAGGCTTTTCATTATTGAGCCTTTCCAGGAACCTTAAGTGTTCTTCTTTCACCTCTGCATTATCTGACGCTAATTCCATTAAAATCGTTCTTGGGATCAGAATCATGTCACATACATCATGGACATAAGCATAAAACAATGAAGTTTGTCTAAGATTCGCATATTGTATAATCGAACAAGTATCTAATATTAAACATTTTTTTGCTCTTATTATTTTTTCAATACATTCTTCTTTACTATAAATTATATGTTCTGTTATCCGGCTCCAATTATTAGGGGTTTGTACATATATTTTAGCCATTTTAATTATCCCTTAGTTTTATCAACAATTTTTCTACTTTATCAATGGTTCTTTTTAACTGCACATGCGATAGCAGACCTTTTTCTATCAGCTCGTTACCATTATCTTTTAATTTCTGGATAATCATTTTTGAGTCATCTCTACGTGAAGGTCTTAACAAATCTTCATCAAGCCCATTTTCTTTAGCAGCCTCCATTATATTATTTTCCGATTTATTTAGAAGTTCGGCTAATGCATGGTCCTTCAATTTTCCAATCTCAAGAAGTCTTTTTAAAACTGAAATATATGGCGTAGAAAAGTAATTCATTAATTTAACTATGGTCTCAAAAGCCTGGTTATCTTTCGCAAAGAAATTATAAATGTAATTAATTTGAGTTCTTGGCATTAATAACTCTGCCGCAAATGCATTGGCCAACATTTCGTTTTCATTATCTTGATATTCATCGATAACAAAAACATCCCCTACATCATAATTTGAGGCAGAATTTTTAACATAAATGTGATATAACTCATGCGCAATAGCAAAATTTAAATTTACTTTTGGAACACTGGAATTTAATAAAATATATTTTATCTGATCCTGAACAAAAAAAACAGCACCCAATTCTTTGTCCTGTATTGGGATCTCAAATATTTCAATATTTTGCTTTTCACATAATTCACGTAAAACATTCCGGATATCAATAATATTTGTATTTATATCATTATCAATTCCGATAAAACTAACCAGTTCTTCTATCTTCTTTTGGTGCTTCTTATTAAAATCAATAATATTTCTTAATTTATTTATCTGCATATAATTCCTCGTTCATATGATAAAGCAATCCTTGCTCACGACCAAGTATAGAATGGATATTTTCTAAAAGACTAATACAATTCTTTACAACTTCATAGTTAACAGATTTTACATTTCCTGAATAAAAAGCGACTTGTTCATAGCCTGTTTCCAAATCCTCTACTTTAAAATTTGGTGACAGGAAAAATTCCAGTGGATATCCAAGCGCATTTGAAATTTCTTCCATATCTTTTTCAGTTGCATTTTGTGTTTGATTCAAGATCCGGGATATCTTATTCGTATTCATTCCAGTCTTAAGTGCTATATAAGATTGTTTGATCTTTTTATTTGTGATAAACTCATCAACATTTTTAATAAAGTTCGACATATAATCTCCTCCTTTTTATTATTATATCATTATTTGACATCCAATATTCTTTTTCGCATTACTTATCAGATATTGTTTTTGCATTTTTGTTTTTATTATGTCATATTTCTATATTCATCATAACACATATTTGTGATATATACAATTTTTATTGATATTCTAAGAGGCATTAAATGTTTGCTCAAAACCGCAACTTAAATCCCCCCATTTTCTTCCAGGTAATGTATGTCACATAAAGTGATCTTACATCCCGCTGCCTCTGCGAGCGTCTTACTCTGTTCTATTTGGGGATGGACAATGAGTGCACGTTCATATCTCGTTCACAAATCATTAAAAAACCTTTTACATAATGAACATTATTTCTTCATCTTTCCCCCATATACTATAAACATAGCAAACAAACAATGCTTACAAGATTTTTTTCATAATATCGAGCTGATTTAAGTATCAGCTCTCCTCCCTTTTTCAAATATCAAAATGCCTCTCACTGCTGGAGAGGCATTTTGTTTTGTCTAAAATCTGTTTTTCGGGCTATGTAACGGCGATTTTACTTCCTTTGACAGCAGCAGAATTCCGATTAGGTTCGGCACCGCCATCAGGCCGTTGAACACATCGGAGAGGCTCCAGACAAGTTCCAGCTTTGCCACACATCCAAAAAATACCGCATTCAGGTATACAAACCCATAGAAAAATAAAAATATCCTGCCCGCCCCGGAATGTTCCGTCAGATAGGCCACGGCCTGCCTGCCCAGATAAAACCAGGCGATAATCGTGGCAAAGGCGAAGAGAGCCATAGACACGGCGGTCAGATATCCTCCGGCCGCTCCGAAGCACTGCGAGAAGCAGGCCGCAATCATCGCGCTTCCGTCGGTCTGGCCGTCGGCATAAAACAGTGTGCCGGCCACACCGCTCTTCCCTGCGATGCAGAGAATCACGAGGGCGGTCAGGGTGCAGCTGATGATCGTATCAAAAAACACCTCAAAAATCGCCCACATCCCCTGTTCCCCGGCCGTTGTCTTTCCGGCCGAGCCGTGGAGCACCGCCAGGCTTCCCAGCCCCGCCTCATTGGAAAAGACTCCCCTCGCCACGCCGTAGCTCAGCGCCTTTGTCATTCCGTAACCGGCGGCGCCTCCCGCGGCGCTTTTGACATTAAAGGCCTCTTTCACGATTTCGGCAAACACTCCGGGCACTCTGTCATAACAGCTGAAAATCACAATTCCGCATAAAACCATGTAAAGGCAGGCGGAAAACGGCACCAGCCTGCTGGCTGCCTCGGATATCCTGCCGATTCCTCCAAAAATCACCGCCATCGTGAGCACGGTCACCGCAAGCCCGGTTATCAGCGGTGGAAGGGAAAAAGCATAGGTAAAGCTGTCGGAAATCGAGTTGGCCTGAACCATGCTTCCCATTCCCAGCGATGCCAGGACACAGAAGAAGGCATAGATAAGCCCCATCTTCCGGCTCTTCAGCCCCCGTTCCAGATAAACGAACGGTCCGCAGATATACTGGCCGTCCGGCCCTTTGTATCTGTATTTAATGCCCAGATAAGTTTCCCCATATGCGGCGGCCATCCCGACAAAGGCCGACACCCACATCCAGAAGACGGCTCCCGGTCCCCCTGCGGCGATGGCCGTCGCCACTCCGGCGATATTTCCCGTCCCCACCGTGGCGGCCAGAGCCGTACAGGCCGTCGCCATCTGAGATTTCGATTCCTCCCCGCCGCCTCCCAGCGTTCCCACCGTGGCCTTCCACCAGTACCTGAGATGAAAAATCTGAAAACCCCGCAATTTAAATGTGTAAAAAATTCCTGTTCCTAAAAATAACACTAAAAGCCATGGTCCCCATACCAGATCATGGATTACTTTTACAATCTCCATTTTACCGCCGCAAAATTTCCAGTCTCTGTATCTTTTTATTCTTGTTTCCAGCTCCTTATGCACAAACTCTATCGCAATCCGGGGAGGAATATGATATAATATTTGCGTAAGCGGTCATTATTTCATGCACATACAGCTTTCTGTGCCTGCCGCAGAAAGTCTTGCGCTCACTTCCGCTAAAGACTTACATCAAATTCCGGCACCGGACTTTACCGGGAGTTTAAGTTCCCGGAATGGACATACTGTCATAGAGACGGCCATTCACAGAAAAGCACGCTGCGCGGACTTTTTATTGTTAATCGGCGCTCATCTGCATGCACGGCGCACAGGCCGCGTACAAGCCGCCGCCATCAAAAAATAAAAATGGAAGAGGGTATTTCTCATGCCAGGTTTTACTACCCACTATATATTTGGAATGAAGGCATACAACGACATGCCAAACTCTCAGTTAAAACACATTGTTGCCAAATACCGCTGGCTTTATCAGCTTGGCCTCCAGGGGCCGGATATGTTTTTTTACAATATCCCCATTCTCCGTCATCAGGATTACAGGAATGTGGGATCCTATATGCATGAACACCAGGTCAGCCAGTTTTTTGACTGCTGCCTGCGCCATATCGGCCTGATACAGTCGAGACAGCAGAAGGAGGAGGCGCTGGCCTATTTCGCCGGTTTTATCAACCACTATGTCGCGGATTCCATCTGCCATCCGTTTATCTACGGCAGAATCGGCTATGATATCAACGAACCTTCCTCCAAGAACCACGGCCTCCACGCCGCCCTAGAGAACGAACTGGACGCCATTCTTCTGTGGAAATACAAACAGAAAAAGCCGTCTGAATTCAACCAGACGGCCAGCATCTGCTTAAATGGCCAGGAGATACAGTTTATTTCCCATTTTCTGTCCTCCTGCATCAACGAAACATATTATCCGGTCACTTACCGCAACAATTTCCAGGTCACTCCGGCTATGGTACACCGTTCGGTGTGGGCCATCCGGTTCGGCTGCCGCACCCTGGCAGACAAGTCCGGACGCAAGAAGAACAGTATCGAATTCATCGAATCCCTGTTTTTAAAGCAGCCTATTGCGTCCGCGAAGCTGGTGACCGACACCATATCCAATTACCGCAACAGCTGTAACCTGGATCATGAACCGTGGTGCAACCCGTGGAAGCGTTCCCTTGCCTCCACCGCGTCATTCGTGGATCTGTTCCACCAGACGCTGGCAAAATGCAGCAATGTTTATTATCTGCTCAATTCCTGCATCACCAGCCCCGTTCCTCTCGATAAACAGGATTTATCCATCCTTTTAAATGAGCTGGGCAATTATTCGTACCACAGCGGCCTGCCTGTTTCCTGAAACAGAAGAGCAGCGAAAAACATGCTTCGCGAACTTTTCATTGCCGCTTAACAAAAACAGGATGGAACCTCCGGCCTCCGCCGGAACTTCCATCCTGTTTTTATCTGTCCCGCATGTTGGACAGCCGTTCTTTTATTCCTATTCTGTTGTTTCTTCCGGCGTTTCTGTGCTGCCTGCCGCAGCCTGTGTATTTCCGTTCCCCTCTTCGGCCAGATTCTTCTCCAGCTCTGTTGTGTCAGGGAGGACAAATTCCATGCCTGCCCCAAAGTTACCGCTCATAAACCAGGTTTCCTCGTCGTCCTGTGTGCTGGCGGGTGCAATTCCAAAGGAAATGCTGTAATCCTTCCAGAGACCTCCGTAGGAAGTGTCGCTGGATTTCTCAATGGAGAAGTCCTGTGTGGCAACTACATCGTTGAATCCCTTAATCAGAGCATCCGCATAATTTCTGATTTCACTGGTTGGAAAATCGTCCGATACCACCCACACCAGCATAATCTCTTTCTTCTGCGGTTCCAGAAGGAAATGAAAATCATCACTGTAAGGATAGGCTGCCTTATCCTCAAAAACGCCCTCTGCATCTGCACTTACCTGAGTCCAGTCAATCTCTATATCATCCTGCATATCGAAATTAGGATCCGCGATCTTAGTCTCGGAATCCGGCTGTACAATATTGCTCTGTACACATCCGCTGAGCAGAACCATGCATGCCGCTAATACTAAAAATTTCTTCATCAAAATTTTACCTCCTTACGCCGCATGGTTATTATATAATATACTTGTTCATTTTTGTAGTCATTTTTGAAAAATTCAAAAAATCTTCATATTTCCCAAACATTTGTTAAGAAATAAGTATTTTCAAGGGTTTCCAGACTTTGGGAGCTTTCCGCAGGGCCTGTAAAATAATGCCGTTTTCCCTCTCTTTTTCTATTTTCCACGCCGCGCGCGCTCTTCCAGCAGACGGTCAAATTCTTCCTGGGTGCAGCCGATTTCTTCCAGACGCTGCTTTCTCTTCCTGCGCCGCTCCTCCATGAGCCTGCGCTCTTCCTCTTTTTTCTTTTTGAAAAAAACAATGGCAAATCCGAGGCCCGCCGCCGCGATCACGCCGATCAGCGCTATCCAGGGCGCCTGTTTCGGCAGTTTAAAGGCAATATGCGCGGCTCCGCCCGTCTCCTTGCCGGAATCGGGCGTACCCTCGCCGTCCTGGCCTGCGGGTGCCGATTCCGGCGATTCGCCACCGGCCTGGGCCGTCTCGTCGATGGCCGCCTGCTTTGCACTGATTATGTAAACTTCTCCGACTTTCCGCTCATTATAGGTATACTCAAGAAGGGCCACAGCACCGTCCGGATGATTCTCCGGAAGTTTTGTAACCACATTCCGTTCCGTATCGGAGAACTGCGCATCCCTGGGAACGGTAATCACGGCCTTAGCGTCAATAGAGAGATCCGATGGCTCATAGGAGCGGTCCCCCAGCATTACGGGCTGATCCCCCGAGGTATAGGAAGTCTCATTTTCACTGATGCTGACATTCTGAAACTTATCAAATCCAAAGTTTAAAAGGGCTGTCGTATCCTGATAGTGGGTAAATTCGGTGCTCTTCATCGTCACCGCGATCAGCCTCCGGTTATCCTTTGACGCATAGGTCACCAGTGTCTGCCCCGCAATCGAGGTAAAACCGGTCTTTCCTGCAATCGCCGCCGGATAATAATTGGGATCTCCCTCCATTAACATCTTGTGTTCCATCTTGATCGTCACGCCGTCAGGATTGTTGGCGGTGGAGGGAAGACGGTAGCTTTTGGCCGAGCCAATCTCCAGCAGCGTCGGGTTCTCATAGGCCGCCGTTCCAATCAGCGCCATATCGTACACCGTCGTAAGCTGTGTGTCGTCATTCAAACCCGATGGATTGGCAAAATGGCTGTTCTCACAGCCCAGCTCCTTCACCTTCTCATTCATCATCGCCACAAAAGCGTCGCGGCTGCCCGCCACGTGTTCTGCCAGGGCGTTGGCCGACTGGTTGGATGAGGTCAGAAGCATATGGTAAAGGCAGTCCTTCACCGTCATCTTATCCCCAACTTCCAGCGCATTCTTATTACCGGCCCCATCCTCCACGTTATGGATGGCGTCGTCCGAGAACGTCACCGTATCGTCCAGCTTCGCATTCTCAATCACCACCAGGGCCGTCAGCAGCTTGGTGATGCTTGCCGGAGCTTTCTGGACGTGGATGTTCTGGCCGAAAATCACGGTCTTGGAATCCATATCCATCACAACTCCGGCCTCCGACTGGATGCCCGTATCCGACGGCCAGTCCGGCTTTGCATAGGAGGTCATGGCCGGCCCGGCGATCACCATAATGATACTTAAGAGTAAACTCATAAATTTCTTCATAAATTATTTTCCCCAAATTGTCTTTATTTACTGCGTTTACATGTCCAAATTATATCATGTTTATTCCGGCTTCACCTTGTCAATATTTTCCGCGCTCCTGACCTGATTTCCCTCACCGCCGCAGCCATACTCTGCATCCTTGCAGGTATGAGCCGCATCTGCGCCTGTATTTTCCCCACTTTTTTCGGTACTTCCGGCGTTTTCAGCGCTTTCGGCCTTTCCGGCGCCGCCCCTGCCTCCGGCAATGTTTTCCGTATCCCGGATAATATAAATAGGACGGTCTTTCAGCTCCGTAAACAGAATTGCAATATACTCTCCGATAATTCCCACCACTACGAACAGCATCGCAAACATAAAGCACAGGAGGACCACAATGGTGGCGTAGCCGCTGGGCGTGCCGTGGGCCGCCCACTCGTAGATCGTGTCTATCATCACCAGAAGGCCCAGAAATCCGACGAACATACCGGAGTAAATCCCCAGTTTCAGCGGCAGATCCGAAAAACACAGAATTGTGTTGACGGAGAATTTGAACAGCTTACGCAGGCTGTATTTACTCTCTCCCGCCACCCTCGGCCTGGCTTCATATTCAATATTGCATCGGTTAAATCCGATGTTCTGGACATATCCCCTCAAAAACCGCACCTTTTCCCGATAATTTTCCCGGAGAACCCTGGCCGCCGGTTCCGTCATTGCGAAAAAATCAGAGGCATTGGCTTCGAGCTTCACATCGGAAATCCTGTTAATCAGTTTGTAAAATGCGGAGGAGGTTAAGTTCTTGATAAACCCGGCCGACTTGTTTCTGGTGCGGACCATGTTGATCACCTCATACCCCTCCTCAAACTTCCCGATAATCTCTTCCACGCATTCCGGCGGGTGCTGCAGATCCGCATCCATGCACACGAGGGCATCGCCCTCACTGTAGTCGAGACCGGCCAGCATGGCGGCCTCATGGCCGAAATTCCTGGAAAAATTGATTACCTTCACTTTGGGATTTTCCGCTGCAAACCGTTTCAGGATGGACAAAGATCGATCCGCGCTTCCGTCATTTACGAAGATCAGTTCATAGTCCCAGCTTAGTTCCTCAAACATGGGCCGGGCCGTCCGGTAGAATTCCTCCAGCGCCGCTTCCTCGTTATAAACGGAAATAATAATTGAAATTTTTTTCATTGTTTTGTCATTTCTCCTGGTCCAAAATCTGTATTTCTATGGTTGAGTGGGCCGGAACGCGTTTCTCCGGCGGCGGCAGCTTTTTATAGTCGCCGTAAATGAGTTCCAGCACATGGGTATAGCCCACAGGGGCCATAATCTCCATCCCCTCAAACTCCATATCTACGGTCTTTTCGCACCATGCCCCCTCCAGCGTCACATACAGATAGTCCGGCTGGTAATTGCTGTAATACCACCGTTTTGTCTTTTTCTTCCCGTCTTTCATCGCAGCCCTGCGCTGAAGTTTGAACAGGAGCGGCATCGGGATCAGGCGTCCCGCCGTGGCAAGGGCTCCCACCCGTATCTTGTCGGCCAGGCTGTATTTGGAATAGTCCAGTCTGTCACGGTGTGCCATCGCCATGCCATAGATCACCTTCTGAAGGAATTTAGCCCATGCCGCCGCCCCTTTTCCGTCTGGCAGGCGATCCAGGACAAACAGATCCACCCAGAGGTGGTTCAGCTTCCCGTCGTAAAAACGCATCTGATCGTTATCCTCGTGGACACGGCTGTTCTCGTAGATAATTCGGGATGTAAAGTCATAGAATACCTTACCGCCCCGTATCTCCTCCGGCCTCAGGACCGACATTCCCTCCGGCAGCTCCCTGGGAGCTACCTTCATGAACATCTCAAAATTCGGCCTTGTGAACACCACATCCACGTCGTCGTCCCAGGGGATGAATCCCCTGTGGCGGACCGCGCCGAGGAGCGTTCCCGAGTCCATGGCATATTTGATTTTATATTTCCGGCAAATCCGGTCAATTTCTTTTAATAATTTTCTGTCCGCCTCGTGGACCTTTGACAGGTCATAAGGCATTCCGGCTGTCTCTGTCATCGTTCTACGCCTCTTTCAGCACCTTCGCCATATAATCAATCATCTCATCCGTCATACCCGGATAAACGCCGACCCAGAATGTGTCGCGCATAATGCGGTCCGTATTGTCAAGAACGCCAGCTACGCGGTATCCGCTGCCGTTCTCCCTCATTTCATTAAAACACGGATGCTTGGTCAGATTTCCGGCAAAGAGCATTCTGGTCTGTACGCCCTTTCCTTCCACATACTGCACCACTTTGTTTCTGTCCACACCCTCCCGGCAGGTAATCAGGAAACCAAACCAGCTCGGATCGGAATTCTCACATGGAACGGGCAGGATATATTTATCTTCCGTTCCTGCAAGCCCTGCTTTCAGGCGGGCAAAATTGTGTTTTCTGCGCTCCACAAAGGATGGGAATTTTTCCAGCTGCGCACAGCCCACCGCCGCCTGCATGTCGGTTGCCTTTAAGTTATATCCAAAATGGGAGTAAACGTATTTATGGTCATAACCCAGCGGAAGTTCCCCGTACTGCCTGTCAAACCGGTGCCCGCAGAGATTGTCGCGGCCGGAAGGGCAGACACAGTCGCGGCCCCAGTCGCGGAAGGAACGGATAATTTTATTGAGAAGGGCATTGTCCGTATACACGGCGCCTCCCTCCCCCATCGTCATATGGTGGGGCGGATAAAAACTGGATGTACCAATGTCGCCGATCGTTCCCGTAAACTTCGTCACGCCGTCGATTGTATAGCGGCTGCCCAGGGCATCGCAGTTGTCTTCCACCAGCCACAGGCCGTGTTTATCACAGAATGCCTTCACGGCCCCGAGATCGTACGGATTTCCCAGCGTATGGGCAATCATGACGGCCTTTGTCTTATTGGACAGCGCGTCTTCCAGTTTCGTCACGTCGATATTGTACTGTGGAATCGTCACATCCACAAATACCGGTACTGCGCCATACTGGATGACGGGCGTCACCGTCGTCGGGAAGCCAGCGGCCACGGTGATGACCTCGTCCCCGCGTTTCACCCTGCGCTCTCCGAGCAGAGGGGAAGTCAGAGCCATAAATGCAATCAGGTTGGCGGAAGAACCGGAGTTTACAAGGGAGCAGAATCTCACTCCCAGATAACCGGAAAGTCCCTTTTCAAACTGATCCGTGTAGCGGCCGGAGGTCAGCCAGAATTCCAGGGCGCTGTCCACCAGGTTCACCATCTCATGGCTGTCGTAGACACGGGAAGCGTAGGGGATTCTCTGTCCCTCCTCAAAAGGCCCTTTTTTGTTGTGGTATTTATCGCAGTAATCGGCCACCAGTTTCAGGATTTGGCTGCGCGCCTCCTCCTGCCCTGCCGCCGTCATCTTCTCATCAGACATTCTTGTTACCTCCAAATCTGTTTATTTTAGTTTCTGTCCATCATTTTCTGTTCATCATTTTCTATCCGTTATTTCCTGTTCATCGTTTCCCGTACACCGCAGGACATTTTCGTTCGTGCCATTACGGTTCATCTATCTTCAGAATCATTTATCTTCCGAATCATCTATCTTCAGAAATTCTTTTATCTGCCGGTCCGTCACCGCAAGCATGTCTTCCCCAGCCAGCCAGGCTTTGGACCACTCCACGGTCTTTTCAACGGCCTCTTCCACGTGATATCTGGGCTGCCAAGCGAAAACGCGCCTGATTCTGGAACAGTCCAGTTTCAGGAACCCCGCCTCATGGGGGCCTCCGTCATACCGGTTAATCCAGGTCATCCCGTCCCCCCATTTCTCACAGAACAGATCCGTGAGCCTGCCCGTATCCACACAGTCCGCGTCATCCGGGCCGACGTTATAATTCCCTGCAAGCTCCGGCTCCTCATACTGTCTCTTCGCCACCGTCATGTAGATGAACAGCGGCTCCAGCACATGCTGGAACGGGCGGATGGAGTGGGGGTTGCGCACGATAATCGGTTCTCCCGCCTGCGCCGCCCTGACGCAGTCCGGTATGATACGGTCATTGGCAAAATCGCCTCCTCCGATGACGTTCCCCGCCCTGCAGGTGGAGACAGCGGGACAGCCGCCCTGGAAAAAGGACTGCCGGTAGCTGTGCGTCACAAGCTCGGAGCATGATTTGCTGTTGGAGTAGGGATCGTAGCCGTCCAGACGGTCATTCTCCCTGTAGCCGTATTCCCATTCCTTATTCTCATAAACCTTATCCGTCGTCACATTGACGAAGGATCTCACAGACGGGCAAAGGCGGATGCACTCCAGCACGTTCACGGTGCCCATGACGTTCGTCTCATAGGTGTACACCGGTTCCTTATAGGAATCGCGCACGATCGGCTGTGCCGCCAGGTGGAACACAATCTCCGGCCGTACCCGGTCGAAAACCTCCCTGAGATGTTCCAGATCCCGGATATCCCCCGTCACATGATCCACCGTCTTCCTAATTCCCGCAATCTCAAAGAGGCTAGGGTCGGTCGGTGGTTCAAGCCCGTATCCCGTGACTCCGGCTCCGGCGAGGGTCAGCATTCTGACAAACCACGAACCTTTAAATCCGGTATCGCCTGTCACGAGAACCTTCTTTCCTTTATAAAAATCGAGTAATTCCATATTAATCACCTCATATAATGGCCACCGGTTTATGATTCACAGCCGCTGCGGGCCAAAGCCCGGCGGCGGAATTCTACCAGATTTTCCACGGCGCATCCCCGTCCTGCCACATCTTTTCAAGCTGCATTCTGTCCCTCTGGGTGTCCATGCATTTCCAGAAACCGTCATGGCGGTATACCATCAGTTCCCCGTCCTTTGCAAGGTTCTCAAGCGGCGCTTTTTCAAACACCGTCTCATCCCCGTCTATATAGTCAAATACGCCCGGCTCCATCACCATGAAACCGCCGTTTACAATCTTGCCGTCGTCGTCGTTCTTCTCACGGAATTCATGGATCGCCCCGTCGGCATCCACATCCAGGACTCCGAACCGCTGGCCGATGTTGACGCCGCTGATCGTGGCCGTTTTACCATGGCTCTTATGGAATTTAAACAGGGCATCGAGATCCACCGTGGACACTCCGTCCCCGTATGTCAGCATAAATGTCTCGTCACCGATGTATTCGCGCACCCTCTTGATACGTCCCCCGGTCATTGTATGGAGGCCCGTATCCACCAGCGTCACCTTCCACGGCTCGGAATAATTATTGTGGACTTCCATGCTGTTGTTTGCCAGGTCAAAGGTCACATCGGAGGTATGGAGGAAGTAATCGGCAAAAAATTCTTTGACCACATACTGCTTGTACCCCAGACAGATGATAAAATCATGATACCCAAACTGGGAATAATATTTCATAATGTGCCATAAAATCGGCTGTTCTCCTATTTCCACCATTGGTTTCGGCTTCAGATGGCTCTCCTCGCTGATCCTTGTCCCGAATCCTCCTGCTAATATCACTACTTTCATGGGCGTACCCTCCTTTGTTATCTCTACTTTCTGAAAATATTCAGGTTATTTTCTTCCAGAATCCGCATTGCATTTCTCACCTGATCCGCATCATGCTGCAGATACGTCACCAAATCCTCATCGCCTGCCGTCCTGTAGTTTAACCCCAGTTCCCTGGATACCCGCAGGAAATCCTTCCTGTACGGTGCGGACGCCATCTCTTCTTTCATCGTCCATCCGTTTCCGAAAAGAATCAGGCAGGCCCCAAGGGCGATGATTACGGATGCAGCAGCGCTTACCCGCTTTCCGCTCTCCGCCTTCTCCCCGCCGTCCCGGACGCAGCGCTTTAAGTGCATCACGGCGGCAAAGGTCAGGATGATTCCGATGATGCCCATCTGGTACTGCAGGGCATATCTGGATGACATTCCGTAGGTATCCTTTAAAAAGATCCACCGGGCCGATAAGATCAGCAGATGGTTCAGCCCGCCGTTTAATATCATAATAAGCGGAAAAGCCGTTTTTTCATAGAGCTTATATTTCCAGTTCAGGTACAGCGCATACAGATAGAGAAAGATGACCGCCGCTCCCACCAGGCAGATGAAGGTATTGCTTCCTAAAAAACCGCCTCTTTCCGCCAGCTTGATGAACTGGTTCTGCCCCACTACGGCTGAAGCAAATGCCTTCAGGATAAACGTGATGAAAAATACGGGCTCCGCAATAAATTCCGTCACAATATTACCTTCCGTCACGGCCCCCCTGTGCACATAGACCGCATGGGAGTTGCTCCAGAGATAGAGTGCCAGCGGAATCAGCACCGCAGCGAGATAGCCGAGGTAAAGGCGGTTTAACCTGCCCTTTTTTCTGTAGTCCGACGCCAGCATGACCAGATAGGCCAGCGTCATCAGCGCCGAATAGCTGCCGCAGTAAGGACCTGCCACAAGCAGGGTCAGGACGGGTGGAAGTACCATCAGGGCGATTCGGTCGGCTTTCAGCTCATGCCCCGTCCGGATCGCATGATCCAGAATCACATAATGACAGACAAAACCGGAAACGGCGAGAAAACACACCCATCCCGTTCCGTTGGTCAGCATCTCCCATTTATTCAGGCTGAAATAGACAAAAAGGACAAAAAGGAACCAGAAATAAGAGACGCTCTTTTCCCTCCTTGAATAGGCCGCCAGCGCAGCCGCCCCCAGCCCCAGGCTCAGGACTCCCAGCGCCATGTCGAAGAACGTATTGTAACCGAGCAGCTTCACATTGATGATTCTACCCAGATACGTCACCGGAACTCTGGTGAGAATATCGGGGACAAAGAATTTGGCCGGGTTTCCCACATCGGGAAGATAGGAATTGATCAGCCTGATATAATCGGAAAAAGCCACGTTATCCGATGCAAGATGCAGATAGTAAAAACTGAACAGGACTCCAATCAGGACGGGGATGGACCAGGCCGCACCCTTTTTCGTCGATTTCATTTCCATAAAATTCTCCTTAATATGGCAAACGAGTCTGCCGTTTTTTTGTTACTGGGGGGCGGGATGGTGAGGGGAGGTTGTGAGTCTTCAGTCCCGGTTTTCAGGTGGTCGCGGGTGGGGAATCCGGGCAGAAAAAGTTCCTTCGGGAAACGCTTGCGCTCTTTGAAGTGCATAACAGTACTAAGGTGTCAAAATACGCCACCTAAGTACTGATGGACTTCCAGGTTCCCTCCGGAATCTTTTTCTCCCGGATTCCCCACAGGAAGGTTATACCCCGGGACTGAAGACGCGAAGGTTTTCGCCATCCCGAACCCCGGCCTGCGGCCGCTGATTTGTTCTTATTCCTTCAGGGGGAGGTACTGTCGCTACCACTACGTTTCCTCAAATCTCAGAAGAATGCCTCCTGCATGGTATTCAATTGATGCGTCGGAGCTTTGGCGTCTGACCTATTCTTGAATAACCATTGAGTTTTAATCAATCGTAAAACTTTGCTTTATATTATCTCTGAATCCAGCCTGAAATACCTTCATAAGGTAAAAGATTCACGACTCCATAGTGGCCGCGACAATACCTCCCCCTTACTTGACGAAAGAGACAATCAGCCCTGAAGCCGGCGGACGGGGCAAAACCCTTCGCTGAGTCTTCAGTCCCGTCGACAAACTGCCCGGGGAAGGAAGGAGAAAACGTTCCGAAGGGAGACCTTGGAATCCGCCGGTGCTTGCTGAGGTTTCTCACGAAGCTAGCATCCGCTGCGCATTCCACAAGCGGGAGCGAGTCCCCGTAGGAATTTTTTCTCCTGGATTCCCCCTCACCACACCCTATAAACCGGGACTGAAGACTCATCCATCCTCCCCACTCCCCCGTCCGCCGTCTTACAGAGGCGTCCTCGCATCTCAACTAAATCTTCTTATCGCTCAGAATGTTCAGGTAAAGCTCAAACAGCTGCCTGTGCTTCTTTGCAATGACATCCAGGATGAGTCCGCTCATCCACAGCAGGAAGGACACTACATAGATGCCCGAGCAGACGATGAGGGTCGGGAATCTCGGAACCATCCCCGTGGAAAAATACCCCTCGAGAATCGGGACAAAGAATACGGTTGCTATAAGAAAACAGATCAGTCCCAGCCATCCGAAGAAGGCAAACGGCTTATAGTCGCGGAACAGTCTGGCAATCGTCTTTAAGACCCTGAATCCGTCCTTATAGGTGTTTAACTTGGAAACGCTGCCGGCCGGCCTGTCACGGTATGTGACGGGAACCTCCAGAAGCTTGAAGTTTTTATCCAGCGCGTGGATGCTCATCTCCGTCTCGATCTCAAACCCCTTTGAAAGGATTGGAAAGCTTTTTACAAACTGGTAGTTGAATGCCCGGTAGCCCGTCATGATATCCTTGATGTCACTGCTGAATATTGTATTGATCAGTCCCCGCACAAGACGGTTGCCCGCATTGTGGAAGGGCCGTTTATTCTCCGTAAAATAGGTGGAGGACAGCCTGTCCCCAATCACCATGTCGGCCCTGCCCGAAAGGATCAGATCCACCATGCTCCTGGCGTTCTCCGCCGGATAGGTGTCATCCCCGTCTATCATCAGGTAACACTCCGCATCGATGTCGCGGAACATGCTGCGGATAACATTGCCCTTTCCCTGACGGTATTCATAGCGTACAATAGCTCCGGCCTCCTTCGCCGCCTCATCCGTGTGATCGGTGGAGTTGTTGTCATATACATAGATCGTCGCCTCCGGAAGCGCCTCCTTGTAATCCTTTACTACCTTTGCTATCGTCTGGCTCTCATTATAGCAGGGAATCAATACTGCAATCGTATCCATCCTCTCTTCCTCCTGTATCATTGTTCCGCCGCCGTCCGGCTCTGAACGGTTCCACGGTTTCTTTCATTATTAATGTCCGGCGTTTTCCTCCCCGCCGGCCGGTAACGGTGACAGTGCGGGATTGACCGCCACTCCCCTCTTCCCGTCTACGGAAGATTTAAAACCTATTGTTATCGTGCCGGCAAGACCGGTAAGGTCAAGCTCCGTCTCCATTTTCCTGTACTGCGTATCACCAGGGATTTCCACCGCTCCGGCCTCTTTTGTCGTGACGCCGTCGGAAGCGGTGATGATAATCCGGAACGGATACGGATTCATCCACCAGTCCGGATCGCCGAAAACAGCCGTCATCTTATAACGGTCGGACTCTTTTTCCATCTGGAAACGCCCATACCGCTCGTCGAAATAAGCATAATACCATCTGTTTTTCCTTCCGTCCGCCATATTGAGCCTTGCCATATTGAATGCCTGCGGACCCGAAAGTTTCTCGGTCATATAGAACATATCCTCTACATAATACCCCGCTTTGTTCATCCATTCAAGGTATGCGTCTAAATTCTCAACGCCTTGTGGGAACATATCGTATACGCCTTTGCCTTCCCGCATGAAATTCTCCACCCGCTTAAAATATTCCTTTTGAATGCCCCTCATCTCTCCTACGATGGCATTCCGGTTGTAAACGGGAACATCCTCCCCGATCAGCCTTGCGTAGCTGCCGTAGTCGGCCCAGGTCATAAAGATCACATCCACCTGCTGCCTGACGCTCCCGGAAAATAATTCGCGGTCCCTGAAGATCCATTTGGCATTCGCTTCGTAGCTCGCCGGAGAATCATCCCTCATGCACCACTCGTATCCCTGCCAGACCATTTTAAAACCGTACTGCACTTTTCCTCCCATGGGAAGAAGCAGTGCGATACCGGCCAGCGCCGGCAGCCAGGCCCCGGAATACAGGAGGCGCAGACAGCAGATCATGAGAATGATCCCATTCAGGAGTATGCCTCCCATAAAATATCTCGTATGGCCCGTCGTTACCGTCCAGGCAAACATTGACAGAAGATAAATGGCAATCAGCAGCATCTCCCTTTTGTATTCGTGAAACTGCTTTCCTGCCTTTTTAAGCAGGCCGAAAGCCAGCAGACCCGCCATCGCCAGATATCCGGCCACCAGATCCAGGTTGAAGGTGGATACCATCTCGCTCATCCTGTAATCGGGATAGCGTATCATATACCATGGCCAGAGGAAGATCTCCTTAAACTCGGAAGGTCCCCAGCGTTTGTCCTTAAAGTTCTCAATCGGATAGTATTTCGATTGAAATATTGTATTATAATAGGGAAAAATGGGGTTTCCCGTACTGATTCCATTATAAATCAGATAAACCATTACCGGAACCGCCCCTGCCGCCAGGCAGGAAAGAAACAGAGGTACGGTAATGTCCTTTCTTATTTTCCAAATATATAAAAGCACCAGCGGAGCCAGGTAGACGATATTGGTCATCTTCAGGCAGAAGAAAATCCCGCCCGTCAGGCAGAAGACAAATGCCTCCCGCTTTACAAACGCCTCATCGCGCTCCCTCACCAGAAGAAAAATCATTTCCAGCAGAAACGGCAGCGCCAGCAGTTCGACCATGTAGCTTCCGCTCTGTAAAATCAAGTCATAGCGGCACACCGCCAGAAATGCCAGGAGGGATGGAGAGCCTAAAACCTTCCACACCGCTCTTATAACCGGATTCCGCGCTTTTTTCTTCCACTGCCCCACAGTGCTCAGGCTGTTCTTAAACCAGGCCAGAAAGACCGTTACCTGGCGGTAGATGACCAGCATGGCCACCGCATTTAAAAGTGTTCCCATCCTCAGCCCCAGGGCTGCGCGGAACGGATAAAACATCCGATCCCCGAGCCGGAAACCAAACATCTGAAATTTCCCCGGCATGGCGTGATAATTCAGGTTGTCTAAAAATCCGGGTATCTGGCTGAGCAGGTGATAATTATAAGTGTCATAGCTCATGTCCGGCCGGATTCCCTTGACTGCAAAAAAACCGAAGATAAAAATACTTCCCGCCACTGCAATCAGATCGGTTTTTACCCGCTCTCTCCTGGGGACTCCTATAATCTTCCATCCGGTAAATCCGGTTAAAATAAGGGCCGCCGCCCCGGACAGAATGGTCACCTGAGGAAGTCCCGTAAGCCAGCACAAAAGATCCAGGAATTCACAGATCCATATTAATAACGCATACAGGAGGAAAAAGTAGAAAGCCAGACTTCCCGCCCTCCAGGCCCCGGACCTGCTGCCGCCCACTTCATGATCCACAGCACGTTCCGCGGTGTGCTGCCCCCCGGACTCATGCCCTCCCCGCCGTATTGTCCCATTTAACTTCATTGTACTGCAAGCTCCATTTTCTATCTCTTATATTGTGTTTGTTATTGTCATCTTACCGGAAGAAATGCTCTTCCAGCATCAGGCACAGCGCATGGTAAACAGGAAGGTGCAGCTCCTGGATTTTAAATGTCTCTGTTTCCGGAACCACCACCGCCGCGTCGCAGATTCCCTTAAGTTTTCCGCCGTCCCTTCCGGTCAGGCCCACCACCTTCATGCCCTTTGCTTTGGCAGCCACGGCGGCATATATGATGTTTTCTGAATTTCCCGATGTGGTGATGCCGAGCAGCACATCACCCGGTTTTCCGTATCCATAAACCTGCTGGGCGTAGATCACCTCACCGTCCACATCGTTTAAAAATGCCGTGGACAGGGCGGTATGTCCCGTCAGAGCGATAGCCGCAAGTCCCTGCTGCAGACTGCCGGCCAGTTTTTCGCCTCTCTCCGGATCGACGGCTTTAAGTCTCTGTGCCATCTCCTCCGGAACGGACCTTTTTTTTACAAAGCCCTTCATCAGTTCTCCCACGATATGTTCCGAGTCCGCACAGCTTCCGCCGTTTCCGGCGATTAAAAGTTTTCCGCCGTTCTCATACGATTCCCTGACTATTTCATAAAGAGCCTTTATATCGCCCTCCACCTGTTTTAACACGGGATAGCGCTCCGTAAGCTCCGTTAGATATCTGTATTCATCCATTTTACCGTGCCTCCTGTTTCACCCTGTCTGAAGTAATGTAATTCTCATCGAAGAGACGTAAATTAGCCTCCGCCTCCTCCTTTGTCAGCTTTTCCCGGCTGACCCGGGCCAGCGCATTACCGTTTTCAAAGAAGAAATCGGTCAGCACACCGTCCGCAATCAAATCCCGGAGCAGGCCGTAGCTCCACTCCCAACTGTCTGTGCCGATATAACCGGCCTCCGCGTACACGTAATCCGTATCCGCATATTCCATATATTCCTCAAACGCCTCCGGGGAATTGACCAGTTCCACGTTTCCCCACGGCGATGTGATATCCTTGTAAGACTGGACATTGCAGGGAAATTCCAGGCAGAAGGGGTGGTTTCCGAAAGCAATAACCCGGTTTGACGGGTCGGAAGAAAGCACCTGCCAGATGGCTGCATTTCCTTTTGCTATCATGTCCTCATGCTGTTTTGCCCTGTGGTTATATCTCCCTTTGTTCAGTACCTGAATCTCGGAAAATCCTGCCGACCAGGCCCAGTTTGTCTGCGACATCACCAGGATATTAAAAGTAAGAAGCGGCACGGTCAGCGCCAGAACCAGTTTTTTAAGGTTCTTTTCCTTCAACCAATTCAGGCTTCTGCAAAACCACAGAATCAGGAAGGTATAAAGAAGCATAAAGTAATTTCCATCCACCTGGTACAGCATGATGAGGCTTACCATATTAACCGCCAGGAACGGCCAGAATATAACGGCCGCCGCCCGATTGATACAGTCTTTCTCCCGCTTCACCGCGCCCGTCAGCCGAAACAGAATCATGCAGGCCGCCGCAAAGAAGAGGAACGACGTCCCCCATGCGATAATCACATGCCCCATATCCTTGCCTTCCGGCGATAAAAGGATTTGCCAGAGCCTGCGGAGCAGTACGTGCAGGTTACTCTCGTCCTGCCAGTTCTGGGGCAGTGAACCGGTGGCAAAGGGATATTTCATTTCAAACCCCATTTTTGCAAAAATGGAGGTAAAAACGGAAGTCACCGGCATTCCCGTTATCATCATGGTCCTGCCCCAGATTCCGATCAGTGCGGCTCCCGGTAAAACGAGCGCCGCCCATTGCCTGACGGGAGCTTTGAAGGACAGTCTCTTTGAGAAAATCAGATAGAGTCCCATCATCCCGAATACGGCCGTGGAGAACACAAGAGAGGTCGGTTTCATCGTGAGCGACAGAAGGTAGGCCCCCGCCGCCAGAAGAAGCAGCGGCACATTCCCTTTGGAGATATCCGTATCACTGGCGATATCCGCACCATTAGAAATATCTGCACCATTAAAAATCTCCGCACTATGCTTTTGCGTGCTCACGACGTACCTAAAAAAATACTCCAATATAATAAGCTGCAGAAGCCACGTGATGATATCGGGCTTTGCAGAGATTCCCATATTCATAATGCCGGGCAGGGACGCGCACAGCGCCGCCGAAAGAACACCATACTCCCGCTTCATAAAAAGCCGGGCAATCCTGTATACAACCGTCAGCCCCATCACCGACAGCCACAGGGTAAAAAACAGCAGATAGCTGTGTGAGGCCAAATCCGCCAGCGGCAGGGTCAGGACCTCCAGCCCTTTGGAATAGACATAGACCATTCCCACCAGGCCCGGATTATCGTAAATTCCGCCGCCCCCGGCCAGAATATACTCCGACCTGACGCCATACCACAGGGTATCGAAATCAAGCGCAATGTTCATCCGGCCGGCCTGTATCAGCACGGCGATGAGGATGAATGTAAAGCACAGCGGATAAAGAAACTTCCCGGCCGTTTCCGGCTGTCCGTTTTCACGTCCACGGCTTTTCCCGCGCAGTTTCCACTTCACGCCGTAGAAAGCGCAAAGAAAGCTTCCACCGCCCAGACAGGCCAGACGCATAACCGGAATCCGGCCGATTCCGGCCGCCGAAAGAAGACAGAAGCAGAGAATCACCGCGCTGCTCCCCAGCAGAAAATCGGCGGGATATCCGCCCCGATCCTCTATTTTAAAAACATATTCCTTTAAAAACCGCCCGGCCAGGATCAGAAATCCCAGATATACCGCCGAGACAGCCATCGGAAGAAACACCACGTGCAGCCAGCAGAAAACCACGGCCAGAACCGCTGCCACTGCCGCCTGCTTTCTTTTGTCCTTTATCAAGAAAAAGACTGCCCCCGAAATGAGGAACAGAATGCCAATCTCCGCCAGCATCTTTGCCGATTCCGGCGTCTTAATATAATTCACAAGAAATCCTTCCCCGGAAAATAAGGTATGGGCGGGGATTAAAATGGAGACTGCGGCTGCAAGTATCATGATTGCTGCTGCGATTCTGTTTCTTAACTGCATGTTCCGCCTCCTCCTGTCTCAGTTCTCTGGTTCTATGGCGCTTATCTTCAGCGCCTGTCTTTACTATCTTTACTATCTTTACTATCTTTAATATCTTTACTGCCTTTGCCGCTCCATCTTCCCTCCGTCACGGCCCGCGCCGCCGCGAGAAGATCTTCTGCGTAATAATCATAGTTTCCGTCTGCACATCCGCTGCCCGGCTCTGTTCCGTCCTCTTTTTGTGACTCTCGGAGCGCCGCGCCGTATCCCGTTCCGACAAGAATACTTCTGATTCCAAAATTATGCCCGGCCTCGGTATCGATCAGTTTGTCTCCTATCATCCAGGAATTCTCCCGGTCGATTCCTCCTGCCAAATCCCGCTCCGCCGCTTCAAACATTCCGGTTCCCGGCTTGCGGCAGCGGCAGTTCTTCTTATATTCCCCGATTCCGTGCTCCGGGTGATGGGGGCAGTAATAAAATGCATCCACATGGGCGCCCGACTGCCCCAGAAGACCGTTCAGGTACCGGTGCAGCGTTTCCACATCCGCTTCCGTATAGTACCCCCTGGCCACTCCAGCCTGGTTCGTCACCACAATCACGGTGAACCCCGCCTCGTTAAACAGCCTTACGGCCTCGGCGGTTCCCGGTATCAGCACCAGATCCTCCGGCCTGTGCAGATAGTTCACTTCCGTATTCATCGTGCCGTCGCGATCCAGAAAAACCACCTTCCTCGGTTTTTCAACCTGCTCCGGTTCCCTCTGCTCTCTCATTGATGCCATCTCTTATCTCCCGCCATCCTTATGTCTCCTGAAACTGGTTCCGTTAACTGGTTAAAATTTGAACTGATATTCCTTATCCGGCATCTGGACCTTCACATCCTGGTACTGCCATCTGTCGTCATTGCAGATCCAGCTCTGAGCGCCCCTGAGTTCAAAATTCCAGTCCATGAGCTGGCCGCCGACCTCTTCCAGTCTGGCCGCCACCTTATGTTTTACATTGTAGGGACAGTATACCAGCAGGAAACCGCCTCCGCCTGCTCCCAGGAGTTTCCCGCCCAGGGCTCCGGCCTTCTTAGCCTCCTCATAAAGCGTATCAATCTGAGGATTGCTGATTTTGCTGCTCATTTTCTTCTTGCTCTCCCAGCCGTAGTCCAGAAGTTTTCCGAAATTGTGCAGATTTCCCTTCAGCAGCTCGTCCTTGATTGCGTAGGAAAGAGCTTTTACCTCGCACATGGCGTCGAAGGCATCCTGTTTTTTGTAGTTGCTGACCTGATCCTTGATAATATTAGCGGAAACGTGGATATTACCCGTATAACATAAGAGCAGGTTATACTGCAGTTCGTTGATGATATCTCTCCTGATTCTCAGGGGATTGACCACCACGTTGTTGCGCCCGTGGAATTCGATAAAGTTAAATCCCCCGAATGTGGCCGCATACTGATCCTGGTAACCACCCGCTATATTTAAGTCGCAGCGCTCCACGCCATAGGCCAGATCCGCCATCGCATAATTGTCAAACTCAATTCCTTTCCACCGCGCCATCGCAGTGAGAAGGGAGACCATGACAGTCGACGAGGTTCCGAGGCCTGATCCCGGAGGCGCATCACACTGAAGATAAACCTCACAGCCCTGTTTGATATCCATTGCCTTTAAGGCAGCCGTAACGAGATCCAGCTTGCCGTCATAAACATAATTTTCTTTTGTGTTATATTTCACCGTCATATCAAAATCCAGGGAATGGACGGTAATGTGATCGTCGTCCCTCGGTATGATGGAACAGTATGCGTATTTATTGATTGTGCTGCCGATGATGGCCCCTCCCTGTTCCAGACAGAACGGTTCCACATCGGTTCCTCCTCCCCCAAAGCTGACGCGCAGGGGAGCTCTTCCTCTTATGACCATTTGATAACCCCTTTCTTTACGTCCTCCTGAAAGCGGAAATAATCCTCCGGCACGCCGATATCGATAAAGTAACCGTCATTGACAAAGCCGCCCAGCCGTCTGCCTTCCTTCATCCATCCGGGGATCATCTCATTTTCCAGTGAAACCTTTCGGGGCGGGATTTCATCGAGCAGTTTCCGCGACATCAGGTAAACGCCTCCGTTAATTGTGCCCGGCCGCGCCTCTTTTTCTTTCTCATTAAACCCGGTCAGCATCACACCGTCCAGGACGGCCGCGCCATAGCGCGATACATCGGGAACCTCCCGGAGCACGAGAGCCATATCCAGTCCGTTTTCTTCCTTTATCTTTACGAGCCTGCCGTAATCGATCTGGTAAAAAGTATCTGCGTTGAGGACAAAAAAGCTGTCTTCGGTAACGTAACGGCCCGCATTCCTGATTGCCCCCGCCGTACCCAGAAGTTCTTCCTCATAGGCATAGGACGCCCTGAGCCCAAAGGCCTCCCCGTCTCCAAAATGGTCTTCCACCATGCTGCCCTTATATCCGACGGCAAAAATAATATCGGTAATCCCAAACCGCGCCAGCCCGCGGACCACGTATTCCATGAAGGGCCTGTCCTCAATCAGAGCCATTGGCTTGGGGCGGTCGCTTACCACGCTGCGAAGCCGCGTCCCCAGCCCTCCGGCCAGAAGTATTGCCTGCATCTTTATCCTCCCGTTTACAAACTGCCGTTATTGTCCGCGGAGCTTCTGTAAAATACCGTACAGAACAGCCGCCGTGTACCGTAACGCCCTGACTTATCCTTGATTTTATAACTGTTCTTATGATTATTCTTATAATTGTTCTTTCATCTGCTCAAAAAATTTCCGGCTGAGTTCTTTATCCAGTACGCCTACATAGGCGGCCAATAGCATCCATGTCTGCTCCAACCCCTTAATGTGGGTGCGTTCCTGTCCGTGGGAAGCCGAAACTCCCGGACCGATGAGCGCTCCGCGTATATCATTGCCGGCAGAAAGGGCGGAGGAAACGTCGGAACCGTAGTGCGGGAAAATATCCACCGCATAATCGATTCCATATTCTTTTGCCAGGCCGATCAGCCTGTTCGTCATATCAAAATCGTAAGGTCCGGAAGAATCCTTGGCGCAGATGGATACGCGGTACTCATCCCCGCTCAGATCATCGCCGAGGGCGCCCATGTCGATGGCAAGGAATTCCTCGATCTCTTCCGGGATATAGCTGCATCCGTGGCCCACCTCCTCATAATTGCTGATGGCAATTTTGAGAGTCTGCTCCGGCTGTTTTCCCGTCTCATGCAGATATTTGAGAAGTCCCAGAATGACTGCGGCGGACGCCTTGTCATCCAGATGCCTGGATTTGATAAAACCGCTTTCCGTATAAACAAACTTCGGATCAAAACTTATGAAATCCCCGGGGCCGATGCCCAGCTCCTCCACATCGGCTTTCTCCCGCACAATCTCGTCGAGGCGGACTTCCATGTTGGCTTCCTTGCGCTCCAGCGTCCTGGCCTCATCAAAGGTGTGTACGGACGGGGCCTTTGTCTGAATCGTTCCGGTGAACGTTTTACCATCCCTTGTCAGAATTCGGCAGTAGCTGCCCTCGATGGACTGCATCATAAACCCGCCCACTGATACGATGGCCAGAGTCCCGTCCGGCCTTATGGAACGCACCATGGCGCCCAGCGTATCCACATGGGCCGACAGCCCCAGAACCGTCTCCGTCTTTCCCGGCACGGTAATCAGCATTCCGCCCTTCCGGTTATAGGCAACCGGAAAACCAAAGCCGCTTACTTCCTTCTCTATCCGCTCCATCACCCTTTTTGTGTACCCCGACGGGCTGGGTATATTAACAATTTCATCCAGTATATTTACAATATAATTCATATCTCTCATTCTTCCCCTCCTGCGGGCATAGCAAACCCAGTTTAACTTTTGTATTTTATCACAGATCACTTTCATTTTCCACCCGATACCGCCACAAAAGACCTGAAATCCACGAAAAGTAAGAAACCCGAAAACAAATATTAAATAAAAAGAAAGAACAGTACCGAATCAGTACTGTCCCGTCTCTCTTAAATACTCTTCCATTTTAATCAGCCGCTCCTCATTCTGTTTCTTGTTCTTCTTGCTGACAAGCCCCAGGAGGACTTCCATCGCCATGACGAGGGTTGTGTAGGAGTTGTAAAATGATATATTTTCCGTTGAATTTAAAATGACGGCCTCCGCTCCGGTGCAGAGAGGCGACGTATACTTATCCGTCAGGGCAACAATGTGGCTGCCCGCCCTTTTAGCCATATTAATTGCAAATACCGTGTCGCTTGAATACCTCTCATAAGACAGGCCGATGACCGTGTCTTTTTCCGTCAGATCCACCAGGGAATCAACCAGGGGCTGGCTGCCGTTCACCACATAAACGCCGGAGCGCACACAGCCCAGCATGACGCCGAATGACGACGCAAAACCCGCACAGGTCCGAAAACCCACGATAAACACACGCTCCGCCTCGGTTATCAGTTTTGCCGCCTTACGGTAGTTTACATAATCGGCCGTTGTCTGGTCATTCTCAATATTTCTCAGTACATTGTCCTTCAGTACCGCAATAATCTCATCCTCGGACAGAAGTTCCATGGACTTTATTTTCTCATATGGAATCTGGGTCTTTTCCTTCTTCCGGTTCTCGGCCAGCTCTTCCTGCAGCGCCCTCTTGAAATGGCTGAAATTTTCAAAGCCCAATTTGGACGATACACGCACGACGGAGGACGGACTGACTCCCAATATCCGGGCAATCTCCGCCGAAGTCATAAAACACGCCGCTTCCCGGTTTCTCAATATATAGTCGAGGACAATTTTGTCCTTCGGCGTCAATTTGGCTTCACCGGGTATATTCTTAATTCTATCCATCTTATGCCCTCCTGTGTCTGTAGCCCATATCCCGGAGCCCGAGGAAAAATTCCGATTGACATCCCCCACTCCAGTAACTATAATTACACTATGAAATGATTCTAATAATTCAGTGTATTCACTAATATGATTTTCAAGATTCATTATAATTAATGATTGCGCTTTTGGCAAGAATTTTCTTCTGATTGCCGGTATTTTCCAAAAATAAATTGAATCCGGGAGGACTTTTTATGGCTCGTGACATGACTCAGGGAGGAATTACCAAACATCTTCTGGCATACGCCGTCCCTTTGATGTTCGCCAATCTTCTGCAGCAGCTTTACCAGACGGTGGACTCCATTATTGTGGGGCAGTATAACGGAAAGGAAGCGCTGGCCGCTATCGGGGCCGCCGGTCCCATCATGAATATTCTGATTTTCCTGATTGTGGGGCTCTCACTCGGCGCCTCCATCCTGATGTCCGAATATTTTGGGGCGCATGACTACGACGCCCTGAAAGCAGAGATGGCAACCTCCCTCGTTTCCGGCTTCCTCCTGACGGTTGTTCTCTCATTACTTTCCTTTGCGGGCAGCGGTCTTTTTATCACCCTGACCAGGACGCCGGCAGAAATTGCACCGATGGCCGCCGACTATCTGAGAGTCATCTCACTGGGACTGATTTTTACGTTTTTTTATAACATATTATCCGCGGGACTTCGCTCGCTGGGCGATGCCAGGGCTCCTCTCTACGTTCTCTGCATTACCACCGTGCTCCATGTTCTCCTGGCGGTTTATATGGTCGGCAGGCTGAATATGGGCGTACAGGGAGCCGCCTATGCGACCGTTATTTCACAGGCTGTTTCCTCACTGATGCTGTTTCTCTACATAAAACTCAAGGTGCCTTATCTGAGGCTGACATTGACGGAGCTGCGCATCAGGATGGACTTTCTGAGAAAGACCATCGATTTCAGCGCCATCTCCGCTCTTCAGCAGACCGTGCTCTACATCGGCCGGCTTCTGGTCCAGTCGGGCATTAATACGCTCGGTGTCGACGCCGTGGCCGCCTTTAACGCCGTCTCCATCATCGACAGCTATATCCTGGCGCCCGGGGACAGTTTGGCAGCCTCCGTCACCACATTTACCGCCCAGAACAAGGGCGCAAAGCAGTACAAAAGAATTCCTACCGGCCTGAAAACCGTTGTAGTGATGGCCGAGATATATATTATAACCATCTCCGCCCTCGTACTCATCGGAAAAAACCAGCTTCTGGGCATCTTCCTGAAGCCGGAGGAGGTCGAAGCCATCCGGATCGGAACGCTTTATATTGTGCCGATGGCCTGCTTTTACTTTATCAGCGGATTCACCAACAGCTTCCAGGGTTATTTCCGCGGTATCGGAAACCTTCGGGTAACGCTGATTGCCACGGTCATCCAGATTCCTATCCGCGTTATCCTGACCTACTCCCTGCTGGGCAGATTCGGGATTCAGGCGGTGGTGATAGGTACGACACTGGGCTGGATCTGCATGACTTTATATGAATTAATTTTCTATCGGAAATACGGCATCCATTAGAAAAGTTGCGGACAGCCGGGCGGTAAAGGCAAAGGGATTCCCCATGTGCTTTACTGCCCGGCTGTTTTACCGGCCATCTATGAAAAAAACTGCAGCCCTATTCTTCCTCCGGATATTTCATTCCCCATTCCCTGCGCAGGTCCGTCATAATCTCCATGACGTCCTCCGTGAAATCCAGATGCATCCTGTCCGCCGCTCCCGAAACAGCCAGCTCCATATCCATGACCTCATACATCAGGGCCTCCTCTGTCTTTCCCTCCCCGACCGTTTCCGTCCGGCCGTCTTCCGTATAAGTGATAACTGCTTTCTCCGCCCTGGGATAATCATAAATCTCAATATACCCCCTGTCGAACGAAACCATACCGCGCTTCGGCTGTTTAGCATGAAGGGAAAGGGAAACGGAAGCCATCTCCTGTGCCCGGTTCATCAGAAGGATTCCAGCCTGCTCATCCACCCCGGTGGGGGCAAATTTGACCTGCGACACAACCTGATCCGGCTTTTCCGACATGAACCATCTCACAAAGGAAAGGGCGTACACTCCAATATCCAAGAGCGCTCCTCCGGCCAGCTCACGGTTGAAAAAGCGGTTTTTCATATCATACTCCTTATAGCTGCCGAAATTCATCTGGATCAAACGGAGGGGTCCCAGAGCCCCCGACTCCGTTATCTCGCGTAATTTCCTGTATACGGGCATGTGGTAAAGCGTCATGGCTTCCGCAAGGATAACGCCGTATTCCCGCGCCGTCCGGACCGCCAGCGACAGCTCCTCTGAATTAAGGGTAATAGACTTTTCACAAAGGACATGTTTCCCGTTTCTCAGCGCCTCCAGAATAAACGTGATATGCGTATTATGCGGCGTCGTTATATAGATAATGTCAATTTCATCATCGGTAAACATCTGATGAAAGTCTTCATAAACTTTCTCAATCCCATACTTTTCAGCATATGCAACTGCCTTTTCCCGCGTCCTGTTCCCCACCGCAGCCGGTTTTCTTCCCTGCTTTCCCATTGCCTCCGCCAGTTCATTGGCAATCACACCACAGCCCAGTACCGCCCAGCGGTAGTTCTTCCGATTTCTATCCATAGTATCCTCCCTCATATTGCTGTCCCTGCAGGCGGCGGACAGCTGTCTTTCCGTCATGATAAAACGCGGGGGGCGGGGTTGTCAAGGCTATGTTTAGTTGAGATGCGAGGACGCCTCTGTAAGACGGCGGACGGGGGAGTGGGAGGGGTGTATGAGTCTTCAGTCCCGGTTTATGGTTGTGGTGAGGGGGAATCCGGAGAAAGACTTTCCTGCGGGGACACGCTCCCGCTTGTGAAGCGCACAGCGGATGCTAAGCTCGTGAGGGACCTCGCTAAGCACCGGCGGGCTTCAAGGTCACCCTTCGGAAAGTTTTTCTCCTCCTTCCCCCGGGCAGGTTATCGACGGGACTGAAGACTCAGGGAAGGTGATTGCCCCGTCGGTAGTCCTCAGGGGCTGATTATCTCTTTCGCCAAGTGCGGGCGCCCTATTGTTGCGGCCACTACACAGTCGTAACGGATTCCAGCCATACCAGGTCCGGGTCTGCGGCCGCTGATTTGTTTTGTTCTTCTTTTTATGGAAAAGGGAAATTGTTGCAGCCTCTGCATCACTTTGTATGACGGAAATCTCCCTCCTGTCCAATATGAATTATATTGTATTTTAGCCTTAGATTATTTAGTCCGATCTCCATCTTTTAGTTCAACTTAATAGTACGACTTAATAGTTCGACTTATTATTCAGTCTGAATATAAAAATATCACAACAATGTAGTGGCCGCGACAATACCTCCCCCTTACTTGACGAAAGAGACAATCAGCCCCTGAAGCCGGCGGACGGGGCAATCACCTTCGCTGAGTCTTCAGTCCCGTCGACAGCCTGCCCGGGGAAGGAAGGAGAAAACTTTCCGAAGGGTGACCTTGGAGCCCGCCGGTGCTTAGACGGCGTTCTTTGACGTCTTAGCATCCGCTGTGCGCTCCACAAGCGGGAGCGAGTCCCCGTAGGAATTTTTTCTCCTGGATTCCCCCTCACCACAACCTATAAACCGGGACTGAAGACTCATACACACCCTCCCACTCCCCCGTCCGCCGTCTTACAGAGGCGTCCTCGCATCTCAACTAAATCCCAATTCCTCTTGTAAATTCCCCCTCCAGGATGTATGTTATTCATATGAACAATAAGGAGGGTTACAGAATGGAATTTACATTAAAAATTACAATGGCCGATCCGGCCGGGAACCGGACAGCGTTTGCTGAGGGGGATGTTCCACCCGAATTATATGCAGCGGTGGGAGCTGCTATTTTGAAGGAAGAGGATTTAAATGCCGAACAGGCAGGTTTTATCCTTCCTCCGCTCAGAGGCGCTGCCGGGCGTATGGAGATGATGGGCGGGGAATTCTGCGGCAATGCATCCAGGAGCTTTGGCCTGCTGCTGGGAAGACGTAGCGGTATGAAGGCCGGAGAGCGTATTCCTGTTGAGGTTTCGGGAAGCCGGGATATTCTGGAGGTTCTTTTAGAAGATGACGGTTCCTGGGTATCCATGCCGCTTCCGCAGGCCATCACGGAGCTGACGCTTCCGGAAGAAGCCGGCAGGGACAGCGGTATTGCTTCCACTGACAGAAGCGGCCTTCTGCGTTTTCCAGCGGTCGTCCTAGAGGGAATTACCCACGTGATCCTTGAAAATGTCAAGCCATCCGAGTCACTGGCCCACGCCGTCCTCGATAAAATGGCAAAGGAGACCGAAGTGGATGCCGCCGGAGCCATCTTTATAAACGGCGGTGAGATGACGCCGGTCGTATGGGTGAGGGCAACCGACAGCTTTATCTGGGAAAGCAGCTGTGGCAGCGGGACCCTGGCTTCCACGATATGGCTTGGACGCGAAGTGAAGGACGGGGATTTCCGTCTGGAATTAAAACAGCCCGGCGGAATTTTAAAAGCCGAGTTTACGGCAAAGGAAGGCAGGATTACCGACGCCCGAATCGGCGGCCCCGTATTTTTCGAGGAACCCGTCGTCAGGACGATTACAATTTAAATTAACGGATCAATTATGAAAAGTACATACACGATTTCAGAAATAGCGGATTTCTTCAATATCTCAACGCAGACACTGCGTTATTATGACAAGATTGGCCTTATGAAACCCGTGAAGACGGACGAGTCTTCGGGGTACCGTCTTTATAGCGGGGAGCAGTTTGACAAGCTCTATCTGATACGCGAACTGAAGCAGCTCGGTCTCTCCCTGGAACAGATTAAGACTTATTGTGAAACCAGGGATATACGCGGATTGGGCCGGATTCTCGATGAGACAAGCTCCTCACTGGAACGTCAGCTAAATGAACTTCAATCTCTGAAAAAACATGTGGACGATTATCTGAGGAGCATCCGTCTTCTGGAGAACGCCCACGGGCGCAGTATCTGTGAATTCCGGCCGATCCGTGAGCGCTACGCTTATACCGTGGATATTAATTTTCAGGCAGAGCATCTCCTGCACTACATAGATATTCTCGAGGAATCCTATGCCCGCTCTTCGCTTCAGCATGTCGAGCCTGGACATATCCTTCTGGGCATTCACAGGAAAGAACTGGGAAAGAATAACCTGGATGGATATAATTTTATCGGCAATATGCTGAAACAGCCCGTCAGCGATAAAAACGTGAGAACATTCCCGGAGGGACTGTATGCGGTAGCCTGCCACCTTGGCAGCTACGACACGATATTTGAGACTTACCGGAAACTTCTGCGCTATATCCGTCACCACCACTATACCATATCGGGCGATTCCCTGGAGATTTCCATCACCGATATGGCGTTCACCGATAACCCGGAAGAATTTGTTACCGAAATTCAGATTCCGGTGGAAGAATCGGGGTCGCGGCCTGCGTCGGAAACAGAACCAGGAACAGGGCCGGAGGCAGAACCTGCGCCATCGCCTAAACCGGAACATTCATAATATAGAAAGTAAAGACATAACCGTCAATTTAAAAAGCCGTTTCTTTCGGATTGCCCATAAGACCTTATTGCGAGTCCGGGGTTCCGAAAAAGGCGGCTTTTGTTGTCATCTGCTCCGGCATGATGCTTTGGCCTTATAGCGGTTCTGTCCTGTTTTTCTCAGCCTTTATCCCGGGGGCCTCCGCCTGTATCGCTCATCTCCCCTAAAAAAGGGCAGGGAAAGGCGGCAGAGTGGGATGTATCTTGCCTATACATCTCTCTGCCGCCTTCAACGTGTTGTTTAAAGGGTTATTTCAAGTAGTAACAATATTCAGTTATTAGTTGTCTTACAGTACCTGTGCCGCCAGAATAGCAGCGATCATTAACGGGATGTTGAAGTGTAAGAATGTAGGTACACAAGTATCCCAGATGTGATCATGCTGTCCATCAGCGTTCAGACCACATGTAGGCCCAAGCGTTGTATCGGAAGCCGGTGAACCAGCGTCACCGAGCGCTGCTGCTGCAGACATCAGGACGATAGTAGCTGCCGGAGAAAATCCGATCTTAGAGCATAACGGAACGTATAATACTGCAAGAACAGGAACTGTACCGAAAGAGGTACCAATGCCCATTGTTACAAGAAGACCAATCAGCGTGATAATGGTAGCCGCAATAATTTTGCTTCCACCCATCAGTTTAATTGAACTGTCTACCAGTTCATTAACAGCGCCGGTATCTTTCAGAACCTGTGCGAATCCGCCTGCTACAAGCATAACGAATGCGATAAAGCCCATTAATTTGATACCTTCGTTGAACTGTTCGTCAATATCTTTTCTCTTAACAGCGCCTGTCAGGAACATAACGAGAAGTCCGCCCAGTGCTGCAAATGGAAGAGAACCAAATTTAATCTGAAGAATTACTACAACAACGATGGCTGCGATCGTGCACCAGTGCTGTGTAGTTAATTTCAGGCTTGATAATTCATGTGTTTCAACAATTGCAATGTCTTTATACTCACGCGGTTTTCTGTAGGTTACAAACAGCGCAATCAAAAGACCAATCAACATGGCCACTGCCAGAATCCAGTTAACAGACGCTACCTCGTTCAGGGTAACTTCCATACCATTCAGTGTCATATTGTCTTTGATGATACCCATAAAGATAAGACCAAATCCCATCGGAATTGCGATATAAGGAGCTTTGTGGCCGAATGCGATGGCACAAGCCACGCCGCGTCGGTCAATCTTCAGTCTGTTCATGATTACCAGTAACGGCGGAATAAGAATCGGAATATAAGCAATATGTACAGGAACGATATTCTGTGATGCACAGGCAATCAGCGTGAGGATAAGAATCAGAATATACTTGTTCTCACCTACCACAGCGGCAACCTTCTTGGAAAGAATCGTTGTAATTCCTGTGTAAGCCATACAGGCGGCAAATGTTCCCAGAAGAACATATGCAAGCGCTGTCTCGCCATTTCCGCCAAGTCCTCCAAGCATGGAAGACAGTGTTCCAGCCACTCCCAGTCCACCGGCGATACCGCCGATGAACAGGGAAATAAGCATGGATAATAATACGTTTACTTTAAATAAGCAAAGAATACATAATGATAAAACTGCCAATACTACAGGGTTTGTTAACATAAAAGCCCTCCTTCTTCATACATACTTTGCTACTTTTCCACTCCCCAGAAAAAAAGTAAACAACACATACCCCCTTTAATTAAATCTCAATAGAACCGCCGATTGCTTCTTCTACGGCCTTAATTAAGGAGCCGTCAGCGATAATATTTTCACAGTAATTGATATCGTCGTATAACGGACGATCTTCCTCAAGACGTGCAACTTCCTTACGGACTAAATCGTAAGCGGCCTGTGTACCCTTGCCAAGACCCTTGTTGCCTCTCATATCGATACCCTGGCATGCCACCATAAGGTCCATAGCCAGAACACGTCTTACGTTGCGGCCGATTTCTCCAGCCTGTCTTGCAGCGATTGTACCCATACTTACGTGGTCTTCCTGACCTGCGGAGGATGGAATGCTGTCTACGCTGGCCGGATGTGCCAGAACTTTATTCTCAGAAACTAAAGCAGCTGCGGAGTACTGAACAATCATGAAACCGGAGTTAACGCCGCCGTTTGGTGTAAGGAATGCCGGAAGTCCGCTGTAAGCCGGGTTAACAAGACGCTCGATACGTCTCTCTGCAACGTTGGCTAACTCAGATTCTGCAATCTTTAAGAAGTCAAAGCTCAGTGCCATTGGCTGTCCGTGGAAGTTACCGCCGGAGATTCCTGCTCTGTCGTCTTTGAAGATGATTGGGTTATCTGTTACGGAATTAATCTCAATATTTACATGTTCTTTAACATAGTTAACAGCATCTTTGCTTGCGCCGTGAATCTGTGGGCAGCAACGTAAGGAATAAGCATCCTGTACGCGGATTTCACCCTGGCGTGTTGTGTTCTTGCTGCCTTCCAGGAGTCTTAACAGGTTTCTTGCTGTTGCAAGCTGTCCGGAATGTGGACGTACATCATGTACTCTGTGGTCAAGTGCATCTACAACGCCGTTCTGTGCCTCAAAGCCCAGAGCTGCCGTGATATCTGCTACTTTCAGAAGGTTCAGTGCATCGTAAAGAGCAAGGGAACCTGCGGATGTCATGGCCTGTGTACCGTTGTTCAGTGCAAGACCTTCCTTTGCAGACAATTCGATGGTCGGGATACCTGCTTTTGCCATAGCTTCAGCACCTGGAAGAACTTCTCCCTCGTACTCTGCAAGGCCAAGTCCGATCATCGGAAGTACCATATGGGATAATGGAGCAAGGTCACCGGAAGCTCCTAATGAACCTTTCTCCGGAATGATTGGTGTAACGCCCTTGTTCAGCATGTCAACCATGGTCTGAAGTGTCTCAAGACGGATTCCGGAGAAACCTTTTGCCAGGTTGTTGATACGAAGAAGCATAATTCCTCTTGCGATATCTTTTGTGAAAGGATTGCCTGCGCCAACCGCATGTGTGATGATCAGGTTTTTCTGTAAGTCTTTACACTGATCCTGGGAAATAACAACATCGCTGAATTTTCCGAATCCTGTTGTGATTCCGTAAACAACCTTCTCTTCTGCTATTAAATCATCTACAATCTGTCTGGATTCCAGAACGCTCTTTTTGGTCTCCTCCGACAGTTCAAGTGGTGCGCACTCACGGCAAACTGCTACGATCTGTTCTACTGTTAAATCCTGTCCTGTAATTACTACTTTGTTCATCTTATCTTCTCCTTTACTGCTGTTTTTTCATACTGTTACTCGCCCTTGGCGCTCTCATTTCGCCAGGGCAATTGATGGAACTATTATATTACATGGAGCGTCAAAAAAGCGTCAAAACTTGTAATATTACTGACAAAATTTATTTTTTTTATATGTTTTCTTACTTCTCTGCTTTACTTTGGTAGCATGACAGACTTCTTAGCTTTACCATGGTAATGCACCGGTTTTTTCACTTTAATGTGTTAGCAAAATAAGGTATTTTTAATGGAAACCGCGCCGGATGGGGCTAAAAAGGCCGCGGAAAGCTCTTTTTTAATGAACTTCCCGCGGCCATACCGTCGAATTTTCTATTCCAGTTCCTTCCTGACCGTCTCAAGAAGCAGTTCTGTCGTCGGATTTCCTATCTTGGCAGACAATTCCACGCCCTTTTTGTAATGCTCTGCCGCCTCTTTGCGGCATCCTGTCTTCAGGCAGGTCATGGCAAGGTAAGCCTCCGCCCTTTCAAGGCCCCATCTGTATCCGTTCTTTTCCAGGCACTCCCTGGCGCGCTCGAGATAATTGAAAGCCTCCTCGTATCTGCCCTGGCTGTACATGACCTGGCCGATATTGCAGTAAACCTGGCCCAGACCGTTCGTCTCCACAGGCCCTTTTCCCACCGTAATTCCCTTTGTGTAGAATTCCAGCGCCTCGTCAAACCGATCCTGAATCCGGTAGATATCGCCGATATAATTATAGCAGGCTGCGATACTGGCCGTATACTTTCCTTCTCCGTCTTCCAGCTCCCGGAATACCATCAGCGCCTTCTGGAGGACTTCCTCCGCCATCCTGTACTCCTGCCTCTGCACATGGTACCAGCCCTTAAGGCGCAGGAAGGTGGCGTATTCGTCTTTCTCTTCCTTTTTAATACATCCCAGTCCCAGGTTCACATATTTATCCACCTTCTCCAAATCTTCCCTCTGGATTCCGTGGAATATCTGCTGTTTATAGCAAGCCAGCAGGTTCTTGTTGGCGTTCAGCTTCTGGGCGAGGAAAATGCTCTTTTCAATATTGGCGATTCCGCTGTCATATTCCCCCATGGCGATGTCGTATCTGCCCTTGATGTAATGCATCTCCATCTTCATACGGCGTATCTCCCTGGAATCGTCTTTCAGGTTGATGACGTCCTCCGCCAGCTCAAGCATCTTCTCCGCCTCGGCCATAACGCCGAAGTCGTCCCCGAAGTCGGAGGCCTCTGTATGAAGCACAGGGAAATTCTCATTGATGACCGTATAAAATTCTTTCAGATAGCGTATCTGGTACTGATAGGCCTTAACCTGGTCGTGACACTTGTCATAATGATAAACCACCAGCGGCAGCACCATGAAATCCAGCTCCGCCTGGGCCTCATAATATTCCGCCAGCATCTTATGGTACAGCTGGCGCTTTCCATTGCTCTGTTTTTCGTAAATGTATTCCTGAAAGATGCGGTGGACAAATTTGTAATAAACATTCCATCCAACCAATACCTCTTTAATAAGGAAACCTTCCTGTAACCGTTCGAGGATTTTGAGAAGCGTCAGACGGTCCATCCCCTTCATCAGAAGCTCGATTTCCTCAATGCTTATCTTCTCCGGAAAGACCGACATGCAGTCCAGCACTTCCTTCTCATCCTGGGATATGCCCGAAAGTCTCGCCTTGATGACAAAGTTTGTTTTCGGTGACTTTTCAAGCGTATATCCTTTCTCCCTGATGATGTTAATCATCTCCGTCAGGAAGAAGGCGTTGCCGTCCGTCAGTTCATAAAGTTTCTGACGCTTATCCGGCTCCGAGTCGAGTTCCGGAAGCGTCTTATGGAGAATCTCATCGGTCTCATCCCTTGTAAACGGCTGAAGCGACAAAAGCTTGACAAAATCCCTGCGCACCAGGGGTTCCAGAGATTCCATCACCTCCACCTCGCTGCTCCTGTTGTAGGTGCAGATCGTAAGCAGGGCAGCCGGTTCCAGCATAAACTGCAGCCGGCACATCAGCTGAAAACTCATCTGATCCATCCACTGGATATCGTCAAAGGCCAGAACCAGGCGGTACTTCTTTGAAATCTCCGTAAAGAGGCTGATGACCGTCTTCTCAATCATCTGGTAGGTCATCCTTCCGCTTTCCCGGTCATCACCCACGCCTCTGTTCAGGATCTGGGCCAGCTTCTCCTCCTGTCCGGGTGACAGCACGTCCTTAATCATCCCATTCTCAATGCACTGCTGAATCTCCTGGAAAATATCATTCCACGGGTTTAAAAAGAAATCGGCTCCCTGTCTGTAACACACCGCATAGAGAGTAATCATCTGTTTGCCTGCGGCAAGCTTCAGGCCGCATTCCAAAAATGACGTTTTTCCGACGCCCTCCTCACCTTCAATGGCCAGACATCCCACCTTCTCCCCTGCCGTACGCTCCAGGAACCCGCTGATTTCATAAAGTTCCCTTCTGCGTCCGATAAAAGGAAGATCGACGGAGACGCCCTCCGTCTTCACATGTTCCTTGACGTTGAAGACCTGATGGAACAAATCCTTGACCTTTTGGGACGGTTCCATATCAAGCTCGTCCTGGAACAGCTTCAGGAGATCGTAGTACAGGCGGATGGCCATCGTGTAATTCCCGTTCTCCGCATATACGTTCATGATCTCATAATATAATTCCTCATTGTAAGGATCATTTTTAATAAGGATATTACTGTATTTCTGAATCAGGGAAACGTCCTTTTTCTCGCGGGCCTCGTCCAGGTATTCCCTGGCGCTTTTTGAGATGTCCTGGCGCTGTTCTTCTCTGACGCCTCCCACCCATTCCTCAAATTCATAACAGTTCTTAATATAAAAATGGTCCAGAAATACACCGGCCTGTCCGGCATCTGAACCCACATGATAGTCCAAATCAATTTTCACCGGATAATCGGGATTCAGTGCAATCCCCGTATGACCCGTCGTAATTAAAAAATCTTTGTCCAGAAAACGTCTAACCTGATAAACCGCATCCCGCAGCTTCTTCTTACCGGTTGTCTCGTCTTCGTCCCCCCACAAAAGACAGATGACCTCCTCCCTGGTAACCGTTTTCTTTACACAGAGATAATATAAAAATCCCTCTACTTTTTTATAAGGGAAATTAACCTTCTCCCCATCTGCAAAAATCGTCGGATTTCCACACAGGTTAATTTCAACTTTCTTCATGGCGCCTCCCCTGACATTTATACTTTACTGCAAAACTCTCGCTGTCCGTCAAAAAGACCCTGCCGCAAAACACGGGTTTCTTCTATAAGATCTATTATATTTCAGTATACAAAACCTGACGGGTACTGTCAACTCTGACGTCCAAAGAAGGTTGACAGGATTATTTTTAAAAAGAATAAAATTATCAATTAATATTGACGTTTTTTGGACTCCGCATTGTTATAATAAGCTCAGAAAGTTAAAAAAAACACATAACAGAAAGGACGAGATAGCAATGAACAATAGTGAAATCGGAAAAGCTATGACAATCAAACTTGACCCGGTACTCCCGGAGTATCCCGTTTTTAAAGAAGGCATCCGCCGCGCTCCAATGAGAGAGCTTACTTTATCAGATCACGAGAAAAAACTGGCTGTAAAGAATGCCCTCCGTTACATCCCTGAAGAGCTTCACGAGCAGTTAGCTCCAGAATTCATGGAGGAGCTTCTCACACATGGACGTATTTACGGATACCGTTTCATGCCGAAGGGAGAAATCCACGGAAAACCAATCGATGAATACAAAGGCAACTGTATTCAGGGTAAAGCATTCCAGGTTATGATTGACAATAACTTAAGCCACGAAATTGCTCTTTATCCATATGAACTTGTTACTTACGGCGAGACAGGCCAGGTTTGCCAGAACTGGATGCAGTACCAGTTGCTGAAAAAATACCTTGAGGTTCTGACAGACGAGCAGACACTTGTTGTTATGTCCGGTCATCCTCTTGGACTGTTCCATTCCCACAAACAGGCTCCACGTGTTATCATCACAAACGGCTTGATGGTAGGTGAAGGCGACAACCCTGAGAAATGGGCAAAAGCAACCGCTATGGGATGCTCTTCCTATGGACAGATGACAGCCGGCGGCTGGATGTATATCGGACCGCAGGGTATCGTTCACGGAACATTCAACACAATCTTAAACGCAGGACGTAAATTCCTTGGCGTTCCGGCAGACGGAGATCTTGCAGGCCACTTATTCGTAACAAGCGGACTTGGCGGCATGAGCGGCGCTCAGCCAAAAGCTATCGAGATCGCAGGCGGCGTTGGTATCGTTGCCGAGGTTGACTATTCCAGAATTGAGACAAGACACAGCCAGGGCTGGGTAAGCAAAATTGCCGAGACACCGGAAGAGGCATTCAAACTGGCTCATGAATACATGGAGAAAAAAGAAGCTATGTCCATCGCCTTCCACGGCAATATCGTAGACCTTCTTGAATATGCGGTTAACGAGAATATTCATATTGAACTTCTCTCCGACCAGACATCCTGCCACGTTCCTTACGACGGAGGCTACTGCCCACAGGGCCTTACCTTTGAGCAGAGAACTGAAATGCTTGACCACGACAAAGAGAAATTCTGCAAGATGGTAGATGCGACTCTGACAAAGCATTTCCATTTAATCCAGACTCTGGTTTCCAGAGGCGCTTACTTCTTCGATTACGGCAACGCATTCATGAAGGCCGTATACGATGCAGGCAATAAAGATATCTCCAAGAACGGTGTAGATACAAGCGAAGGCTTCATCTTCCCATCCTACGTAGAGGATATCTTAGGACCGGAGTTATTTGACTATGGTTACGGCCCGTTCAGATGGTGCTGCTTATCCGGCAAACACGAGGATCTGGTTAAAACAGACCACGCTGCTATGGATATCATTGATCCGAACAGAAGATTCCAGGATCGCGACAACTGGGTATGGATCCGCGACGCTGAGAAGAATAAACTTGTTGTTGGTACACAGTGCCGTATCCTTTACCAGGATGCACTCGGAAGACGCGACATCGCTCTCAGATTCAACGAGATGGTTAGAAACGGAGAAATCGGACCGGTTATGCTTGGACGTGACCACCATGATACAGGCGGTACAGACTCTCCATACCGTGAGACAAGTAACATCTATGACGGTTCCAACTTTACCGCTGATATGGCTACTCACTGCTTCGCAGGTAACGCAGCAAGGGGTATGAGCTTAATCGCTCTCCACAACGGCGGCGGTACAGGTATCGGTAAAGCAATCAACGGCGGTTTCGGCCTTGTTCTGGACGGTTCCGAACTGACAGACCAGATTATCCGCGAGTCGATTCCGTGGGATACCATGGTTGGTGTTTCCAGAAGAAACTGGGCAAGAAACGAGCACTCTATCGAGACTGTAGCTGAGTACAACAAACAGTTTGCCGACACAGATACAATCACAATGCCTTACATTGCCGATGACGCTCTGATTGAGAGAGTTTTCAAAGAGGCAACATCCAAATAATGTTACTATTATCTTACAGAGGCTGTTGTTTTCATGGCAACAGCCTCTGTAAAGTATATAAGAGAGGTAAAATATGACGAAAAGATATATCCGACACGCTTCCGAGCTCGTAACCTGCAAGGGCCAGGCTCCTAAACGCGGCAAAGAGATGTCCGACATCGGCCTCATCGAGGACGGCGGCGTCCTGATCCACGATGATAAAATCTTCGCGGTTGGCACAACAGAAGAACTGGATAAAATGATTAATCCGGATGAATACGAAATAATCGATGCAACGGGAAAAACCGTACTTCCCGGCTTCGTTGACTCACATACCCACTTTGTGTTCGGCGGTTACCGCGCCGATGAATTTACCTGGCGTTTGAAGGGCGACAGCTACATGTCCATCATGGAGCGCGGCGGCGGCATCAATGCCACCATCAACCCTACCAAGAGCGCAACACAGGAAGAACTCGTTGAGGTTGGCCGCGAGCGCCTGAACCGCATGCTGGAATTCGGCGTTACCACCGTAGAAGGCAAAAGCGGCTACGGAATGGACTGCGAAACAGAGTTAAAACAGCTCCGCGCCATGAAAGAACTGGACAAAATCCATCCGGTTGACATTGTCACCACCTTCCTTGGGCCGCACAGCGTGCTTCCCGAGTACAAGGGCAAAGAGCGTGAATTCATCGACATGATGATCAAAGAAGTAATGCCGAAGGTAAAAGCAGAAAATCTGGCCGAGTTTGCCGATATCTTCTGTGAGAAGGGCGTTTTCAATATTGAAGATTCCGAGTACTACCTGAATACGGCAAAAGAGATGGGCTTTAAGCTGAAAATCCATGCCGATGAGATGTTCTCCCTCGGCGGAGCCGAACTGGCATCCAGAACCGGCTGTTTCTCGGCAGACCACCTTTTAAAAGCATCCGACGAAGGAATCAAACAGATGGCTGCATCCGGCGTCATCAGCACACTTCTTCCCGCTACGGCATTCTGTCTCAAGGAAGAGTACGCTCCTGCCAGAAAGATGATTGACAGCGGCTGTGCGGTAGCCATCGCTTCCGATTTAAACCCGGGAAGCTGCTTTACCAACAATATTCCTCTGCTTGTCGCTTTAGGCTGCATTTACATGAATATGTCCATTGAGGAAGTAATCACCGCTCTGACCATCAACGGCGCCGCCGCTGTCGACAGGGCCGATCAGATTGGAAGTATCGAGGAGGGTAAAAAGGCGGATATCATCTTCCTGAAATATCCTTCCATCAACTATATGCCATATCACACCACCATCAACCTGGTGGAAACTGTCATCAAGAATGGCGAAACCGTATACCACAAAGAGTGGTAAATAAATTATTGCCAACTGTCATCTACCATAAGAGGCGCCCGGGATTCATTCCCGGACGCCTCTCCTCATTGATCTTATGCTCTTATGCTCTTAATCCTATGCTCTTAATCTTCGGTCTTCAGCGCCCTCATTGCATTTAAGATGGCAATGACGGAAACGCCCACATCGGCAAATACCGCTTCCCACATGTTGGCCATTCCCGCCGCTCCCAGTATCAGGACCAGCGCCTTGACAGCGAGGGCAAATACGATATTCTGCTTTACTATTTTCAGTGTCTTTCTGGCAATTTTTACAACGGATGCAATCTTTGCCGGGTTATCGTCCATCAGAACGACATCCGCAGCCTCAATCGCCGCATCTGAACCCATGCTGCCCATTGCAATTCCAATATCCGCTCTCGTCAGCACCGGGGCATCGTTGATTCCGTCGCCTACAAATGCCAGTTTCCGTCCTTCACTCATGGATTTTAAAAGTGTTTCCACCTTCTCCACTTTATCGGCCGGAAGCAGCTCCGTATAGACGCCATCAAGCCCGATTTCCCTGGCCACGGCCTCTCCCACTTCTTTCCTGTCGCCGGTCAGCATAATGGTCCTGCGGACGCCTACCGATTTCAGGGAGCGTATTGCCTCAAAGGTCTCTTTCTTGATTGTATCGGATATCAGCACACTTCCGGCAAACTTACCGTCTCTTGCCACGTAGATAACCGTGCCTGCATCCGCACATGTTTCATAGTCGATTCCGGCCTGTTCCATCAGTTTTCCGTTGCCGGCCAGTACAGGTCTGCCGTCAATCACCGTCTTGACGCCGTGACCAGAAATTTCCTCGGTCTCCCCCAGACGGTTTACATCGATTTCCTTTGCATATGCCTCTTTGAGGGATCCCGCGATCGGATGGTTGGAGTAATTCTCCGCCAGAGCGGCAAGCTCCAGAAGCTCTTCATCACTTATTCCAACCGGATGCAGCTTCGTCACCTTGAATTCGCCTTTTGTCAACGTTCCCGTCTTGTCGAATACAATCGTATCCATCTCAGCCAGCGCTTCCAGGAAATTGCTTCCTTTTACCAGGACACCCTTTTTAGACGCCGCGCCGATACCGCCGAAAAAGCTTAACGGAACGGAAATCACAAGGGCGCAGGGGCAGGAAATAACAAGGAAAATGCAGGCTCTCTCGATCCAGCTGCCAAATCCCTGGCCCAGTACTAACGGAGGTATGACGGCCAGAAGAACTGCCGCAATGACAACCACCGGCGTATAATATCTTGCAAAACGCGTGATAAAATTTTCCACCTTCGCCTTTTTGCTGCTGGCGTTCTCCACCAGTTCCAGGATCCGGGCAACCGTGGAGTCCTCAAACTCTTTCGTCACCTCCACCTTCAACAGTCCGCCTCCATTGACACAGCCGCTGATCACTTCCGTGCCTTCCCGAGCCGCCCTGGGAACCGATTCTCCGGTCAGGGCGGAAGTGTCGATCATGGACTCTCCGCTTATTACCACGCCGTCCAGGGGGATTCTCTCCCCCGCCTTGATTACAATGATATCGCCGACCGCCACATCATCGGGATCAACCTGCTTAAGCTGACCGTCCTCCTCAACATTGGCATACTCGGGACAGATATCCATCATAGCGCTGATTGACTGTCGGGAACGGTTGACCGCATAATTCTGAAACAGTTCTCCCACCTGGTAGAACAACATAACGGCGACGGCCTCTGAATACTCCCTGACTCCAAACGCGCCAAATGTGGCGATTGTCATCAGAAAGTTTTCATCAAATACCTGGCCATTGACAATTCCTCTTGCCGCCTTGTATATGATATCCCATCCGATAATCAGATAAGGCACCAGGAAAATAAAGAGTTTTGGCCACATTCCCGGAAAACGTTCCAGTGCGCCGGAATGTTCACCGACTATGGCAAGAATGTAAAAGATAAATGCCGCGATGATTCTGCCGAGCATTGTTTTCTGTTTTTTATTCATGTCGCCTCCCGCTGTAAATTCTGCCGTTATTACATATTAATAATGCAGTCCGGCTCCACTTTTTTGCAGACCGCAACTACTTCTTTCATAATTTCATCGAAACGGCTCTCTTCGGCGTCTATGGTCATCTTCTGTGTCATAAAGCTGACATTGGCATCCGCCACACCCTCGATTTTTCTGATGGCATCCTCCATCTTTGCCGCACAGTTTGCACAGTCCAGATCGGTTAACTTGAATTTCTTTTTCATCTTACTATTCCTCCATCGGTTCATTTTCGTTTTATTGTGTTTAATAATGTTTAAAAACTTTTGATTATATTTCTTTCATTGATTCTTATATCATTCTTTTATATGCTCATAACCCTGGTTGATAATGCTTCTCACGTGGCTGTCCGCCAGGGAATAAAATACGGCTTTGCCTTCTCTTCTGTTCTTCACCAGTTTAGACTGCTTCAGAATCCGCAATTGATGGGAAATGGCCGACTGGGTCATATTCAGGAGCTGGGCAATATCGCATACACACATCTCCGCCTCAAACAGCACATACAGTATTCTGATTCTGGTTGAATCCCCAAATACTTTAAATATCTCCGCCAGATCATACAAATCATCGTCATCCGGCATTTTCTCTTTCACTGCTTTCACCACATCCTCGTGAATCTGGTAGAAATCACAGCACTCTACGTCATGTACCGCCAAATGTCAGAACCTCCTTTCCATATTCGTCCCGCACTCCGGGAGCCATGTAATTACTCAATTTATTACCCTATCGAATCATAAGCCCACAGTCAACATTCCTGCTCCGGCTCTATACATAAACATCTGAACGATTGTTCATATGAGTATAATATTCTATTTTCTCATCAATGTCAAGTACTTAAAAAAACTCTTAGATTTTCAGTATATTATCTGAATAATCATACTTTTACGCTAAATGGGACAAGCATTCTCTACGTGTTGATGCTTTGAGTTTATATCTGTAGTTTCAAGTAATTTTTCGCGCAAATCAATGTATATATTGCACAATATTTAAATGTAAATCCATTAAATATTTGTTAAAAGTGTATATTTTCTATTGATTTTTACGCAAAAAAATATAAAATACAAATTACAAATAAAAGTTTCATATCAAAGGGAGGAAAAATCTATGATCGAAATCAGTTTAAACATGTATCATGCCGTGGCGCTCGCGGCCGCATTATTCTGGCTCGGAAATCTGCTGTGCCGGAAAGTATCTGTTTTCAACAAGTATTGTATTCCTGCTCCGCTGGTGGGCGGCGTCTGTTTCTCATTGTTTAACACGATCATGTATGCAACCGGTGTAGCCTATATTACCTTTGATTCCACCCTGCAAACCGTATTTATGAATATGTTTTTCACCACGGTTGGTTTCTCGGTAAGCATCCCGCTTCTTAAAAAGGGTGGTAAAGCTGTTTTACTGATGCTCATCCTTGGAACAGTCATGACGGTGATTCAAAATGTGGTCGGAACAGGACTCGTCGGAGCGCTGGGCGCAGATCCACGTCTCGGCCTGTGCGTGGGTTCGATTGCAATGATCGGCGGTCCCGGCACAGCCGCATCGTACGGAGAACTGATGGATGGCATGGGCATTACCGGCGCATCTGTCGCCGGCCTTGCTTCCGCCACCTTCGGCCTGGTAGCCGGTTCCATTATGGGCGGCCCGACGGCACGCAGATGTATTAAAAAATACCACCTGGAATGCCCCAGCAGCACCGACGCATCCGTCTCCGAAGTGGAGGACGATACGGTATCATCCACCAGTCCCAGGTTTGTACGCGCGTTCATGCTGCTGATGTTTGCCCTTGGTATCGGAAACTTTGTGGGAGCACAGCTTACGGCTGTCACCGGTCTCACATTCCCGGGATACATCGGAGCTATGATTGTAGCAGCAGTCACAAGGAACATTGTGGATGCCATCTACCACGAATTCCCAATGGAAGAAGTTGATGTGATCGGCAACATGTCCCTGAACCTGTTCCTCGCGATGGCACTGGCCGGACTGCAGTTATGGCTGCTCATCGACCTCGCCCTTCCAATGATAGTGACCCTGGCGGTCCAGGTGGTCGTTATGTTCATATTCTCATACTTTGTTGTATTCAAGGTTATGGGCCGGGATTACGATGCCGCAGTCATGACGGCCGGATTTATCGGTTTTGCAATGGGAGCAACCTCCAACGCAATGGCCAACATGCAGGCTGTAACCAAAAAGTACGGCGCGTCTCCACTTGCCTTTTTCACTATACCGATGGTGGGCAGTCTGTTTATTGACTTTATCAATGCGCTGCTTATTACCGGAATGCTGAATATTCTTTCATAAACAACCCGCCATAGCGGTACGTACCGCGTCCTCTTACGCCTGCCGGTAAAAGGCGCCTGCAGCACATTGTATGAGACTTTTCTCACGCAATGCCGCAGGCGCCTATATCACTCCATTTTATTTTTTTAATTTCACCTTATGTCTTAATCTAAGCCGTTTCATATACTCTATATTCGATCACCTGGGCGTTTACAGATCTTTTTTCCGAAACGACGATACGGAAATACAGACCGAGGCTACCATAAACACAGCGGCTATGAACGGCATAATTTTGAGTACCATGATAATCTGCCATTCCTCAATTTTCGGTAACCTGTCTTTAAACAGCATCACCAGAACCCATGGAAGCATCCAGATTACGATATTCACATAGCGGGCCTTCTCGATGCCCATGATATAAACCATCGGCATCAGGATTGCCTGCATGAAAACCGTCACGACCAGTACGGCGCCAACCCCTGCTAATATTTCAATAACAGGCTCCTTTGCAATGAAGGCATATCCGGCCGTAAAAATCAGTGATATGATGGATAGAATCAGGTCCAGCCCGAGCATAAAAATGTATTTGGACCACACCATCTCTTTCCTGCTCACCGGCATGGCCGCCAGATATTCATTGCAGTGGAATTGTTTATCGTAGCTGAATGAATTGAAGCATGCCATAAGTCCAAGCATCGAAGTCATCATCAGAATCATGGAAACATTGCGAAATATTACGCCATATACCGCAAATATCACCAGCACCATCGCCCAGCTCTTAAGCTGAGGCCTGAACATGCAGATTTCCTTATATAATAAACCTTTCACGGTTCTTCCTCCCTTCCGTTCTTTTCCGCAGCTCTGCTACTTTTCGGACTTCACCAGGAAAAGCATAATCTCTTCCAGAGAAGCGGACTCCATTGCCATCCCGTCTTTTACCCGGAATATTCTGTTTACCTTTACAAGCGCTTCCGCGCCAAAACTGTTTTCACGGATTCCGGAAACGGTAACATATCCTTCGTCCTCCATCTCCATGATACTGCTGCGGCTGCCCTTTAAAATCCTGTATTTCTCCAGCAGACGGTCTTTCTCCTCGCAGAGCATGAGCCGCCCGGCGTGGATAAATGCGGCATAGTCCGCCGTCTTCTCAATATCACTGATGATATGGGAAGAAATCAGGACGGAATGCTCCTCATCCATGACAAATTCCCTCAGAATATCGAGTACTTCTTCCCTCACGACCGGATCCAGGCCGCTGGTCGGTTCGTCGAGAATCAGCAGTTTCGCACCGTGGGAAAGAGCAATTGTCAGAGCCAGCTTCATCTTCATTCCCTTGGAATATTCTTTAATCTTCTTCTTTTTATTTATGTCGAACTGCTCCAGATAACGGAAAAAGCATCCGCTGTCCCAATTTTTGTAAATTCCTCTCATCATCCGGTCAATCTCTGCCGCTTTAAATACGTCGGGCAGGCTGAGCCCCTCCATAACAATCCCTAAATCCTCTCTGAGCCTTGAATTTCCTTCATGCAGTTCTTCTCCAAAGAGGCGTATCGTTCCACCATCCCTGTGGATTAGATTCAATACCGCCTTAATCGTCGTGCTCTTGCCCGCTCCGTTCTCTCCCATCAGGCCCATGATACAACCGTATGGCAGTTCCAGATTAATATCGCGGAGGGTAAAGTCACTGTAGTGTTTCGTCAGGCCCTCTATTTCCAGAATGTTATTAGTCTTTTCATCCATATTCATCACCTCTTAAATCCTCCTGTTACGCCCTGGCCTGCGGCGGCCGTGCTTGTCTCAGGTTCTGTCCCAGTCTTCATAAAGGGCGGCCAGCACATCCTTCAGCTCCTCATATGGAATGTGGGCAACTCTCGCCATGTCCACGGCATTCTGAAGACATTCTTCAATCTTTTTAAACTGCTCTTCTTTCATTAATTCCTTGTTCTTTCCTGTGACAAAGCTTCCTTTTCCCTGGACCGATTCAATGAATCCTTCTTTCTCCAGTTCCTCATATGCGCGTTTTGTGGAAATGAGGCTGACCCTCAATTCCCTGGCCAGATACCGGAGCGACGGAAGCGGGGCCCCGGCTTCCAGTTCTCCTGAGATGATCGCATTCTTAATCTGGCTTACAATCTGCTCGTAAATCGGCCTGTCACTCGAATTACTGATGATTATATTCATATTTCATTTCTCCTGCAGTGCGTACTGTTTCTGTTGTGTCCTTGCCTTTACAACAAAAGCAGCTGTATATATACTGTGTATGATTATTATACACAGTATATATACAGCTGTCAACTTGTTTTATCGATAAATTACTTACGATTTCATAACGTTTTTATTTTCGGCTTCTTACTGGCAAAGCGGCGGCCGCGCCACACTGCCTCACTTCTTTTTTGTAAACAGGTACTGGTTCAGGAAACAGAGCAGTCCGCTTATGGACGCCGCAGGAAAAATCACTTTTGTAATTCCCTCCAGTGAAATCATAAGCTCCGGCTGTCCGATTATCAGGCACACAATCTGCCCTGCCACATAAATAGATCCTCCCAGAAAGAAAATCAGGAAACCCGCTAATATTAAATAATGATATATTTTTTTCATAAGCCCTCCTTAATACGGCAATGGCAGAATGCCGAGACATACGAGAACCGCGATACCCGTAATCGGCAGAACAAACCATTTGATAAGCGGCATAAATATTTTCGGCGGATCGCATTCCGTCAGGCCGCAGGCAACAAACAGCGCTCCGGAAGCCGGCGGTGAGGCACCTTCCGTGGAAGCCACTACAAGAATTGCCGTGGCCGCGGCCAGAGGATTAATTCCCACCGATACGAGAATCGCATGGGAAATGACACCGATTGACGTAAGCGTAGCCGTTGAGGAGAGCGGTCCTGCAACAACCGCAACCAGAATCAAAATAATAATAACAGTCGCAACCTTTGAAAGGCTCATGGAATTTAAAATCTGTACGATGTCCTCTGAAAGTCCAAGCTTACTGATTATATTGCTGGCTGCAAATACAAAGATCAGGAGACCGCCCGTACTGGAAAAATGCGGTATCAGCTCTTCGACAAACTGCTCTCCGGAATGGAATTTTCCGCGGATGTCTTTAAAACCGAGAGCCAGGATAATTGCTATCATCAGGATCGGGATCCAGACCAGAATATTAATGCTGTCCACAGCCGCTTTCCAGATTTCGGAACGTCCGGCAATCAGATCGGATAACGGTCCCATATTGAGCATGACCGGAATAATGGCTCCCAGGAATAAAAACAGGTTTTTTCCGGCTGTCCTGAGCACGGAGCCCCATGACTCATTGGTAACAACATCGGGAAGTACAATTCCGTTCTTTTTAATCACGAAATGGATATAAACCACCCTCCAGATAACCTGATAAATGCCCGTCAAAAATAAAGCAATATAGAGCTGGCCCTCCGACACAGCCCCGGCCACCGTGGGAAATGCCAGTACGATAAACAGGGACGAGCTGGGCGGAAATCCCGCTCCCAGTCCTCCATTGGCGGCTATCAGAGTTGCCGCCTGCTCCCGTTTCCATCCCGTCGATAAGAGCCACTGGGCCGTAAAAGCTCCCGAAGTGGCGGCGTTCGGGGTGTTTCCTCCCGAAAGCATGCCCAGAAAAGCGGATATTGCCGTATTGACGTAGGCCGGCCCTCCCTTCATTTTTCTGAACAGGCGGTTAAAAATCTTCAGCATCCCCTGAAGTACGCCCGTATTCTGAAGAAGGAACGACATAAATACAAAAGCCAGAGAGGCAAACAGCACCTCATAGCTTAATGCATATTTGATGCCTCCAATCAGCAGTTCCCCCGCCCTGCTCCCTCCAAACAGAGAAACCACGATCATTCCGATAAAGGCTATCTCTCCTATGTTCCGTTTTATAAATACGCTCCAGATTAATATAAGTAGAATAAATACAAGCATCGCTGCTAATCCTGGTCCTATCATATTGATCCCCTTCCCCTTTTATTCTGTAATTTCAAAGTCCTCTTTAATCTGCCCTGTAAATATCGTCTATGATTTCCACCTGTTTTTTCACAAGTGTCTCCTCCACCCATTGACGTTTGGAGGTTCCGTTTTTCGCAGCTTCTACCTTACCGGCGTCAAGGGCTGCATATTTTTTTGCGGCCTCCAGGATTTCCGGCGCGTCTTTTCTCGGGATTACAATGACTCCATCCCGATCTCCCAGAATAATGTCCCCGGGCATCACCGCAATATTTCCAATCGAAACAGGCACATTCACCTCTCCCGGTCCTTCCTTATACGGCCCTCCAGGCGTTGAACCCGTGGCATAAAGGAACAGATCCATTTGCGACAGTTCCTCCCTGTCACGAATCGGACCGTCCAGCACAAGGCCGGCAATCTTTCTTGTATGCTGCGCATATACCGCCATGATTTCCCCCATCAGGGAATGGGTTCTGTCTCCGTCATTAGACACTACGATTACATCGCCCTCGCCGGCCATATCAAGCGCCTTGTGGAGCATCAGGTTGTCTCCCGGCCTGGCCTTTACCGTCAGGGCGGCCCCGGCCATGATCGGCTGTTTTGGCGAACCAATCAGCCTGATTTCCGAACTCAGGGCACAGGAACGTCCCATTGTATCCGCCACATTGGCCGCCGGAAGATTTTTAAATTCCTCCACTATCTTTACATCAGGAAGATTCCTTTTTAAAAATACTCTGTTTCCTACACTCATAATCATTCTCCTTTTCCATTTTTTCTAATTCATGACAATCCCATCTCATCCAGCATTTTCTTCATCGGAGGCACCGGAAACTCGGGGCGTCTGCCGGAAAGGAAGTCATCTATACCCACGGCGCAGGTCAGGGAGGAACGCGAAGACGCTTCCCTGGTTGCAGCCCCTATGTGAGGCGCCGTCAGCACATTGTCCATATTAAGAAGCGGATTTGCCGGATCAATCGGCTCCTGGCGCAGCACATCCAGGGCGGCTCCGGCAATCTGTTTCTCCTGCAGCGCCCGGATGAGGGCTTCCTCGTCCACGATGGTTCCCCGGGACGTATTAATGAGAAAAGCGGTGTTTTTCATCATGGCCAGCTCTTTTTCCCCGACACTGTTCACCGTATCCGGAGTTGCCGGCACATGGAGGGAAACATAGTCCGACTTTGCAAATATCTCCTCCCGGCAGGCCGCTGGCGTTATGTAATCAGGCAGACAGGCCGCATAGGGATCATAGGCCAAAACCTTCATATCAAATCCCAGCGCCGCCTTTCTGGCCACCAGGCCGCCTATATTTCCGACGCCCACCAGTCCGAGGACTTTTCCGTTCAGCTCATGCTTTTCCACATTAAACTTAGCAAAACGGTAATCGTCCTTATACAGTTTCTGAACGAGTTTAAAGTTTCTGGAGCAGTAAAGCATATAGAAAATTGCCAGTTCTGCCACCGATTCACTGTTAGAACGGGGGGCATATAAAACCATAATCTTTTTTTCTGCGGCCGCATCTAAGTCCACTCCGTCAAACCCTGCTCCATGTCTTGCAATCACTTTCAGCCGGTCCGCCGCTTCAATCACCCGTTTTGTGATTTTAGCCGTCCTGACGATCATTGCGTCACAGCCCTTTATATCACGGATCATGTCATCCTCCTCAAAGCCGCTGCCGTCCACCAGTTCATACCCCCGTCCCAGCAGGTATTCCCTGCCGGATTCCAAAATCGGCTGCGGAAGCAATATCTTATAGCTCATATCTCTTTCCTCCTGTTTCTTTCACTGCATTTTTCTTTCACTATGTAAGGCCTTTACATTTTTCATGACTATATAATAAGCAAAGAACGTGCCAACTTTTTCCTGTCCGGTTCCATATCCGCATTTTACCCGGGAAAATCCCGAGTTGTACGGCGCGAAACGGTGCTGTTTACCGTTTCTGTGCATCGCAAAACGTGTTGTTTTTTACCGATCTGCGGTTTTTGCAGGGCTGTGAATCGTAACAGACAGAAGTCGTGCGGTGTAAAAAAGCAGCTCCAACTCTTAACGGATTCTTAATTTACTCCGGTACGGCCAGCTTTTATACTGATATATATCGCATTTCAATTTTGAAATAAATATTTCACGCAGATATTTCATCTGTGAAAGAATGCGGAATATCAACTGTGAACTGTAACCGTTTATTCAGAAAGGATATCATATGGATCCAGCAAAAGACATTGTTATATTTGCTCCTTCCGAGGCCTTTGCATCTGTGGCCGCAGCACTTATTGAAGAACGCGCCCTGTCCAATCACGTCTGTCTCGTAGAAGCAACCGGCAGCCGGACTCTCAAGTATGCAGAAGAACTGGTAAGAGCCGGCAGCCGCATTTTTATTTCACGCGGAAGAAACACGAGCCTGCTCCAGAAAAACATCACGGTTCCGGTCATCGATGTGCCTTACCTTTATGAAGAAATATATCACTCCGTCAAGGCCACCGGCTGCTCTCCCCGGGAAGTTGCCTTAGTCGGGTTTGACAAGGCATTTCAAATCATGAACAAATACAAAGCCATCTCCGGCCAGGACATCCAAATCATCTGTCCCGACTCTCCGGCAACCACGGAGCGCGATGTTTCCCGTGAACTACGTCCGGGTGTAAAAGCCCTGATAGGCGGCTTTTCCGTAAAGCAGGCCTCGGGGCTGCTGAACCTGAAAAGCATCCCCCTTATGGTGGAACCGGAAAACGTCTCACTGGCAATCGACAGCGCCCTTAATATCCTGACGGCCATGGATCACAAAGACGAATATCTCAGCGTCATATCCGCAACCGTCAACCGTATATCCAGCGCCGTGCTGAATTACGACGCCGCGGGCCGGCTGCTGTTCTCCAATGAAAAAGCCCGGCTGCTGTTTCATTCGGCAGACACAGAGCAGGTTCGGAAACTGCTTTTTCCAGACGAAGCGGAAACCTGCACGACCAGGCAGGAACGGATTATCACGTATGAATCCGATAATTATATGGCGGAATATCTTCCCGTGATCGTCAACAGAAAGATCAGGAGCATCGTAGTTATCGTATCCAGTGAAAACAGCATCCAGTCTGCGGAAATACAGCTCCGGCTAAACAGGAACCGGAAAGGATATCAGGCAAAGAACACATTTTATCATATAGTAGGGAAAAGCATGGCAATTAAAAGCACAATCCGTCTTGCCGAAAAATATGCCCGCTCGGGCAGCGCGGTCCTGATTACCGGTGAGACAGGCACCGGCAAGGAAATATTTGCCCAGAGCATACACAACCAGAGTTCCCGGGCACAGGAACCATTTGTGGCCATCAACTGCGCCGCCCTGCCACAGTCACTGTTGGAAAGTGAATTGTTCGGCTATGTAAAAGGGGCATTTACCGGAGCAAACAGAGAGGGGAAAATGGGAATCTTCGAAATGGCCCATAAGGGAACCGTTTTTCTGGATGAAATTGGAGAAATGGATTTGAGCGTACAGGCAAAGCTTCTGCGCGTCCTGCAGGAAAAGGAAGTCTGCCGTCTCGGCGACGACAGAATCATCCCTGTGGATATCCGCATCATAAGCGCCACCAATAAAGATCTGTCGGAACTGGTCCATACGGGCGGATTCCGTGAGGATCTGCTGTACCGGTTAAATGTTCTGGAACTCCACCTGCCCCCGCTCCGGGAAAGGCGGGAGGATATCCCCCTGTTAATCCGCTCCTATTTAAAGAAAACAAAGGCGCAGATCCATTTCACTGAAAAAGCCATAAAGCTCCTCAGTGAAGGAGACTATCCGGGCAATGTCCGTCAGCTTTTCAACCTTCTGGAACGGATAGTCACCCTGACAGAAACGTCTGAAATACTGCCGGAGGATTTGAATGGGATGATACCCGGGAAAAGGAACTTTTTTGTAAACTATGGGAAAGCAGAACCGGAACTCACGGAGGAAAAGGGAAACACTTCTGTACTGAGCCAGACAATTCAGGATTCCGAGCAGAAACGAATCGAGGAATGCCTCCGCAATAACAGCGGTAACAGGGGAAAAACAGCCGCAGAATTGAATATCAGCACTGCCACTTTGTGGAGGAAAATGAAGAAATATCATATAGATTTGTATTGAGAATCTGTATTTCTATACGGCGGATTGGTTATCTATGACAGGATCGGGATGTTGGATGGGATTGGGGTGCCTAACGAAGCTGCGATGTCCAGCGGGACGGCGTCAGCACTGCGTTTGATCAGATTAATAAGTATTTTTTCATTTCATCGATGCCGGTTATCTCCTCCCAGTACTGGAACAGCGTGCACGGTGACCATCCGGACGAGGTGAAAGAAGCTCTGGAAGGTTTGCAGACCATGCGGGTTGTAGCCGACAATATGGCCTGGATATTAAAGTCGATCAAAGCAGGAAGAAACGCCGGAATCCAGCCGCCGGTGCGTGAAAACCGTATGAAAACGAGCTTTTATAAGCCTCATAATTGATGGCGGAAAGGCCAAATACAGGAGATTCACTGCCTTCATGAATCTCCTGTATTTTTCCTGCCATATGTACTTTTTACAGGACTTCGTTTATTATCGCCCTTTTCTTTCATTCAAAAAATCCAGAAATGCCTCACATCCCTCTCTGATATCCTCATACGCCGTGTCAAAATCACCGGTGTACCAGGGATCCGAAATGTTGCGGGGGCGGTCTGAAAAATCGAGAAGCCGAAATACCTTACCGTCCGGATCTCCGCCCAGAATCCGTTTCATATTAATAAGGTTGCGCTCTTCCATCCCTAAAAGATAATCATATTTGTCGTAATCGCTCTTTTTAAGCTGAACAGCCCTCTTACCCTCACAGGAAATCCCGTGTTCCTGAAGTTTCCGCCTGGCCGGCGGGTAAACCGGGTTGCCAATCTCCTCCGTGCTGGTGGCGGCGGATGCAATGTAAAAATCTGCGCCGCGCCCCTGATTGGTTACCATGTCGCGGAAGATGTATTCCGCGAGGGGAGAGCGGCAAATATTGCCGAGGCAGATGAAAAGTATTTTGATGTGATTCTGATATTGCTTATCCATATACCATTTCCTCATTCATTTTTGATAGTTCAAGTTTACTACAGCATTATATTTTGAACAAGTGTTACTTTTTTATTCTTCTATTTACAGTCGTTTTACCGTCTAGTATAATTAGTACAGGCAGTTCCTACTGCTGGGTGACTTCCATCTCCGAAAGGGGGGGGTGGTATAACATGAGTACATATGAGACACTTTCTTTAATGATTGCGTTTGGAGTACTTGTTGTTATGATTATAGGTACAAAAAAATAGTCACCCGCCCTCCAAAGCAATGGTGACTATTTTATAGAAACTTAACGTTTTGGAAGCCACTCGCTGGAGTGAACTGCCTTTTTGTACCTTTATTATAATCTAATTCTAATTTGTGTGTCAATCATCATTTTTCTACTTTCTATATTTACAATCCCCCTCGCCGGAATACTTCGGAGCATATAGCCATGACAAATGAAAAGAATACTAATCCTACTTCCATTGTACTTCATCATCGTTTCTGTCTCCATTTGTTTTAATGATTAAAGTCTGCTGTAAATTCGCATAATGATCCCATTCAGGCTCCTGCCGCCGGGTGGCTTCTACTCCCTTGTCTGTCAAGTTTTCCAGCACTTTCCCTATCATTACCATTGTCACGGTCCATGCTTCTACATATTTTAAAATATTCCCGATTATACTGAAACTTTTTCCGACGGACTGCGTACTGTTAGGTGAGATACTTAAAAAGGAGGATGCCATGAATGATTACGAAATCATCCAGAAAATGAAACGCCGAGAGGAAGAAGGGCTGCGTCTTCTGATGAAGCAGTATACAAACTATGTGACCGCCATCATCTGCAACATCTCCCAGGGCATTTTGCTGGTGGAGGATGTGGAGGAGCTGTCTGCCGACGTGTTTCTGTCTGTCTGGAACCATGCGGACGGTTTGAGAGAGGACAGGCCGCTGCGCCCTTATCTGGCGCAGGCCGCACGCAATGCGGCAATCAGCAGACTGCGGAAGAGAAAGGATGTTCCCCTCCCCTTTGACGAGGACATCATAACACTGCATGCCGGAGAAAATCCGGATGAGCTGGCTGTCCAGCGTGAACAGACGCGGATTATTAACTCGGCGGTGGAGGATTTTGGCGAGCCGGACCGGGAAATATTCATCCGATTCTATTTCCTGGGAGAACGTATTGAGGCCATCGGAAGACGGTTAACCCTGAATCAGGCAACGATCCGGACCAAACTGCACCGATGCCGTAAGCGGTTAAAAGGGATCTTTGAAGAAAGGGGATACCAGTATGAGTAAAAAGATAAAAATCAGCGATTTATGTTCCCGGCTGGATCCGCAGTACATTGAAGATTTGGATGTGGAAAATATGACAGAATTAAAACCTTCTGAACAGCGGATTGAAGATATTGTATTCCAAAAGCTCCGCACAGAACAGGAAACGGCCGCACCGGCCGGGAAAAGAGGAACAATGAAAAAGAAATCATGGAAAATATTATTGATCGCAGCCGTCCTATGCCTGTTTTCAACGACCGCATTTGCCATGGCCGGAGGTTTTGACTACTTCCGCTCCATCTTCGGGGATACCGTGGACAATGCAAAGCAGGATATTTTGACGCCCCAGATTACCGTATCCGACAGCTCCCGCCAGATGTCCCTGGAAAGCATGCTGACGGACGGTTATAAACTTAACCTGATCGTGTCACTGAAAACCATATCCGGCAAGGCGGACGGCGATGTTGAAAAAAAAGAGCCTTTCGACCTGTTCGATGTAACTCTTCAGCCCTCTGCCTCTGATTCCGGCCGCCAGGAAAATGCCATGTCGTTTACCTGTAATGAACTGACGGAGTTTTCAACCAAAGGCCGGCATTTATATCATATCCAGATGGATTCTCTGACCGACTGCACGGGCTGGAACATGAAAGTCTCCCTGTCCGACGATCTGGGCGGATTGTCCCTGGAATCAGATATAAAGGGGTCGGCGGCGGCTACCGAACTCACTATCAATCAGGTTATCGACGACAGCCTGACCATTGAAACACTCCAGATATCCCCTCTGGGCATTCTGGTTATTGGAAATGAAGGCAATGCCTCCGGCGGGCTTCCCACCCCCTCTGTCAGCCTCATCTTTAAGGATGGGACTCAGGAAGAACTGATCACCCCAAGTTCCTTTGACTCCGGGGACGGAGAAACCGTAACCGGTGGCGGCGGCGTTGTTGTCGGAGAAGACCCAATGACAGGGCCGCTTGTGGTCGCAACGTACGGACAGAGAAATCCAAGCGGAAAACTTGCCATTGCAGGGGAATTCGGGCGGATTATTCAGATAACAGAGGTACAGTCCATTACTGTAAACGGAACCGCATATCCGGTTAATTAATAGGACCGTTCTTTATTGAATTTCTAAAAAAGACAAAAGCAAATGCAAATTAAAAAAGCAGGGAAGGACTCCAAAATCATGGAATTTTTCCCTGCTTATTCATTCTTTAAATGCTCCCTAAGATCCTGATATTCTAAGAGCCTGATATGTCAAGAGCCTGCTATTCCAGAATCCTGATCTTTAAAGAGCCTGATGTCTTGATGTTCTGATCCCCTATTTTTCTAAACTCCAAAGAATTCTTTTGCAAGCTCTGAAAATTCCTCCGCATTTGTCAGCATGGCCGGATGTCCGCCGGAAGGAAAGAGGTGCAGCTTTGCACCAGGTATTTTATCCGCCATATCCCTGAATGTTCTTTCTATGTCCATTCTCCCCGCAAACTCATCATCTTCCATGCTTGCCGTCAGAAGAACCGGTACGTTTAACTTCGCCAGATCTTTGTGGAAGAATCTTTTTACGGACTTCTCATGCCTGATGATAACGTCCGTATCATTGTCAACGACACTTTCCCAGTCGCTGCCATGGCAGTATTCCCAAAGCAGACGCATTTGTTCAAGGGTCTTAGCCTGTCCGCGTTCTTCCCGGACGGTATCAGCCCAGGAGCTGAGGACGCTTTCCCCCTCAAAACTGTCTGCAATTACTTTGTCAACCAGATCCTCACGTTCCAACGCCACATTCAGGGCGGCCAGCGCCCCTCCGCTTGTCCCGATCAGGTTCACCTTTTCATACCCCTTAAGTAATATCAGTTCAATAATCTGCATCGCCTCATCATACCAGAAATCCACCGGGAATTCTTTGAGCCGGTCGGAGTTTCCATGCCCCAGGAAATCTACCAGAATCACGTTAAAGTCATTCTTGTACAGGTCAGCCACCCCGCCGAACATCTTTGACGAAACACTGTTGCCGTGCAGCAAAAACAGCGGCTGACCGGAACCAGCTTCTTCATAATAAACATTTTTATCCGCATATTTGAAAAATGCCATCTCCGCCACCTCCATAAAATCAATTTATAATCCTATTATACCAGCACAGGCATGGCGGTTAAACTTCCTGTTTGTTTATCAAATGATTATGTTCTGCGGTTCAGGCGTCATACAAAAATCTATATTCTGTTCTTTCTCTTTTTTAAGTATCCGCCGGATGCTCTTTTCGGCCAGATAGTATTTTTCCGACAGCATCACGGTACTCATCCCACTTTGGTAATCCCGGTATATCCCGTTGTTGCGGGCTGCCAGTACCTGTCTTGTATCCGTATTTTCTCCCCAGCACTTTTTATTGGATTCTTTTTTGGGGATGTAGATTGCCTGGCCGTCTATGTACTCCTGTATCTGCGCCACAATCTCTTCCGGCAGTAAATCGTATACATTTCGATAGCTCACTCTGCGCCTCCTAATTTATAATTTCAGGATTGCAAAGGCTATTATCCACGATTATGTTAAATTTTTAAATTTTAGTGTGTCATAGCCTTTGCTATGCACAGCCACTTACTCCACAACCCATTCAGGCGCCTCCTTTACTCATTACATCCGTATTTTAAATCTTATTACTGAAATTACAAATCTGCATGGACACTCCGTCTTCCATTACTTCAAAACCGAACTTTTTGTAAAAAGCGGCGTTTTTGCTCTCCTCCGGCATGATTTCAATGTAGAGATAGTCCCTGTACTTTTCCTTGACCATCCGGACCATCGTTCCTGCAATGCCATGCCCCTGGTAGTGCGGATTGACCAGTACATAATGCAGATAGGCAAGCAGTTCGCCATCGTCCAGCAGCCTGACAAGACCGGCCAGCCTGTCTCCGTCCCATGCCGTGATTACGGTAGAGGAGTTCATCAGAGCCTTATATAACCGGCTCGGATACTGACCTGATATCCATCCCACGGACAAGAATAATTCCTGCACCTGTTCCTGGGTAAATTTCTTCTCTTCCGTATAAACAATCTCCATAAGCGTTATCCCCCGACGGATTTAAATTTATATTTGTCTTTATTATATCACCGAAAACACGTCTGCACCAGAACCATATACAAAACGGTTCCTCCGCCGATGCTCAAAAGCGTATTCTTTTTCCACTTATGAAGGATGTAAATAAAAAGAACGGCTATTCCCTCGGGCGCTCCGTGATACGGCGTATAAAAAGCGTCTTTCAGACTGTAAACCACCAGCAGTCCAATCACGGCATAGGGCAGCACCGTTCCAAGGTAGGCAATATAGGGCGGAGGTGTCTTGCCCTCCGGGAATATGAGGAATGGAAGAAATCTTGTGAGCATCGTCCCCAGTACGACAACGAAAATCGTAATCACACTTTGAATAGTAGTCATTGTGCCGCCTCCTTACTTATTTTCTTTCTGTCCAGTGTAAAACACAGGATAATCAGCGCCATGGCCGGTATGATGAAGCTCCGGCTTCCGAAAACCAACAGGCAGAGCAGAGAACACGCGAGTCCCGTGAGGGCGGAACGGTGATCTTTTGTCTCCTCCCACTGGTTGATGAACATCACAACAAACAGGGCAACCATCACAAATTCAATGCCCGTTGTATCAATATGTATGACATATCCCAGCAGCGCTCCCAGGGTGGCCCCGGCAACCCAGTAGATTTGATTGAGCATGGTTACAAAAAACATAAACCATCCCCTGTCTACCCCCGGCAGCATCGTTGCCGTGCAGTTAATCATGAACGCTTCATCGCACATCCCGAAAATCAGATACGGCTTTTTCCAGCCCATATTCTTATATTTATCCAGCATGGAAATCCCATAAAACAGATGACGGGCGTTGACCATCAGTGTCAGACAGAACGCGTAAAACGGGTTAAACGCCGACAGCAGCAGATTCACGGTGACGAACTCCATTGAGCCCGCATAGATAAAGAAACTCATAAGCATCGGATAAACAAAAGAAAATCCTTTGCTTCTCATCAGGAACCCATAAGACATTCCGATAAATAGGAAACCCACACAAATTGGTATTGTGTAAGGCAAGGCGGCTCTGAATGCTTTCATTTTCATAACTTCATTTCTCCCTGTTTTTCTTGATCTTTTATCAAAGTTTTTTTATACTGTTCTATATGTTTATAAAATATTGAACACTCGTTTGATTCAGCGAACAAATCGTTTTATATATCATACAATCGTTCGTTATATCTGTCAAGTCAAGAGAGGGGTATTACATGGATCTTGGAAAAATTATTGCACTCAACTTAAAGCTGCTCCGCACCGAACGCAACCTGACGCTGGGACAGTTATCAAAAATATCGGGTATCAGTAAGGCCATGCTTTCGGATATTGAAAAGGGAGGCAGCAATCCGACCATCAATACCATCTGGAAAATTGCCAACGGCCTGAATGTGCCATATACCAGATTAATGGAAGAAATAGAGAAAAAAGCGACCGTAATCCGGAAATCCGACTCCATGATGCAGACCGATGAGACGAAACATTACCGGGTGTACTGTTATTTTACAAGCACCCCGGTCCGCAATTTCGAGTTATTCTATGTAGAACTGGACGCCGAATCGTCCAATGCCTCGATCGGACATTCCGAAAAGGCAGAGGAGTATATTTATGTTATCCAGGGGGAGCTGGTGCTTCACACGGAAACAGAAGATTATACACTGAACGAGGGGGATTCCCTTGTGTTTGATTCCTCCATTGCGCACACCTACATCAACCGCAGAAATACGCTCCTTACCTTTATGGTGGTAAACTTCTATCCAAACTAGGAAGGTATGAAGATATAACCAGCACTGATATAAAAACACCGGTATTGGAATACGGATGTCAACCCCCCCTGTACGGATCATTTAATCCATACAGGGGGTGTTTCATCTACAGAAGCTTTAACGCATTTACTGCTTTAATTCTTTTACTGCTTTAACTCTTTTACTGCCTTAACGCTTTTACTGCCTTAACTCTCTTACAGCCTTAACTCCCTTACAGCTTCAGCCCCTTACTCACATTCACAACAAAATCCTGCACATTGGTTACGATTCCCTTTGCCGACAGGCTGCCTCGATCACCCAGCTTATTCACCGCGAACTCCGAGATATCTACGGTATAGAAATAGACCTGCCGAATTGTTCCGTCCGGCATCACGCGGAAGGACGGCGTCATGTTACCCGTTGCAACGGAATGAAGCGTGGTCGCCATACAGATGACCGTAGTTGCCTTGCTGATGCATTTTCTCATGGCGTCCTGGCCCTCATAAACGTTGGCGTGAACCTCGGGAAGAGGCCCGTCGTCGCGGATGGAGCCGACCAGCACAAACGGAACTTCCTTCTTAACGCAGCTGTAAATAATGCCGTTGTCAATTCCCTCTTTCTCAATAAAAGCAGGAATGGAGCCGTGGTATTTTACCTTATTAATCGTATCAATATGATTGTAATGGCCTCCCTGGTAGCTCTGCTGCGTATAAATATCCTGCCCGAGCGCCGTTTTCAAATAAGCTCCTTCCAGATCATGAGTCGCCAGAGCATTTCCGGCCAGCAGCGCGTCTACATAGCCGTTCATCACCAGCTTTGAGAACGCCGCCCGGGAATCGGCATCAAACGCACAGGCCGGGCCGAGTACCCAGGCCACATAGCCGTGTTCCTTCTCATATTCCAACAGCTCGTAGATATTGTCATAGTCCCTGGAAAAAGCGGTCTCCCTGGAACGGCTCTGGCGGAAGGCAAACGATTCCTGGCTGTCTGCCCCGTTTGCAGCGTTTCCAGAAAACTCATTGAAACCGTCCGGGTACACATAAATCCCGTCTTCTCCATTTTCCGTCCTGCCCGTGAATACCATATCGCCCTGTTTCAGGTTCCTGAATTCGCGGACGAAAATTTTCTCATTCTCATAGACTGCAACACAGTCCATCCGGCTCTCTTCAGCCAGCAGCCAGCGGCCCCCCACCTTAAAATACTCCGGGAAAATTGTGGTTGCATGATATCCGTCCGGAGCGACTCTGTCAAACGGAGCCGGCTCAAACTTGGCTTCCGGCGCCTCCGTAAACCGGGGCAGAGTAAAATCCGGGGGCTGATACGTTTTTAATTGAAATGACATGATAAATTCCTCCCTGTAGTTCTGTATTGGTTGTCGGTTACACACCGCGGCCATTCTTCTATAACTAATTTATCATATTTCGATACTTCCAACAACCACCTGAAAACTATTACAGGGTATCAGGTTTAGCGGCATATGTATCCTCGCGGAGCGTTTTTTGTTCATAGGACGTAATTTCTTATGAATTAAAAAAGCCTGCCGGTTTTCTCTTGAAAGGGGAGTGAAAACCGGCAGTGTATTTACACCCTGTAGCATGTGGGATGTAAGCAATCTGTATCTTTTTTATATATTTCTCTTTTAAATTAGACCTAGTTCTTTTGCCTGGAAGGTAAGTTCTTCTCTGAAGTTTGGATGTGAAACACGGATCAGTTACCTGGCCCGCTCCATATGCTTTTGGATGCAGGAAAACGATATGGTACTGACATTTCCAGCGAGTGTGCGATAAATCTCTATTGCCCTTTTGATCTGTCTCCTCTGTTTAAATTTATCTGTTTGTTATATTTATGCCTCCTCTGCTTTGTATGTTTCTTTTGTGCATAGACTTACAAGAACATAAGCAATTGCAGCAGGAAGTACAGGTAGTACGCTTGCATATGGTAAAGGTAAAATTTTACTTGCATCCAAAAGGGTAAGTCCAATACCTACAATTGCACTGGCTATTGCTCCTTTTGCATTTCCCCTCTTCCACAGAAGCCCACCAAGAAATGGTACCATACATCCGGCTACCATAAATGAATATGTAAGTGAAAGTAATGAAATAATATTTGTAAACATCAATGCCATCATAAGCGCTACAGCACAAACAACAATATTTAAAATATTAGCCATCTTTTTAAGTTCCGCTTCCTTTGCGTCCTTTTTTATCATCCCTGCATAAATATCATGAACCACTGTTGCAGATATGGCCAAAAAACTCATATCAGCAGTGGACATTACCGCCGATAAGACGGATGCAATTAAAATGGCACCAAGAATTGGCGGAAATTCTGCCAAAACAACCTTAAAAAAGATAGAAGATGCCGGCGCATCCGGAAAAGCTGCCGCCCCATACATACCTATAACAACAGGCATACAAGCCAATGGAAGAATCAGTAATCCTGCAAGCAAATGTCCTTTTACAGCGATAGCATCTGTTTTTGCTGATGAAGCACGCTGAAAATTTCCCTGATCCGTAAAATTTGCCAACGCCACCGGTACAAACAACATGAGCCAAGTAGACACATCAAATGGTATCAATTCAAACTGGCTAGCCGGCAATGTACTGGTAATAATCCCCCAGCCGCCTTTTAATAAGATAAAAGCAGTAGCTGCAATAAGACCAATCCCTATGATCAAAGTCTGGATAACCGATGTCATATAGGCTCCCCAAAGTCCCGACATAGATGCATAAATTAGAACAACAACGGTCGTAATGACTGCTCCTATTGTACCGCTATAACCAAATCCTTCAAAAATTGCCTTTCCTGCCATAATCTGTGCTCCTAAAATCCCCAGATAGGCAAATGCTGTCGAAACACTATATATTAAGCGCGTTCCTTTATCTTTGTACCTTTCCAAATAATAGTCAGACAAAGTGACATAACCCTTCCTATGAATTAATCTCGCCACTGTTGTTGCAAAAAGGAGATAAGAAAGTGCACAACCCACACCATACCATACTCCGCCAAACCCACTTGTTACCGCACTTTCTGCCCCTCCTATTACAAACCCACTACCGATATGGGCACCGATTCCAGTGCCAATAATCATTATAATTGTTGATTGTTTACTGGCTGTTAAATACTCACTGAAATTAGATGCATACCTTTTGCCATAAATACCAATTCCCAGCATTAGTAATAGATAACACCCCAACACAATAATAATCTGCATAAACTCCCCTCCATTTCATCCATCACAGCATCCCACTCTCTTATAAACAAGCCTTACAGATATTGTAACAGTCTTCCTCTTTTAGCGGATAAATTGTCCCTATCGTGCCATCCGATCCGTATGGTATTCTAGAAGAAATTTTACGAAGAACCTCCTCTGTAATTTCTCCAACGCCTAAACCGCCCAATTTAGTTGCAAGACCTATTTTATGGAAAAAATCCTCCAATGCTGCAATACCCTGTAATGCCGTTTTTTCTGGATTATCAAAATCATAATCAATGTTAAAAACATTTACAGCAAATTTGGCAAATAATTTTATATTATCCTTATAAACATAACGCATCCATGATGGTGTTACTACTGCTAAACCTGCACCATGGGCAATATCCCATTCCGCAGACATCTCATGTTCAATAAAGTGACTGGCCCAATCCCCCTGACGTCCTACTTTTAATATTCCATTTATTGCAAACGGACTTACCATCATTACTTCAGCACGAGCTTCATAATTATTTGGCTCCTCAATTGCAACTGGTCCATTTTTAATAATCGTTTTCAATCCGGCTGTTACAAGTTTGTCCGAAAAATCTGCATACTCCGTGGCAGAAAAGAAATTCTCCATAAGATGAGACATAATATCCGCGATTCCTGAGGCTGTCTGAAATCTGGGAACAGAGTATGTCAACTCTGGATTCATAATAGCAAATCTGGGTTTAATCACATCAGCATCATCAGCAGAACGTTTCAGTTGATCTTCTTCACGTGTAATAACGGAAGCCCGGGTAGTTTCGCTGCCTGTACCTGCAAATGTTGAAATAACCCCCACTGGAAGAGACTTGTCCGGATATTTTCCATTATAAAAATCCCATACATCTCCATCATATACTGTCCCAATTCCAATTCCCTTGGCACTGTCAATTACACTTCCCCCGCCAACCGCTAAAATACAGTCTACTTTTTCCTTTCGGCAAATTTCAATTCCTTTATATACTAATGAAAGCCTTGGATTGGGAACTACACCATCTAATTCTATGATTTCAAGTCCCTCTTTCTTCAAAATAGCTTTTACCTTTTCTATTAAAGGAAGTACAAATGCTTCTCCCGAATGGTGAAGCAACACCCTGGTTCCACCTAATTCTTTAAGAAGTACACCGCATTCGTTCTCTGCCCCTTTTCCAAAAATGATATCCGTCTGCCTTTTTAAACTAAAATTAATCATTTTTCCACCCCGCTTATAATATATTTTTTAAAACAATAGTTTTTACCTGCGTAACATCATCGTAGCTCACGCTGACACCTTCTCTGCCTATTCCGGAATACTTATATCCGCCAAATGCCATTTCAATTGTACTAAAATAGCTGGAACCATTAATTATAATCCCGCCAGCTTGAAGTTCTCTGGCAGCTTTAACCGCTTTTCCCATATCTCTTGTAAAAATGCATCCCCCCAATCCATATACTGACTGATTTGCAATCTCAATTGCCTCATCCAAATCCTTTACACTAATAACCGGCACAACCGGACCGAAAATTTCCATATCATTTGCAACATCCATCTCTCTCGTTACATCTGTCAAAATTGTAGGTTCATAGTAGGCATCTTCTCTCTTCCCACCTCTGATAATTTTAGCCCCTTGACCGACAGTGAGATTTACCTGATTTTCTACTTCTTTAGCTGCTTTGATGCTGACTAAACAGGAAATTTGGGAGTCCTCTTCTCTTGGGTCTCCTCTTCTCAATTTCTCAATCTTTTCAGAAACTTTATTTATAAATTCGTCCTTAACATTTTCCTGGACCAGATATCTCTTTGGGGAACAGCAGACCTGACCATTATTAGACATCCGCCCCCCAATTACCTGCTCTGCCGCCAGTTCAAGATCCGCATCTTCTAAGACGATAAATGCATCATTTCCACCTAATTCAAGTGTCACATGAGCCAGATGTTCCGCTCCTGCTCTCGCAGTTTCTATTCCAACAGATGTAGAACCTGTCAGCGTAATCCCATGCACATCTTTATTTCTACACAATCTTGCTCCTACTGAAGAACCTCCACCTGTTATTATCTGGAGAACACCTGAGGGCAAGCCTGCCTCCCTCATTAATCCACCCAGCATTAGTATTGTTAACGGAGCATCCGAAGATGGCTTAACAATAGCAGCATTTCCGGCAATAATTGCTGGTGCCACCTTTACTGAAAATGACCAACATGGAAAATTAAATGGTATAATACATGCAATAACACCTAAAGGCTCCCGTACAGTCAACAAAACTGTTTTATCCGTTCCAGGCTCACAACCGGCAGGAATTATCTGTCCATAAACATGACGCGCTTTTTCAGAAAAGGATAAAAATGTATCTCTCGCACATTGAATTTCACCTCTTGCTTCATTAATAGGCTTTCCCATTTCTCTACTCAGTGATTGTGCCAATTTTTCTTTATTCTCATCTACCAAAGTAATAAATTTTTTTATAACCTCACTGCGCTCAAAGACCGGAATTTTATTCCACTCCTTCTGAGCAGAAACCGCTCCCGACACTGCTTGATCTACCTCTTCCTCCGTAGCGATCGGCACGGTATCAATTACACTTCCATCATAAGGATTTTTGATTTCAAGTTGCGCTCCCGATGACGAATCCAGATCTTTTCCATTTAAAATCATTTTCATTTTACTTTACCTCCTAATCGCTTACTTTGTTTTTTATCCCAGAATCCCCAATTTTCTTCCAGAAAATTCCAGTTCCTCTCTAAATTTAGGATGAGACACACGTATTAACTCTTTTGCTTTCTCTTGCACAGTCCGTCCTGCCAGCCTAGCTACCCCGTATTCTGTTACAACATATTCTGTTATTGTCCTTGGCAATGAAATTGGCGTACCCTGGGCAAAACCAGGTATTATCTTCGAAATTTCCCCATTATGGGTTGTTGATTCTATTACCACTATTGATTTTCCATCCTGGCAAAGAGTAGCCCCCATTGCAAAATCAGCAATTCCTCCTAGTCCCGAATATTGCCTTCCTTTCAAATATTCAGCATTAGCCTGCCCCAAAAGATCTATCTGTATTGCGTTATTAATCGCAGTCATTTTTGAATTCTGAGCAATGGTTCCCGGATTCAAAACGAATTGGCAGCTATCCATCCTAATTTCTAGGTTTTCATTAACGTAATCAAAAAGTTCCTTTGTTCCAACTACTTGAGTACAAACCGACGTACCAGGACATACCGTTTTTTTAGCGTTTGTAACCATCCCTTTCTGTGTCAATTCCATTAAGAGATCCCCATATATTTCCGTGTGGACTCCTAAATCCCTTTTTGTTTCCATATACATCATAGATGAAGAATTAAGCCTTCCAAGCCCTACTTCCAAAGTCGCCCCATCTTCAATTAATTCTGATAAGTAGCCGCCTATAGCCCGATAAATTTCTCTGTACTCTTCAGCATTATCGATTTGACTAATATTCAAAGGATATCCTTCGCCCTCGACGATAAAATCAAATTCCGAAATATGCTTTATATTTTCTCCATAAACAAATGGCAATTTATTGTTAATTTCTGCAATAACCAAGTCTGTGCTGTCCAAAATACGTGGCATAATATCCGCAGCGTTGCCCATTGATACAAAACCGTCTTTGTTAGGACTAGATACACATGGTAATGCCACTCTGCACCTAAGCTCCTTCATTGCTAATTTTTCATATCCTGAAAAATTAGAAGGGATGAATTCTGCCTCACCAGCGTAAACATATTCCCGATTTACACCATCCATAAAGCTCAGATAAATGTGAATATCTTTTCCTAAATCCTCTAATTCTCCAAGGAAATTAGTCTGGGAACAAAAATAAGTAATATCCTTTAATTCTTTACGTTTGCCTATTTCACATAATATTGTTTTGGGTTCCCGTGTTATAGAACAAACTCTGTCTCCATTTCTAAGCATTCCGGCCGCTTGAGCCGCAGTAATTAATTTCTGTTTATAAATTTCCTTCCAAAATTCGCTCATCTCTTCACCCGACTTTTCTTAACCGAATCTATCCGGCGGTATGATTCTTATCTGCTGTTTTCCAGTCCAATGCCGCTTTTAATCCTTGTGAGGTGACTATGTCATTAAATTCTTTTTGCGTCTGAGCCTGATTAATACGGCACAAATTGAATATTTCTGCGGCAAAATCCATAGCGTTATTCATCCCCTGAATTTCATATGTTTTATTTACCTGATATTTCAGCATCGCCATTGTGTCCGCAGGCATATCTGCTATTTTCTTTGCCATCCTTTCTGTCTCTTCTCCCAACTTTTCACGAGCAACAACTTTATTAACAACTCCGCACTCCCTAAGTTCCTCCGCGGTAAGATATTCTCCCAAGTACAACAATTGTCTCACTTTATTCATCGGCAATTTCCATGGTTCTATTAAAATATCCGGGACATAGGAAAAAGCTACTTCCGGTTCACCAAATACAGCATCCTCAGATGCGATAATTAAATCACTCATAAACGCCAGATGCAATCCGCCACCAATACAAAACCCCTGCACAGAAGCTATTACTGGTTTTTTACATTTCCAGACCTCTCTCCATGTTTCCAGTTCAAATTTAGTATTCTCCCTTCTCGGAGTCACTTCGACAATTGGTTCTCCAATACTTTCTTTAATATCAAATCCCGCACTAAATGCCTTATCTCCTACGGCCGAAATAACAATTACATTTGTATCAGGATCCTGATCTGCCATCCTAATAAAACGTCCCAGTTTTTCTACAAGTTCCTGATTAAAAGCATTTCTTGCTTTCGGCCTGTTAATGATTAAAAATCCTATTTTCTCCTTTCTTTCATATAAGAGTACACTGTTCTGTTCCATTTTATCCTCCCTTTGTTCTATTATTTTCCGTTTACTTGTTTATATATTATCCTTATTCTGTTTTTTATTTATTTTTATTGTAACAAATTATTTTATTTATTAAAAACACTATTTTATTTGTATATATACAATCTTTTGTTGTATAATAGAACAAATAGCCCCACAGCAGGAGAAACATCCACAAAAAAGGAGGTATTTAAGATGAATATCCGTCAATTGGAGTACTTTATAAAAGTTTATGAATCCGGAAGTTTTCTAGGGGCCGCTGAATCTTTATTTATATCACAGCAGGCGTTAAGTCAGGCACTCGCCACCTTAGAAAAGGAATTAAACGCACCTCTTTTCTATAGAGAACATAAAGGTGTAATCCCTACCCCGTTAGGAAAAGAATTATATATCTCCTGTCAGCCTGCACTTCACGAAATGAACAAGCTTGAAAAACACATTCTGAAATTCATTCGTGAAAATTATGGGCACTTAAAAATAGGACTTGCTGCCGGTTGTCGATATTTTAACTCTAAAACAGTATGGAAAAATTTTTTAATATATTATCCCAATGTTTCTTTTGATGTAGAAGAATATACTTATAAAAAGTGTATTGAACTTTTTGATAAAAGAGAAATCGATATATTGATTTGTTCCGATTATTCGCCCGGCAAAAATTATTATCAAGCAGAGCTCAAAACATTAAGACGTGTCCTTATCCTTCCCAGAGGGCATAAGCTTTGTCAAAAAGAAAGTGTCGGAATTGAAGCACTAAAGGAGGAAACCTTTGTGTTATCTATAAACGATCTGGCATATGAACATTTCATTGATTATTGTGATAAAAACAACTGTCTTCCCAAAGAAATTCTGCGTGTTAGTGACACTCTTTATATGTTTGAGGCATGTAACCGTGACCGCTGTGCAGGTATTACAATAGATGGATATTTCACAGATATTTTTTTATCACAATTTCCTGATTTACAGACACTTCCATTGTCTGGTAACCTTTTTCCCTACACCATCACCCTAATGGCGCAGAAGAACCACCCGAACCTGGCGCTGATTATGTCTCTGGCCTCCTACCTGAAAGAATATCTGAGAGATAAATCATAAAAAAAATCGCAGCAGTTACGTATCCAGCCTATACGCGGTGAGCCGGTGTAACTACTGCGGTATTTTTGTTACTGCTCTCCTTCCACTTGAAAACTCCACACGGAATTTTTCTGTAAACAGTAACTTTCTCTTCATGATAAAATTTTAACGTTATAAGTCTTGCATTTCCGGCTCAAATATACTACACTTCTTTTGAATGTAATGATACGAAACTTAATAAAAAATGATCAGTTTAAAGTCAACAAGGAGGATGCAAATGATGAACGCAATTCAGGTTAAAGAAGGCATATACTGGGTGGGGGCGCTGGACTGGCACCTGCGCAATTTTCACGGATACACGACGAACCGGGGCGCAACCTACAATGCCTATTTGATTATTGACGAGAAGGTTGCATTGATCGATGCGGTAAAGGCGCCGTTTTCCAAAGAACTGCTGGAGCGGATCAGCAGTGTCATCGACCCTTCTAAAATTGATTACATAATCTCAAACCATGTGGAGATGGATCACTCCGGCGCTCTTCCTGCCATGGCCAAGGCCTGCCCGAACGCCACAATCGTCACCAGCGCTCCCAGCGGAGTGAAGGGACTGACCGCCCATTACGGACAGCTCAATTACATGCCGGTGAAGAGCGGCAGCACCTTAAGCCTCGGAAAACGCACGCTCTCCTTTGTCGCCACCCCAATGCTCCACTGGCCGGACAATATGATCACCTGGTGCCCGGAGGAAAAACTGCTTTTCTCCAACGACGCATTCGGACAGCATTACTGCACCAACACCCGCTTTGATGATGATTCCGACTTCTGTGAGACTATGCAGGAGGCAAAGAAATATTATGCCAATATTATTATGTGCTACGGGAAACAGGCCGCAGGGGCCTGGAAAACCGTCAAGGAACTGGCTCCCGAGATGATCGCCCCTAGCCATGGCGTCATCTGGAGAAGCCATGTGGACGATATTCTGGATGGCTATGAAAAATGGAGCACCCACGAACCGGAGACTGGGGCGCTTGTGGTCTTCGACAGCATGTGGCATTCCACGGAGACCATGGCACAGACGATTGCCGAGGCATTTACCGGGCAGGGCGTTCCGGTGAAGCTTTACGATTTAAAGCAGTCCCACCTCTCGGACATCATCGTAAATCTTCTGGACTGCAAATATGTAGCCGTCGGTTCACCGACCCTCAACAACAATATGCTGCCGACCGTGGCAGCTTTCCTCTGCTACATGAAGGGCCTCTCCCCAAAGAACCGCAGGGCATTCTCCTTCGGCTCCTACGGCTGGGGCGGACAGGCCAACGCACAGATCGATGAGGAACTCAAAAAATGCGGATTCGAACTCTGCCTTGATACGCTGAAAATTCAGTATATTCCCTCGGAGGAACAGTTAAAAGAAATCGATGAGAAGATAAAGAGTCTGGACTAAGCAGAACAGTCCCGTTTTATATAAAACACCTTTTCAGATACATTCTTATTTCCAATTATCAAAATGCCGCTTCACCCGTAAAACACAGAAGTTTTACAGGCGGAGCGGCATTTTACTAATTATGCATTCCTTATCCCTGCTAAAATTTTATCTTTCCGTCGAGTTCTCATTGACTTATTCAGTTTATTGCAGTAAACTAAGGCTATGATAGTTTATTGCAATAAACTGAGGAGGCCGGATATGACTGATTTGAAACTGTACGATGCAGAATTTAAGTTTATGAACATTGTGTGGGAGGTGGAGCCTATTAACTCCAAGGAGCTCTCCGTTATCTGTGGGGATCGCCTGGGGTGGAAGCGTCCGACTACCTACACGGTCATCCGTAAACTCTCCGAACGCGGTTTTATCAAAAATGAAAATACCACGGTGACAGCTCTTGTTAAAAGGGAACAGGTGCAGAAATACGAGGCCGAGATGCTGCTTGAAAAGGCGTTTGGCGGCTCCCTTCCCTCTTTTATCGCGGCGTTCCTGAAAGATAAATCCCTGAACGATGAGGAGACGGAGGTTCTTTTAAAAATGATAGAGGAGGCGAAGGAATGAATCATCTTCTGATTACCGTACTCAACATGAGTATTACGGCCGGAATTGCTGCAATCGCCGTCATGCTGGTTCGGATTCTCCTGAAAAATGCCCCGAAACTGTTTTCCTATTGCCTGTGGGCCGTCGTATTTCTGCGCCTCATCTGTCCCTTCAGTTTTGAGAGCGCGGCCAGTTTCATGCCGGTCAACCGTGAATTGATACCGCCGGCGACGGTCACAGATGGGAATCCACAGATTAACAGCGGACTTACGGCCATTGACTCTACGGTAAACCGGCTGCTTGGACATCCCACGCCTGAATCCGGGGATGCTCCCAATGTGCCTGACGCAGACAGAGCTATTTTACCTCTGCAGGCTGCTCTTACGGGAGCCGCATATGTCTGGCTCTTTGGCACTGCCGTGATTCTGGTCTATTCGGCAGCCGCCTATATCCGCCTGAAACGCAGGATCTACGATGCAACCCTTTTATATGACAATATCTTTGAAACGGATAAGATATCCACTGCCTTTGTGCTTGGATTAATCCACCCCAGAATCTACGTCCCCTCGGAACTTAGGCAGGAACAGTTGGACTGTGTCCTGGCGCATGAGCGGGTGCATATCAGGCGGCGGGATTACGTGTTTAAGTTTCTTGCCTTTCTGGCACTCACCGTCCACTGGTTTAACCCTCTCGTATGGGTCAGTTACCGGCTCATGTCAGAAGATATGGAAATGTCATGTGACGAGGCTGTCCTGCGCACGGCGGACAGCGATATCCGCCGGATCTACTCCACTTCACTCGTCAGCCTGTACGCCCGTAAGCGGGAACTTTTAAGTCCTCTTGCCTTTGGAGGCGGCAGTATCCGCTATATGAAAGAGAGGATAAAGAACGTGTTAAATTTTAAAAAGACATCCCGTATGGCTGCCGCAGCCTATACCCTGGCGGCAGCGCTCTTTACCGCAGGCTTTGTCACAAGCCCGGTCAGCGCTGCGCTGCCCCCGGCTCCCGGTAATCCGTCTGGTAACATTTTTCTCGAAAACCAGGCCCGAAATCCGGGAACCGCCGACAACACCGCACTTCCATTAGAAAAACTGAAACCTGGAGAACATGTGAAACAGGCATCTTCTAACTACAATAGCCGCACGGACAGCCTGATAGAAAATTTCAGGCAGTATGCCTCCTACGGCGTGACCTATGACCCGGAGCAGGACGCCGTTTACTATAATGGCCGGAGGGTAAAGCTTTTCGTATCATTCCAGGATCATGGAAATGAAAAGAATTCCTATTCCTTTGATTTATGCTACCACGATCGCGGCACCGACAGCATGCTTTATCTCGAAGCCGTCCGGGACCAGAACGGCAATCTTACAGGAATAAGGGAACTGGATAAAACAATTGCAGATGAACTGCTGGACAATATGGAGGACATCACCCCCGGATGGGACAAAAAGAGATGGGACAAAAAGGGATGGGAGAAAGAAGATACGGGTTACCCGGGACGCCCCGGTAAAGGAATTCCCTATATTACAATGGACGGCACGCAAATATTTGACGCGGCCGGAATCAGAGGAAGCGATATAAAAAAAGACAGCGTTGGTGAAAATGTCAAAAACTGGATACAACAGTGTGATAAAAACCAGGGCGCCTATCTGATGAAGGTTCCGTCATCGCACGGTAACACCGTCTATGTCTATTATAACGGAGGAGGACGCTATCCCTGGAGCATGGAAATGGACGACGGGGACAGCCGGAAAATCACTGTCAATATGTACAGCGAGAGCGATCTGGTGACAAAGGACGGCTATTTTCTGATGCGCCTTACTACTACGGAGGACGATTCGGAAATCAGTCTGTATCTGGACGGAATTGAGATAGAATTCCGTTAGAATACTGCCTGAAGGAACGGAACAGAATTCAGGAAAGCAGCGGAGAAGAAATAGAAATAATTCACTCGGTTCTAACGCCTAAAAAGCCCCGCTGAAGATTTGATTCTCAATGGGGCTTTGCTACTCATTCATCTAAAAAAAATTACTCTCCTCGGTTTTTTAATATTTTAATAAGGCTCGCTATTAATATATAAGAAGCAAAAAGAGTTACAATGGCAAAGAGCCCCAAATAAGGGCCATTCAAATCACATGTTATCGCAGTTCTTACACCAGTAATGGTTATTACAGCCGCAAAAAAAAGCCAAATCACAAGAGACGAAAGAAATTTTTTATTCATAAAAACCTCCTCAATGACTTCCGGTTAGCGTATTTTTCTCTGCTACATAAGCTTTTACCACATCCTCTTTATTTTATTCCGCTTACCTTTTCTTTTTTAAATAAGGATTTAATTGAGGAATGAGAACGCCGCCGGGACGGTCGGGGGGCGGGATGGTGAGAGGGAGGTTGTGAGTCTTCAGTCCCGGCTTGCAGGTTGTCGCGGGTGGGGAATCCGGGCAGAAAAAGTTCCTTCGGGAAACGCTTGCGCTCTTCGGAGTACATAACGGACACTAACCTCGTGAAAAACCTCGGTAAGTGCCGATGGACTCCAGGTTCCCTGCGGAATCTTTTTCTCCCTTCTTCCCCACAGGAAGGTTATGGCCCGGGACTGAAGACGCCGAGGTTTTCTCCATCCCGAATCCGGGCCTGCGGCCGCTGATCTGTTCTTATTCCTTCAAAGGGGGAGGAGGATCGTCGCAACCACTATGTTCCTCCGAATGCTTTAAAATATCTGCTATCCGGTCTCTGACTGGTTTGGTGAGATACCGTCAGACCGTAAAAGTATCGCAGCTTCGTAGTGGCCGCGACAGGGTCCTCCCCATTTAAGGTTAGAGACAATCAGCGTCCGGAGCGGACCATGTCCGGTGCCGCGAAAACCTCCGCCTGAGTCTTTTGTCCCCGGCGATAACCTGACGGGGGAAGGAGGCGGAATCAATTGTGCAGGGGATATGGGAGTCCGCCGGTGCCTGGCGAGGTCTTTTCGAGCCTGGCACCGCTGCGCACTCCAAAAAGCGCGAGCGGTCCCCGTAACAATTCATTCCGGCCGGATTCCCCCCCTCACGACAACCTCCAATAGGGGACAAAAGACTCAGCCAGCCCACTCACCACACCGGACATGGTCCGTTCCGGACGCGTCCTCCTCACCTCAGTTAAATCCCCACATCTGTATAACAGCCGATTTTATTTAACCGCCAGCATCTCAATATATCCCCTGCTGCCGATCGGTTCCAGCTGGATTCTGGGATTTTCTTCATCCCACGCATATCCGGTCATAGAGAGATTATATCTTCTGATTGCCTCCTTGACCTCATCGATGGCCACGCAGTAGTCTTCCTCTGCAAACGGTTCGCCCTGGAACATCATATACTTTGCCGCGGGCAGATCAAGTACCTCAAACCCCTCCGGAACGATGCCATCATAATCGTAAGACACTTCCACACCCTGTACATACTCCGAAGTTCCCGGCTTTATAAACCGATGCGGCAGCCACATGCAGACAGGCTCTCCGCTGATGGATTTGATACTCTGGAGCAGCCCCCAGACATCACAGCCAACCTCCTCACAGTAGGCAAAATAATCATTTGCCTTGACGCCCCTCTTAATGATGACCTTACGGGCCGGTTTCTCAATTACCTGGATGAATACGTTTTTTAAGTTTTCCATATCCGTTCTCCTTTCAATATTCCTGAACTTCACACCATATGGAGTGAAGAGATACAAAGGAACCGGATTTAATGCATATTCCCGCGGATTGCAGCCGAACTCCCGCAGAAATGCCCTCTGGTACCCGTCCACGCTGCCAAATCCCATCTCAAAAGCCACATCTGCAATCCGGCATGAGTCATCCCGGAGCTTCAGCGCCGACCTCGACAGACGCATCCTGCGGATGTAATCGGCCGGTGTGATTCCAACCTGCTGTGTAAACAGGCGGTAGGAATACCACGGCGAAAACAGGGAAACACGGGATAACTCCGCCAATGTGATATTTTCCGTCAGATGCTCCCCGATATAATCCTGCATTCTCTGGACCGCTTCAATCTGTTCCTGCATGTCTCTCACCTCCTTACCTGTGCATTATAGAATATATGAAAGGAAAGCTCTCGACCTTTTTTGCACAGGCCGCTTAATCCGTTTCATTAAGAGAACAGTTAAAATACTCCGCTGTAAATGTCACGTACATCGCCATACAAATCGGCAGGCTGTCTTCATCAATATCAAACAGTCCATGATGATGAGGCGCCGTTGTCTTTTTCTCTTCATTGCCGGAACCTATATTCATATAAGTTACCGGAGCAATATCCAGGAACGCCCCAAAATCCTCAGCCCCCATATTTTCATCCTGAAGCATTACAGCTTCATCCGGAAGAAATGTCCGTGCCGCCTTCCGGGCGATGGCGGTCAGCTTTTCGTCATTGTACACCGCTCTTGCCGTACATTGGAACTCCACTTCCGCCGTGCAGCGGTACGCCTCCGCCACACACTTGGCCATTCTCCTGATGATCTCCCGGTTTTCGTATCTGCGTTCCTCACGCAGCACCCTCACGCTTCCCTCCAGATAGGCATTTTCCGGTAAAATATTAAAAGCGGTTCCCGAGTTCAGGACACCTATCGTAATGACCGTCGGTTCAAGCGGGCTGCTCTCCCTGGATACCAGCGTCTGCAGGGTATGGGCCAGCTCGGCACCGGCCAGAAGGGCGTCCGCTCCCTTTTGCGGCGTGGAACCGTGGCAGCCTTTTCCAGTAATCCGTATTACGAACCTGTCGTTAGCCGAAGACATATAGCCCTCCCGAATCGACACCTGCCCGATGGGAATCGAGCTCATTACATGAAGGGCAAAAAAAGCCTGAACATCATTTACAGCCCCGCTCTTCACTACAGATGCAGCGCCCTCACCACATTCTTCCCCCGGCTGGAATACGCATTTTACACATCCCGGGATTCTTTCCCGCCTCTCATACAAATATCTGGCTGCAGCCAAAAGTGAAGCCGTATGGCCATCGTGTCCGCAGGCGTGCATCAGTCCGGGATTACATGATTTATAGCTATTCTCATTCAATTCATCCATCTCAAGAGCGTCAATATCTCCCCTTAAGCCTAATACCGGTTTCTCCGCCCTTCCTATGATAACGGCTGCCGTCCCTGTTTCACCGGCCGGAATCCATGGGATTCCCCATTCATCCAGCCGCTTTCTGATATAGGCTGCCGTCTCAAACTCCTTCATTCCCGGTTCCGGGTGGCGGTGCAGATGCCTCCTGATCTCAACCAAAAGTTCCTTATTTTCCACGGCGTCTTCATAAATGCCCATAACACAGTTTCCCCATTTCTTGTCTCATTCTATTCTAATCTTTTATTCCCTTCTTTACCCGCTCCACCCATTCGTCATAGGTGTCGAAGATATGTTGTTTATGCTTTTCATACAGCAGGTTCAGCTCATGTACGGCCTGCGGATGATCATCGATACGAAAATCGATATACGGAAATCCCACAATCTTCTCCACCCGGATAACCGCAGCCATCTTCCCTCTCTTGTCCCCGCCTACGGCATCGGCAGCCAGCATGGCTTTCATAATCCGATCCGGCAGCGGTTCTTTTTCGCTTTTTAAAAATGCCTCCTCCGCGGCGTACAGCACATCTTTTGATGTAAGCAGGTTTCCGGCAATTACATAGCCTTTTCCGCGCAGATGCATCCGAATCGGATCATTTCCCTCCCCGGTAAAGGCCGCCGAATTCCCCCGGCAGTCTACTACGGAAATCTGCCTGAGATCCTTACCCGGATCTTCTAAAAGCGCCTTATGCAGCGCCTCCTCCGCATCTGCCCCCTTCATAATGCTCCTCATAACACTCTCGTTTAAAAAGGGATTTACCCAGCCCTGTGAAGCTATTACGCCGTAGTTTTGCCTGATATATGGCGAAAATGCTCCCAGTCCCGGATAATAGGAAGCCGCAGCTCCGCCGATGCATCCCGATGTTTCACATCTGGCTATAATGGAATATGTATTGAAATTCATTGAATGTCCTCCGACTTTCTTATAAGTTATCACAGGCCACAAAATGACCCGGTTCTTTCTCCTTAAGTTCAGGAACTTTCTTTGCACAGTCCTGTACGGCATAGGGACATCTGGTTCTGAAAACACAGCCGCTGGGCGGGTCTATAGGGCTTGGAATCTCCCCCTCGATCCCCTTCATCTCCGTCTTTCTGTCGGGATCGGGAATCGGAATCGATGAGGTAAGCGCCTGCGTATAAGGATGCAGCGGCCGATCATAGAGAATATCTGCATCCGCAATTTCCATCACGCGGCCCAGATACATAACAATAATTCTCCGGCTGATATACTGTACCGTTGCCAGATTATGTGCAATAAAAATCATGGACAGGCCGAACTCTTTTTGCAAATCCATGAGCAGATTTAAAATCTGTGCCTGTATAGAAACATCCAGCGCCGCTACCGGTTCATCCGCGATAATCAGCTTGGGGTTTAAGATCAACGCTCTGGCGATTCCAATTCTCTGGCGCTGTCCTCCGGAAAACTCATGAGGATAACGTCCCAGCGCATCCGGAGGAAGGCCGGTAACCGATAAAATCTTATCTATGGCCGGCTGCCACTGCTCTCTTGGAAGACCATGAGTTGAAAGCGGTTCTTCCAGAATTCTTCGAACCGTCTTCCTGGGATCAAAAGATGCATATGAATCCTGAAAAATCATCTGAAATTCCCGTCTCTTACTACGCAGTTCTTTCTGGCTCAGGGCCGTAAGATCTTCCCCACAGAAAACCACCTTTCCCCTTGTGGGTTCTATGAGCCTCAGAATCAGGCGGCCCAGTGTTGACTTTCCACAGCCTGATTCCCCGACAATTCCCAGTGTCTCGCCTTTTTCAAGGGAAAACGATACATCCTCTACTGCTTTCAGGACTGCCTTTTTGCCCTTGACAGGAAATTCCTTTGATAAGTGCTCCACAAGCAGCAGTTTATTGTCCATCGCATTCCCTCCATTTCCAGCAGGCTACCATATGGCCGGGTTCCGCTTCTGAAAGGCACTGTGCCTTATCACAGCCCCCGCAGGCATATTTACACCGCTCTTTGAACTTGCATCCCTTCGGCGGATTCACCAGTTTCGGCGGCTGTCCAGGTATGGGTTCCAGACGCTCCCTGCTCCCCAGAATGGGAAGACATTTGAGGAGACCCCTGGTATATGGATGACATGGTTTCTTAAATAGTGTCTCTACCGGAGCCGATTCCACAATCTCCCCTGCATACATAACAGCAACCCTGTCACAAACCTCAGCTACTACGCCTAAATCATGGGTAATCAGAAGAATTGTTACGTTCATCTGCGTTCTCAACTCGGCCAGCAGCTTAAGAATCTGCGCCTGTATCGTCACATCAAGCGCCGTTGTCGGCTCGTCCGCAATCAAAAGTTCCGGGCTGCACATCAGTGAAGAGGCAATAATACTTCTCTGGCGCATGCCTCCGGAAAACTGGTAGGGATAATCTTTGGCGCGTTCTCCCGCCGACGGAATTCCCACCTTTGACAGCATTTCCACGGCCTGCCGGAGAGCCGCCTGTTTCTTCAAATGTTTATGAATCTCCAGTACCTCCCCCACCTGGATTCCCACCTGCATCACGGGATCCAGGGAGGTCATGGGATCCTGAAAAATCATTGCAATCCGATTGCCTCTGATTTTCTGCATCTGGCGTTCCGTCTTTTCCAGCAATTCTTCTCCGTGAAATGTAACGGTCCCCTTTACCTCTTCATGTTTCTTCTTACCGATTAGCCCCATTATCGTATTAGCCGTCACGGACTTTCCACAGCCTGATTCCCCCACGAGCGCCAGAATTTCTCCCCTGTTCAGGGTAAAATTAACGTTGTTCACCGCATGAACCACGCCCTCCCTGGTATGGAATCTCACGCTGAGTTCTCTGACATCCAGCAGTTTATCTTGTTCCATATGAGTCTCTCCTTAAATTTAATTCTGAACGTTGCGCAGTCTGGGATCTAAAATATCTCTGAGGCCGTCTCCCAATATATTAAATCCGAGCACCGCCAGGCAGATAAAAACACCTGGAAATACTGCGGACCACCATGCCAGCTCCAGCCATTCCTTTCCGTTGCTCAACATCACGCCCCATGATGGAATATCCGGCTCCACGCCAATCCCAAGAAAGCTCAGGGATGCCTCTGCCAGTATCGCAAACGCCAGGGACAGGGTCACTTGCACAATAACCGGCGACAGTATATTGGGAATGATATGCTGGAAAATGATCGTCCTGTTTGGCACTCCGATAGAACGTGAAGCTTCAATATACAGGGAACCCCGGATAGACAGAACCGCACCCCTGGCGATTCTCGCAAAAATCGGCGTGTACACGATGCCGATGGCAATTACAATATTGTTCAGGCTGGCACCCAGAATAGACATAATGAGCAGAGCCAGGAGCACCTCCGGAAATGAAAACATAATATCCGTCAAACGCGATAAAAGCGTGTCCAGCACCCCGCCAAAATATCCTGCTGCCACACCCAGAATCAGTCCCAGAACAGTAGCGATTGAGACAGAGACAATGGATACCCAGAGAGAAATCCGGCTTCCGTAAATTACCCTTGATAAAATATCGCGGCCCATATTGTCCGTACCCAGCGGGTGGGCTCCTCCCGGCGCCTGGAGCACTGCTGTTCCGTCCATGAAATATGGGTCATAGGGAGCGATAAGGGGAGCAAATATCGCCAGGAGAATAAAGATAAGCAGAATCGCAGATCCTATTACGGCCAGCCGGTTATGTATATAGCGGTTAAAAAAATCCTTCATACCTTCCATCTCCTAATATTTAATCTGAGGGTTCACCACACAATATAGCAAATCGACAATTAAGTTAATCAGCACAAACATCAGCGCTACAAACAGCACAGTTCCCTGGAGTAGCAGATAATCCCTGCTGTTAATCGCTTTAAGGGCCAGGGAACCAATTCCCGGGAGGGAAAAGATTTTTTCAATGACAACCGAGCCTCCCAACAGGGAGCCAGTCTGAAGACCTAATATTGTCAGTACATTGACCAGCGTGTTTCTCACTGCATGCTTAAATATCAGGCGCGGCCCGGAGGCCCCTTTGGCCCGGACCATTTTTATATACTCCTGATCAATCACTTCAATCATCGCGGAGCGGGAGGAACGCATCACCACTGCACTGACCGCGCTTCCCAAAGCCAAAACCGGCATCACCATAGACTTCAGATTCGCCCCCAGTCCCTGCGACAGCGGGACAAATCCGCCGGATGCAAATAAACCCATTTTCAGGGACAGCAGAAGGATCATCATTGTTCCAAGCCAGAAACCGGGAATCGAGATGCCCAGAAGCCCAATCACCGTCACGATGGAATCAGGCAGCTTATTCCGTTTGCACCCGGCCCAGTAGCCCATTGGTATGCCTACGAATACAGCTACCAAAAGGCTTAGAAATGTAAGTTCCAGGGTTATCGGAAGCGCGTTACCCAGCAGTTCTGCCACAGCAGCTCCCGATGCATAGGAATACCCCATGTTACCGGTAAGGAGCTGTGAAAGCCAGATAAAATATTGCTCGAATAACGGCCGGTTCAGGCCGTACTGTACCCGAAGCGCCTCCGCCGCTTCCTCCGTATATTGCGTTCCCAGCGCTATTGTAGCGAAGTCACCCGGGATCAAACGCACCGAAAAGAATACGACCAGCGATATCCCTATCAGCACGGGGATGATACTCAATAAACGCTTAATTATGTAACGAGCCATGGGATCCTCCTCCCTTCTTCATTCTGCTTGTGTCCGGTAAATCTCAGGACTCTTATTCAAAATAGATGTCTCTGATAAATAACGTTGTTCCCGTAGGGTGAACCGTGTAACCCTTCACATTGTTTCTCATGGCCACGGAATAATTGTTCATATAAAGGAAAGCCATTGGGGAATCATTTTCCAAAATGGTCTGTATTTCTTTGTAAATAGTGATACGTGCATTCTGATCAATTGTCCGGCGGCCCTCCTCCAGAAGCTTATCAAGTTCCGGATTGGAGTACAGCTGCTGATTATAGGCTCCCCCCGTCTTGAAGAGATTGTAAACATACTCATCTTCATCTACAAATCCAGACCAGCCAACGACACTCATATCAAACCGGCCGTTGTTCAGATCATCAAAAAACAGGCCCGATTCCATGGCAGAAACCTCCGCATTAATGCCGGCTTCCGCTAACTGCTGTTTAATCATCTGCGCCGCATCCACCTGATACTGCCAGTCGGAACCGGCCTTAATCGTCACCGATATATCTCCGGCCTGGTAGCCCGCCTCTGCAAGCAGACTTTTCGCCTTTTCAACATCACGCTTCGCGTATTTATTATTACCAAGATAAGCCGAATGTGTCGGTGGAATATTCGCGTCAGCAAGAATTGTAGCATTGCCCAATTTTACCGCCTTATTAATCATCTCACGGTCTATGGCATAAGCCACCGCCTCGCGCACCTTTGCATTGCTCAGATACTGGTTCTCACAATTCATGCCGAGATACTCCCAGAATGTGCCCGGTACAGACTCAATGTTCACATCCGGAGAACTCTTCATAACCGCAACTTCCTGTTCGGTCACATCCAGTATCATATCAACTTCTCCGTTACGCAGAGCTGTTGCCCTGGCCGTTGCATCCTCTATGGTTTTGTAGATAACCTTACGGACCTTCGCATTGCCTGCATTACGGTGGCCGTCAAACTTCACAACTGTCATCTCGGTTCCTGGAGTCCATTTCTCAAGCTGATAAAGACCTGAACCTGCGTCTGCTTTATTCAGGTTTCCGCCGTTTTCTTCCACTACGTCTTTATCCACGATAACATTCATCGGATTGGCAAGATAAGTTAAAAATGGTGCGAACGGTTCGTTTAACGTGATTTCTACCGTATAATCATCGGCTGCCTTCATGGATTCAATCTGTTCAAAATGAGATGCCCTGACTCCCTGATCTATAATTCTCTGAAGCGAATAAACTACGTCTTCCGCCTTCAGTTCACGGCCGCTATGGAACTTTACCCCCTGTTTCAGCTTGAAAATATAGTGCGTGTCCCCCTCCACTGTATAATCATCCACAAGAGCCTTCTCTACCTCACCATAGGTCTTTGTGTACTCAAACAGCCTGTCGTACATGTTCTCAATACAGACAATGGCCGCCTCGTCCGTTACTGTATGGGGATCCAGGCCGCTGGGATCAGACTGTTTTGCAATAATCAGGCTGTCTTTTGCTTCTGCCTGAGCCTCTGCTGCTGCCGCGCTCCCTCCTTCCCCGGGGGAAGATGTACCCGTCTGCGCCGTCTTACCGCCACAGGCCGTAAGTGTCAATGCCGCTGCCGCCAATACTGCCAGAAATAATTTTCCTCTTCTCATTTTGTACCTCCTCTTTTTTGCTAAGCAGTGAAAAGTAAGCCCATAAACTTCTCATTGCCATAATAAAAAAGGCAAACTTACCCGGTGAATTTATCCAAGCACTTTTGCCCTATAGTTAACTTTATTTTATTAAGTGCTTTTAGAATTTAACTTTATAATATTAAGTAAAATAATTAAAAAACTGAATTTTAATAACCTAATGCTAGATTATCAAAATTCAGTCAATTTGTCAAGATTTTTTATATATTCTGTTCTTTTACTTTTTACCATTGACGGCCCTGAGAGAAGCAGCCGTTATCCCCTTAGATAATAAGCGGCTCGTCCAGTTTCGGCAGCACGTTACACTTCTCCACCAGGGTAGAGTACACAATCTGAGTGCTGGTTTTTCCGAACCGCTGCATCTCACCGATAAATGTGTCCAATTCCATTGTCCCTCTGAATACGGCCTTTAAAAGCATCCCATACTGCCCGGTCAGATTGTGGCATTCCATAACAAATTCCGACTCCCTGACTTTATTCTGAAACTCTTCCTCGCATCCGGGCGTAAGCTCCAGGCTGATGAATGCCATCACTTCATAGCCGAGCTTTTCCCTGCTCAGCTGGGCATGATAACCGGCCAGGATGCCCGACTGTTCCAGTCTGTTAATCCTGGTGGAGACCGCCGGTGATGTAAGTCCAACAGCCTCCGCTATTTTTTTCAATGGATATCTGGCGTTTTTTTCAAGAAGAAACACTATCTTTTTATCTATCTGATCCACACATCTGCCTCCTGGATTTAAATGCCGTTATATGGCTCTTCAAAATCTTCCCGAACCACTTCCCACGCCGCATCCACGCTGAAATGATCCTTAATGTATTCCTGTGTCCGCGCGCAGAGTTCACAAAGCCGCTTCTCATCGCTGTAAAGCTCTGTCACCGCCCTCGCAAAATCCTCCGGTTTGTCTTCCACAAGCAGCACGTCCTCCACGCCCGGAATGCCCTCACTGCCCACGGAAGTAGTCACAATGGGGGCGCCGTTATAAATGGCCTCGACCACCTTGCCCTTCACTCCCGCGCCGTACCGGAGCGGCACAACGACGATCCGGCAGTTCCGGTAAAGCTCGGACAGCTCTTCCTCGGAAACAAATCCCTTAACGATAATTCCGCTGCCCGGCTGTTCCAGCGCCTTTATCTCCTCGGTCACCCGGGAGCCTACAACGTAGAAATTCACGTCCAGTTTTTCCCTTATCATCGGGAAAACCTCTTTTGCAAACCACAGCACCGCATCCGCATTCGGCGGGTGGGCAAATCCTCCCACAAACAGAAGGCCTTCCCTCTTTGCAAAGTCCATATTCAGGTTTTCCAGGAAGGTATCGTACACATAAGCCGTAATTGCCTTCACATTAATTGTCTCATCCACGTCGTGGATGGCCTCTTCCTCCACAACCGACGGGTAATAGGAGACGGCCGCCTTATGCATCAGCGTGAACTCGATGGATTTCCAGTATTCAGAATCCCTCTTTTTCTGCAGGTCGCCGGTCAGTTCATATTCCCTGAATTCTCTCAGAAAATGGAGATCGTGGCCATAGTAAATAATCTTGATCCCGGTATGTTCCGCAATATAATCCACATATTTTGCAGCAATATGGGGGCGGTTCAGATAGGCGACACTTATCTCTTTCCCATTCTTATCCAGCCAGTCCCAGATACCGGTCAGATATTCCTGCCCGTAAAGGACCTCGATGCCCATCTGCTGTAAAACCGTTGTGTAAGGTTCTTCGTGAAGGTAATTGTCCCCCACGAACTTCACCACGTATCCCTTTTTCAAAAACATCTTCAGGTACTGGAACGTGGTTTTGGAACCGGCGTCCTTGTCAAACGTCGGAACATAGTGATCCACCACCAGGATGACGGGTTTTCCCATGCTCCTCTCCCGTGCGCGGAATGGGTTCGGATTGCCAGTGTTGACACACTGGTTTTGAAACTCCTCTTTCCACTTTTCTTTCAGTTTCTCACTGTTTTCCACCTGATACCGCTTCAGGCCCCCGCCGTTAACATCCGTTCCATTGCTGACTCCCTCAAAATGGATTACCTTTGAGAGCGGCTGATAAACCACTCTGTATCCTGCTTTTCTGACCTCAAAGGCCAAATCCGAATCCTCACAGTAGGCCGGTGCATAGCGCTCATCAAAACCGCCAATCTGTTTCCACAGTTCATTGGACAGAAGGATGGCGGCGCCCGAAATATAATCCACATCTTTCACATAGTTATATTCCGCCTTATCGGGATTGTCCAGGCGGCCGTAATTCCATCCGGAACCGTCACTCCAGATAATTCCTCCGGCTTCCTGGAGACGGCCGTCTGGATAAACCAGCTTGGAGCCGACCATTCCGATGGAAGGATCCGACTGAATTAAATTTACGAGAGAACTGAGCCAGCCCTCCGTCACCTGCGTATCATTATTTAAAAACATCACATAACGGCCTCTTGCCGATTTGGCCGCATTATTGCAGTTTCTTAAAAATCCCTGGTTGGTTTCATTCCTGCAGACCGTGATATTGGAGACAAACTCTCCCAGATGCTCCGTGGCATCGCTTGAAACATCATCGGCTATCAGGATTTCATAGCTCACATCCTTCGTATGTTCCAGAATGGAGGCCAGACAGAGATAGGTATAGTGGATCTGGTTGTACACCGGAATAATAATCGATACCTCCGGATTTTCCTCCGCAGGAAAATTAAGTTTTCCGTACTGAAGGTACTCCTCACCGATTTCAAAATCTCCCTTAATTCTGTTCTTCCCTTCCTCCGACGTATACATTCCGATGGATCGGACCGGATGAAGCAGCGTATTTTTCCAGTATCCCAGAATCTTGCGTTTCCTGGTCCCCTTTGGGTAAGCTCTGTTGAATGCCTGTCCTATTTTTCTTCTGATTTTGAATATAACTGCCTCGTGGCGGTTTAAATAGGTCAGGGTTTTCCCCATCTCTCCGATCTCACGGCGCAGATCGGCGATGATCACTTCCAGGTTCGCCACATGGTTATTCGTCAGACGCTGAACCTCCTGCACTTTTTTAAGCGCGGTGTCCTTCTCGGAAATCTCCGCCCGAAGCTGGCTTAACCGTTCCCTGGCGCGTTCCAGTTCTCCATCCACCTGCTTAAGTTCGGTGAGCGTCTTCGTCTTCACCATAAAGTCTTCCTGGTATGTCCTCTGGTTCTCCCCATGGACGTACTCCTGGAAGCTGCGCTCCATCTTCTCATAAAGGGGCAGCAGTTTCTCATCAATGCCGAATTCTTTTAAAAATGAGGCCTGATCCCCAAATTTTTCACGAATGATACTCTGATACTGTCTGTAAAAATAGTGGAGCGTCCTGTACTTCACAAAACCGGCCGGGACCGGAAACAGAAATACCCACTCATAGTCAAGGGCATAGACCCCATCCTCCGTCACCAGCATATTTTCAAACAGGGCGTCAATGTTGGAGGCGGCATAGGCCGGTCCCTTCTCTTCCACCTCCACCGGTTCGCCCGCCGATGCGAACACCTCTTTAAATTCCGGCGTCACATGGAAATCCGAGACGAATTCCGGCTTGATATCATAAATCAGTTCCATTCCTCTCTTCACGGCGGCGACGATATCGCCTGAGGCCAGTTCTTCACCCAGAATCTCCGCCATCGTCCTGCCCTGCAGATAATTAAAGCGGGCCGTCCATCCGTCTTCGGACACCTCCGGCTTCACCAGCTTCATGCTCCCATTCTGGCTGGTCAGAAGATTATATTTTTCATCAAACGAGCGGATATGTGGAATTCCCTCCTCACAGAGGGCGGTCTTCTCAACAAAGCGCGTTCTGTTCTCTTCCAGAATCTGTGTCTTGATCTGGAATTTCTCCTGCCTCGTCCTGTTGTATTTAACAAACCTTAACTCTGACACGGTGTCTATTCTCCTTTTTCATTGTTACGGGTGCCCGGCATCCTGCCGTCGTTCCTGTCTGCTCCGTGTACAGGGGCCTGCCGGTTCCCCTCGGTCCATATCACGAGAAAAGAATTCGCGAAATTCTCAAACTGGCCGTCCTCACAGACGGCGTCGTATGCTGCTCCCACGTCCATCAGCAGATATTCCGGATAATCATAGAGTGCCAGCATTCCGGTCAAGTCTCCCTTTTTCGGCAGATACTGTTCGGAATAGATGGAAGACGGAAGGCGGTAATCCGGCATTGGATAATAGAATCTTCCTCCCTCCAGATACCTCTCCAGCTTCCGCTTCGTCACGCTCACCGCGTCCCTCTCTGCACCGGCAAAATACTTGAGGCCAAACTGGTTGCAGGCCGCAAGAATCAGCGTTCCGCCCGGCGCCAGAAGCTGTCTGGCCGCGCGAATCTGCCCGTCAAGCGGATCTTTCTCTCCCACCCGGCTTTCCGCGTGCAGAGAACCGATTACCGTCACATAGGAAAACCTGCCCTGGTTCTCGGGATTTTCGGCATAAGACTCCAGACTGCCGCATTCCAGCCTGAGTCCTGGATTTTCCTGATATCTGGCTTTTACCACGGAAAGGCTTTCCTCCGACTCGTCGAGTACCGTCACGTTTCCCGTCCTCTTTAAAAACAGCCCGGTCAGCGCGCCGAAATCGGCCCCCACCTGAAGGAGCGGTCCGCCCTCTTTAAAATCATACCATTCCAGAAGGTTTTCCCGAAGCGGAGCCAGCGCATAGAGGTAATCCAGACGTTTATTTTCTTTTAAAGCCCTCTTTATATCGAAACCCGTATCCGTCGTATATTTATCGATCAGACTCAGGATCTCACCGTTCCGGCTCTTTTTCGTTTTCCTGTTATTCGTTAGGTTCGCACTATTGTTCAAATTCTCCATCTCACAGGTCTCCTTACACATCGGCGTCCACAAGCACCGCTTCCACTTCCGGTTCCATATCGTAGACTCCAACCGTGTTCTTATTGGAAATTACGGTGATGTTCACCACGTCGTAAAGCCGGTGGTAGACTACGTGCTCCCCATTTTCAAAACCGGTGCAGCTCATGGACAGCAGATACTCCCCGCCCTGGAGCGTCATCTTCTGCGTAAACGCCACCTCATAAACATCGCCTTTTTTGACCGGCTTTATATCGGTTCCTTCAAACAGGGTATTGGTGCCGGTCAGGTCGTTGCCCTTTTTGTCCTTAATCGTATAGGTAAAAATAGGAGCCTGTATGGCATCGTTAAACCGGATCTTCTCCTTGATTGTAAACGATTCCCCCTTCAAAAGGAGGTTTGTGATATTGCCTCTCTGGTCAATCAGGCCCATATCAAATATTTCCGCCCTTCCGTCTCCATATTCCTCGCGGTTTAAATTGACCGTCAGTTTGTTCCGCATCAGAGAAGGGCCGGACGCCTTGTCTGCGGAAGCCGAATCTTCTCCCGCTTTCCCGCCGCCCATCTCGGCCAGCACAACCTTTTCTCCGGAAAAATCGCTCATCTGTGCAAGTTCTTCCCGCAGCGCCTCCATCTGGCCTGCCAGGATTTTCTTGTACATATCCACCATCTTGCCTGCGGAACCCTCGGCGATAAATTCACCTCGGTTTAACAGGACTACCTTATCGCAGTATTTGATAATACTGCCCATATCATGGGTAACCATGACGATTGTCGTCCCGTTTTTCCTGATCTCGTCCATCCTCCGGTAACACTTGGACTGGAAGAAAACATCGCCGACCGACAGGGCCTCGTCCACAATCAGAATCTCCGGTTCCACGTTGATCGCCAGTGCAAAAGCCAGCCGCACGAACATACCGCTGGAATACGTCTTTACCGGCTGGTAAACGAAATCGCCGATGTCGGCAAATTCCAGGATATCCTGAAGCTTGGCCTCCATCTCTTTTCTGGAAAATCCCATCATCGTTCCGTTCATATAGATATTCTCAATTCCGGTATAATCCATGTTAAAACCGGCTCCCAGTTCCAGTAGGGCCGATATTGTGCCATCCACCTTCACCTGGCCCGACGTCGGCGTCAGGACTCCGGTTATAATTTTTAATATCGTGGATTTACCGGAACCGTTCGTTCCGATGATTCCGATTGTCTGTCCCTTTTCCACAGAAAAAGAAATGTTGCTGAGGGCATAGAAGTCCTTATGATACTCCTTATGGCCGATATTCAGCGATTCCTTCAGACGGTCAATGGGTTTTTCATACAGCCGGTAGATTTTCGTTACATCTTTTATTTCAATTGCGTATTCTGCAGCCATTGCTTCCTCCAAAAAATGCGTATAATCGTTTGTATTATAACATATTCTTCCCTTTTTTCATACTGTCAAAAAGCTTAAGGAAAATTTAGTTGAGATGCGAGGACGCCTCTGTGAGACGGAGGACGGGGGAGTGGGATGGGGGGCTGAGTCTTCAGTCCCGATTTTTAGGTTATCGTAAGGGGGAATCCGGAGAAACAGATGATAAAACCGGAACAGATTTCTGGAAATTTTTGTCTTATTTTATAATGTTCTGTCATATCCGCTTGAAAGGTTGTACAATTAGAGGTAGGATTCATAATAGGTATATACAATTTGCAATTTATGAACCTATAATGATCATGTCTGCTAACATGCAGAGCACGAACAATGCCATTTACTGCAAATTGCATGAATCAGGAAAAAGGGGGAGTAATTATGTTTTGTAAAAGATGTGGGGCACAACTGCCCGAAGGCGCAGGCACGTGTCCGCAATGCGGCCAGCAGATGGTCATCCCGGAAAATCCTTCCGCACCGGCAGATCGGCCAACCGTCTGCGAAGAGAGGCACGACGAGTTTTCAGCGGCCGCCCGCAAATTGAGCGTATGGTGCTGGCTGGCGATTGCCTCATTGGCATGCGGCTGTTTTACGCTCTACAAGGGAATTGACAAAATGATGCGCTACAACGACGGGGACTATTACCCCTATGAACCCGTGAACGCTTATGTCGGCGGGGATGCCTATAATTACATCATCAACGGCAATTATGCTACGGCGTTTTTTGTTTTGACGGCCATGTTCGTTCTGGCGGCTGTCGGCCTTCTGATTGTGCACTATTTGGCAGAAGCAAAGGAAAATAAATAAATAAATGTTTTGCAGCAGATGTGGAATTATACTGCAATCTAAAAGCCGCAGCCGCCTTCCTCATTTTTTCGAGGGAAGCGGCTGCGGCTTTTTATTGTCACTCCAGCGCCTCTTTCAGCACATGCATCATCCGATCCGCATCAATCGGCTTTGCTATATGGGCGTTCATTCCGCACTCTTCGGCCCGTTCAACATCCTCGCTGAACGCATTTGCCGTCATTGCCACGATCGGCACCGTCAGGCTGTCTGGACGCCCGGATGCCCGGATCTCCCGGCAGGCGTCGTAGCCGTTCATCACCGGCATCAGAATATCCATCAGAATTATATCGAAAAATCCCGGAGCCATCTTCAGGTACAGATCCAATGCCTCCCGGCCGTTGACGGCTTTCATGCTTTTCATCCCAGCCATGGATAAAAACGTTTCCGCTATTTCCGCGTTTAGTTCATTGTCCTCCACCAGCAGACACTGTTTTCCACAGAGGCAGTTCATGATTTCCTCCGATTTAAATACGGAACCGGTGCCCTCCTCTTTTTCACGGAGCACCGCCGTCCGGAAGATCAGGGGCAGCACAAGTTCCACGCAAAACACGGACCCCTTACCGGGACTGCTCTCCACCCCAATGTATCCTCCCATCAATTCCACCAGGTTCTTTGTGATGGCCATCCCCAGACCGGTTCCCTTATAGCTGGAACGGCCGGAATCATTTTCCTGGGTAAACGGCTCGAAAATATGTTTCTGGAACTCTTCCGACATTCCCACGCCCGTATCGGATATCACGAACCGGTACCGTCCTTTTCCCTCCCTGTCACAGGGCAGCTCTGAGGCCTCCACCGTGATTCTGCCGCCATCGGGAGTGCATTTCACCGCATTGCTCAGAATGTTCATGATAATCTGGCTGATACGGACCGGATCCCCCAGAACGGTGTCATGGGTGATATTTTCATAATGGACCGTCAGGGACTGCCTCTTTTCTTCCGCCCTTTTTTCCACCAGCATCCGGTTGGACTCAATCAGCTCCGTCAGGGAAACCGCCTGGCTTGCCAGCTCGATCTTCTGGGCCTCAATCTTGGACATATCGAGGACATCGTTAATAATTCCCAGAAGCAGCCTGGAAGACACATCGATTTTCGTCAGGCAGTCCGCCACACATTTCCTGTCATTTATATTTTCCTGGGCGATTCTGGCCATCCCGGTGATGGCATTCATCGGCGTCCTGATATCATGGGACACGTTGGAAAGAAAGCTGCTCTTAGCCCGGTTTGCAGCCTCGGCGGCGTCGCGGGCGGAAACGATCTTCATATACTGAGCCTTGTCGAGCCTGTAGGTGTACAGATTGAAATAAATAAGCGTCAGAGCCACCAGAACCAGGCTCAGACCGCACTGCAAGAGCACTTCGTCCAGTTTTCCTCTGACCGACGCCTCTATCACCTCCGACGGCACCATAAAAAGCTGATAGCCGTCCATGCTCTCAAATGGCAGAACGCTGAGACAGTATTCCCTGTGCTCATCCTTCACCCAAGTTGTGGTACCGTGTCCGTGTATGGCGGACTCCGTCATTTTAGACAGCTTGTTTTGATCGGAAAACTTCAAACCCGAAAAGTATTCTTCCACCGTACCGTAATTCTTTTCTTCCGTCTCTTTCCCCGCAAAATGCATAAAAGTATTTCCATTACCGTCTGCGAGTACAACCGTGGCGTCCCCGTCATAGAGCCCCTTATTCAGGCTGTCATATAGCGATGCGTTGCTGTAAGCCATTGCCAGCGCAGCCACCTTAAAACCGGCCACCTCATACGGTTCCACCGGAATGCTCACGAAAACGGCATCCTCCGAATCATTAAAAAGCCCTACCCTGAATATTTCTTCCTGTTTCTCCAGGAGGAGCTCCAGATCGGCGGTCTTCTGGATTTTTTCCCTTTTCCCGCCCTTTCCCGTTGCATATCCTTCGCCGTCTATCAGGTATATTCCAAACAGGTTGTTGTCGGCCGCGTTTCTTCCCAGATAAACGGAAAGTTCCTCCGTACTCATCTGGTTAAACATCCTGAGTGTCTCACTGACATTGCGCAGCATGCTCCTGTTATCCGCAAACCGCATATCATACACCATGCAGTTTTGCTGCGCCACTCTCCTCAGGTTGCTGGCGCTCATGTTTCTTGTAATGTTTTTATACGCATAGAAAAGAAGAAATCCCGATACAAAAATACAGGCTACCGATATGATTGTTCTCAGGGCTGCTCTTCTGCCGATGCCAGGTTTCTCCACTGTAATTCCCCTTTTTATATTATCTGATTGTTCCCGCAGGTATCATGTCCGCTACGCGCACATTATACGATATTCACTCCGTGAATACGTGTCTCCGACGGAACTTAGCGCCCGTATTTCTGCGGTTGACGCAGAAAACGGTATGCGCAGGTATCATGTCCGCTACGCGCACATTATACCATACCTTTACACACAGAAGAAGAAAATTTTACATTAAAATGTTAAAATAGGATAGTAATGTCAGAAATCTTCTTCGATGCTCCTCACATGGTAATCACAACGGGGTACGGATACAGATAATACGATGATTTATGCTGTATAATTTCTCTTTTCTTGACATTTCTTCCATTTTATGCAAGAATCAGGTTACTGCCATGCTGTAATACAATCAGTGAAAAGGAGAGTGATTCATATGGATTTTTTAACAATGACAATCGGAAAACAGAAAAATATAGCTTTAATCGCACATGACAATAAAAAGAAGGATCTTATCAACTGGTGCGAGGAGAATAAAGAGATCTTGAAAAAACATTTCCTGTGCGGGACAGGCACTACCGCCAGGATGATCACGGATTATACCGCCCTGCCGGTGAAGGGCTATAACAGCGGCCCTCTCGGAGGGGATCAGCAGATTGGCGCCAAGATTGTTGAGGGACAGATTGATTTTATCATCTTCTTCTCCGACCCGCTTACCGCCCAGCCCCACGACCCGGATGTCAAAGCACTGCTCAGAATTGCGCAGGTTTATGATATTCCCATCGCCAATAACAAGGCAACCGCGGATTTTATGATTACGTCCAGCCTGATGGATCAGGAATATGAGCATGACATTATCAATTTCCACCAGAATATCAAGCAGAGGGCGGAAACATTGTAGGTTCCTGTTGATCGGCCGCCCCCGCTGTGGTAGAATCAAAACTGCCCGGAGCGTGCTGATGGCGGGAATGAATTATCAACACGCTCTGGACATGACACTACACAAAGGAGGACACGGACTATGAAACAGCGCAATATTGCGGTATGTATTTTACTGCTGTTCGTAACATGCGGCATCTATGGAATTTACTGGATGATTGTACTGAATGACGAGACAAATGCCCTTTCCGGAAGAATGGGGACGAGCGGAGGAATGGTTTTTCTGTTTTCCCTGCTGACCTGCGGAATTTATGCCTTTTACTGGATGTACCAGATGGGAAATGCCGTTGAGATGATTCATGACCAGCACGGCGAACCAAGGGGAAGCGCGCCGGTGATTTATCTGCTTCTCAGCCTGTTCGGACTGAGCATTGTAGCTTATGCTCTATTACAGAATGAGCTGAATAAATATCTTCCAAATGCATAAGCGTTTGCGGAAACTGTGCATCAGAATCGGCTGGCTCCTCGGAGCCGGCCTGTTTTATATCTTCTTATGCACTCTGGCGGGACGCCCCCTGATCCCCTGCCTGTTCCATGAAGTCACAGGGCTTTACTGCCCCGGCTGCGGTGTAAGCCGCATGTGCCTCGCCCTCTTCCGTCTCGACTTTAAAGCGGCATTCCGGGCCAATCCGGTTATACTCCTGCTGCTTCCCGCAGGCCTTGTCATTGCCCTGCAAATGGCGGTCCGGTATGTGAAAACAGGAAAGCACCTTCCGACGCGCGCCCAGACCATCGTTATCTATTTGATGATTGGAATTCTCCTTCTCTTCGGACTGCTCCGCAATCTGCCCGGACCTGCACGTTTTTTCCCCTCTCCGTAAAGGGAGGATAAAGTTACTGTTCACCCGGTATGTATCCCGCGAGGCGGTTACTTTTCGCTACACTGCCGTCTTTCTGGCAGAGGAGTGAAAAGTAACACAGGATAAAATCGAACAGTTAAGAGGTTAAAAAAAGTAATTGACAAATCATTTCAAACATAGTATATTGTACAAAAATAATTCACTAATTTATTAGCTTAAACCAATGAAGCGGAGATCAAAGTAATTATGCGCGCACAGAGAGTCCGGGATGCTGAGAACCGGATCGAACTGCAGATTGCCAAATGGACCGCCGAGGGCACAGTCAAAGGCTTAATACCGCCGAGTACTCTGTGACGTGGGGCATACGTCAGTTGCCGGAGATATGTCAGTATCTCGCAAAGCGCATGGAGAGATCCATGAATCAAGGTGGCACCGCGGAACTTATATCCGTCCTTGACAGAAACCATTCTTCTGTCATGGGCGGATTTTTTATTGCGTAGTAATGAAACGTTCGCAAAGCGTGCTTTTTGCTGTTTTCTTAAAGGTACAGCGTGCCAGTAAAAATCTCCCGACAGAGCCGGTTGAAATGAGACAATACACCAAAATGAGACCGAACACCAGGTAAATGAGACAGGAGGTTTTATATGTACCCAACACTGGAAGACTTAAAAAAAATCGCTGAAGGCGGCTCCTACCGCCGCATCCCCGTCGCCCGCGAAGTTTATTCCGACCGGTTCACTCCGGTGGAAGTAATGAGAACGCTGAGAGCGGCAAGCCGCCACTGCTATCTTCTGGAAAGCGCTGAGGACAATCAGAAATGGGGCCGCTATTCCTTTCTTGGCTACTCACCCAGTCTGGAACTGACCTGCAAAAACGGAGTTCTCCGGGTTCGGCGCGGGGAGGAGGACGAACTGACTGAGGAAACCACGACCGGCACCATCCATCCGGGCGAAGCCATCCGCCGCATTCTGGACGATTACAAAAGCCCGAAATTAGAAAATATGCCGCCATTTACCGGCGGTCTTGTGGGTTATTTTTCCTACGATTACATCAAGTATGCCGAACCGTCCCTGAATACAAACGGACTCAAAAATGACGATTTCTGCGATGTGGATTTGATGCTTTTCGACCGGGTTATCGTCTTCGATCACTATAAACAAAAGCTGATCCTGATTGCAGGCGTCGATCCCTCGGATCCGGACCACTCCTATCAGAATGCTTCCGAAAAACTGGATGAGATAGAAAAACTGCTGGGCAGTGAAGCCAAGGCAGTTTTCAAGCCTCTGAAGCTGAAAGAGGAACTGACCCCCGCCTTTTCTAAAAAGGAATACTGCCGGATGGTGGAAAAAGCCAGGCACTACATCCACGAAGGCGATATCTTCCAGGTAGTTCTCTCCGACCCGCTTACCGCGGCGGCGGAAGGCAGCCTCTTTGACACCTACCGGGTGCTGCGCACCACAAATCCTTCCCCGTATATGTTCTATTTCTCCAGTGACGACGTGGAAATCGCGGGCGCCTCTCCGGAAACGCTGGCGAAACTGGAAAATGAAACGCTCTTTAACTTCCCGCTGGCCGGAACGCGCCCCCGCGGCCGGGATGCCGTGGAGGATCAGGCTCTCGAACGCGAACTTCTGTCCGATACAAAAGAACTGGCGGAACACAACATGCTCGTGGATTTGGGAAGAAATGACCTCGGCAAGGTATGCAGCCTCGGCACGGTAAATGTTTTAAAATACTGTACCATTGAGAGGTTCTCCCATGTCATGCACATCGGTTCCACTGTATCGGGGACCATCCGGAAGGATAAAGACGCCGTGGACGCCATTGACTCTATTTTACCGGCAGGCACTTTATCCGGAGCCCCGAAACTGCGGGCCTGTGAGATTATCGGTGAACTGGAGGGCAGAAAGAGGGGAATCTACGGCGGCGCCATCGGCTATCTGGACTTTACGGGCAATATGGACACCTGTATTGCCATCCGCCTGGCTTATAAGAAAAATGGACGCGTATGTGTCCAGTCGGGAGCCGGAATCGTGGCGGACAGCGTCCCGGAACGTGAATTTGAAGAGTGCTGCAATAAAGCAAAGGCAGTAGTAAATGCACTGAAAGCGGCGGAAGGAGGTCTCTTATGATATTGCTGATAGATAATTACGACAGTTTTGTCTATAACCTGTACCAGTTGATTGGCAGCATCACCCCCGATATTAAGGTGGTAAGAAATGATGCCTGTACCTTGGAGGATATAAAAGCAATGGCTCCCGAAGCAATTGTCATTTCACCCGGTCCGGGACGCCCGGAGGATGCCGGTATCATCCTGAACGTGATCGAACATTTCACCGGGAAAATCCCGATTCTGGGCGTCTGCCTCGGCCATCAGGCCATCTGCAGCGCGCTGGGAGGCGTTGTCACTTATGCAAAGGAACTGATGCACGGAAAGACATCGATGATAGACACAGCTCCGGACAGCGTCCTGTTCCGGGGAATGAATCCGCCGGTCCAGGTGGCCAGATATCATTCCCTGGCCGCATCGGAAAAGTATCTTCCCGACTGCCTGCGCATCACGGCCCGCACCACAGACGGCGAAATCATGGCCGTGGAACACAGAAAATATCCCGTTTACGGCGTCCAGTTCCATCCGGAATCCATCATGACCCCGCAGGGGAAAAAGATGATAGAGAACTTCCTATACAGTCTTTAGCCGGGGGATTTTTAAATACATAATTTTCAGGAGGTAAAAACTATGATCCGCGAAGCAATTATCAAACTTTCCACAAAAGAGAACCTGTCCTATGAGGAAGCAAAGCAGGTTATGAATGAAATAATGGAAGGCCAGGCCAGCCATGTACAGATGGCCGCTTATCTGACCGCCCTCTCCATCAAAGGAGAAACGATTGACGAAATCACCGCATCGGCCGCAGGCATGCGCGCCCACTGCATCAAACTCCTCCACGATATGGATGTCCTGGAAATCGTCGGGACCGGAGGGGACGGAGCCAACTCCTTTAACATCTCCACCACCTCCGCCCTGGTCATCGCGGCCGGCGGCGTGCCGGTGGCAAAACACGGCAACAGGGCCGCATCATCAAAATCCGGCGCGGCCGACGTTCTGGAAGCGCTGGGGGTCAAAATCGACATTACGCCGGAGCAGAGCGCAGAACTTTTAAAGAAAATCGGAATCTGTTTCCTATTTGCCCAGAACTATCACATTGCCATGAAATATGTGGCTCCTATCCGTAAGGAACTGAGCGTCCGCACCGTATTCAATATCCTCGGCCCCCTCTCCAACCCGGCTGGAGCCAACATGGAACTGATGGGCGTCTACGAGCAGGCGCTGGTAGAACCGCTGGCGCAGGTAATGGCAAAGCTGGGCGTCTCAAGGGGTATGGTCGTATACGGACAGGATAAACTCGACGAGATTTCCATGAGTTCCGCAACATCGGTCTGCGAAATCCGCGACGGCTGGTTCCAGTCCTACGAGATTACGCCGGAACAGTTCGGCTACACCCGCTGCGCCAAGGAAGAGCTGGCAGGCGGCACCCCGGAGGAAAACGCGGCAATCACCAGAGCCATCTTAAGCGGTGAGGAGAGAGGCCCCAAACGCTGTGCCGTCTGCCTGAACGCCGGCGCCGCCCTCTATGTGACGGGAAGGACGGAAACACTTGAAAACGGAGTGCGGCTGGCCGAACGTCTGATTGACAACGGGGACGCGCTTAAAAAACTGGAAGAATTTATACGTGAAAGCAACCGCTGAGAAAGAGATGTATCCGGGAGAGAACTAAATGAATGAAAATATTCTTGCTGCCATAGCAGAAAAGACAAGAGAACGAATCAAAGAGGAACGGAAACGCCTTCCCCTGTTCGATATAAGAAGTAAAGCCGAGACCATGGCCGCATTCGGCTCCGCCAAAACGGACCGTCCCACCTTCCGTCAGGCCCTGGCCGCACCGGGCATGTCGTTTATCTGTGAAGTCAAGAAAGCTTCCCCCTCCAAGGGCGTGATTGCAGAGGACTTCCCTTATTTAGACATTGCAAAGGAATATGAAGCCGCAGGCGCGTCGGCCATTTCCTGTCTGACCGAACCCTTTTATTTTCAGGGAAGTGACGCGTATTTGAGTCAGATATCCGGCTCCGTAAATATCCCTGTTTTGAAAAAAGATTTCACTGTGGACGAATACATGATTTACCAGGCCAGAATTTGCGGCGCGTCGGCCATCCTGCTGATCTGCGCCATCCTGGATGATAAGCAGCTTAAAAGCTATATGGAGCTTGCCTCTTCTCTCCGGCTCGATGTGCTGACCGAAGCGCACGACGAGGAAGAAGTCGTAAGAGCCGTCCGTGCCGGCGCCTCTATCATCGGAGTTAATAACCGGGATTTGAAAACATTTCAGGTGGATCTGAACAACAGCATCCGCCTCCGTTCCCTCGTCCCTCCGGAAATCCTTTTTGTCTCCGAGAGCGGCATCCGGACGGCGGCAGATATTCAAAAACTCCACGATAACGGTACCGATGCCGTTCTGATAGGTGAAACGCTGATGCGCTCTCCCAATAAAAAAGCCATGCTAAATGAACTGAAAGGAGTTTCCGGGTGACAAAAATCAAGATTTGCGGTCTCACCCGCCCCATTGACATCGACTGGGTAAATGAGGCGCAGCCGGACTACTGCGGTTTTATCATCAATGTACCGAAAAGCAGAAGAAACATCACCCCCGCGGCTCTTCGCAGCCTCCGTTCCCGGCTCAGTAAATCCATTGTCCCGGCCGGTGTCTTTGTAGATGAACCGCAGGACACCATTATAAGACTTGTCCGCGACCATACACTGGGAGCCGTCCAGCTTCACGGCTCCGAGGATGAAACTTACATATTAAACCTGAAAAAAGAAATCGATGTGCCGGTCATCAAGGCATTCAGAGTCACCTCCCCGGAGTCAGTCCGGCAGGCCGAAAAAAGCAGCGCCGATTTAGTCCTTTTCGATAACGGCGGCGGAGGCACGGGACTCACCTTTGACTGGACACTTCTGAAAAACATTAAAAGACCATACTTTCTCGCAGGAGGGCTTGGCCCGCACAACCTAGAGGAAGCAGTAAAAACGGTCCGTCCCTGGGGCGTTGATATGAGCAGCGGCGTGGAGACGGAGGGTATAAAGGACAAAGAAAAAATTCTGGCGGCGGTTGCCGCAGTAAGGAGAATAACACTATGACAAACGGAAGATTTGGCATTCACGGCGGCCAGTATATGCCGGAAACCCTGATGAATGCGGTGATCGAATTAGAAGAGGCCTATAACCATTATAAAGATGATCCCCAGTTCAACCGGGAACTGACCGACCTCCTCAATAACTATGCGGGCAGGCCGTCACGTCTCTACTACGCAAGGAGGATGACGGAGGATCTGGGCGGAGCCAAAATCTACCTGAAAAGGGAAGATTTAAACCACACCGGCGCCCACAAAATCAACAATGTGCTGGGCCAGGTTCTTCTGGCGAAAAAGATGGGTAAAACAAGGGTGATCGCCGAAACGGGAGCCGGACAGCACGGAGTTGCCACCGCCACCGCGGCCGCTCTGATGGATTTGGAATGCGAAGTTTACATGGGAAAAGAAGATACGGAACGCCAGGCACTGAATGTCTACCGGATGCGTCTCCTGGGCGCCAGGGTTCATGCCGTAACGAGCGGAACCGGAACCCTCAAGGATGCGGTGTCGGAAACCATGCGCGAATGGACCAGCCGGATCGAAGATACCCATTACGTCCTCGGTTCCTGCATGGGACCTCACCCCTTCCCCACCATCGTCCGCGATTTCCAGGCAGTCATTTCAAAGGAAATCAGGGAACAGATCATGGAACTGGAGGGAAAACTGCCCGACGCCGTTATGGCCTGTGTCGGGGGCGGCTCCAATGCGATCGGTACATTCTACAATTTTATTGGTGACGAGAGCGTCCGTCTCATCGGCTGCGAAGCCGCCGGGCGCGGTGTAAATACCGCCGAAACGGCCGCCACCATAGCCACAGGCAGACTCGGCATCTTCCACGGCATGAAGTCTTATTTCTGTCAGGACGAATACGGCCAGATCGCACCGGTCTATTCTATTTCCGCCGGCCTGGACTATCCGGGCATCGGACCGGAGCACGCTTACCTCCACGACCTCGGACGCGCCGAATATGTGCCCGTCACCGACGACGAGGCGGTCGATGCATTTGAATACCTGTCACGGCTGGAGGGAATCATCCCGGCCATTGAGAGCGCCCACGCGGTCGCCCATGCCAGGAAAATCGCCCCATCCATGGGCAAAGATCAGATTATTGTCATCACACTTTCAGGCCGCGGCGATAAGGACTGCGCCGCAATCGCACGATACAGAGGGGAGGATCTCCATGAATAAAATTACCATAAAGGATGCATTTGCAGCCGGAAAAGCATTTATCCCATTTATCACCTGCGGCGATCCGTCGCTCGACATCACCGAACAGTTAGTTTACGCAATGGAAGAAGCCGGAGCCGATTTAATCGAGCTGGGTATTCCATTCTCCGATCCGACGGCCGAGGGCCCCGTCATTCAGAGCGCCAACGAACGCGCCCTGGCCGGAGGCGTCACCACAGATAAAATCTTTGAAATGGTATCACATATCCGTGAGAAGACTTCCATCCCCCTGTTATTCATGACCTATTCCAACGTGGTATTTTCTTACGGAACGGAGCGTTTCGTGCGCACCGCCTCGGAAATCGGCATGAACGGCCTCATTCTTCCGGACGTTCCCTTTGAGGAAAAAGAAGAATTTGACAAGGTCTGCAAAAAATACGGGATGGAGCTGGTTTCCCTGATCGCCCCCACCTCCCACGCCCGGATCGCCAGAATTGCCGCAGAAGCCAGCGGTTTCGTCTACTGCGTCTCCTCCCTGGGCGTAACCGGAGTCCGCACCAGTATCACCACGGATGTCGGTGCAATGGTAAAGCTCGTAAAACAGGCAAAAGATATCCCCTGCGCCATCGGGTTCGGAATCTCCACTCCGGAACAGGCAAAAAATATGGCTGGCAAGGCGGACGGCGTGATTGTGGGAAGCGCGATTGTGAAGCTCTGTAAACAGTATGGGGAAGAGTGTGTTCCGTATGTGAAAGAGTATGTGAAGGGAATGAAGGACGCCATAAGGGGGATTAATTGAGGAATGAGAACGCCGCCGGTTACGGTCGGGGTTCGGGATGGTGAGGGGGAGGTTGTGAGTCTTCAGTCCCGGGCGTTCGGTTGTCGCGGGTGGGGAATCCGGGCAGAAAAAGTTCCTCCGGGAAACGCTTGCGCTCTTCGAAGTGCATAACGGTACTAACCTCGAAAAAACCTCGGTAAGTGCCGATGGACTTCAGGTTCCCTGCGGAATCTTTTTCTCCCGGATTCCCCACAGGAAGGTTATGGTCCGGGACTGAAGACGCGAAGGTTTTCGCCATCCCGAACTCCGGCCTGCGGCAGCTGATTTGTTCTATCCCTTCAAGGGGGGAAGAGGATCGTCGCTACCACTATGTTCCCTCGAATGCTTTAAAATATCTGCTATCCGGTCTCTGACTGGTTTAATTTGATCCTTTTCAGTTTAGAGCATTACGTCAGACCATTCAGCTTTCGTCATAGGAATGCATTTGCTATTAGATTCATCGTAAGATACCGTCAGCCTGTAAAAGTATCGCAGCCTTGTAGTGGTCGCGACAAGACCTCTCTCCGCACTTAACGAAAGAGACAATCAGCCCCTGAAGCCGGCGGACGGGGCAATCACCTTCCCCGAGTCTTCAGTCCCGTCGACAACCTGCCCGGGGAAGGAAGGAAAAAAGATTCCGAAGGGGACATTGGAGCCCGCCGGTGCTTAGACGGCGTTCTTTGACGTCTTAGCATCCGCTGTGCGCTCCACAAGCGGAAGCGAGTCCCCGTAGGAATCTTTTTTCCTGGATTCCCCCCACCGCAACCTATCAACTGGGACTGAAGACTCATACACAACCTACCACTCCCCCGTCCGCCGTCTTACAGAGGCGTCCGCCCTCTCCTATACCGGGATTACTCCCATTACTACCGCCACAATTACAATTGTCAATGAAATCAGCCACAACCACACAAAACTGTGTTTCTGGTGGTCTCCCAGGTCTACTCCGGTCAGGCCGGTCAGGAGGAAGGTGGATGGGGTCAGCGGGGAGATTGGGAAGCCGACCGTGATCTGGCCGCAGATGGCGGCGCGGCCTACGGCCAGTGCCGGAACACCGGCTACCTCGGCTGCTACCGCGATGACAGGCAGTACCGCATAGTAGAAGCTGTCCGGGTCGAACATCAGGGACAGAGGCATTGAGAATACTGCCACGAATATTGCAATGTGTCCCATAATCGCTACAGGAAGGATATCACAAAGGCCCTGTGCCATTGCTTCCAGCATACCGCATCCTCCGAGGATGCCCGTAAAACAGCCGGCTCCAAACAGCGTCGAGGCCATCATCATGGCTGCGACCGCATGCTCGTCCATCCGCTTGCCCTGTTCTTTCAGGTCACGGTAGTTTACAAGCATGGCGATACAGAGCGCCGCCATAAAGCAGCCGGCGGGCGGAAGAATTTCCATTACCAGCGATACGATGGTAACAACAATCAGCAGAATATTGAACCAGACAAGGCGTGGACGGCGTTTGGCTTTCTCCTCCTCCGGTAAATCGTCGAACTTGGGAGGCTCAACCGAGATCGCTTCCAGCGTCCCTTTTAAACGTTTTCTCTCCTTCAGGCCAAACATCACCGCGACTGCAAAACAGGCGGCTATACCGCAGAGCTGAGGGATAATCATCGGATTGTACAGGTCGGTCAGGGATACTTCCAGTGCGGTTGCCGCACGGATTGTCGGTCCTCCCCAGGGAACCAGGTTCATTGTTCCCGCTCCCGCCGCCACTACCGTAGCCAGTACGCGGCGATCCATCTTAAGCTTGTCATAGATGGGCAGAAGTGCCGGAATCGTAATCAAAAAGGTGGTTGCGCCGGAACCGTCCAAATGGGTCATCAGCGTGATAATCAGTGTTCCGATGCAGATTTTTAAGGGATCCTTTCCAATAATTCTTAAAATCCTGTTTACTACGATTTCAAATGCCCCGACATCACCCATAATGCCAAAAAAGGCAACGGCGAAAATAAACATGGCTCCGGTAGCGGCTACGCTTTTGATTCCCGCGGTTATGTATCCTCCCATGCTGGCTCCCTGCCCCACAAGGACACAGGCAATCATAGGCACTGCGATCAGCGCGACCAGTGTCGAGCATTTTTTTGTCATGATTAAAAACATCACGACCAATATAGTCAGTAACCCCGCTATTGCTAACATAACTTTTCCTCCTTATATTTTCCTTTATTCCCGTATTTCTATTATTTTTGTTCTATGCTATAATAATTCAGGATGATATATCACCCTATCATGCGTGAAAATCCGCGTTTTCACGTTCATAAACCAGTATAAAACACAAGCAGTAAATAGTATGCGGCACCGGTATGGAGGAATCTGATGGAACTATTGCAATTACGCTATTTTAAGGCAGTCGCCGAGAATGAAAACCTGACACAGACTGCGAACCAGCTCTACATTTCCCCTCCTTCCTTAAGTTCCACGATCTCCCGTCTTGAGAAGGAACTGGGGACGGAGCTTTTTGATCGCCAGGGGAACAGGCTTCACCTGAATGCCAGAGGCTACGTCTTTCTGGAACATGTCAACCAGATGCTCGCTTCGCTGGATAATGCAGTGTCCGAACTGCGGGATATGGAGGCGCAGCGCGATATTCTTCTCTCTGTCGCCACCACCAGCCCCAATGTCTGGATTGAACTTTTTTCTTCTTTCCAGCTTGAACATCCGGAAATACGCGTCACCCACACCTCACTCCGCCTGGATGAACTTCAGAATCCCGGCTGCCTTTATAAATATGATTTTGTCATTGCCAGTCCCACCGATGTACCGGCCCACTGGAAACACAGCGAACTGCTTTATAGTGACGACTCCCCCGTGCTTCTCGTCCATCCGGATCACCCTCTCTCCAAGAGAAGGCAGATCAGCCTGACCGAGGTAAAGGACGAGCCTTTTGTCGCCCTCACTCCCGGATTTTCCTCCCGCAAATACTTCGATGATCTGTGTGAGAGAGCCGGTTTCACTCCGCATATTGCAATCGAATGCGATTATATGATGCGCTCCTACATGGTGATGAAGAAAATCGGCGTGGCCCTTGCCACCGCGTATACAAACTATGCACGCCTGTATGACGGAACCTGCTGCATTGATATCACGGAGCCGGTTTTTCCGCGCGTCCAGGCGCTGTTCCGCGACGAAAAAAGATACATGAACGCGGCCGCAGCCAAATTCCAGGATTTTGCCTGCAGCTTTTATCCAGGCCATTCCTGCCGGAAACGGTATCCGCTATAAGACGCCTTCCACCTTTAACCCGGCGAGCCGTTCCCGGGTAATGCCCAGAAACTCGCCGTATATCTTCTCATTGTCCTGCCCCAGCAGGGGTGCGGGTTTTGTGATGCGGGGCGCCGTCTCCGTCATTTTAACCGCATCCCCGTTCACATGCATTTTCCCAATGACGGGATGCTCCACAACGGGGAACATATCTCTGGCTGCGGCTATATGTTCGTCTTTTACAATCTGGCTGATGTCATAAACGGGACCTGCCGGAACTCCGGCGTCCAGAGCCATGGAAACAATCTCCTCCACCGTGTAGTTCCTGCTCCATCCCTCGATCAGTATCTTCAGTTCATCCATGTTTTCCACCCGCAGCACATTTGATAAAAATCTCGGATCGTCGATCCATTCCGGATGGCCTGCCACTTCACGGCTGAAACTCTCAAACAGTTTTTGGTTTCCGCAGGCAATGATACAGAGTCCGTCCCTGGCCTGGTAGGAATCATAGGGCGCCAGGGCCGCATAGGCATTTCCATTCCGTTTATAAACCTCGTTGGTTACCCAGTAGCGGGTAAACGCATTTTCCAGTGACACCGCTATGCTGTCCACCAGGGCAATATCTACCTTCTGCCCGTGGCCAATCAGCGTTCTGGCGTGAACGGCGGCCAGCACACCGATCGCCATATTCATTCCTCCCAGGATATCTCCCATGGCATTGCCCGCCCTGGTCGGTTCCCCGCCCTTCGGGCCGGTCAGGCTCATCAGCCCTCCCATGGCCTGCGCCAGGATATCGTAACCAGGCCGCTTTGAGTACGGGCCATAAGAACCGAATCCAGACACCGAGGCATAGATAATCTGGTCGTTTACCTTTCTCAGCGCCTCATAGCCGAGTCCCAGCTTTTCCATAACTCCGGTCCGGTAATTTTCCAGCACCACATCGGCTTTTTTCACCATTTCCAAAAAAATGGCTTTTCCTTCCTCTGCCTTCAGGTTCAGCGTAATGCCGTATTTACTCCGGTTCAGCATTGCAAAATAGGCGGATTCGCCGTTTACGTACGGGCCGTAGGCCCTGCTGTCATCTCCCGTCCCGGGTCTCTCAATTTTGATAACCCTGGCTCCCATATCTCCCAGCAGGGAACTGCAGAACGGCCCCGCAACAACGCGTGTCAGATCCAGAATTGTCAAATCGCTGAGCGCTCCCGTTTCTTTCGTTTCTTCTATTTTTCCCTCCTTTTCCCCTTCCCTTTTTTCTACTTTTCCATCTCCCCTGCCCGGCTCCTGCTTGATCATTCCTCCGGCCTCCTTTTATCCACCATGCGGCGCAGCACTCCGTCCGCCACCGGCTCATTCTTCTGGTTCAGGACCTCATATTTCATTCCGATGATTCCCCGTCTCCCCTCCTTTGTCTCCCTCTTATCTTCAATCACAAGGCGGAGCCGTATCGTATCCCCTATTTTGACCGGTTTCAAAAACCTCCATTTATCAATTCCCAGAAAAATTGAGTTTTTGAATATACCAATTCTGACGTAAAGGCCGTTGGCAATGGCGAGTGTCAACATCCCATGCACGATTCTGGTCCCGTAAGGAGTTGTCTCAGCAAAAGCCTCACTCGTGTGCAGCTCATTATAATCCCCGGTGATGCCTGCAAACTGAAAAACATCGGATTCGCTGACCGTACGGGAGGGCGACAGGAACTCGTCTCCCACATCCACATCCTCATAGGTCAGCAATGTTTCTTCTCTTTTCATTCTAAATCCCTCCCAATTCATTTTTATGTATTTACAATATCATTTGAATCGGTTAATTGTATATCACATTCAAAGTTAAGGGAGGTTAATCTGGAATGAAACTCTTAGGGAAAAGAATGCAGTAAAAGGCGGTATCGTGAAATTATTGGGTGGACGTTAACTTTGAAGTTAAGATTTATCGTCTAAATTGATACATTATTTTAACGGCAGCGTCTTCTTTTACGGAGCAGGGACGATCAAAATAAGGGTATCCCTCAGGCTATGCTGCAGCCTTTCGGGATACCCTTCACTTAGTTTACATTTGTTGTTTCCATTTGCTCTGTTTCAATTTGTTTTGTTTCCATTTGATCCGTTTGCATTTGATCTGTTTCCATTTGTACTATTCCTCGCAACATCCGAGGTTGCGCATAGCCGGTACAAACTTGGCCATCAGCGGAATATAGGTGATTACGAAGGCAGCCGCCGCCAATAGAAGCAGGCCTTTCCTCCACCGCTTCGGAGCCGTAAGCCCGATGACAATACCGGCAGCACAGAGGCAGATTTTAAGAAGAGCCATGTCCTGCCACTTCATTCCTTTTATATACTCTTCCGCCACATGAAACAATTTCTCCATAAATTCGACTCCCTTCTTCAAAATACGCCGTGTTCTTATAAATTCATTGTAACATGATGATGTGCAGATTTCCATATATTATTCAGAAATATCAAGTGAGGATTTAGTTGAGATGCGAGGACGCCTCTGTAAGACGGCGGACGGGGTGGTGGAGGTTGGATATGAGTCTTCAGTCCCGGTTTGCAGGGTGTGGTGAAGGGGAATCCGGAGAAAAAAATTCCTACGGGGACACGCTCCCGCTGGTGAAGCGCACAGCGGATGCTAGGCTCGAAAATACCTCGCCAAGCACCGGCGGGCTTCAAGGTCACCCTTCGGAAAGTTTTTCTCCTCCTTCCCCGGGCAGGTTGTCGACGGGACTGAAGACTCAGCGAAGGTGATTGCCCCGTCCGCCGGCTTCAGGGGCTGATTGTCTCTTTTGTCGAGTGCGGGGAAGGTATTGTCGCAGCCACTATGTTGTCGTGAACCTTTTACCTTTTGAAGGTGTTTCGGGCTGAATTCAGAGATAAATTCAAAGTTAAATTTAATGATGAATCAAAAAATTGAATGGTTATTTAAGGATAGGTCAGGCGCTAAAGTTTAAACTAATCAATTCAATACCATACAGAATGCATTCTCCTGAAATTTAAGGAAACATAGTGGCTGCGACAATACCTCCCCCTTTGAAGGAATAAGAACAAATCAGCGGCCGCAGGCCGGGGTTCGGGATGGCGAAAACCTTCGCGTCTTCAGTCCCGTCGAAAACCTTCCCGGGGAAGGAAGGAGAAAACTTTCCGAAGGGGACCTTGGAATCCGCCGGTGCTTGATGAGGTATTACCGAATCTAGCATCCGTTGCGCATTCAACAGCGGGAGCGAGTCCCCGTAGGAATTTTTTCTCCTGGATTCCCCCTCGTCACACTCTGCAAACCGGGACTGAAGACTCATAGCCTCCTCCTCACCATCCCGAACCCCGACCGTCCCGGCGGCGTTCTCGTTCCTCAACAAAATCCCTATGTAAGATTCATCTCCCCTAACCGAATAAATTCATCCATCTCTTTCGTCTTCCACTTTTCTTTGTGGTAAAAAATCTGACGGTACATTGCTGTATGGAAATCTTCTACCTCAAGGACAGCCAGCCGCCGTTCCTCCGCACTCTTCTGCACTGCAAAATAAGGAAGAAAGGAAAGGCCCCTGTTCTCCTCTATCATGCGGATAATAAATTCCGTATTGCTGATTTCCAGGAATGGCGAGAGGATCATTTGCCTGGATGCCAGGAAGCGGTCCAGGGCCCGCCTGTAATTGGCGTTTTTCTCGGTCAGGAAAAAAGGCTCTCCGAGCAGTTCTTCCAGCCTTATATGGCCGCGCCCGGCAAGCTCGAAGGCGGGGGATGAGACGAAGACCACTTCCTCCCGTACCTCCATCACCTTAATCCAGTTGTTATTATACCGTGGTTCGTCCAGGATATAGATGAGATCCAGCTGATTGTGCTCCATCATCTCAATCAGCTCTTCCGGGGAAGCCGTGGTGATCCGGATGGCTACTTTCGGATGATGTTCCCTGAAATAGCGGAGAATCGGAGGGAATTTGGAGAAACACAGGGATTCAATCGTTCCGATATGAAGGGAATTTTTGAGCTCCGTGTCACTGTCCAGCGAGAGTTTTGCCTTGTTTACTTCATGTAAAATATTGTAGGCATAGGTACAGAACTGGTTTCCCTGATCCGTGAGCGTGATCCGTTTTCCGATCCGGTCAAAGAGTCTGGCATTCAATTCCTGCTCCAAAAGACGGATCTGTACTGTGACTGCCGACTGAGAATATCCC